>NZ_JBHZQU010000001.1:0-659682 GCF_042867205.1 Sphingomonas sp. NCPPB 2930 | reverse complement strand
CTGAACTGACGGTGTTGCCGCCCGATCTGGCGGTGCTGATGGTCGGCGCGACCGCGCGGCAGGCGGCCAGTCATACGGCCGCGGTGCAGGCGGGCTTTACCCGCGAGCCAGTCGATCCGGCGCTGTTCGCCCCGCTGGACGGGGCGTTCAACGGGGCGATGGCACGGGCTCTTGCCGAATGGAGTCAGGGTAAATGAAGAATTAACCGGTTGGTTTTAAGCCGTGTTCAACGGCCTGTGTTACCCATTCCCTGGTAGACGATATGGGGTAGGGAGCCCCGACGAGGTTGCATGATGATCGAGAACCAGAAGATCCGCCCTGCCAAGGTAATCGGGCCGCTCGGCGAACCGCTGACGCTCGAAACCTTGCCGCCGGCCAGCACGACCCGCTGGGTGGTCCGCCGCAAGGCGGAGGTGGTGGCGGCCGTCAATGGCGGATTGCTGTCGGTCGATGAAGTGTGCGACCGCTATGGCCTGTCGGTCGAGGAATTTGCGGGGTGGCAGCGCGCGATCGACCGGTCGGGCATGCCGGGCCTGCGCGTGACCCGCATCCAGCATTATCGCACCCTTTACGAACGCCAGCAGAAATATTGACAAATCGATTTTTGCGTCGAGTTGATGATACGGGTACGGAACAAGTAACGCCATTCGCACGTCTAAACCCCGTGTCCCGCTTGCGGGCCCAACGGAGGGAAAGACAATGGGTATTATCCTGTGGCTTATCGTCGGTGGTGTCATCGGCTGGCTGGCTAGCATCATCATGCGTACCGATGCTCAGCAGGGCATCTTCCTGAACATCGTCGTCGGTGTGGTCGGTGCGTTCATCGGCGGCCTGATCTTTGCCGGCGGTTCGATCAACAATGCCGGACTGACGCTGACGTCGTTCCTGGTTTCGCTGCTGGGCGCCGTCGTCCTGCTGGCGATCGTGAACCTGGTTCGTCGCGGCCGGGTACGTTAATCGCTCCCACAAAGGGCGATTAAACGAATGGGCCGTCCGGGCGACCGGGCGGCCCTTCTCGTATCACAATATGTTTTTGCCGCCGGGATCGTCCCGGCGGAATGAGCGACGCCCCCAAGCCGATCGGCCATGGGGGCGTCGTCCGTTCAGTTCAGCAGGAAGCGGACCGAGACATTGACCGTCACGTCGCGCTCGCCGGGGGCGATGCTGGTCTTGGCCACCGCGTCGCGCGCCATCGCCTGCATCATCATCGGGCGCTCGGGGCCGCCCGCATCCTGGCCATTTTCGGTGATCGACACGATCCGCGCGACCCGCAGCCCCGCCGCCTTGGCATAAAGCTCGGCACGCGCACGGGCTTTCTGGATGGCATCGGTGCGCGCCTCGTTCAGCGCGGCATCGGGATTGTCGATCGACAGATTGGGCCCGTCAATCTGGTTCGCGCCCTGCGCGACCAGCGCGTCGAGGACGCTGCCCGATTTGGCGATGTCGCGGAAACGGATGCTGAGCGTGTTGGTCGCCTGATAGCCGGTGATGGTCGGCGGGACATTCTCGCCATAGCGATATTGCGGCTGCAACTGCACCGTCGCGGTCTGGATGTCGCGATCGGCGACCCCGGCGCGTTTCACCGCCGCCAGCACGCGCGCCATGCGCTGCGCATTGTCGGACAGCGCGGCGGCGGCGGTCGCGCCCTGGCTGACCACACCCGCACGGATCGTCGCCAGGTCGGGGACGCGGCTCGTCCGCCCCTCGGCCGAGACGTCGAGGACCGCACCCGCCGCCGGGACCAGCGGCTCGACCGTGGTCGGCACGGACGCGCTCTGGGCCCAGGCGGCCCCCGGAATCAGCACGGCGGGCGCCAGTGCGGCGGCAAGCAGAATTTTGTTCATCATCATCTCCCGTTGATGCAGTTTGAAGCTGGCAAAGCTTTGGCGAGGCTCGGCAAAACGTGCGATGAACGCGCCGGAATCATTCTTGAGCCATCTTGATCCAGTATCGCGCAAAGACGCTTGAGCATGGTGATATATTTCTATAACACAGCGGGTCATGGCGCATCCCAAGGGTGAAAATGCGCACGAAGGATGCGGATCGGGGATCGGTGACGAACATGAATTACGAGACGGGGGCGATCGGTGGCGGCCGGCATCTGGGGCTGGAGGGGCCGACGCCCGCGCGGCGTGGGCGCTGGATCGCCATCGCCCTGGTGGTGATCGTGCTGGCGCTGGGCGGCTGGTACATGCTCGGCGGCAAGAAGCATGAGGCGGCCTCCGCCGCGGGTGCGGGGACGCAGGTGCCCAACATCACCGTCGTCGTGCCGGGGCAGCAGGCGGTCAGCCGGGTGGTCTCGGCCACCGGCACGCTGGCCGCGCGTCGCGAGATGCCGGTCGGCGTCGCGGGCGAGGGGGGCATGATCACCCGCGTCCTGGTCGAACCGGGCCAGTGGGTCCGCGCGGGCCAGGTGCTGGCGACCGTCGATCGCTCGGTCCAGACCCAGACCGCCTCGGCGCTGAACGCGCAGGTCGCGGTCGCGCAGTCGGATCAGCAGATCGCGCAGGCCGAGCTGGACCGCGCGCAGCAGCTGGTCGATCGCGGCTTCATCTCCAAGGCCGATCTCCAGCGCCGCGCCGCCACCCGCGACGCCGCCGCCGCGCGCGTCCGCGCCGCGCAGGCGACGTTCCGGGAAGCGCAGGCGCGCAACGGCCGCCTCGACATCCGTGCGCCCGCCGAAGGGCTGATCCTGACCCGCGCCGCCGAGCCGGGCCAGATCGTCAGCTCGGGCTCGGGCGTCCTCTTCCGCATGGCGATGGGCGGCCAGATGGAGCTGCGCGCGCAGCTGGCGGAGGCCGATCTGGTCGGCCTGGCCGTCGGGGCGCCCGCGACCGTCACTCCGGTCGGCGGCGACAAGACCTTCAAGGGCGAGGTGTGGCAGGTGTCGCCGGTCATCGATCCGCAGACGCGGCAGGGCGTGGCGCGCATCGCGCTGGCCTATGACCCCGCGCTGCGTCCCGGCGGCTTTGCGGCGGCGACGATCCGCGGCGGCGCGGGCCATGCCCCCGTCCTGCCGGACTCGGCGATCCAGAGCGACGACAAGGGCAGCTTCGTCTATATCGTCGGCGCAGACAACAAGGTCGCCCGGCGCGACATCAAGATCGGGCAGGTGTCCGACGACGGCGTCACCATCGCCTCGGGCCTGACCGGCAATGAGCGGGTGGTCCGCTCGGCGGGCGGCTTCCTGGCGGCGGGCCAGCTCGTCCATCCGATCCTCGGCGGCCCGGAGGCCAAGTGACATGAGTTTCCGCAACATCTCCGCCTGGGCGATCCGGAACCCCGTTCCGCCGATCGTCCTGTTCGTCGCGCTGACGCTGGCGGGGATCGTCAGCTTCATGCGGATGGACGTGAACAACGACCCCGACATCGACTTCCCGATCGTCGTGGTCGTGGTCAGCCAGCCGGGTGCGGCGCCGACCGAGCTGGAGACCCAGGTCACCCAGCGGGTCGAGGCGGCGTTGCGGAACCTCCAGGGCGTCGACCAGATCACCTCGACCGTGACCGAGGGCCAGTCGCAGACGCTGGTCCAGCTCGATATCGGCACCCCGATCGACCGTGCGGTCAGCGATGCGCGCGACGCGATCACCCAGATCCGCTCGATGCTGCCCGACGGCATCCTCGAGCCGCAGGTGATCCGCGTCGATTCGACCGATAACGACCTTGCCAGCTATTCGGCGGTCGCGTCCAACATGACGCCCGAACAGCTCAGCTGGTATATCGACAACAATGTCACCAAGGAGCTGTTGTCAGTCCCCGGCCTGTCCAAGGTCATCCGCAACGGCGGCGTGACGCGCGAGATCCGCGTGATCCTCGACCCGCTCAAGCTCCAGGCGCAGGGGCTGACCGCCAGCGAGGTCAACGCACAGCTGCGCATGACCAACCTGAACGCCGCCGGTGGTCGCGCCGAGATCGCGGGCACCGAGCAGGCGGTCCGCGTGCTGGGCAATGCGCGCAACGCCTATGATCTGGGCCAGAGCCAGATCAACGTGCGCGGCGGTCGCACCGTGCGGCTGGCCGATATCGCGACGGTGCGCGACCTTTATGCCGAGCGGCGCTCGCAGGCGGCGGTCGACGGGCGCCAGGTCATCAGCTTCGACTTTCAGCGTGCCAAGGGCGCCTCGGACGTCAGCGTCTATAATGGCGCGGTGGAAAAGCTGAAGGCGCTGGAAAAGCGCAATCCGGAGGTGAAGTTCGTCCTTCGCTCGAACAGCGTGAAATATACCGAGCAGCAATATGAAAGCGCCATCCATGCGATGATCGAGGGCGCGGTGCTGGCGGTGATCGTCGTGTTCCTGTTCCTGCGCGACTGGCGCGCGACGGTGATCTCGGCGCTGGCGATCCCGCTGTCGGCGATCCCGACCTTCTGGGTCATGGACCTGCTGGACTTCACGCTGAACCAGATGACGCTGCTGGCGCTCAGCCTGGTGGCGGGCGTGCTGGTCGACGATGCGATCGTGGAGATCGAGAATATCGTGCGCCATATGCGCATGGGCAAATCCGCCTATCAGGCGTCGATCGATGCGGCGGACGAGATCGGCCTGGCCGTGCTGGGCACCACCATGGCGATCGTCGCGGTGTTCCTGCCGGTGTCGATCATGCCGGGCGTGCCGGGCCAGTATTTCAAGAATTTCGGCCTGACCGTCGTCGTCTCGGTCCTTATGAGCCTGGCGGTGGCGCGCATGATCACCCCGATGATCGCGGCCTATTTCCTGAAGTCGGCGGGCCATGCCAGTCACGGCGAGGGGCGGCTGATGGACGCCTATATGGCGACGCTGCGCTGGTCGCTGCGCTATGACCGGCCGACCGACGGCGTGCGGCGCGGGGTGGTGCGGCGTTTCTTTGGGCGGTTCCGCGACCATCGCCTGTGGGTGATCGGCATCGGCTTTGCCGCCTTCGCGCTGACCGTCGTGATGTTCGCGGTCATCCCCAAGACCTTCCAGCCGCCGCAGGACAATGACCAGGCGGTCGCCAAGGTCGAGATGGTGCCGGGCACGACGCTGGCCCAGACCGACCAGGTCGTCCGCCGCGTCGCCGCGTTCCTGAAGAAGCAGCCCGATGTCGAATCGGTCTATTCGCGCACCAGCGTCGGCAATGGCCGCGTGGTCGCGACGCTGAAGGAGGATCGCTCGATGAAGAGCACCGACTTCGAACGGTCGCTGGCGCCCGAGCTGGCGGCGATCCCCGATGCGCGCGTGTCCTTCCAGTCGCAGTTCGGCTGGGGATCTAGCGGCCGCGACCTGACCATCACCCTGGGCGGCGACGATCCGGCGGTGCTGCGCGATACCGCCAACAAGATCGTCGAGCAGATGGGGACCGTCCCCGGCTTGGTCGCGCCGCGCATCGTCGGCAATCTCGACCGGCCCGAAATCGTCATCCGCCCGCGCCTCGACCTCGCGGCCAATCTGGGCGTGACGACGCAGGCGCTGTCGAGCGCGATCCGCATCGCGACGCTGGGCGATATCGACCAGAATTCGGCCCGCTTCTCGCTGTCCGATCGTCAGGTGCCGATCCGCGTCGCGCTAGACCAGAATGCCCGCGCCCGCCTGTCGACCATCCAGAACCTGCCGGTCCAGACCCAGACCGGCGGCTCAGTGCCATTGAGCGTCGTGGCGGATATCGGCCTGGGCGCGGGGCCGACTCAGATCGACCGCGTGAACCAGCGGCGGCAGATCACGGTCGGCGCCGACCTGGCCAAGGGCGTCATCAGCGGCGACGCGATGAAGAAGGTCCATGACCTGCCCATCATGAAGACCCTGCCCATGGGGGTCAGCGAGATGGTGCTGGGCCAGGCCAAGATGCAGAACGAGATGATGACCAACTTCTTCACGGCCATCATCTCGGCGGTGTTCATGGTCTTTGCGGTGCTGGTGCTGCTCTATCGCCGCTTCCTGCCGCCCTTCGTCAACATGGCCTCGCTGCTGCTGGCGCCACTGGGCGGGTTGCTGGCGCTGTATTTCACCGGCAATCCGCTGTCGCTGCCGGTCTATATCGGGCTGCTGATGCTGCTCGGCATCGTCGCCAAGAACTCGATCCTGCTGATCGACTTCGCGCTGGAGGAGATCGCCAAGGGCGTGCCGATCCGCGAGGCGGTGCTGGATGCGGGCCACAAGCGCGCCCAGCCGATCGTGATGACCACGGTGGCGATGGTCGCGGGCATGGTGCCGACCGCGCTGTCGCTGGGCGGCGACGGATCGTGGCGCAGCCCGATGGGCGTGACGGTGATTGGCGGGCTGGCGCTGTCGACCATCCTGACCCTGTTGATCGTGCCCGCGGCGTTCAGCCTGGCGGTGGGGGCGGAGCGCTGGATCGGGCCGCGCCTCGGCCGGCGTCTGCTGACCTACACCCCCGGCGACGAGCGGGGCGGGCCGGTGATCGAGGGGCCCGCGGGCGGCCCCGCGCTGCCCCCTGCGACGGGCAAGCTGGGCTATGATCCGGCGGAGTGACGCGGTGAATTGCTCCCCTTGCAGGAGAGCAATGGGTGGTTTCGTTACGCTTGGGAAAGATTCCGCTTGAACAAAGCCGCCGTTCACGAATTGTCATGATCGATGGACCTGAACGCGCGACCGGGGGGTAGCCAGCCCGTTCCGCCCGCCCTGCGAAAGATGCGGGTGGTGGCGACCGGACTGTTGCTGTCGATGGCGGCGCTGTTCCTGATCGCGCGCACCTTTCAGCCGCTGCATCCCGCCTGGGGCTTCGTTCGCGCCTTTGCCGAGGCGGCGATGGTCGGCGGGCTGGCCGACTGGTTCGCGGTGACGGCGCTGTTCCGCCATCCGCTCGGCCTGCCCATCCCGCATACCGCGATCGTGCCGCGCAACAAGGATCGGATCGGCGACACGCTCGCCAATTTCCTGCGCACCAATTTCCTGATCCCCCGCGTCGTCGCGCGCCGGATGAGCCGGGTCGACGTGGCGGGCGCGGCGGGGCGCTGGTTGGCGCAGCCGCCGCAGGAAAGCGGGCGGATCCGGCGCGGGGCCTCGCGCCTGTTCGCCGAGATGCTGACCGCCTTCGATCCGCAGCGGCTGGGCGGCATGGTCAAGGCGGGGATCGGATCGCGGCTGCGCGCGACCGAGGTGGCGCCGATCCTGGGCCAGTTGCTGAAGGCGACGATCGCCGAGGGGCGGCATCTGCCGCTGTTGGACTCAGGGCTGCGCTGGGCGGCGGGTGCGCTGGAGTCGAACGAACCGATCCTGCGCGCGATGGTGCATGAGCGGGCCGGGGCGATCCTGCGCTGGACCGGGCTGGACGAGACGCTGGCCGACAAGCTGATCGACGGGCTGTACAAGCTGCTGAACGACGTCGCCGAGGATCGCGAGCATCCGCTGCGCCAGAAGATCGAGGAGGGGCTCGACCGCCTCGCCTGGGACCTGCAATATGACCCCGACACGCGCGCGCGGGTCGAGGCGATGAAGGCCGAACTGATCGCCAATCCGGCGATGCAGCGCTGGCTGGACGGGCTGTGGGAACAGGCGCGCGAAGCGTTGCTGCGGCTGGCGCGCGATCCGGAGGCGGTGACGGCGGGGCGACTGGGCGATGCGCTGCGGCAATTGGGGCAGACCTTGCAGGCCGATCCCCGGCTGGCGGCGACGATCAACCGCTTCGTCCGGCGCGCGGCGGTGGGCGTGGCCGCCGATTACGGCGACGGGATCGTCCGGCTGGTGTCGGAGACGGTGCGCGGATGGGATGCCGACACGATCACCACCCGGCTGGAAAATGCGGTTGGCCGCGACCTGCAATATATCCGGATCAACGGCACGCTGGTCGGCGGCAGCGTCGGCCTGGTCCTTCATGTCGTGGACAGGCTGCTTTGAAAACGTCACCTATCCGTATAATTAAGGCGCGGGATCGATTCGTCGCGAGGCGGAAGCGCCTTGTCGATGCCCCCGCTTTCCCGCAAAGAGGCAGGTGATGAACGCCAAGGCCGATTATCAGCACGACCCGGCCGACGGAGGGGCCCTGCGCTTCACCGGCAGCCTGTCGCTGGCGATGCTGGGCGACCTGCCCGAACGGCTGGATCGCGAGGACGCCTCGGTCCGCCGCCTCGACCTGTCGCGGGTGGACCGGATTGACACGGTGGGCGCGTGGCTGGTCCACCGCTTCGCCGCGCGCAACGACGCCCGGATCGAGGGGCTGAGCGAAGACCAGCGCCACCTGATCGACAAGGTGGTCGAGGCGGACCAGCCGGTGGCGATGCGGCCCAAGCCGATCAGCCCCTTTGCGCGCGTGGCGGGCGAGGTCGGCGATGCGGTGGTGGCGGCGTTCCAGACGCTGTACGGCCTGCTCGGCTTCATGGGCGCGACGGTGATCGCGGGGCTGGCGGTGATCCGCCATCCGCGCCGCTTCCGCTTCAACGCGGTGGTGCACGAGTTCGAGACGGTCGGCGTCTCGGCGCTGGCGATCATCGGCCTGATGAGCTTCCTGATCGGCATCGTCATCGCACAGCAGGGGGCGGTGCAGCTTCGGCAGTTCGGTGCGGAGGTCTTCACGATCAACCTGGTCGGCCGCCTCACCTTGCGCGAACTGGGCGTGCTGATGACCGCGATCATGGTCGCAGGGAGGTCAGGCTCGGCCTTCGCCGCGCAGATCGGCACGATGAAGCTGACCGAGGAGATCGACGCGATGCGGGTCATCGGCGTGTCGCCGATGGAATCGCTGGTCGTGCCGCGCGCCCTGGCGGCGATCACCCTGATGCCGCTGCTCGGTTTCTATGCCTCGCTGATCGCGATGATCGGCGGCTGTTTCCTGGCGGCGGTGTCGCTGGGCATCCCGCCCGTCACCTTCATCGCGCGCATCCGCGAAGTGGTGCCGATCACCGACCTGTATGTCGGGCTGATCAAGGCCCCCGTCTTCGGGGCGATCATCGCGATCGCGGGCTGTTTCCAGGGGATGCAGGTCAAGTCGGATGCCGAGCAGGTCGGCCTGCGCACCACCGCGGCGGTGGTGCAGGCGATCTTCCTGGTGATCGTGCTCGACGCGTTCTTCGCGGTCTTCTTCACCTGGATCGGATGGGATTGATGGCCGAACAGGACGAGCATCTGATCCAGGTTCGAGGCCTGCGCAACAGCTTCGGCGAGCAGGTCATCCATGACGGCCTCGACCTGGACGTCCGCAAGGGCGAAATACTGGGCGTGGTCGGCGGGTCGGGCACCGGCAAGTCGGTGCTGATGCGCTCGATCATCGGGCTCCAGACCCCCGATACCGGCGAGATCACCGTGTTCGGCGAACCGACCATCGGGCGCGAGGCGACCGAGGCGACCGAGGTCCGCAAGCGCTGGGGCGTGCTGTTCCAGGGAGGCGCGCTGTTCTCGACGCTGACCGTGGCGGAGAATGTCGCGGTGCCGTTGCGCGAATTCTATCGCGAGCTGCCCCAGGCGCTGATGGACGAGATCGCCTCCTACAAGGTGGTGATGACCGGCCTGCCCGCCGATGCCGGGCCCAAATATCCCGCCGAACTGTCGGGCGGCATGAAGAAGCGGGCCGGGCTGGCGCGCGCGCTGGCGCTCGACCCCGAGCTGCTGTTCCTTGACGAGCCGACGGCGGGCCTCGACCCGATCGGCGCGGCAGCGTTCGACCAGTTGATCAAGTCGCTCCAGAAGACGCTGGGGCTGACCGTCTTCCTCATCACCCATGACCTCGACACCCTCTATGCCATTTGCGACCGCGTGGCGGTGCTGGCGGACAAGAAGGTTATCGCGGTCGGCACGATCGACGAACTGATCGCGCTCGACCATCCGTGGATCGAGGAGTATTTCAAGGGGC
The DNA here is from genome assembly GCF_042867205.1 of Sphingomonas sp. NCPPB 2930. Classification (NCBI taxonomy): domain Bacteria; kingdom Pseudomonadati; phylum Pseudomonadota; class Alphaproteobacteria; order Sphingomonadales; family Sphingomonadaceae; genus Sphingomonas; species Sphingomonas sp. NCPPB 2930. Next base: position 649,923 of record NZ_JBHZQU010000001.1, on the reverse strand, counting down.
CGCGCGGCCGCGCCGCTATCGCCGCCAAGGACGAGATCGCCGACATGACGCCCCGTTCGGCGGATGCGGACGCCGCACGCCACCCCACCGAAGTCGAAGCCCACGCCACCGGCCAGCATAGCCAGGGCAGTGGGGCCGATGCCCATGCGAGAGGCGAAGCAGGGACACGCTGATGGAAACCCGTTCGAACCACGTCCTTGTCGGCTCTGTCGTGCTGATCCTGCTCGCAGTGCTGGCGATCTTCACCGTCTGGATCGCCCGGCTGGGCGGCACGTCGGAGAAGGAATATGACATCTTCTTCCGCCAGTCGGTGGACGGCCTGGCCAAGGGCTCGGCGGTCACCTATTCGGGCGTGCCCTCGGGCCAGGTGAAGGAAATCGCGCTGTGGCGGCCCGATCCGCAATTCGTGCGGGTGCGGGTCGCGGTCAACGACCAGACGCCGATCCTTCAGGGGACGACCGCGTCGATCTCGGCCAGCTTCACCGGCACCAGCACCATCTCGCTGGACGGCGCGCGCAAGGGCGCACCGCCGATCACCTGCCCGACGCCCGAAAACCGGACCGTCTGCCCCTATGACGTGCCGGTCATCCCGACCAAGCAGGGCGGCATCGGCGCGATCCTGAACTCCGCGCCGCAGTTGCTGGAGCGGCTGTCGACGCTGACCGAGCGGCTGACCGGGCTGTTGTCGGATCGGAACCAGGCGTCGATCGCGGGCATCCTCGACAACACCAACCGCCTGACCGATGCATTGGCCGATCGCGGGCCGGAGATCGCGGCGACGCTGGCGCAGACCCGCGTGGCGATCCAGCAGGCGGGCGATGCGGCGCAGTCGATCGGCCAGCTGGCGGCGACGACCAACGGCCTGCTCGCCGAGGACGTCAAGCCGACCATGGTCAATCTGAACAAGGCGATCGCGTCGGCCCAGAAGAGCGCCGATACGCTGAATTCGGCGATCGGCGATGCACGGCCGGGCCTGCAGACCTTCTCGAAGCAGACCGTGCCCGAGGTCGATCGTCTGGTGCGCGACCTGCGCGTGATGACCCAGTCGCTGTCGGCGGTCGCCGAAAAGGTCGACCAGCAGGGCGCAGGGTCGCTGATCGGGCAGCCCCAGCTGCCGGACTATAAGGGCAAGTGAGGAAGTCGATGAGGACCGTCATGAAGACTCCGCTGATCGTTCTGATGGCATCGCTTCCCCTGGCGGGCTGCATCAGCTTCGGCGCCAAGCCGCCGCCCTCGCTGCTGACCTTGCAGGCGCAGTCGCAGCCGACCGTGGGGCAGACGCAGGATTCGGGGCGCGGCAAGTCGATCACCGTCCAGGTGCCGACCGCGCCGCAGGAACTGGCGACCCCGCGGGTGCCGGTGCAGGAGAATGCGACCAGCATCGCCTATGTGAAGGACGCGCAATGGGCCGAGCCGCCCGCGCGGCTGTTCGCGCGGCTGATGGCCGATACGCTGACCGCGCGGATGGGCCGTGTGGTGCTCTCGGCGCGTGAGTCGGTGGCCGATCCCGGCGATCGGCTGGGCGGGGAATTGCGCCAGTTCGGCCTGGACGCGACCCGGCGCGATGCCGCGGTGGTGTATGACGCCGCGCTGGTCCGCGAAGGCCAGACCACGGTCGAAAAGCGCCGGTTCGAGGCGCGCGTTCCGGTCGGCAAGATCGACAGCACCAGCGTCGGCCCCGCGCTGAACCAGGCCGCCAACCAGGTGGCGCAGCAGGTCGCGGACTGGGTGGGACGGTAATCCTTCCCGGCAAGGGAGGATGTTGCAGGACAACCGCAGCCCCGCGATCCTGTGGGCAAGAGCGCATGGACCTGGGATGGACCCACCCCTCTCCCTCAGGGGTGGGTGACAGGAATTTGTCGGCGCTGTAACATTTTGCGACATAATCGCACTGGACGGGGCCGTATCGGCGGGGCAGGTTCGCGGGCATGAAGCCTCGCGCCCGCGTCCTTCTTCTGGCCTCGGCGGCCCTGTCCGCCTGCACGGTCGGTCCCGATTATCATCCTGCCGCTCCCCAGGCGCTGGGGGTGCCCGCCAGCTGGTCGGTTCCCGCCGCCACGGCGCAGGCGCAGGATATGGGCCGCTGGTGGCGGTCGTTCGACGATCCGCTGCTGGCCGAGCTGGTCGAACGCGCGGTGGTCGCCAATACCGATGTGGTCCAGGCCGTCGCCCGGCTGCGGCAGGCGCGCGAAAGCCTGGTGCAGAGCCGGTCCTCGCTGCTTCCCACCCTGTCCGGCTCGACCGGCTATCAGCGCAACGAGAATCTGCGCGGCGGCGGGCGCAGCTTCACCCTGCCCGACGGCACGGTGGTCGATACCGGCGGGGGCGGCAGCAACAGCTTCACCGTGGGCCTGTCGGCCAGCTATCAGGTCGGCCTGTTCGGCGAGTTGCGCCGCACCGTGGAGGCGACGCGCGCGACCTATGAGGGCGCGGGGTTCACCTATGCCGCGACGCTGCTGACCGTCGAGAGCGAGCTGGCGCGCAACTATGTGCTCGCGCGGGCCTATCAGGCGCAGCTTGCCAATGCGCGCGCCAGCCTGGCGTTGCAGGACGACAATCTGGAGATTGCGGGCTTCCGGGTGCGGGCCGGGCTGGTGTCCTCGCTCGACGCCGAGCAGGCACGGGGGCAGCGGGCGCAGACCGCCGCGACCATCCCGACGCTGGAGCAGCAATACAACACCGCCGTCTCGCGCCTGGGCGTGCTGACCGCGCAGGCGCCCGGTGCGCTGAAGGCGCGGCTGGAGGCGGTGCGGCCGATCCCCAGCGGACCGGCGGTGATCGGCGTCGGCATCCCGGCCGACATATTGCGCCGCCGCCCCGATGTCCGCGCGGCCGAGCGCAACTTGGCCGCCGCCACGGCGCGGATCGGCGTGGCGCAGGCGGCGCTCTACCCCGCGCTCGCCATCTCCGGGAACATCAACGCCGCGGCGACCAGCATCGGCTCGCTGGGCGATGCGATCACCGGCAGCCTGTTCGCCGGGCTGACCCAGGCGATCTTCAACGGCGGCCGCCTGCGCAGCCAGGTCCGCAACGCGCGGGCGCTCGCCGATCAGAGCTATGCCGCCTATCAGGGCACCGTGCTGCTGGCGCTGGAGGATGTCGAGAACGCCATCGTCGCGCTCAACACGGCGCGCGAGCGGGAGCGGCTGTTCGCGATCCAGCTCGACGCGGCGCGCAACTCGGCGATCCTGGCGCGCAGCCAGTATCGCACGGGCCTGACCGATTTCACCACCCTGTCGCAGCAGGAGGCGTCGTTGCTGAGCGCCCAGAACGGGCTGGTCCAGGCGCGCTCGGACGCCGCCACCGCGCAGGTCGCGCTGTTCGCCGCGCTGGGCGGCGGATGGGACGACAGCACCACCCCCGAAGCGCCGCCGCGCGCGACGCAAACCCCGGACAACCGCTGATGGCCGATCAGACTCTCGACGATTTCCTGGGCGTGAAGCCGCAACCGCGCTGGCGCAAATGGGTGCAGTGGGGCGTCGTGATCCTGGGCGTCGTGCTGCTCGCGGTGCTGCTGAAAAGCTGTTTCGGCGGGTCGGATCAGGCGGGCTATGCCACCGCCGCCGTCTCGCGCGGCAACCTGACCGTGACCGTCTCGGCCACCGGCAAGCTCGCCCCGACCAACCAGGTGACGGTCGGTTCGCAGCTATCGGGTCTGGTGACGAAGGTCGTGGTCGATGTGAACGACCGGGTGAAGGCGGGCGAGGCACTGGCGCTGATCGATCCCGAACAGATTGACGACCAGATCCGCGCGGCGCAGGCGACGCTGTCCGCCAATCAGGCGCAGGTGGCGCAGGCGCGCGCGACCGTGGCCGAATCGCAGGCGCAGCTGCGGCGGCTGGAGGAAGTCTACAAGCTGTCCAACGGCCGCGTGCCCTCCGGCACCGAACTCCAGACCGGGCGCGCCGATGCGCAGCGCGCGGTCGCGGCGCTGAGGGTCGCGGAGGCCAATGTCGCCGCCGCGCGTGCGCAGCTGGCCCAGTCGCAGACCCAGCGGCAGCGTGCGATCATCCGCTCGCCTGTGTCGGGCGTGGTGCTGGCGCGGCAGGTCGATCCCGGCCAGACGGTCGCGGCGTCGTTCAACACGCCGACCCTGTTCGTCATCGCCGAAGACCTGACCAAGATGAAGCTGGAGGTGGCGATCGACGAGGCGGATGTCGGCGAGGTGAAGGTCGGGCAAAAGGCCAATTTCACGGTCGACGCCTTTCCGGGGCGCACCTTTCCCGCGACGATCACGCGGGTCGACCTGGGGTCGAACCTGACGGTCAGCGCGGCGACCTCGTCCTCCTCGTCCTCGACCGCCAGCACGTCGACCACGGGACAGGTGGTCAGCTATGCCGCCGACCTGACCGTCGCCAATCCCGACCTGCAACTTCGCCCCGGCATGACCGCGACCGCCGATATCGTGACCTCGGACAAGCGTAACGTCGTGCTGATCCCCAATGCCGCGCTGCGCTTCCAGCCGTCCGATGGGGCGAGCCAGGGTGGCGGCGGCGGCATTGCGGGCTCGCTGACCTTCCGTCCGCGCCGCGACCGGGCGGCGCGTACCGCGACCGTCCAGCGCGGCGCGACGCAGACCGTCTATGTCCGGGGTACGGACGGCAAGCCGCAGCCGGTGCAGATCGTCACCGGCGACACCAACGGATCGATGACCGAAGTCCTGTCGGGCGGGCTGAAGCCGGGAATGCAGGTCATCACCGGCCAGCTGGCGGCGGGAGAGGCCGCGCCGGCGGCGGGGGGACAGCGTCGCCAGGGCCAGCAAGGGGGCGGTGGTGGCCGCTGATGCGCCCCTGATCCGGCTTCGCGGCGTCACCAAGACCTATGGCAGCGGCGCGACGCAGTTCCAGGCGCTAAAGGGCGTCGATCTGGACATTGCGGGCGGCGATTTCGTCGCGGTGATGGGGCCTTCGGGGTCGGGCAAGTCGACCACGATGAACATTCTGGGCTGTCTCGACGTGCCGAGCGGCGGCAATTTCCTGTTCCGCGGCCATCATGTCGAGACGCTGGACCGCGACCAGCGCGCGATGCTGCGGCGGCGCTATCTGGGCTTCGTGTTCCAGGGGTTCAACCTGTTGTCGCGCACCACCGCGCTGGAGAATGTCGAGCTGCCCCTGCTGTATCGCGGCGAGGACAAGAAGACGCGGCGCGAGATGGGCATGGCGGCGCTGGAGAAGGTCGGGCTCGACCAATGGTGGGACCATACCCCCGCCGAACTGTCGGGCGGGCAGCAGCAGCGCGTGGCGATCGCGCGCGCCATCGTCACCAGCCCCGACGTGCTGCTGGCCGACGAGCCGACCGGCAATCTCGATTCCGAACGCTCGGTGGAGATCATGGAGTTGCTGACCGGGCTCAACCGGGACAGCGGCATCACCGTGCTGATGGTCACGCATGAGCCCGACATGGCGGCGTTCGCGCGCACCGTCATCCACTTCAAGGACGGGCTGGTCGACCGGATCGAGGCACAGCATCGGCCGGGCACCATGCCGGAGCCGGATGCGCCCGCGACGGATATGCACTGATGTTCGGCACCACGCTTCTCCTCGCGATCCGGTCGATCCGGCGGCATATGCTGCGGTCGTTCTTGACGACGCTGGGTATCATCATCGGCGTCGGCGCGGTCGTGACGATGGTGACGCTGGGCAAGGCGACCACGGCCGCGGTGCAGCAGTCCATCTCGTCGCTGGGCACCAACATCCTTCAGGTCCGCCCCGGCCAGGGCTTCGGGCGCGGCGGCGGCGGCCCGCGTCCGCCCGACTTCAAGCCCGAGGATGTCGAGGCGATCGCCGACCAGATCGCGGGCGTGACGGCGGTCGCGCCCCAGGCCCAGACGACCGCGACCGCGATCTATGAAGGCGCGAACTGGTCGACCACGGTGACCGGCACGACGCTGGCCTATTTCACGGTGCAGCCTTGGCCGCTGGCATCGGGGCGTCTGTGGACCCCGGCCGAGCAGGCGGCGGGCAAGGCGGTGTGCATCATCGGCAATACCGTGCGCAAGAACCTGTTCCCCAGCACCGAGGCGGTGGGCAAGCGCTTCCGCATCGGCGCGATCAGTTGCGACGTGGTCGGCGTGCTGACCACGCGCGGCCAGGGCGGGTTCGGCGATCAGGACGATGTCGTGCTGATGCCGATCAAGGCGGTGCAGCGTCGCTTCACCGGCAGCCGCGATATTCGGCTGATGCTGGTGGGCATCGATCAGGCCTATCAAGCCAGCGCGGTGCAGGCCTCGCTGACCGACCTGCTGCGCGAACGGCGCAACATCACGGGCGGCAAGGAAGATGATTTCAACATCTTCGACACCAAGCAGATCAGCGACACGCTGACCAGCACGACGACGATGCTGACCCGGATCGTCGCGGCGGTGGCGGCGATCAGCCTGGTGGTCGGCGGCATCGGCATCATGAACATCATGCTGGTGTCGGTGACCGAACGGACGCGCGAGATCGGCATTCGCCTGGCCATCGGCGCGGTCGCGCGCGAGGTGCTGATGCAGTTCCTAGTCGAGGCGGTGGTGCTGTCCTGCCTGGGCGGGATCATCGGCCTGATCCTGGCACAGGCGATCATCGCCGCGCTGGTGCCGTTGATGCAGGTGCCCTGGACCTTCGATCCGCAGATCAACGTCATCGCCTTTGCAATCTCGGCGGTGATCGGGGTGGTCTTCGGCTATTTCCCTGCGCGGCGGGCGGCGGCGCTCAATCCGATCGATGCTCTACGGCACGAGTGATCCGCTCGGGTGCGTGGACGAGCTGGCGTAGCCGTTCCAGATCCTCGGGCGTGTCGATATCGATCAGCTCGGCCGGGGCGGTGACGACATGGCGCCCACCGGCGACCAGCTTGCGGCCGCCTTCGTCGCCCTCCAGCTTGAGCAGCGCGTCGAACCGGCCCGCGCCGAAGACGCCGGGCGGGGTGGGATGCTCGCCATTGCTCGACACGACGACCGCATCCGGGCCGTCAAAGGCATCGAACAGGCGATAGATATGCGCTGCCGTCACGCGCGGCATATCGGCCAGCGCGATCAGGATCGCCTTGGGGCCGGACTTGATCGCCTCCTGCACGCCCAGATGCAGCGAGAAGGACATGCCCTTGGCAATGTCGTCATTATGGATCACGCGGTAGCCACGCGACGCGAAGTCGAGCTGGCACCCGTCGGTCACGACGATCCGGTCGGCAAAGGGAATGCTTTCCAGCGCGGTGGTGACGTGGAAGCCCACCGGCTTGCCGAGGAATTCCGCCTCCAGCTTGTTCTCCATCCCGAAGCGGCTCGATTGTCCCGCCGCCAGCAGGACCAGAACCACATCCTCAGCGTCGATCATGAAAGGCTCCTATCATCGCCGCCGCGATCGACAGCGCGATCTCGGACGGGCCGATCGCCCCGATGTCCAGCCCGACCGGGCCATCGATCCGGTCGATCGCTGACGGGGAAACGCCCAGCGCCGCCAGACGCTCCCGCCGCGCGGCATGGCTGCGCCGACTGCCCAGCGCGCCGACATAGGCGGTATCGGTAGCGAGCGCAGCGACAAGCGCGGGATCGTCGATCTTTGTATCGTGGCTCAGCGTCACGACGGCGGTTGCCGGGCCCGGTGCATAGGCGGCGACCGCCTCGTCGGGCCAGCGATCGTCCAGCGTGACCCCGGGGAAACGCTCCTCGGTCAGGAAGCGGGCACGCGGATCGATGACGACCACCGCGATGCCGAGCGTCTGCGCGAGTTGCGCGAGGCTTTGCGCGATCTGCACCGCGCCGACGATCAGCAACCGGCGCGGCGGGTCGTAGCGATTGGCGAAGACCTCGCCGGTCTCAACCGGGCGCAGGTCGGAATGGCCGGTCGCCAGGTCAGTGGTGACGGTCAGCGACCGACCCGCTGCGCGCGCCTCGGCGATCCGGTCGAACAGTTCGGGATCGAACCCGTCCGCCGACACCGGCTGGACCATCACCGCGATCTCGCCGCCGCAGGGCAGGCCGACCTCCCAGGCCGAGGCGTCCGCCACGCCATAGCGCTTCACTTGGAACGGCGCGCCCGCGATCACCTCGGCGGCGGTGTGGAGGATGTCGTTCTCGACACAGCCGCCCGAGACCGACCCCTCGAACCGGCCATCGGCGTGGACCAGCATATGGCTGCCGCGCGGACGCGGGGCCGACCCCCAGGTCGACACCACCGTCGCGATCGCCATCTTCTCGCCCCGCCATTCGCGGGCGGCGGCGAGGACGCTGTCATTCTCGCTCATCAAAGCGCCGGAAGATGATCGAGCAGCTTGTCGAGCGTCACCGGCATCTCGCGCACCCGGACGCCGGTGGCGTTGTAGATGGCGTTGACCACCGCAGGCGCCGCGCCCGAGATGCCCAGCTCGCCGATCCCCTTGGCGTGGATCGGGTTGGCGTGGATGTCGCGCTCGTCGAGGAAATGGACCTCCAGCTGGGGGACATCGGCATTCACCGGCACATGATATTCGGCCAGATCATGGTTCACCAGCTTGCCGGTGCGCGGATCGTGGATCAGCTTCTCGGTCAGCGCGGTGCCGATGCCGAAGGTCATGCCGCCCAGACATTGCGAGCGCGCCGTCTTGGCATTGAGCACGCGTCCCGCCGCGAACACGCCCAGCATTCGCCGCACGCGGACCTCGCCGGTGACGACATTGACGCCGACCTCGGCGAAATGCGCGCCGTAACTCGCCTGCTGGAACTGCTTCTCCTGCTGCCCCGGCTTGATCTCGCCGATCGCGGACAGGCCGTCCTTGCCGACCAGCTCGGCCAGCGGCACCGAGCGATTGTCGCCGATCGCCATGCCGTCCTTCAGCGTCAGGTCGGCGGGCTTGACGCCCATCGCCTTGGCCAGCTTCTCGCGCACCCGCTCGGCGGCGAGATAGACCGCCGAGCCCGCCGAGGCCGCGCCCCAGGAGCCGCCCGATCCGGCGGCGGGGGGATCGTTGGTGTCACCCAGCGACATGCTGACCTTCTCGACCGGCAGGCCGAGGATCTCGGCGGCGATCTGCGCCATGATCGTATAGCTGCCCGTGCCGATATCGGTCATCGCAGAGGACACGGTGGCGCTGCCGTCCGGGTGGAGTTCGACCTTGGCCGCCGATTGCTGGAGCTGGTTGGAGCGGCACGCGGCGGCGACGCCCATGCCGATCAGCCAGTCGCCCTCGCGTCGCTGGCCCGCCGCCTTACGCTGGTCCCAGCCGAAACGCTTCGCGCCTTCCTCCAGCGAACGGGTCAGGTTGCGCGAGGAATAGGGGACCTTGAGTTCGGGGTCCTGTTCGGGATCGTTGATCTTGCGAAGATCGATCGGGTCGATGCCGATCTTCTCGGCGAGTTCGTCCATGGCGCATTCCATGCCGACCATGCCCACCGCCTCGCCCGGCGCGCGCATCGATCCCGACAGCGTCCAGTTCAGCCGCACCACGTCATGGTTGATCCGCCGGTTCTCGCCCGCATAGAGGAAGTGGGTGCCGATCCCGACGGGCTCGAAGAAATCCTCGTCCGGCAGGTTGGAGGTGATCGCCTCATGCCCCAGCGCGACGATCCGGCCACCCGCTTCCGCGCCCAACCGCATCCGCTGTTCGGTGTTGGAGCGGCGGACGGTGGCGTCGAACACTTGCTGGCGCAGCATCACCGCCTTGACCGGGCGGTTCAGCCGCTTGGCGGCGATGGCGGCGGCGACGCTTTCGGGCGCGATGCCCAGCTTCGACCCGAAGCCGCCGCCGATATAGCGCGAGATGATCCGCACCTTGGACTGCGAGACGCCCAACGCCTTGGCGAGCTGCTGCGCGTCCGAGGAAGGCATCTGGTACGCGCCGTACAAGGTCAGCGCACCGTCCTCCCACACCGCGATCGAGGCATGCGGCTCCATCGCGGCCGAGTTCTGGCTGGGGGTGGTGTAGGTGACGTCGAGCCTGACCGCCGCATTTTCGAACGCCTTGTCGAAATCGCCCTGGTCGTAATGGCCCTTGATCAGCCCGTCCGGCGCGGGTTCGGCCTTGTCCTTGTTCGCCTCATAGTCGAACGCGCCATCGTCCAGCTCTTCATACTCGACCTTCAGCCGCTTGGCGGCGTCGCGCGCGACCTCGAAGCTCTCGGCGACGACGATCGCGATGATCTCGCCGAAATAGTCGATGGTGCGCACGCCTTGCGTCGGGGCCTCGGTCTCGCCGCCCTGCTGCGAATTGCGGATGAAGGTCTCGTAATCGGTGATGACGTCGATCACGCCGGGGATCGCCTTCACCGCATCGGCGTCGATCGCCTTGATCTTCGCATGGCCCTTGGTCGCGCTGACGAGGACGCCATGCGCGCAGTTTTCGATGGCATATTCGGCGGCATAGGTGGCGGTGCCCGTCACCTTTTTCGGCCCGTCCACCCGGTCGAGCGGTTTGGAGATCACCCCCTGCACGCCCGTATCGAGCAGGCTGTCGGGATGCGGCTGATTCATGGTCAGCGAATGTGTGTCGTCCTTGCCGAATCCGAACATGGGATCAGCCCTCCTGAGTCAGTTCACGGAGCGTCGCGACCAAAGTGCGGCGCGTCAGCGGAATCTTGAAGTCGTTCGAGCCATAGCCCTTGGCGTCGGCCAGCAGGACATCGGCGGCGGCGTGGAAGGCGGCGTCGGTGGGCTCCTGTCCGACCAGCGCGGCTTCCACCGCCTCGTTACGCCAGGGCATCGGGCCGAGGCCGCCGAATGCCAGACGGGCCGAGGCGATCCTGCCATTCTCCACCGCGACGATCCCGGCGACCGACACCAGCGCAAAGGCATAGGAGGCGCGGTCGCGCACCTTGCGATAGGTCTGGCGGCCCGCAGGGGCGGGGGGCAGTTCGACATGGGTGATGAGTTCGCCCGGCTCCAGCACGGTCTCGATCTCGGGCGTGCTGCCCGGCAGGCGATAGAAGTCGCCGATCGCGATCCGGCGGCGGTCGCCGTCTGGCTTCTGGGTGATGATGACGGCCTCCAGCGCGCGCATCGCGACGGCCATGTCGCTGGGGTGCGTCGCGATGCACTGGTCCGAAGTGCCGAGGATCGCGAGGATACGGTTCTCGCCGCCGATCGCTGAACAGCCGCTGCCCGGATCGCGCTTGTTGCACGGGGTGGCGGGGTCGTAGAAATAATAGCAGCGGGTCCGCTGGAGCAGATTGCCCCCGGTCGACGCCTTGTTGCGCAACTGACCCGACGCACCCGCCAACAGCGCGCGCGACAGGACCGGATAGCGTTCGATCACGCGGGGGTCGGCGGCGAGGTCGCTATTGGGCACCAGCGCGCCGATGGTCAGGCCGCCATCCTCGCGCGCCTCGATCTCGCCCAGGTCCAGGCGGCTGATGTCGACCAGCGTGTCGGGCGTCTCGACCTGCAATTTCATCAGGTCGAGCAGGTTGGTGCCGCCCGCGATGAAGCGCGCGCCCGGCACCGCGCCGTCGCAGGTGGCGGTGCCGATCGAGTCGGCGCGGGCATAATCGAACAGCTTCATGCCGCGACCTCCCGGCCGACATCCTCATTGGGGTTGCGGTCGCCCAGCCCGGCGACTTCGCGAATCGCGTCGACGATATTGGGATAGGCGGCACAGCGGCACAGATTGCCGCTCATCCGCTCGGAGATTTCTTCCACGGTCAGTTCGGCATGGCCAAGATCTTCGGTGACATGGCTCGGCCAGCCCTTCTTCACCTCGTCGAGCATGCCGACCGCCGAGCAGATCTGGCCCGGCGTGCAATAGCCGCACTGGAACCCGTCATGCCGCACGAACGCATCCTGCAAGGGGTGGAGATTGCCCGGCTGGGCCAGTCCCTCGATCGTGGTGATCTCGTCATCCTGATGCATCACCGCCAGCGTCAGGCAGCTATTGATCCGCCGCCCGTCGACCAGCATCGTGCAGGCGCCGCATTGGCCATGGTCGCAGCCTTTCTTGGAACCCGTCAGCCCCAGATGTTCGCGACACAGATCGAGCAGCGAGGTGCGGACATCGACCTCGATGTCATGCGATTGACCATTGATTGTGAAATGCATCGCGCCATCCCCTTGGGATTACAGTTGGATGAACAAACGCCATGATTTCCCTGCGTTTCCCGTTGCGAACCACTCTCATTGCCGTAGCTCTGGTCATGGGGCAGGGTGAGGCCATGTCCGCCGACCTGTCCCAGCCGCTGTCCTCGCCAATCGTCATCGCGCATCGCGGGGCCAGCGGGGAACGGCCCGAGCATACGCTGGCCGCCTATGATCTGGCGATCCGTGAGGGGGCGGACGTGATCGAGCCCGATCTGGTGCCGACGAAGGACGGCCACCTCGTCGCCCGGCACGAGAACGAGATTTCGGGCACGACCGATGTCGCCGCCCACCCGGAGTTCGCCGATCGCAAGACGACCAAGACGATCGACGGACAGCGCGAGACCGGCTGGTTCACCGAGGATTTCACGCTGGCCGAGCTGAAGAGCTTGCGTGCCCGCGAACGCCTGCCGCAGCTTCGTTCAACCGCCTATGACGGGCAATTCCAGATCCCGACGCTGGAAGAGATCATCGCGCTCGCCAAGCAGCGGTCGAAGGAGTTGGGGCGGACCATCGCCATCTATCCCGAAACCAAGCATCCGACTTATTTCGCGTCGATCGGCAAGGGCACTGACGCGCCTTTGGTCGCCGCGCTCGACAAGGCGGGGTGGAAGACCGCCGATGCGCCCGTCTTCATCCAGTCGTTCGAGGTGAAGAATCTCAAGCATCTCAAGACCATGACCGGCATCCGCCTGATCCAGCTGGTCGCGGGCGAGGGCGGTCCGGCGGATGGCGCCGCGCCCAGCTATGCCGCGATGATGACGCCCGAAGGGCTCCGCCAGGTCGCGACCTATGCCTGGGGGATCGGCCCGGACAAGGCGATGTTGTGGAAGGGCGACGCCCCGACGACGCTGGTGGCGGACGCGCATGCGGCGGGGCTGCGGGTGCATCCCTGGACCTATCGTGCGGAGAACCAGTTTGTCCGCCCCGCTTTCCGCCGGGGCACCGATCCCAAGGCGCATGGCGATGTCGCGGGCGAGATTCGCGCCGCGCTGGGCCAGGGCATCGACGGATTCTTCACCGATTTCCCGCAAATCGGGGTAGAAACGCGCAACGCCGTCGTGCGCGCCCGCTGAAAGACCCCGTGACCATGCGTAATCTCGTCCTGAAAATCGCCGTCCTGACCCTGCCGCTCAGCCTGGGGGGCTGCGTCAAGACCGTCGCCAGCGTGGTGAAGGCCCCGTTCCAGGCGGCGGGGCAGGTGGTCGACTGGACGACGACCAGCCAGGACGAGGCGGACCGCAATTACGGTCGCAAGATGCGCAAGCAGGAAGCGCGCGAAGGGCGCGAGCGTCGCGATTACGAGAAACAGTGCCGCAAGCACCCCGAGCAGTGCCAGCAGGGCCAGCAGGGCTATGAAGGCTATCGCGCCGGTTACTGACCGCTGACGGGCGGCGGCCATCCCGCCAGGATGGTCGCCACCGCCGCCAGCACCTGGGGCCGATGCTGCACCCATAAATGGCTGGAGCGGACCTCGACCGCCGGGGTCGTGTCGTCGCGGCAGATGATCCCGGCGACCAGCCCGTCGCTCCGGCTCCAGATCGCGGCGGAGGGGCAGGGCAGCGGCCCGGCGATCGCCGCCGAGCGCGCGATGACGGCCGGATCGTCCACGCACTCGCCGGTCAGCGTCTCGAACGCGCGCCAGACATTGGTCGCGCGGGCCGGTCCCGCATAGGGCGAGGAAATGGTGACGACGCCCGCGACCAGATCGGGGCGCGCCTGCGCCACCATCCGCGCCATGATCCCGCCCAGGCTGATGCCGATCAGCGTCACCGGCCCGCGATCGGCGACCGACTCGATCCGTGCGATCAGATGTCCGGCGTCCGGCCCGACGCTGCGCACCCCCAGATTGCGCCCCAGTCCCCAGCCATGAACGCGGTAGCCCCTGGCGGCCAGATAGCGGCGCAGGACGATGTTCGACCGGTCGCTGTTGAACAGGCCGGGCAGCACCATCACCGCCCGCCCGTCGCCCCGCGGCGCGGCGGCCAGCTCGGCGCGGTGCCGCCACCAGGTCGCACCCATCCACAGGGCACGCGGAAGCTCGGCCACCCACAGCGCCTTGGACGGCGGCGGGATCACAGCCATGCCATCACCGTCCAGGGGAAGGGCGTCCACCACCCCATCCGCACCCCCGCCGCCGCCAGCGCGTCGCCGGTCCAACTGTTGCAGGTGTGGGCGGCGCTGTACCGCCCCCTCGCTTCGTAAAAGGCATCGTACACGTCATAGCCGGGATAATGAGCGCCATTGCTCCGCCAGCTTCCCCGGATGAACGCGACCATGTGGCGATACGCCTCGGGCGACAGGCGGATCATCCGCACATCGTCGCCATTCGCGTGCGGAAGCGGCAGGTGGTCGACATGGATCAGCGTCCGGTCGCTGCCCAGCGCGGCATGGAGGATCGTCCCCGGCCTGACGTCGCGCCAGTGCGGCGTCTCGCGGAAAAAGCCGGCCTCGCCCCAGCCGATGGCGAGATAGGGAAAGCCCGCATAGCGCGGATCGCGCAGATCCTCGGCGCGCGCCCAGTCGCGCCAGTCCACTCCCGCCGCCTGTTTGGGGAGGATGATGGCGGTATGGACCGCGCTCGACTCGACGAAGATGGTGACCGCATCGGGGCCGGGGGCGGGCAGGGCGATGGTGCGACGCGGAACCGCACCCAGCGCCAGTCCCAGCGCGAAATAGCCCAGCAGGATCAACCCGATGGCGGCAGCGATCCCCCTTGCAACCCGGCCGAGCCGTCGCCACGATGTGGTTTCATTTGTCACCATCATCATGATAAGCTCCACGAATGGCACAGGATACCCATGTTCTCGCCGCTCCGCCCGAAGGGGCCGGTGCCGACTGGACCATCCCCCAGGGCTGGGCGCATTATACGGCCGAGGAGCATGCGACCTGGGACACGCTGTTCGCGCGCCAGTCCAGATTGCTGCCGGGCCGCGCGTCGGAGGCGTATCTGCGCGGCCTCGACGTGCTCAAGCTGTCGCGCCCCGGCATTCCCGATTTCCAGGAATTGTCCGAACGCCTGATGGCGCTGACCGGGTGGCAGGTGGTGGCGGTGCCGGGGCTGGTGCCCGACGCGGTGTTCTTCGATCATATGGCCAATCGCCGCTTCGTCGCGGGCAACTTCATCCGGCGGCCCGATCAGCTCGACTATCTTCAGGAGCCCGACGTCTTTCACGACGTGTTCGGCCATGTGCCGATGCTCGCCGACCCGGTCTTCGCCGATTATCTCGCCGCCTATGGGCGCGGGGGGCAGCGCGCGCTGGGAATGGATGCGCTGAAATATCTCGGGCGGCTCTATTGGTACACGGTCGAGTTCGGGCTGGTGCGCGAGGGCGGGGACCTGCGTATCTATGGCGCAGGCATCGTGTCGAGCTATTCGGAAAGCCGCTTCGCGCTGGAGGACCCGAGCCCCAACCGGATCGGCTTCGACCTCGCCCGCGTGATGCGCACCGAATATCGGATCGACGATTTCCAGCAGAATTATTTCGTGATTCCCAGTTACGAGGAATTGCTTCGCACCACGCTGGAGACGGACTTCGCGCCGCTTTACGCGCAGATCAAGGCGTTGCCGGATATTCCGGTGGCGGAGATCGTGGACGGTGATGAGGTCCTGACCCACGGGACGCAGGATTATGCGAAGGGAAGGCTGGGATAGGGTGTCGCTTGGGCTTCGACTTCGCTCAGCCTGAACGGCGGTGGGGAGGGGCTGGATACCAAACTCCGTTCAGCCTGAGCGAAGTCGAAGGCCACGGACAAACCACCCATCGGAACCTTCGCCTCCGCCCCCGGTTCGCTGCATCATGCACGACCATCCCAACAATGCGGTAAATTATCCGCTGCTCGCCCGCCCGCACATCCAGCTTTACGGCACGGTGGACGAGATGATGTATGCCGGGTTCAAGGACCAGCTCGCCGCCGCGCCGGCGGACGGTCCGCTGGTCGTGTCGATCACCACGCTGGGCGGCGATCCGGAAATGGCGCGGGCGATGGGCGATTCGATCCGGCTGCTGCGCGACTATACGGGGCGCGACACGCTGTTCCTGGGCAAGGTCGCGGTCTATTCGGCGGGGGCGACCTTCATGTCGGCCTTTCCGGTCGAATATCGCTTCCTGACGCGCGGCACCCGCCTGATGCTGCACGAGCGGCAGATGAGCGGCAGCATCGACCTGTCCGGCCCGCTCACCAACCTGCCCGTGGTGCTGAAGGCCAAGCTGCACGAGATCGAGCAGTCGGTGCTGATTCAGGAGGAGGGCTTCCGCGCCATCGTCAACGGATCGAAGGTGACCTTCGAGACGCTGCAGGAAAAGGCGCGCAGCAACTGGTATATCGATGCCGAGGAGGCGCGCGAGCTGGGCCTCGTCCTTGATGTGATCTGAGGCAGCGCCTAAATCGGTCAAGACATTTGCGACATGCGCCCCTGTCATGTATCGGCGGGAGCGATCCTTTGCCGACATGCCTGTCGGCCCATCCAGCGGGTTTGTGACCATGGCCGAATTTGCCCTGCCGAAGAACAGCGTCATCAAGAAGGGCGAAACGCATAAGGCGACCACCGGCGGCCGTCTGAAAAAGTTCAAGGTCTATCGCTACGATCCCGACTCGGGCCAGAATCCGCGTTACGACACGTTCGAGATCGATCTGGACGAATGCGGGCCGATGGTGCTCGACGCGCTGATCAAGATGAAGGCCGAGCAGGACAGCTCGCTGACCTTCCGCCGTTCGTGCCGCGAGGGCATTTGCGGATCGTGTGCCATGAACATCGACGGCCGCAACGGCCTGGCCTGTACCACCGCGATCGAGGATGTGAAGGGCACCGTCCAGATCACCCCGCTGCCGCATATGGACGTGGTCAAGGACCTGGTCCCCGACTTCACGCACTTCTATGCACAGTACGCCTCGATCAAGCCGTGGCTGCAGACCGTGTCGCCCGCGCCCTCGGGCAAGGAGCGGCTCCAGTCGCCCGACGACCGTGCGAAGCTCGACGGTCTGTACGAGTGCATCCTGTGCGCCTGCTGCTCGACCTCGTGCCCCAGCTATTGGTGGAACAGCGACAAGTTCCTCGGCCCGGCGATCCTGCTCCAGGCCTATCGCTGGCTGGCCGACAGCCGCGACGAGATGACCGGCGAGCGTCTGGACGAGCTGGAAGATCCCTTCCGCCTCTATCGCTGCCACACCATCATGAACTGCGCGAATGTCTGCCCCAAGGGCCTGAACCCCGCCAAGGCGATCGCGGAAATCAAGAAGATGGAAGCCGAGCGGATCATCTGATCCGATTGGTTCGACGGAAACGGAAAGGGGGTCGGAAACGGCCCCCTTTTTTCTATTCCTCCCCAAGCTTGCTTGGGGAGGGGGACCATCGCGCAAGCGATGGTGGAGGGGCGGTATCCCTGATCGGGCGGTGACACCCCTCCGTCAGCCCTGCGGGCTGCCACCTCCCCTTCCAGGGGAGGAATGGGGTTGACGGGAAAGAGGCCAGGGCAGACACCGCCTCTCAACATGCCCGACATCCTCAATGCCTATCGCCGCCTGATCGAAGCCGGAGAGCTTCGCCCCGATCCCGAACAGGCCGCCGCCGCCGCCCGGCTCCAGCAACTGGCGACCGAATTGGAAACGCCGCGCAAGACCGGCTTCTTCGCACGCCTGACCGGCAAGGGCGCGCCCGCGCCCAAGGGCGTCTATCTCTGGGGTGATGTCGGGCGCGGCAAGTCGATGCTGATGGACCTGTTCTTCGACCATGTCGCGGTCGAGGCCAAGCGCCGCGTCCATTTCGCCGAGTTCATGCTGGAGGTCCATGCCCGCATCGCCACCGAGCGGGCCAAGCAGGCGGGCGAGCCGATCGCGCCCGTCGCCGCCGCGCTGGCCGAGGAAGTCCGGCTGCTGGCGTTCGACGAGATGATGGTGACCAACAGCCCCGACGCGATGATCCTGTCGCGGCTGTTCACCGCGCTGATCGAGGCGGGGGTGACGATCGTCACCACCTCCAACCGTCCGCCCAGGGACCTCTACAAGAACGGTCTCAACCGCGAGCATTTCCTGCCCTTCATCGCGCTGATCGAGGCGCGGCTGGACGTGCTGGCGCTCAACGGGCCGACCGATTACCGGCGCGACCGGCTCGGGCGGCTCGACACCTGGCTAGTGCCCAATGGGCCCAAGGCGACGCTGACGCTGTCGGCGACCTTCTTCCGCCTGACCGACTATCCGGTCGAGGATGCGGCGCATGTGCCCAGCGAGGACCTTAAGGTCGGCGGCCGGGTGCTGCATGTCCCCAAGGCGCTGAAGGGCGTCGCGGTCTTCTCGTTCAAGCGGCTGTGCGGCGAGGCGCGGGGGGCGGCGGACTATCTGGCGGTCGCGCGGCGCTTCCACACCGTCATCCTGGTCGGCATCCCCAAGCTGGGGCCGGAGAATCGCAACGAGGCGGCACGCTTCGTCCAGCTGATCGACGCGTTCTACGAACACAAGGTCAAGCTGCTCGCCGCAGCCGATGCGCAGCCCGCCGAACTCTATGAAACCGGGGATGGTCGATTCGAGTTCGAACGGACGATCAGCCGCCTCGAAGAGATGCGCTCCGAGGACTATCTGGCGCAGGGCCACGGGTCGGGCGAGCCCTTGATTTGACCTTAATGCACTTGCGAACCATTATCGTTTAAAATCTTAAACTCTGTGGAATAACGGTTGCCCCGACGCCCAGATAGGCGTAGGCCGCGTGACCAATCACGCACGTCCACTACGGAGTAGGATTGGAATGGCTCGCAAGAAGATCGCGCTGATCGGCGCCGGCAACATCGGCGGCACGCTGGCGCACCTCGCCGCGCTCAAGGGGCTGGGCGATATCGTCCTGTTCGACGTCGTCGAGGGCGTGCCCCAGGGCAAGGCGCTTGACCTGTCGCAGTGCGGCCCGGTCGAAGGCTTCGACGCGAATATCAAGGGTTCCAACGATTACGCCGACATTGCGGGCGCCGATGTCATCATCGTCACCGCCGGTGTCGCGCGCAAGCCCGGCATGAGCCGCGACGACCTGCTCGGCATCAACCTGAAGGTGATGAAGGCGGTCGGCGAGGGCATCCGCGACAACGCCCCCGACGCGTTCGTCATCTGCATCACCAACCCGCTCGACGCGATGGTCTGGGCGCTGCGCGAATTCTCGGGTCTGCCCGCGAACAAGGTCGTCGGCATGGCGGGTGTGCTCGACTCGGCGCGCTTCAGCCACTTCCTCGCCGAAGAGTTCGGCGTGTCGGTGAAGGACGTGAACACCTTTGTGCTCGGCGGTCACGGCGACACCATGGTCCCGGTCCTGGAATATTCGACCGTCAGCGGCATCCCGGTCAGCGACCTGATCGAGATGGGCTTCTCGACCAAGGAAAAGGTCGAAGAGATCGTCAAGCGCACCCGTGGCGGCGGCGGCGAGATCGTCGCGCTGCTCAAGACCGGCTCGGCCTATTATGCGCCCGCCACCAGCGGCATCGCGATGGCCGAGGCGTATCTGTACGACCAGAAGCGCATCCTGCCCGCCGCCGCGCACCTGTCGGGTGAATATGGCATCGACAACCTGTACGTCGGCGTGCCCGTCGTGATCGGCGCCGGTGGCGTCGAGAAGGTCGTCGAGGTCAAGCTGTCGGATGAGGCGAAGGCGAACCTTCAGGTCTCGGTCGACGCGGTCAAGGAACTGCTCGTCGCCTGCAAGGGCATCGACGAGAGCCTGGCGTAATTCATTAAAGGAATAACACCGCCCCGGCGAAGGCCGGGGCCCAGTTGGGTTGGCCAGAGTGATCGAAGCGCAAGCCTTCGTCTACATCATGGCCAGCGGTCGGAACGGAACGATCTATCTCGGTTCGACGACTAATTTGCCGCGGCGCGTGTGGGAGCATCGCAACGACGTGGTGGCTGGGTTCACGCGGGATAACCGCTGTCATCGGCTCGTATGGTACGAGGTGCATGATAGCTGGGAAGCAGCGCGGCAACGCGAACTGCGAATGAAGAATTGGAAGCGGCTTTGGAAGCTGCGAGAGATCGAAGGGCTAAATCCCGATTGGGATGACCTGTATGATCGCATCGCACTGCCATAACCGTATCGCAACTGGGCCCCGGCCTGCGCCGGGGCGGTAAGGACGAAAAGCAGATGAGCATCCTCGTCAACAAGAACACCAAGGTCATCACCCAGGGCATGACGGGTGAAACCGGCACGTTCCACACCCAGCAGGCGCTGGCGTACGGCACGCAGATGGTCGGCGGCGTGACGCCGGGCAAGGGCGGTACCGAGCATATCGGCCTGCCGGTCTTCAACACCGTCGCCGAAGCCAAGTCGAAGACGGGCGCCGATGCGAGCGTGATCTATGTTCCGCCGCCCTTCGCGGCCGACTCGATCCTGGAAGCGATCGACGCCGAGATTCCGCTGATCGTCGCCATCACCGAGGGCATTCCGGTCCTCGACATGGTCAAGGTGAAGCGCGCCCTGTCGGGTTCGAAGTCGCGCTTGATCGGTCCGAACTGCCCGGGCGTGCTGACGCCGGGCGAGTGCAAGATCGGCATCATGCCGGGTTCGATCTTCAAGAAGGGCTCGGTCGGCGTCGTGTCGCGCTCGGGAACCCTGACCTATGAGGCGGTGTTCCAGACCTCGAACGCAGGGCTCGGCCAGACGACCGCGGTCGGCATCGGCGGCGATCCCGTCAACGGGACCAACTTCATCGACGTGCTCGAGCTGTTCCTGGCCGATGACGAAACGAAGTCGATCATCATGATCGGCGAGATCGGCGGCTCGGCGGAAGAAGAAGCCGCGCAGTTCCTGCGTGACGAGGCCAAGCGCGGCCGTTCGAAGCCGATGGCCGGCTTCATCGCGGGCCGCACCGCGCCTCCGGGTCGTCGCATGGGCCATGCCGGTGCGATCGTGTCGGGCGGCCAGGGCGGCGCCGAGGACAAGATCGCGGCGATGGAAGCAGCCGGGATCAAGGTCGCGGCCAGCCCCTCGGAGCTCGGCTCGACCCTGTTGTCGGTGCTGAACAAGTAAGGCGTATCGCGTCACCCCGGCACACCCGCCGGGGTCCGTGGCGGCAGGCGGGCCGCTCGCGGCTGCGGACCCCAGGCGGATGTGCCGGGGTGGCGATCATGAAGAAGACGGGCGGTCGAGGAAGCGTCTCATGGGCTACGAAGGCCAGGAATTCAGCGAAATCGCGGCGGGCGTCAGCCCCGCTTTCATCGAAACGCTCTATGCCAAGTATCAGGCCGACTCGTCGTCGGTCGATGCGGGCTGGCGGACCTTTTTCGACGGTCTGGAGCAGGGCGTGGGCGCCCCCAGCTGGCAGAACAAGCGTTGGCCGCTGACCTCGACCGACGATCTGACGGCGGGCCTCGACCCGACCCAGATGGAACCCGCGCCCAAGCCCGCCAAGGGCGGCAAGCCCGCTGCGGCGGCTCCGGCTGCGGCCCCCTCGACCGCCGACATCGTCAAGGCGGCGGGCGACGCGATCCGCGCGCAGATGCTGATCCGCACCTACCGGGTGCGCGGCCATCTCGCGGCGAACCTCGACCCGCTCGGCCTGTCGGGCCTGCGTGAACTTCCCGAGGACCTGAAGACCGAATATCACGGCTTCACCGACGCCGATCTCGACCGCAAGGTCTATCTGGGCGGCACGATGGGCTTCGAATGGGCGACCGTTCGCGAGCTGGTCGACACGCTGCGCAAGAATTACTGCGGCAATATCGGCCTCGAATATATGCATATCGCGGATGTGGAGGAGCGCCGCTTCCTCCAGGACCGGATGGAAGGCCAGGACAAGGCGATCGACTTCACCGTCGATGGCAAGAAGGCGATCCTGAACAAGGTCATCGAGGCCGAGCAGTGGGAAAAGTTCCTCGGCAAGAAATATGTCGGCACCAAGCGCTTCGGCCTGGATGGCGGCGAGTCGATGATCCCCGCGCTGGAATCGGTCATCAAATACGGCGGCCAGATGGGCGTGCGCGAGATCGTGTTCGGCATGGCGCATCGCGGCCGTCTGAACGTGCTGGCGAATGTCATGGCCAAGCCGCTGCGCGTGATCTTCCACGAATTCGCCGGTGGTTCGGCCAACCCCGATGACATCGGCGGTTCGGGCGACGTGAAGTATCACCTCGGCACCTCGACCGACCGCGAGTTCGACGGCCACAAGGTCCATATGTCGCTGGTCGCCAACCCCTCGCACCTCGAGGCGGTGAACCCGGTCGTGCTGGGCAAGACCCGCGCGATCCAGACCATCGCGGGCGACCTGACCGATCACGCGGCCTCGGTGCCGGTTTTGATCCATGGCGACGCGGCGTTCGCGGGCCAGGGCATCGTCTGGGAGTGCCTCGGCTTCTCGGGTATCCGTGGCTACAACACGGGCGGCTGCGTCCACTTCATCATCAACAACCAGGTGGGCTTCACCACCAGCCCGCAGTTCGCACGCTCCTCGCCCTATCCGTCGGATGTGGCCAAGGGCGTCCAGGCGCCGGTCTTCCACGTCAATGGCGACGATCCCGAGGCGGTGACCTTCGCCACCAAGATGGCGATCGAGTTCCGCCAGAAGTTCCACCGCGACATCGTGATCGACATGTGGTGCTATCGCCGCTTCGGTCATAACGAGGGCGACGAGCCGGGCTTCACCCAGCCGCTGATGTACAACAAGATCCGCTCGCACCCCGGTGTCAGCGAGATCTACTCGAAGCGCCTCGTCGCCGAGGGTGTCGTGGACCAGGCCTGGGTCGACGAGAATATCAAGCAGTACACCACGCGCTGCGAAGGCGAGTTCGAGGCGGGCCAGAGCTACAAGCCCAACAAGGCCGACTGGTTCGCTGGTCGCTGGTCGGGTCTGTCGGCGCCGAAGGAGACCGATCAGGGTCGCCGCAACGTGGAGACCGGCCTCGACAAGAAGCTGTTCGACGCGATCGGCCGCACGCTGACCACGATCCCGGAAGGCTTGCAGGTCCACAAGACGCTGAACCGTGTGCTCGACGCCAAGCGGCAGATGTTCGCTACGTCCGAGAATTTCGACTGGGCGACCGGCGAGGCGCTGGCCTTCGGTTCGCTGCTGTCGGAAGGTTACGGCGTTCGCCTGTCTGGCCAGGATTCGGGTCGCGGCACCTTCTCGCAGCGTCACGCCGTCTGGGTCGACCAGACCGACGAGCACAAATATGTGCCGCTGAAGACCGTCGAGCATGGCAGCTTCGAGGTGCTGGACAGCCCGCTGTCCGAGTATGGCGTGCTGGGCTTCGAATATGGCTATGCGCTCGCCGATCCGAAGACCTTGGTGCTGTGGGAGGCGCAGTTCGGCGACTTCGTCAACGGTGCGCAGATCATGATCGACCAGTTCATCACGAGCGGCGAGTCCAAGTGGCTCCGCGCCAACGGCCTCGTGATGCTGCTGCCGCATGGCTATGAAGGGCAGGGGCCGGAGCACTCGTCGGCACGTCCCGAGCGCTTCCTCCAGTCCTGCGCCAACGACAATATCCAGGTTGCGAACTGCACCACCCCGGCCAACTATTTCCACCTGTTGCGCCGCCAGATGCACCGTAACTTCCGCAAGCCGCTGATCGTCTTCACGCCGAAGTCGCTGCTGCGTCACAAGCTGGCGGTGTCGAAGGCCGAGGACTTCCAGGGCGAGAGCCACTTCCGCCGCCTGCTGTCGGACACCAACGGCGCCGCCGACGAGGCGACGACGCGTCTGGTCCTGTGCACCGGCAAGGTCGCCTATGACCTGATCGAGGCGCGCGACGCGGCGGGCGACACCACGACCCAGATCGTGCGCGTCGAGCAGCTCTATCCGTTCCCGAGCGACGCGCTCGCCAAGCGGATCGCGCGGATGCCGAACCTGCAGGACGTGGTCTGGGCGCAGGAAGAGCCGAAGAACAACGGTTACTGGTTCTTCGTCGAGCCGCTGATCGAGGAAGCGCTGGCCGAGGCTGGGGCGTCGGTGAAGCGGGCGCGCTATGCGGGTCGTGCGGCGGCGGCATCGCCCGCCACCGGCCTGATGAAGCGCCACACCGCCGAGCAGGGCGCGCTGGTCGCCGATGCGCTGGGCCACAATGTCCGCGAGGAAATCCGCCGGACGCGCGCCGAGGGCAGCAACACCACCGCCAAGCCGACCACGGCGGCGGCGGACTGACACTTAACCGAGTTCCCCGGTCCTTCAGGGGCTGGGGAGGGATGAAATCTGGCGCGGGCGTTTTGCCCGCCCGCGTAAGAGCCCCGGTCGATGGACCGGGCGGAGGAAATGGGAATGGCGACTGAAGTTCTGGTGCCGGTGCTGGGCGAATCGATCTCCGAGGCGACGCTGGGCGAATGGCTGAAGCAGCCGGGTGACGCGGTGGCGGTCGACGAGCCGATCGCGAGCCTGGAGACCGACAAGGTCTCGGTCGAAGTGCCCTCGCCGGTGGCGGGTGTCATGGGCCAGCATGCCGTCAAGGTCGGCGACACGGTACAGGTCGGCGCGCTGCTGGCGACCGTCGATGCGGGTGGCTCGGCCCCGGCCAAGACCGAAGCGGCGACCCCGGCCGTGACCGCAGCCCCGGCGGCAGCCGCTCCGGCCCCTGCGGCGGCTCCGGCCGCTGACGAGTCGAGCGACTCGCCCGCCGCGCTGTCGCCGTCGGTCCGCCGCGCGGTCCTCGAGCATGGCCTCGACCCCGCGACGATCAAGGGCACCGGCAAGGACGGCCGCATCACCAAGGAAGACGTCGCCGCCGCCGCCGCCAGCAAGTCGAGCGCGCCGGCCCCGGCGGCCGCTCCGGCTGCTGCTGCCCCCGCCGGTTCGGCGCGCAAGGAAGAGCGCGTGAAGATGACGCGCCTGCGTCAGACGATCGCCAAGCGCCTGAAGGAAGCGCAGAACACCGCCGCGATGCTGACGACGTTCAACGACGTCGACATGACCGCGGTGATCGAGGCGCGCGCCAAGTATAAGGACCTGTTCGAGAAGAAGCATGGCGTCCGCCTGGGCTTCATGGGCTTCTTCGTGAAGGCCGCGACGATGGCGCTGAAGGACATTCCGTCGGTCAACGCCTCGATCGAGGGCGATGAGATCGTCTATCACGACTATGCCGACATCTCGGTCGCCGTCTCGGCCCCGAACGGCCTGGTCGTGCCGGTCATCCGCGATGCGCAGGACCTGACGGTCGCGGGCATCGAAAAGACGATCGGCGACTTCGGCAAGCGCGCCAAGGATGGCACGCTGAAGATGGAAGAGATGAAGGGCGGCACCTTCACCATCTCGAACGGCGGCGTGTTCGGTTCGCTGATGTCGACCCCGATCATCAATCCGCCCCAGTCGGCGGTGCTGGGCCTCCACCGCATCGAGGAGCGCCCGGTCGTCGTCGACGGCCAGATCGTCATTCGCCCGATGATGTATCTGGCGCTGTCCTATGACCACCGGATCATCGACGGTCGCGAGGCGGTGACCTTCCTCGTCGCGCTGAAGAACGCGATCCAGGACCCGACCCGCATCCTGATCGACCTCTGATCGCTTTGTGATCTATACGGGCCCTCGCCGCGGCGAGGGTCCGTCCTTGCTATGTAAGGCGGGTGCGCCCGCAGGCTGGACCCCGAAAGCCGGGGAACGGGAGAGACAAATGGCTGAGTATGACTATGACGTCCTGGTGATCGGCGCTGGCCCCGGCGGCTATGTCGCGGCGATCCGCGCGGCGCAGCTGGGCCTGAAGACCGCATGCGCCGAGTCGCGCGATACGCTGGGCGGCACCTGCCTCAATGTCGGCTGCATCCCGTCCAAGGCGCTGCTCCATGCCTCCGAGCTGTTCGAGGAAGCGTCGCACGGCGCGCTCGCCAAGTTCGGCGTCGAGATCGAGGGCGCGAAGCTCAACCTCGACCAGATGCACGCCGAAAAGGCCAAGGCGGTCGGCGAGCTGACCGGCGGCATCGAGTATCTGTTCAAGAAGAACAAGGTCACCTGGCTGAAGGGCAAGGCCGCGTTCCAGGATTCGAGCACCGTCAAGGTCGGCGACCAGACCGTCACCGCGCGCGACATCGTGATCGCGACCGGCTCGGTCGTGACCCCGCTGCCGGGCGTCGAGATCGACCAGAAGGTCGTGGTCGATTCGACCGGCGCGCTGGCGCTGCCCAAGGTGCCCGAGCATCTGGTCGTCATCGGCGGCGGCGTGATCGGCCTGGAGCTGGGCTCGGTCTGGCGGCGTCTGGGGGCCAAGGTCACGGTTGTCGAATATCTCGACCAGATCCTGCCCGGCTTCGACGGCGAGGTCCGCAAGGAATCGGCCAAGCTGTTCAAGAAGCAGGGCATGGAGCTGAAGACCTCGACCAAGGTGACCGGCGTCACCGTCGAGGGCGACCGCGCGACCGTGTCGGTCGAACCGGCGGCGGGCGGTGCGGCGGAAACGCTGTCGGCCGATGCTGTGCTGGTCGCGATCGGCCGCAAGCCCAACACCGACGGGCTGAACCTGGAGGCCGCTGGCGTAAAGCTGAACGGTCGTGGCCAGGTCGAAATCGACCATGACTTCGCGACCAATGTCGACGGCATCTGGGCGATCGGCGACGTCGCGCCGGGCCTGATGCTCGCCCACAAGGCCGAGGACGAAGGCGTCGCGGTGGCCGAGAATATCGCGGGCCAGACCGGCATCGTGAACCACGACGTCATCCCCAGCGTCGTCTATACGATGCCCGAGATCGCCGGTGTCGGCCTGTCGGAGGAAGCCGCCAAGGAGCGTGGCGAGGTCAAGGTCGGCAAGTTCCCCTTCATGGCGAACAGCCGCGCCAAGACCAACCGCGACACCGACGGCTTCGTGAAGGTCATTGCGGACGCCAAGACCGACCGCGTGCTGGGCGTGTGGATCATCTCGAGCCTCGCAGGCACGATGATCGCGCAGGCCGCGCAGGCGATGGAATTCGGCGCGACGTCCGAGGACATCGCGTACACCTGCCACGCACACCCGACCCATGCCGAGGCACTCAAGGAAGCCGCCATGGCGGTGCAGGGCAAGCCGATCCACATCTGACCCGTCACGGCCGGGCTATCCGAAAAAGGGGGCGGGCATCGCAGGATGCCCGCCCTTTCTTGTTTCGCGCGTCGGGGGCGATGGTTACGGCGACGCATCCCGTCGTGCTCTCGTACGGGGAGGTTTTTGCTGGACCGCAATCTCTGAGCGGCTATGCTCCAGCCCGAAACTTCATAGCCGCTGCCTGGGTTGTCGCTGGACCGCAATCTCTGAGCGGCTATGCTTTACGGCTCGCTCGACACCTTAGCGCATCAGTTGTCGCTGGACCGCAATCTCTGAGCGGCTATGCTCCGCCCCCTTCCCGCCCGCATGGTCGACATGTTGTCGCTGGACCGCAATCTCTGAGCGGCTATGCTATGGGGCGGCAAGGCGACTATCGCTTTTTGGTTGTCGCTGGACCGCAATCTCTGAGCGGCTATGCTGGACGCGGTGCTGGCGGCGATCATTACCGTGTTGTCGCTGGACCGCAATCTCTGAGCGGCTATGCTATCGCGCGGGTGTGCCAGCGCATCAGCTCGTTGTCGCTGGACCGCAATCTCTGAGCGGCTATGCTCCCGAGGTCTATTCGGGCGCGACCACCGAAGTTGTCGCTGGACCGCAATCTCTGAGCGGCTATGCTTTAGCGCGATCTTGCCAGACCCGACCATTGGTTGTCGCTGGACCGCAATCTCTGAGCGGCTATGCTAATCGTCTGCCATGGTCATGCTTCCTTCGGTTGTCGCTGGACCGCAATCTCTGAGCGGCTATGCTGGCGGGCGGGCGGCGCAGAGGTGGGTCATGGTTGTCGCTGGACCGCAATCTCTGAGCGGCTATGCTTCGCGCTGGCGCCGTTCCACTGCGACGCATGTTGTCGCTGGACCGCAATCTCTGAGCGGCTATGCTCGCCGACGCGGTCGAGGTGTGGATCGTTGAGTTGTCGCTGGACCGCAATCTCTGAGCGGCTATGCTGTGCATTGTTTGCGCTTGCCTGCGCTGCGTGTTGTCGCTGGACCGCAATCTCTGAGCGGCTATGCTTCGCCCATCAACATGGCCAACAGCCTGTTGGTTGTCGCTGGACCGCAATCTCTGAGCGGCTATGCTCCCGGATCGAAGCCAAGGCTCGGGGCAACGTTGTCGCTGGACCGCAATCTCTGAGCGGCTATGCTGGCGGGAAACGCCTTGGCGAGCGCGCCGGGGTTGTCGCTGGACCGCAATCTCTGAGCGGCTATGCTACAGCCGATCGTCTGGCCTGAGCCGACGCAGTTGTCGCTGGACCGCAATCTCTGAGCGGCTATGCTGATGGCGGTCGCGGTCTGCGGATCGACGTCGTTGTCGCTGGACCGCAATCTCTGAGCGGCTATGCTTCGACCGGCTGAACGCGACATTCACCGCCTGTTGTCGCTGGACCGCAATCTCTGAGCGGCTATGCTTCTATGCCGATCGGCGCGGTTCGATCATGGTTGTCGCTGGACCGCAATCTCTGAGCGGCTATGCTCACGGCCATGGCGACCTGCGGATCGATGCCGTTGTCGCTGGACCGCAATCTCTGAGCGGCTATGCTGAATGGTGGGATATCGTATTGATCTGCAACGGCGAAATCTCCCATCCGGCATAGTCAAACCCTTCGCGAATCATCAAAACAGCGCCAGCTGATCGGGGTTTTTTCGCGGCTGTCGGCGGGACTGGCCGGCGAAGCGGATGATGTTTTCATATTGGCGGTCGGTAAAGCTCAAGATGTGAACCTCTCCCTTGTCGGGCAGATGGGCCTCGATACGACGCAGATAGGCCTCCATCTGTTCCTTGCCGCTGCAAAAGCGCGCATAGACCGAAAACTGGCTTTTCTCGAATCCCTCGTCGAGCAGATATTCGCGGAACTTGGTCGCGGCCCGGGCCTCCGACTTGGTGGTCACCGGCAGGTCGAACATCACGAAGATCCACATCAGCCGATATCCCGACAATTGCCCGATGCTTGGCGATCCCATGGTCATCGGACTAGGCCGTCCAGCCCGGCCAGCTCCAGCGCGGAGGGCGGCAGGGGCAGGATCAGGTCTGCGGCACGCCCGGTCTGAAAGCTGCGCGCCAGCGTCTGGGCGACGCGCTGGATGGCGAGCCAGACGGTGGTGATCCCGTCGTCCAGCATCAGGTCGACCGCGATCAGCCCGGCATAGGCGCGCTTGGCCTCGGGCGTGACGCGGGTGATGTCACGTGCGATCAGCCTCAGGGTCAGCGCATCGACCAGCGCGCGAAACGGCTCGATCACGTCGTCGGCCAGCGCCAGCGGATTGCCGCGATGCGCATGATGCACCCCGATCGACGGATGCAGCCCCGCCGCGACCACCGCGCGGGCACAGGTCGCGCGCATCACCGCATAGCCATAGTTGAGCAGTGCATTGGTGCCGTCCGCATCCCGGTCGCGACGAAAGGTCTCGCCCATCAGCAGCGGCCAGTATCGCCGCGCCGCCTGTGCCTCGACATTTTCGGGATCGCCCGACCCGACCTTGCGCGCCAGATGGTCGAAGGCGGTGGCGGAGTGGCCGTTGGCGGCGAGCACCGCGCCCTGCCAGCGGATCTTGGCGACGACCAGCGCGCGCCACAGTTGCTTCGACAGCGGCCGACCGGCCTCCCATTGCGCGCGCATCCGGCCGTTCTGCGCATGATGGCCGTCGATCGGCAGGCAGATGGCGGCGGGGCTGTGATTGGCACCGCATAGCAGCAGGACCGCGCCCCGCTCGGCCAGCGCGACGATGAGGTTGGTCGACCAGGTGATGCCATGCGCATGGACGATGACCGCGCCGACATCGTCGAGCGGCACGCGGCCGACCTCGACCCGATCCTCCGAGACGATCAGGAAGCCGCGATGGGCGGACAGATGCCGGTTGTCGGTGGCGATATCGACGATCCGTTCCAGCCCCATTGCGGCGCGCGTCCCTTAGTCGGCCGGGGCGGCGCGGGGGCGGGTGCGCCTTACGGTCTTGCGGGCAGGAAAGCCGGGGTCGAGCACACGGCCGAGTTCGTCGATGCGCACCTGCCGGGCCCGCCAGCCCTTGAGCGTGTTAAGTGACGGATAGAGATAGCGGAACGGATCGTCCCCATCGGCATCGCGGGCCTTCAGGGCTCCGCCTTCATGCGGTGCCGCGACGGCGAATTGCTTCTCCGAGAATTTCACGACGCGAACCAGCTCGCGGTTGCCGTGGGTCCGCTCGACCGCGAGCATATCGTTGCGCTGAAGGCTCAGGATTTTTCGCGCGGCCGGATGGGGGCGTGGCTGTTCGGAGGTCTGGTGGGCATCGAACATCGAGATCACCTGACACCGCCACTTCCCGTCGGGCATCTCCCACACATCGTACCGGTAATTGCTGTCGCCCTTATAGCCCTTGTACGCGCGGCCATCGCGGTCGCGGATCGGGATGATGGTCAGGGGCTCGGTCACGCGCACCCGGCGGATGCCGCGGTAGAGCAGGGGGCCCAGTTCGCCGAAGCGCGCCATCCGGGCTTCGAACGCCTTGCCGTCATGCCCCAGGGTGAATTCGGCCAGCGCCGTTCGCAGCAGCGGATCGCGGACCCGGGCGATATCGGCGGGCTTCCTGATCGCGCCCAGCGGCACGCGCCGCACGACGATGCTGTTACCCTTGGCATCCGTCTCGCCCGTCAGGCCATAGGCGGTGTCGTTGTGCAGCCGCCCGGCGGTCTGGTCGCGACCGGGGCGCAGACCCGCCTTGGACACCGTGCCGTGATCGGGGCGGTGCGACACGATGATGCGGTTGACCGCCGCGCGCAGATCGTCGCGAAAGCCGTCCCACGGGGCAGGGACATGGATTCGCTCGCGCCCCTCGCTGCCCTCCTGCCCCGAAGCGCGGGCGATGGCGTTCAGCATGCCCCGGTCGACGATCGCGACCACGACCGCGTCGATGGCGTGATGGCGATGGTCGAGCCGGTTCTTGGGCTGGTCCGCGCCGCCGCCGAAATTATGGTCGGGCAGCAGATCGTTCAGCCCCAGCTTGCGCCGGACCATCTCGGTCAGGCGGCCGGGCGATACCCAGACGGGGTTCGATCCCTCCCCGCGTCCGGGATAGAGCGAGGTCAGATATTCGCGCGCCAGTCGCCCCAGATATTGGGTGTCGACCAGATGCCGCGCCAGGAACCCGTCATCCTGCGCGAAACGCTGCATCGCATCGGGTTCGAACCGCCAGCGTTTGGCCTTGGGCAGCCGAGAGGCGCGTTCGGCGATCCCCGGCCAGCGATCAGTGTGGCCCCAGGCCTCATAGGGGGAGCGGCGCCGCTTCTCGCGATTGGCCTCGCGCAGGCAGAGCAGCTTGTTGCCGTTCGAATCGTCCAGTGTCTCGGCAAAGGGCAGGATGTGATCGACCTCGACCTGGGCGGAGAACAGCATGTCGATCGAAATCTGTTCGTCGGTATAGATGCAGCGGCGATCGAGCACATTGCCCGGATTGAGTTCCTCCCACAGCTTTAGAAGCGCGCGGTTCGCGCCGCTGTCACGCTGGCGGATTTCTTCCAGCTTGCGGGACCGCCCCTCGGCAGCGAGGCGGTTCTCGCTATTCTCGCGGTTGCGCCGCTTCTTCTCCTCGTCGGTCAGCTTCAACTCGCGCGCGAGTTCGACCGCGATTTCGTCGGGCGGGCCATAGGCGCGGATCAGGCGGTTCACGACATGGCGAAGCTGGTTCAGCCCGATATGCACCGTGGGGTTGGTCAGGCGGCCGATCCGCATCTCGTCGGGATCGGTCGGCTCGGCGGTGCCCGGCATGATATGCCGTTCCAGCGCGACGCCGTAATAAGGCAGTTCGCTGACCTCCCTATCGGAGTCGTCGCGGCGGAAATCGCTGTGATGGCCGAGGCCCGATCTCTGCACCGCCTCGCTATAGACCAGGACCCGGCCATCCTCGGTCCGGTCGTGGAGCAGCGAGTCGATCAGCGTCGTCGTCGCGGTCGGCCCGAAGCGGCCATGCCCCTCCGGCAAGCGCGCGCCCAGCACCGCCCGGGCCTCGTCCTCCGAAAGCCCATGGGTCTGTCGCAGCCAGTCCGCGAACGCCGCCTCGTCGCGCTCGCTCTCGACCGCCGTCAGCCGCTGCACCACCTCCCATTGCGCCTCGGTCGACAGATGCGCCCAGCGTGTCCCGAACCGCTTCTTTGCGCCCAGTTCGGCGGCGACCTCGTCGCCCTTCAAGTCGGTGCGGTTCTCGCTTTCCTTGTTGAAACGGTCGGCGGGGTCGAGCTTCAGCTGCTTGCGCAGGGCGGCGAAGCTCATCTTCGCGCGCGTCTTGAGCGCCAGGAACAGGATATCGCGCTGCTCGGGCGTCAGCCGCTGCGCGATCTCGCCCGCCCGGACGATCGTCAGCGCGTTGATCTCCTCAAGCAGGCGGCGCTTCTGGAACAGCGGATGCGCCTTGGCCAGCCGCGTCTCGCCGGGGACCAGCGTGCATTGCCCGACCGGCGGGGCCTTGAGCGGGCGCTGGTGAAAGATGATCTCGTACAGCCGGTCATGGACCTCGCGCGTCAGCACGGTCGGATGATGCGGCGCCTGTGCCGCCCAGATCTCGGCGAACTCCTCGGCGATCAGCGCGCGCGAGGGGTAGAAGTCATAGCCGTCGCCCTTGGCCCCCTCGCCGGTTTCGGGGCGCAGCCGGGTGCGGACCGAGGGGATATGGTTGGCATCCTCCGCCGCCTGACGCCGTCGATGGAGAAATTCGCCCAGCGTCCGGGCATCGCTGTCCCGCATCTGACGGGTCAGCCGGTCGACGCCGACCGCGATCTTGCCCGCCTCGTCATCCTGGCCGCGATCGGTCTTGCGGTTGGACTGGAAACCGCGTCGCTGGTTGAGGTGGAACAGCGCGCGGCCCAGCTCGAAAGGCGACAGCGCTTCATCCAGCGCACGGGCCCGCAGGGCATAGGGGTCCTCGACCGCCAGCCTCTGCCGCTCGGCCTGGTCGGCGGGGAAAAGCCCGTCGCGAATCAGATATTTGATGAGCGCGGCCTGACGCTGCTTGAATCGGTCGCGCCGCCGCCGCATCGCGCGGGCCGCGCGCCGGTCGACGGCCAGCGAGGCGCCCGATTTGGGATCGCGCCCGTCGCTGAAGATTCGCGATCCCATGGCGAGGATGCCGTCGGGATCGCCCGCGCCGTCCAGGTGCAGCGCGGCCCAGCCCAGCGAATTCGCGCCCAGATCCAGTCCCAGTCGCCAGCCCATCTGCTCCCCCGCCCATCTCTTCGTTCGGCCGAATGATGGACGCGTTTATCTTGGGAGGAAAGTCCTTGGGCGGAAACCGGAAGATGGTTCGTTCCGGCGGTAAATCGCACTTG
The DNA here is from genome assembly GCF_042867205.1 of Sphingomonas sp. NCPPB 2930. NCBI lineage: Bacteria > Pseudomonadati > Pseudomonadota > Alphaproteobacteria > Sphingomonadales > Sphingomonadaceae > Sphingomonas > Sphingomonas sp. NCPPB 2930. The sequence continues at coordinate 616,651 of NZ_JBHZQU010000001.1, read as the reverse complement.
ACCGACGCCATGAAATTGCAAAGACTGCGGGCCTCAGAGATTGCGGTACTGGCGGCTAACAAGCAGTCATGTCTGCACCAGATAAGGCCAGCGCTACGGCGCTGGCTTTTTTCTTGTCCGGCGTTGGTGATGTCGCATGGAAAAGGGCGACGGAGCATTCGCCCCGCCGCCCTTGACTGTTCATGCGTACAGGCGCGGAAACTTACGCTTCCGCCTGGTCGCCATAATTGGCCAACTCGTCGCCCATGATGCGGGTGACGTGCAGGACGTTGGTCGATCCCGGCGTGCGGAAGGGGACGCCCGCCATCAGCACGACTTGGTTGCCCGCCTCGGCGATGCCGTGGCGCAGCGCCATGCGCTTGGACTTGGCGACCATCTCCTCGAACGACTCGACGTCGCGGGTATGGACCGCATGCGTGCCCCAGAGCAGACCCAGGCGGCGCGCCGTTTCCAGCTGCGGCGTCAGGACCAGGATCGGCACCGAGGGACGCTCGCGCGCGACGCGGCGCGCGGTCGAGCCGCTGGAGGTGAAGCAGATGATCGCCTTGGACGACACGGTGCGCGAGATGCCCGCCGCCGCCGCCGCCAGCGCGTCGGCGGTGGTCGGGTCGGGGGTCATCGCGGTGAAGTGGACGCGGTCGCCGTGACCGGGGTCGTTTTCCACCGACACGCCGATCGCGTTCATCATCGCGACCGATTCGACCGGCCATGCGCCCGCCGCCGACTCGGCCGACAGCATGATCGCATCGGCGCCGTCATAGATGGCGGTCGCCACGTCCGACACCTCGGCGCGGGTGGGCGAGGGGCTCTGGATCATCGATTCGAGCATCTGCGTCGCCACGACGACCGGGCGGCCCATGCGGCGCGACACCTCGACGATGCGCTTCTGGAGCGGCGGGACGGCCTGGGGCGGCAGTTCGACGCCCAGGTCGCCGCGCGCGACCATCACGCCGTCGCACTGCTCGACGATTTCCTCCAGCCGGTCGATCGCCTGCGGCTTCTCGATCTTGGCGAGCAGCGCGGCACGCCCCTTGATCAGGCCGCGCGCCTCCATCAGATCCTCGGGCCGCTGGACGAAGGACAGCGCGATCCAGTCCACGCCCTGCTCGACCGCGAAGGCCAGGTCCGAACGGTCCTTCTCGGTCAGCGCGGCCATGGGCAGCACCACGTCGGGAACGTTCAGCCCCTTGTTGTTCGACAGCGCGCCGCCGACCTCGACCAGCGTCGTGATCTTGTGTTCGTCATGGAAGGCGACGCGCAGCACCAGCTTGCCGTCGTCGAGCAGCAGGCGCGCGCCCGGCTCGATCGCGGCGAAGATTTCCTTGTGGGGGAGTTCGACGCGGGTGGCGTCGCCCGGCGTCGGATCGCGGTCGAGCACGAAGGTGCTGCCGGTTTCCAGCATGACCTTGCCTTCGGCGAACTTGCCGACGCGCAGCTTCGGCCCCTGAAGATCGGCGAGGATCGTGGTCGGGCGACCGAACCGCTCCTCGAGCGCGCGGATCGCCTGGATCAGCGGAACCTTGGACTGCTGGTCGCCATGGCTCATATTGATTCGGAAGGCGTCGGCCCCTGCCTGAAACAGGGTGGCGATCATTTCGGGATCGCTGCTGGCCGGGCCAAGCGTGGCAAGAACGCGGACTTTTCGCGAACGCGGGGGGAGGGCCTGGGTCATCTTACATCCTGCTTCTTTTCTGGGTGCGTCCTAAAGCCTAATGCGGCGCGATCAACCTTGGAGAGACGAATATGGCCGATGCAGTGGATGCGCTGAATGCAATCGATGACAATGCGGCGGCGGCGGCCTTTCGGCGGCTGGTCCTGCATCTGCGCCACCGGACCGATGCGCAGAATGTCGACCTGATGGGGCTGGCGGGCTTTTGCCGCAACTGCCTGTCCGACTGGGTGGGCGAGGCCGCAGGGGTCGACAAGGCGACCGCGCGCGAAGCGATCTACGGCATGCCCTATGACCAGTGGAAGGCGCAGCATCAGGGCGAAGCGACGCCCGAGCAGCTGGCGCGCATGGCCGAAAGCGTGAAGAGGAACGCCTGACGAACATGCCCGCTTGAGCCCGTCGCGTTAAGCGCCTAGACCCGCCGCCGATCCCGACATGGGGCCTGATCCGGCCGCGCCAGACCGACCTTCGCTTGATTGAGGGGGCAGGTACGGGCCGCGACATGGATTCGGTCATGCGGGCCTATCGGTATTCAGAGGGTTAAGACGATGGCGGACGACAATTACGACAGCAGCGGCAATGTGACGGCCGACGAGCTGCGCCTGCTGATCGAGCGGGCCGAGCGGCTGGAAGAAGAGAAGAAGGGCATTTCGGACGACATCAAGGACGTCTTCGCCGAAGCCAAGGCGCGCGGGTACGATCCGAAGGCGATCAAGAAGATCATGCAGATCCGCAAGAAGAAGCGCGAGGAATATCAGGAAGAGGAAGCCATCCTCGAAGTGTATATGAAGGCGCTGGGCATGATCTGATCCCGGTTTCGGGTTCGGAGATGCGAAGGGCGGCGGGGCTTTGAGCTCCGTCGCCCTTTTGCTTGGGGCGGGCGGTCAGGCGTGGCCTTCGACTTCGCTCAGGCTGAACGGGGGTTGGGTCGACGAGCGTTGCAGCTTCAGGCAATGTAGGTATCATGCCTATAGCGACGCGTCCTGCCCGACATGAGGCTTGATAGCTCGTAAATAGGAGTTTCGATGATAGCTGAATGCGATGCAATGACGTTCCGGTCTGTCATCAAGCGACATCGGTATCTGGCTCAAGCGAGTTTTGTGGTGCTCTTGACCGTGGTCTGTGAGTTAGTCGCAGATTTCAACAATTTTAGGTCTCCGATCAATTCAGTGTGGATGTTCGTCATACCGATCGGAGTTGGGATGGCGGCCAATGTTGGTTGGGATCGGCGATGCTTTATGGCCTTTGCTTTGTTGTGTGTTTCGTTGATCGTTGCCGTGGTCGTCGGCACTAACTTTACCAGTTATGGATAAGGGCAAACTCGTAAAGTGCAGCTTTTGCCATACCCCCACCCCCGTTCAGCCTGAGCGAAGTCGAAGGCCAAGCCAAACCCTCACCCCATCTCCGCCGCTTGAGTCGTCCAGCCCAGCCGCGGGATCGTGATCGAGCGTTTCCCCGTCAGATCGGTGCGGCACACGAACAGGTCGCGACTCTCGATATAGGCGATCAGCCGCTTCACCCGGCCGAGCGAACTGGTACCATAGGTCTCGGCGATCTTGGTATCCGGTGGGCAGGGCAGGCCCTCCCGCGCCGCGCGCGCGACGAGCAGGAACGCGCCCAGCATGTCGTCGGGCAGCATCCCGGCCAGCGCCAGCGCCTCCTGCCAGTCGGGATCGTTGACGTCGAAAATCCCCGCCCGCGCGCAGGACAGCCGCCGGGCAAAGCCGTTCAGGTCGAGCGGCGGCCGCGCGAGCCCCGCCATCCGGCAGCGCACCTGGAAATCCTGGAACAGCACCGAGGCGGGGCGGAAGGTCGATTCGGGGTCCTCGACGATCGCGCGCAGCACCTGTTCGTAGATCGCCTCGACTTCGCCCTCGTCCATTTCCGGCGCGGGCGGCGCGGCGGTGGTGGGCAAGGGCGGGCGGCCGAGATCGGCCATCAGTTCCTCGGCGGGCACCCGGCGCGGGCGCGGGTCGAAGGTCATGGGCAGGGTCGGCGCTTCCTCGACCGGCGCGAAGAGCAGTTCCTGCAGGTCCGGCGGCGGCGCGTCGGGCAGGGGGGTCAGCTTGGGGCTGCCCGACCGCGCCGAAGTCTCGACCGCGCCGATCTTCACCGTGATCGGCCGCCGCGAGACGGCGGGCCCCAGCGCCAGGAAGGTGCCGCGCGCCAGGTCGCGGATCGAGTCGGCCTGCCGCCGCTCCATGCCCAGCAGGTCGGCGGCGCGCGCCATATCGATGTCGAGGAAGGTGCGGCCCATCAGGAAGTTGGACGCCTCGGCGGCGACGTTCTTGGCCAGCTTGGCGAGTCGCTGGGTCGCGATCACCCCCGCGAGGCCACGCTTGCGCCCACGACACATCAAATTGGTCATGGCGGAGAGTGAGGCGCGGCGGACCTCCTCCGACACTTCGCCTCCGGTGGTGGGCGCGAAGAGCTGCGCCTCGTCCACCACGACCAGCGCGGGATACCAATGCTCGCGCGGCGCATCGAACAGCGCGTTCAGGAACGTCGCGGCGCAGCGCATCTGCCCCTCGATCTCCAGCCCCTCCAGGCTGAGGACCACCGAGGCGCGGTGTTCGCGAATCCGCGCGCCGAACCGCCCGACCTCGCGCTCGGCATAGTCGCCCGCCTCGATTACGACATGGCCATACGCCTTGGACAGGGTGACGAAGTCGCCCTCGGGGTCGATCACCACCTGTTGCACCTGGCCCGCCGATTTCTCGAGCAGGCGGCGCAGCAGATGCGACTTTCCCGACCCCGAATTGCCCTGCACCAGCAGGCGGGTCGCCAGCAGTTCCTCAAGATCGATCGGCACAGACGAGCCACGCTCATCGGTTCCCATATCCACGCGTACCGTCATGACTCTGGCGTTTGGCCGATCAACGCCCCAAGGAGCAAGGCATTTGATTCCCCGAGGGAGCGACCGAACATGGCCCTGTCGACCGCCGCCGAAATCGCCCGCCGTACGCTGGGCAAGCCCGCGCACGAACTGGACGAGGAAGAACGCCAGGTCATCGCCGACATCGAGTCGGGCCAGCTGAGCACCCGCGACGCCGCCGATGTCGCGGACGAAAGCTCGACCTGGGGCGAGAAACTGGCCGACCGGGTGGCGGCGGTAGGTGGCAGCTGGGGCTTCATCATCACCTTTTCGGTGATCCTGCTGGGGTGGATGCTGCTGAACTCGGACGTGCTCGGCCATTTCGGGCTGGTCTTCGATCCCTATCCGTACATCTTCCTCAACCTGATGCTCTCGACGCTGGCGGCGATCCAGGCGCCGGTCATCATGATGAGCCAGAACCGGCAATCGGCCAAGGATCGGCTGGCCGCCAGCCTCGACTATCGCACCAATTTGCGCGCCGAGATCGACATATTGCGACTGCATCACAAGCTGGACAGTGCGGTCGTCGAACGACTCGACTCGCTGGAGGCGAAGATCGACGGGTTGGCAAAAGCCCTTGCGCGGTCGTAGAGAGCGCGATCATTTTACGAGGCACCGATGGCAGGCCACAGCAAATTCAAGAACATCATGCACCGCAAGGGCGCGCAGGATAAGAAGCGCTCGGCGGCATTTTCCAAGCTTTCCCGCGAAATCACCGTCGCGGCGAAGATGGGCACGCCCGACCCGGACATGAATCCGCGTCTGCGCGCCGCCGTCAACGCGGCCAAGGCGGCCTCGATGCCCAAGGACAATATCGCCCGCGCGATCGACAAGGCCTCGCGCGGCGACGGGGAGAATTACGAGGAAATCCGCTATGAGGGCTTCGGCCCCGGCGGCGTCAGCCTGATCATCGAGGCGCTGACCGACAATCGCAACCGCACCGCGACGAACGTGCGCACCGCGGTGTCGAAGAATGGCGGCAATCTGGGCACCGCCGGTTCGGTCAGCCACGGCTTCGACCGGATGGGCCTGATCAACTATCCCGCCAGCGCGGGCGACGCCGAAAAGGTGTTCGAGGCGGCGCTGGAAGCCGGGGCCGAGGACGTGACCTCGACCGAGGACGGCCATGAAATCTGGACGGCGCAGGCCGATCTGCATGAAGTCGCCAAGGCGCTGGAGCCCGTGCTGGGCGAGGCGGAAGGCGCCAAGCTGGCCTGGCGTCCGCAGACCATGGTCGCGGTCGACGAAGCGGCGGCGGCGACCCTGTTCAAGCTGATCGACACGCTGGACGATGACGACGACGTCCAGACCGTCTGGGGCAATTACGAAGTCTCCGACGAAGTGATGGAAAAGCTCGGCTAACCCCTATTCCTCCCCAAGCTCGGCTTGGGGAGGGGGACCGCGCGGCATGGCCGCGTGGTGGAGGGGCAAGCCACGCGCAAGATAACCCCTCCCGAAAGCCCGTCATGACCCCACCCCCCGCCATCATTCTCGGCCTCGACCCCGGTCTCGGCACCACCGGCTGGGGGGTGATCGCGGCGGAGGGCAACCGCCTGCGCCATGTCGCCAACGGCCAGATCAAGACCGAGCCGTCGATGCCGCTGCCGCGACGCCTGGCGAACCTGCACGCCGCGCTCTACGACGTGATCCGCCAGCAACAGCCCGACGGCGCGGCGGTGGAAGAGGTGCTGGGCAACAGCAACGCGCAATCCACGCTGAAACTGGGCCAGGCGCGGGGTATCGTCCTGTTGTCGGCGGCGCAGGCCGGGCTGATCGTCGGCGAATATCACCCGAGCATCGTCAAGAAGGCGACGGTCGGCACCGGCGGCGCGGACAAGAAACAGGTGCAGGCGATGGTCGGCCACCTGCTCCCCGGCGTGAAGCTGGCGGGGCCGGACGCGGCGGACGCGCTGGCGGTGGCGATCACCCATGCCCACCATTTGGCGAGTGCACGGGCGATGCAGCGGCGGACTTCTGCTTTTTAAGGGGTGTGGGGTCGCGCGAAGCCGCGATGGCGCGAAGATATGGGTTCGCGCAGAGGCGCAGAGAACGCGGAGGTGACGTCCTGTTGGGCGAAGCCCAGGCTATACCCACCAACGGCAGAGATGACAGGGCCGCTGGCGCGGCACACGAACCATCTCTGCGCCCTCCGCGCCTCCGCGCGAACAAACCTTCTTTGCGTCATCGCGGCTTCGCGTGAATCCGTCCCACCAGCAACATCGGCGAGGGGCGTGACGAAACCCCCGTTTTGTTCTAATCCGTCGCCATGATCGCGCATCTCAAGGGACGTTTGGACTCCACCGGCATCGACCATGCAGTGATCGATGTCGGGGGGGTTGGCTATCTGGTCGGCGCCTCGGCGCGCACGCTATCCTCGATCGGCCCGGTGGGTGAGGCGGCGATGCTGCATACCGAGATGCTGGTATCGGAGGATTCGATCCGCCTCGTCGGTTTCGCCAGCGCGGACGAGCGGGACTGGTTCCGGTTGCTGACCGGGGTGCAGGGCGTGGGGTCGCGGGTGGCGCTGGCCATCCTGTCGGCGCTGGAGCCCGCCGACCTGATGCGCGCGATCGCCAGCGGCGACAAGGCGATGGTCGCGCGCGCCAATGGCGTCGGGCCGAAGCTGGCGCAGCGGATCGTGATGGAGTTGAAGGACAAGGTCGGCGGCATCGTCCTGGCGCCCGGATCGGGCGGCGGTGTGGCGACCCCGGTCGGGGCGGGCGCGGACGCGGTGTCGGCGCTGCTCAACCTGGGTTTCCGTCCCGCCGAGGCGAGCGCGGCGGTGGCTTCGGCCGAAGAAGAACTGGGGGCGGGCGCGACCCTCGACTCGCTGGTCCGGCTGGCGCTGCGCAAGGCGGCCAAATAGGGGCTTAACCCAGCAACCCCGGCGGCTCGCGTCCCGCGAAATGCGCCTCCAGATTGGCGACAACCATCGCCGCCATCTCGGCCCGCGCCTCGCGCGTGGCGCTGCCCTGATGCGGGGCGAGCACGACATGGTTCATCCGGCGCAGCGCATAGGGCACGTCGGGTTCCTCGGCGAACACGTCCAGCCCCGCACCCGCGATCCGGTGCGCCTCCAGCGCTGCGATCAGCGCCTCCTCGTCGATCAGGCTGCCGCGCGCGATATTGACGATCACCCCCTCGGGCCCCAGCCGGTCGAGCATCGCCGCATCGACCAGATGGTGCGTGTCCGCCCCGCCGGGCGCGGCGAGGATCAGCACGTCGCTCTCCGCCGCCAGCGTCGCCGGGTCGGGGACGAAGCGCCATGGCACGGGCTTGGCCGAGCGGGCGGTGTAGAGGATCTCGCTGGCGAAGGGCTCGGCGCGCCGGGCGATCGCCTGGCCGATCCGGCCCAGCCCGAAGATGCCGATCCGTCGCCCGCTCGCGCGTCGGCCCAGCGGCACCGTCCAGTTGCCCATGCGCATCGCGCGGTCGTTGGCGGCGACCCGCCGCTCGACCGCCAGCCACAGCGCGATCGCCTGGTCGGCGACATCCTCGGTCAGCGCATCGGGGGTGATCGCGATGCGGATGCCGCGCGCGGCCACCGCCTCTCGGTCGATCCGGTCATGGCCGACGCCGTGCACCGCGATGATCTCCAGCGCGGGCAGCCGGTCGAGCAGCGCCTGGTCCACCGTCATCATCCCGCCGCCGACGATCGCGCGGGTCGAGGGCGGGGCGTCGTCGCGATGAAGCTGGAAGCGCTCGGCAAGCGCCAGTTCCAGCGCGGGCGGAATGGACGTGGCCAGGAAGAGGTCGTGCGGCATGCCCGCCAGTCTAGCGCGATTTGCGGCGAAAGTCCGCCACATGAGGCAAGCGCAACGGGCTGGGCCGCACGGCCGGTGACGCCATGGCTGTCCCTGTCGGCCACGGGCTGCTATGTTCGTGCAATGTTCGCCGTTTCTGCCTTTCTCCCGCGGCTCGACAGCCACGCCGTCCAGCCGCTAGGGCGCGTGTCGTGACCGACCAAGACCGTCTTTTGTCCGCCAGCCGCCGTCCCGAGGATGTCGACGCCGCGCTCCGCCCCAAGAGCCTGGACGAGTTTGTCGGCCAGCAGGCCGCGCGCGACAATCTGCGCGTCTTCATCCAGGCGGCGAAGGGGCGCGGCGACGCGCTGGACCATGTGCTGTTCTTCGGCCCGCCGGGGCTGGGCAAGACGACGCTGGCGCAGATCATCGCGCGCGAGATGGGGGTGGGGTTCCGCGCGACCTCGGGCCCGGTCATCGCCAAGTCGGGCGATCTCGCCGCGCTGCTGACCAATCTCGAGGATGGCGACGTCCTGTTCATCGACGAGATCCACCGCCTGCAACCCGCGGTCGAGGAAGTCCTCTACCCCGCGATGGAGGACCGCGTCCTCGACCTGATGATCGGCGAGGGGCCGTCGGCGCGCTCGGTTCGGATCGACCTGCCGCGCTTCACGCTGGTCGGGGCGACGACGCGCCAGGGGCTGCTGACCACGCCCTTGCGCGATCGCTTCGGCATTCCGGTCCGCCTGCAATTCTATACGGTCGCCGAGCTGACCCGCGTCGTGACCCGCGCCGCGCGGCTGCTCGACCTGCCGATCGCCGAGGACGGCGCGGTCGAGGTCGCGCGCCGATCGCGCGGGACGCCGCGTATCGCGGGGCGGCTGCTGCGCCGGGTGCGCGACTTCGCGACGGTGGCGGGACATGAGATCGTCCATGCCGCCGCCGCCGACCAGGCGCTCAACCGGCTGGAGGTCGATTCGCTGGGGCTGGATGCGATGGACCGGCGCTATCTGACGATGATCGCCGATGTCTATCGCGGCGGCCCGGTGGGGGTGGAAACGCTCGCCGCCGGACTGTCCGAGCCGCGCGACACGATCGAGGAGGTGATCGAGCCCTATCTGATCCAGCTCGGCCTGCTGGCGCGGACGGCGCGGGGGCGCATCCTGAATGCGGGCGGGTGGAAGCATCTGGGGCTGAACCCGCCGGTGGGGTCGCAGGACGGGTTGTTCGACGCCTGAGGGGCGGGCGGGGCCGTTCGAAAAGGACCCCCGCCGGTCGGACGACCGGCAGGGGCCAGGCAGGGTATAACTCGGCTCGACCCTCGGTCGGCTGGACCGGGCGGGAGTGTCGTCGCCATCCTGCATGATCGGCAGGCCATCCGGAGCAGCCGGGCCGCCGCCATCCAACGAAGCCTTGCCGCATCGGTTTCGTTGATCCCGTCGAACAGATGGAAAACGCGTCGCATAGTATTATGCGGTTAATACACTTGAACCGCGCGGCCATCCCCTCCACACTAGGCGGCAAGGTATTTGGAGACGCGTAATGGCCACGACCGCCGAGACTGTGACCGGGGAAAAGGGGCTGACCCTGACGCCGCCCGATCCCGTGCCGACGGTGGCGCCGTCCCAGGCCGCGGGGCTGGTCCCGGTCGACGACAAGACCCGCAGCCAGCTGGAGCAGAAGGTCGACGGCTTCGTCGCCGAACTGATCGCGCAGGACGTCAACAGCCCCGAATTCGGCCGCCGCGTCGATGCGATCACCGCCATGGGGCAGAAGGAAATCCGCGAGGCCGCCAGCCAGTCCAACCGCTTCCTCGACCGCCCGGTCAAGGCGATGGACGGCGAGACCGGGGTGGGCAAGGACCTGACCGAACTGCGCCGCGTGGTCGAAAGCCTCGATCCCGGTCGCCAAGGCAATCTCTCCGCCCCGCGCAAGCTGCTGGGCATCCTGCCCTTCGGCAACAAGATGCGCGACTATTTCGACGGCTATCGCTCGTCGCAGACGCATATCGCCGCGATCCTGAAGAGCCTGTCCTCGGGCCGCGACGAACTGCTGATGGACAATGCCGCGATCGATACCGAGCGGGCGAATCTGTGGTCGGCCATGGGGCGGCTGGAGCAGATGATCCATCTGTCCAAGACGATGGACGCCAAGCTGGAGGATACGGCCAACGAGCTGGATCACACCGATCCCGCCAAGGCCAAGGCGATCCGCGAGACCGCCTTGTTCTACACGCGCCAGCGGACGCAGGACCTGCTGACCCAGATGGCGGTCACGGTGCAGGGCTATCTGGCGCTCGATCTGGTCAAGAAGAACAATGTCGAGCTGGTGAAGGGCGTCGACCGCGCCTCGACCACCACCGTCTCGGCTTTGCGCACCGCCGTCACCGTGGCGCAGGCGCTGGCCAACCAGAAGCTGGTGCTCGACCAGATCACCGCGCTCAACTCGACCACCGCCAACATCATCGATTCGACCGGCAAGCTGCTGCGCAGCCAGACCGCGCAGATCCATGAGCAGGCGGCGGCGTCGACCATCCCGCTGGAGACGCTGCAACGCGCCTTCCAGAATATCTATGACACGATGGACGCGATCGACAGCTTCAAGCTGAAGGCGCTCGATTCGATGAAGACCACCGTCACGACGCTGGGCAACGAGGTCGAGAAGTCGAAGGGCTATATCGCGCGGGCCGAGGGGGCGCAGAACCCGCAACTGACCGGCGGCGCATCGTCGTCGTCGTCGTTCAAGCTGGAGGCGCTGTAAGGTCGTGACCACACCCCGCTCGAACGAGGTCGATGCCCAGATCGAGCGTGCGCGCGAAGTGATGGCGCGCATCTCGCAGGATTATCGCGGGTCCGCGCAGCAGACCGTCAAGCGGGTGCGCCGCCGCGCGCGCTCGGCCCTGCAACGCGTGATCCTGATCGCGGTCGCCAATGCCGTCATCCTGATCGCGGCGATGGTGACCGGGCTGATCCTGCCCGGCGGCATCGGCATTTTCGGGGCATTGGCGGCGATGATGCTGATGATCGCGGTGACGCTGGCGATCGCCCTGGCCCCGGCCGCGCGCGCGCCCAGCCCGGCCAGGCTGGCGCAGGTCGATATCAAGGCGTTGCCCGCGCAGACCGAACGCTGGCTGGAGGCGCAGCGCCCCTTGCTGCCCGCGCCCGCCGTGCAGCTGGTCGACCGGATCGGTCAGCGGCTCGACACGCTGTCGCCGCAGTTGGCCGGAGTCGACAACGACACCGCCGAGGCGATGGAGGTCCGCCGCCTGATCGGCGAGCAGCTGCCCGCCTTTCTGCGCGATTATGAGCGCGTGCCCGAGCCGCTTCGCCGGGTCGAGCGCAACGGGCGGACGCCGGATGCGCAGCTGGTCGACGGATTGAAGCTGATCGAACAGGAGATTGGCGACATGACCCAGCGTCTGGCCCAGGCCGATCTCGACAGCCTGTCGACGCGCGGGCGCTTCCTGGAAATGAAATATCGCGAGGAAAAGGCGGAATGATCCGGCGCGCGGCGGTGGTGGTGTTGATGATGCTCTCCACCGCCGCGACGGCGCAGGACGGGCCGAGCAAGGCGGACTGGGACGCGATCAACGTATCGCTGAAGCAACTCAAGGACGGCCGCTATCTCGACGCGGCGGAGATATTGCGGCCGCTGGCCTTCGACGCAGCGGGCAAGCCCAAGCCCGGCATCTTTTATAGCCAGTGGCGAGAGGCGCGGACGCGTATGACGGCCGAGCCAGTCGGTCCCGAGCCCCAACCGTCGGACGAGCCCGAGGCGAGGGCGGCTGCCGAGCGTCTGGCTACCACCACACCCCATGATGCGATCGCCGAGATCGTTGCGCGCGCGGCCAAGACCCGCGTGGTCATCCTCAACGAAGATCACGGCCTGCCGCGCGACCGCGCCTTTGCGCTGGAAGTCGCCCGCGCCTTGCGTCCGCTGGGATACTCCGTGCTGGCGGCGGAAACCTTCTGGAACACGAACGATCAGGCACCGATGGTTCGGTTGGCGAAGGATGGCTATCCGATCCACAGTTCGGGTCATTATACTCAGGACCGGTGTTCGGAGATTTCGTTCGGCAGTCGCTCGCCATGGGCTATCGTCCAGTAGCGTATGAACAGATGGAAAGTGGCAACGGTTCGACGAGTCGTGCCGATAGCATCGCCCGGCGCGAAGACGCGCAATCGAGCCATCTGGCGCAGGTGCTGGCCGCCGATCCTAAGGCCAAGATGTTCGTCTATGTCGGCCATAGCCATGTCGCCGAGCAGCCTATCGACGACCGAAGCAATGCCAAGCAAAGTTGGATGGCGACCCTGTTGAAGGCCAAGACCGGCATCGACCCGCTGACCATCGACCAAGTTACGCTGGGACAGAGGCCAAGTGGCTATAACGGTCTCGCTCGCCGGGTATTGGCGGCCAAGACATCGGGCCGGTCGGTGGTGATGTTCGACGGGGATCGCCCGGTCGTGGTCGGCCAATATGCGGGGGCAGTGGATTTGCAGGTCTATCACCCCGTCACCCGCATGGTGAAAGGGCGCCCCGACTGGTTGGCGGCAATGGGGCGCAAGCCGATGGCGATCCCGCCGGGCTTCGTGACGCAAAAGGGCGAGCGGCTGGTGCAGGCGTTCGTCGCGGGAGAGAGCGATGATGCGATTCCCGTCGATCAGGTGCTCGTGCGCGCGGGCCAGGATGTGCCTGCGCTCATGGTGCCGGATAACAAGCCGTTGCGATTGGTGATGCAGGATCCGACGCCGCTCGCTGCCAAACCCTGACTCTTTCCGTCGCTGCGCTCGCCATAACGAGCCTGGGCTACGGGCCATGTCACCACATATGAAAAGAGGCTGCCGGGACGTCATCACGACGGCCCCGGCAACCCCTAAACATGGTCAGCGGCCGGAGAGCTCCAGCCCGGGAGACCATGCGGGCCTCATGACATCGGACACGGCCGTTGATTGGGGGAGAATACCCCCCGGACCGCATCCATCGATGTCAGAGACCGGCCCCCCGAACGAACTGAACCGACCCCCTTGCTGAACCATGAGACATCGGATCACCTCCTTTCGCTAGTGGATAGCCAACGCGCCCTTTCAAAGTGCGCAACCGCAATGTGCGTAGTCGAAAGTCGATAAACAAGACTTGTAATGCAACGATGTTTGGCCGAGCATCTTGCGCCCGCCAAATGGCCGGGACTCAGCCCCGACAATCCTCGATCACGCGTCCGATCTCGGCATAGGCGGGAATGACGAGTGGCACCTGGCCCGCTTGTTCCATCGTGAACCGCCCCCGGCTGAACGCCATGGCGTCGAGCAGCGGGTCGGCGGCGGGCAGCAGGATTTCCGCCCCCGTCGCGACGGCGCGCGCGGTCAGTGTCTTGGTCGTGCTGGAGGTGCGGACGGTGATGCTCCCGGCGACCGAGGCGGGGCGGTCCAGCCTGATCTGGCGGGTGCGCGGATCGCAGGTCAGCGCCAGCCGGGTGACCCCCGCCGTACCGAACACCGCGGTCGACCCTTGCGCGGTGCGCCGATAGCGCCAGTCGCCGGGCGTCAGCGGCCAGTCGCGCCAGTCGGAGCCCAGCACGGGACGCGGTGCGGGCGGCTGCGGGGCCGGGCGGGGCGTGTGACGGACCGGCGGAGCGGCCTCGGGGCGGGTGGCGGGGATACAGCCCGACAGGGCGGCCGCCGCGACCATCGTCGTGGCGAGGGGGGCAAGGGACAAGCGACGCATTGCCCCCAGCCTATGGGCGAGCATCAACTATCGCTCAACCCCGTGCTGCGGCAGGCCGTGCCGTTGCGGCGGGCACCGGAACCCGGCCTCGCCCTGGCGGGTTTGAAGGGCGATAAACGGAGGTTAAGAATGGCCGATCACGATACGCCGACCCTGATCCTGGTCCAGTCCAATGTCGCGGGCACGCTGAAGCTGGAGAGCCGCGACGGCGACACGATCGGCAGCGTCTATTCCTTCATGGTCCACAAGCGATCGGGCCGCGCGACGCATGCGGTGCTGGCGCTGGGCGGGTTCCTGGGCATGGGCAAGAGCTTCTACCCGGTGCCATTCAGCCTGTTGCAGTTCGATCCGGTGAACGACCAATATGTCATCACCGTCGACCGCCGCCTGCTGGAAGGCGGTCCGAGCTGGGCCAACAACGCGCCGATCTTCGACCAGGCCTATGCCGACCGAGTCGCGGGCTATTATGGCGTGACGACGGAGAATCTCGACCTGGGGTGAGAGGTGGAGGCTCGGTTTGCGGGGTTTCCCGCAGGCGTTCGCCTTGTCCGAATTCCCGAATAATAGCCATCGATACGCCCCGACGCCTTTCGCCCCGCGTGACCCGATAGCCCCTCTCCCGGCAGGGGGAGGGGTTGGGGAGGGGCTTAGGCCAAACAGGTCCAGCTTGGGCGAGCGAGTCCAGAGGCTCGCGCGCTCGCCAAGCGAGCGCCACCCCTCACCCAGCTCCGACTAAGCCTTTGCTTTCGCAAAGACCAAGTCTGCGCAACCCTCTCCCCTCTGCGAGGGGCGAGGGAGAGGAGGCATTACTGAGTATCGATCGGCCCTGACGCGGCCTGGGGTCCCTGCCGTAACCGCGTTGGGGTCGCGAACAGCTCCGACCCTGAGCCCTTGCGGTGCGGGCCCTCCCCCATCCCCTCCCGCTTGCGGGAGGGGCGGGTTTGGGAAAGCGGGATGCGTGCCTCATGGGGAGTTCACATGGGGCGGTTGCCCCTTCGATCAGTTCGCCTTGCGCCCGCTGGCGAACTTCTTGCTCTTGCCGAACCGCGTCTTGCGGGTTCCCGGCTTGCCCTCGTTGGAGCGGCCCATGATCGGGGCCTTCTGCTCATGGACGGGCAGGCCCAGTTCCTCATTCTCGAGCTGCCGGATCTCGTCGCGCAATCGGCCTGCTTCCTCGAATTCGAGGTCGGCGGCGGCCTTGCGCATCTTCTTTTCGAGTTCCTCGATATAGGCGCGCAGATTGTGACCGACCATGTGCGGACGGTCCTCATCGATCGGCACGGTCACCTGATCGCCGCTGGCGACATGCGCGATGATGTCGCCGATCTGGCGGCGGATCGTCTGCGGCGTGATGCCATGTTCGGCATTATAGGCCATCTGCTTCTCGCGACGCCGTGACGTCTCCGACATGGCGCGTTCCATCGATCCGGTGATCCGGTCGGCATACAGGATCACGCGGCCGTCGACATTGCGTGCCGCGCGCCCGATCGTCTGGATCAGCGAGGTCTCGGACCGCAGGAACCCTTCCTTGTCCGCGTCAAGGATAGCGACCAGCCCGCATTCGGGAATGTCCAACCCCTCGCGCAGCAGGTTGATGCCGATCAGCACGTCGTACACGCCCAGGCGCAGGTCGCGGATCAGCTCGATACGCTCCAGCGTCTCGACATCGGAGTGCATGTAGCGAACCTTGATCCCCGCCTCGTGCATATATTCGGTCAGGTCTTCCGCCATCCGCTTGGTCAGCGTGGTGACGAGGGTGCGATAGCCGAGTTCGGTCGTCTTGCGCGCCTCGATGATCAGGTCCTGCACCTGTTCCTCGACCGGCTTGATCTCGACCGGCGGGTCGATCAGCCCGGTGGGGCGGATGACCTGTTCGACAAAGACGCCGCCGGTCTGCTCCATCTCCCAATTGCCGGGCGTGGCCGAGACGCTCACCGTCTGCGGGCGCATCGCGTCCCATTCGTTGAACCGCAGCGGCCGGTTGTCGATCGCCGACGGCAGGCGAAAGCCATATTCAGCCAGCGTGATCTTGCGCCTATGGTCGCCGCGCGACATGCCGTTGATCTGGCCGATGGTGACATGGCTCTCGTCGACGAACAGAACCGCGTTTTCGGGCAGATACTCGAACAGCGTGGGCGGCGGCTCGCCGGGCAGGCGGCCGGTCAGGAAGCGGCTGTAATTCTCGATGCCGTTGCAACTGCCGGTGGCGGCGATCATCTCCAGGTCGAAATTGGTGCGCTGCTCCAGCCGCTGGCGTTCCAGCAACTTGCCCTCGATCTCCAATTCCTTCAGCCGCTCGGCCAGCTCGAACTTGATCGCTTCGACCGCCTGCTTCATCGTCGGGCCGGGCGTCACATAGTGGCTGTTGGCGTAGATGCGCACCGAGTTGAGATGCGCGACCTTCTTGCCGGTCAGCGGGTCGAACTCGACAATCTCCTCGATCTCGTCGCCGAAGAACGAGACGCGCCAGGCCGAATCCTCATAGTGCGAGGGGAAGATTTCGAGATTGTCGCCCTTCACCCGGAAATTGCCGCGCATGAAGGCGGCGTCGTTGCGCTTATACTGAAGCGCGACGAGCTTGCGGATGATCTCGCGCTGGTCGACGCTCTGACCTTTCTTCAAATCGAAGATCATCGCCGAATAGGTTTCGACCGAGCCGATACCGTAAAGGCACGATACCGAGGCGACGATGATGACGTCGTCGCGCTCCAGTAGCGCGCGCGTCGCCGAGTGGCGCATCCGGTCAATCGACTCGTTGATCGAGCTTTCCTTCTCGATATAGGTGTCGGACCGGGGCACATAGGCTTCGGGCTGGTAATAGTCGTAATAGCTGACGAAATATTCGACCGCATTGTTGGGGAAGAAGTTCTTAAACTCCCCGTACAACTGCGCCGCCAGAATCTTGTTGGGCGCCAGGATCAGCGCGGGGCGCTGCAACTCCTCGATCACCTTCGCCATGGTGAAGGTCTTGCCCGATCCGGTGACGCCCAGCAGCACCTGGTCCTTGTCGCCCGCGCGCGCCGCCGCGGTCAGTTCGCGGATCGCGGCGGGCTGGTCGCCGTTCGGCGTATAGTCCGTCACCAGCTCGAACCGCTTGCCGCCTTCGGCCTTTTCGGGGCGCGACGGGCGGTGGGGGATGAAGCTGACCCCGGTTTCGGGCTCGTCGAGGGTGGTGCGGATCTGGATCGCCATGGGTGCGAATATGGGTATCTGTTCCCGTTTCGTCACCCGTCGATCTGGGTTAGCATCCGGCAAAATCGCGAAAAAGGGGAATCCATGCGCCACGTCATCGCCGCCGCGCTTCTGCTGACCGCCGCACCGGCCTTTGCCGAGCCCGATTATGCCGCCGCGGTGAAGGCGGATTACGACCGCGACCTGGGCAAGCTCTGGGACTGGTTCCACCGCAACCCCGAACTGTCCTTTCGCGAGGTGAAGACCGGCGCGCGCATGGCCGCCGAGCTGCGCGCGGTGCCGGGCATGGTCGTGACCGAGAAGGTCGGCGGGACCGGCGTGGTCGGCGTCCTGAAGAACGGCGCGGGGCCGGTCGTGCTGCTGCGCGCCGATATGGACGGCTTGCCGGTCGAGGAGAAATCCGGGCTCGCCAATGCCTCGACCGTGCGACAGGTGGGCGTGGACGGGGTGGAGGCGCCGGTGATGCACGCCTGCGGCCATGACACGCACATCACCGCGATGGTCGCGACCGCGCGGCGGCTGGCGGCGCTCAAGGATCGTTGGCGGGGCACGGTGGTCTTCATCGTCCAGCCCGCCGAGGAACGCGTCGGCGGGGCCAAGGCGATGGTGGCGGACGGCCTCTATAGCCGCTTCCCCAAACCCGATTATGCGGTCGCCTTCCATGTCGATGCCGAGCGCGCGGCGGGCACGGTGTCGGCGTCGGAGGGCATCCAATACAGCTCGTCCGATTCGGTCGACATCACCGTGCCCGGCATCGGCGCGCATGGGGCGAGCCCGCATATGGGCAAGGACCCGGTCTATATGGCCTCGCAACTGGTCGTGGCGCTCCAGGGGCTGATCAGCCGCGAGCAGCAGCCGCTCAAGCCCGGCGTCATCACGGTCGGCTCCTTCCATGCCGGGTTGAAGCACAACATCATCTCGGACCAGGCCAAGCTCCAGGTGACGGTGCGTGCCAATGACGAGGCGGAGCGGGCGCGGCTGCTGGCGGGCATCAAGCGGGTCGCGCGCGGGGTGGGCGAGATGAACGGCATGCCCGAGGACAAGATGCCGGTCGTGACCGTGACCGAGGGGACGCCGACCACGATCAACGACGCCGCGCTGGCCAAAAGGCTGAACGCGGTGATGGCGGCGACCTTCGGGGCGGATCATGTCACGCCGTTCGAGCAGAAGGGGATGGGGGCGGAGGACTTCGCCTATCTGGTCCAGCCGGACAGCGGGGTGCGCGGCTATTATCTGTCGGTCGGCGGCACGCCCGCTGCGGCGCTGGCGGCGGCGAAGGCGGGCGGGCCCGCGATCGCGTCGCACCACTCGCCCCAGTTCAGGATCGCGCCCGAGCCCTCGATCGTGACCGGCGCGGTGGCGACGACGGCGGCGATCCTCGATCTGTTGAAGCCGGGGGCGATGGCGTCGCTCTGACCCGTCGGCGTGGAACGGGGCGGTCGTCGCGCGGCCGCCGGCCCGTATCGCGACGCTGCGGCGCGATCAGCGATGGCGGCGTGCGACGCGGACCTGCCACAGCATCAGCAGCGAGACGACGCCCAGTTCCATCGCCAGCCCCAAGCGATGGCCGGTCGAGGGCGCGCCGACCATCGCCCAGGACAGTGCCCGCGCCATGCCGCCCGCGATCACCAGCGCGCCCAGCAGGCGGAAGCGCGCGCCCTTGCGCTCGATCGCGGGCACGCAGGTGACGAAGGCGAGCCCCAGGCCCAGGAAGATGCCCGAGACATAGCGGAACTGGCTGTCGAGATCGGCCGGGATCGACGGCGCATGGCCCAGCCAGCCGGGCCCCCTGACGACGCTGATCCCCCCGATCGACAGCGGCACCAGACAGGCGATCGCAACCACCGCCTGCAGCGCGCGACGCTCGGCGATCAATCCAGTATCTCCTTGCGGACATGGATCGCGCGAAGCGAAATCCGCACCTCGACCATGAAGGCGATCAGGCACAGCGTCAGCAGGCTGACCGACAGGATGAAGGCCAGCGCGATCCAGGTGCCGATATGGAATTTGCCGAGATTGGCGATGAACAGCACCGCGATCACGATGCAGGCCATGACCGCGCTCGACACCGCCAGGAACAGCGCGGCGTTGATGATCGACATGCGCCGGTCGAGCAGCCGCAACTCCCATTTGTGGCGCAGCAGGTCGGGGCCGTGATCGATCTTATGGATCATCATCTCCAGCCCGCGCGCCCGGTCGATCACCCGCGCCAGCCGCCCCGCCAGGACGTTCAGCAACTGCCCGATGGCGGCGAGCAGGAAGACGGGGGCCAGCGACAGCTGGATGGTCTGGGCGATGGTGGCGACGGCGGGAAGGGTAGGCATGTCCGCGAAATGGTGGCGTGTCGTGCGCGGTCGGGCAAGGGGGAAGTGCTGCCCCGCCACGGGGCTGCCCGTCACCGAATTCGCGGAGGAACCTTTCGGGCGATCAGCCCTTGGCCAGCATCTTTTCGGCGCTGGTCTTCACGAACTCGCCGATCGGGCCCGCCATCATCGACAGCATCATCGGGATGGTGACGGTGCCGGTGATCGCACGGTCGGCGACCGCCATATCGGCCTTCACCGTCTGTCCCATCGCGATGATGGTCAGCATTAGCCGGTCGTCGGCGACCCATTCCGAGGAAACCTGTCCGCCGCCGGGAATCTTGGATTCCAGCTTGGGCAGGCCCCGCTCGATCCGGCGGCGCGCCTCGGCATGGCCCAGCTCGTGGGGGATGTCGAAATTGACCGATGCCATGGCGCAAATCCTCTCGTCCCGGTGAACGGGCGGAGTGGCGGCCCTTTACGTCAACGTCAAGCAGCGAGCGGCAAATTATTCAGAATGTTAGGCTGATGCACGATCAGGTGCACGATCAGGGAAAATGGAGCGGGTAACGGGAATCGAACCCGTGTATTCAGCTTGGAAGGCTGCTGCACTACCATTGTGCTATACCCGCTCGGATCCGGCGCCGCTATCGACCCTAGCCGATCGGCGGGGATGGTGGAAGGGACTGGATTCGAACCAGTGTACGCTCACGCGGGCAGATTTACAGTCTGCTGCCTTTAACCACTCGGCCACCCTTCCGGGGTGTCACTCCATCGGAGCGAGGCGCGCCAAATGCCGAAGCAAAGCACGGCTGTCAACGCCGTTTTGCGGGTTTTTTGGCCGGAATGTGCGATCACTCGCTTGCATCGCCCGGGACCGGGACATAGCCTCTGTCCCATATCAGTTACCTGGGGGTTTTCATTTCGATGCGCGTTTCCCTGCTCGCCGCCGTCGCGGCGGCCGCCCTGTTGCCCGTCACCGCCGCCTCCGCCCAGGATCGTGCCGCCGCCAACCGGATCATCGACGAGGGCATGAATCACAGCCAGGCGATGCAGACCGCCCAGCATCTGACCGACGTGATCGGCCCGCGCATGACCAACAGCCCCGCGATGCGCACCGCCGAAGCCTGGACCGCCGGGCAATTCGCCAAATGGGGATTGAAGAACGTTCATAAGGAAGGTTTCGCCTTCGGGCGCGGCTGGTCGATCGAGCGGGCGAGCGTGCGGATGGTCTCGCCCCGCCCGTTGCAGCTGACCGCGATCCCCATCGCCTGGACGCCCGCCACCAACGGCGCGGTCACCGCCCCGGTGATCGTCGCGCCGATGAAGCGTGAGCGCGACTTCGACAAGTTCCGGGGCCAGTTGCGCGGCAAGATCGTGATGGTGTCGCTGCCCGGCACCGGCGACGAACCCGGCACCGCGCCCTTCCGCCGCCTGTCGGGCGAGGACATCGCCAAGCTCGACCTCTACGTCCAGCCCGAGCATGATCCCGAAAGCGCCGATCGCCGGATGAAGCGGCTGGACTTCGCGCAGAAGCTCGACGCCTTTCTGAAGGCCGAGGGCGCGGTCGCCTATGTCACGCAGAGCTATCGCGACGGCAAGCTGCTCCACGGCGAGGGCTATCTGTTCGGACGCGGTGAGACGCCCGCGGTGCCGGGGATCGAGCTGGCCGCCGAGGATTATCGCCGCCTCGCGCGGCTCGCCAAGGTCGGTCCCGCGCCCACCATCGAGGTGCTGAGCGACGTGCGGTACGACGACAGCGACGAGAACGCCTATAACATCATCGCCGAAATTCCCGGCACCGATCCCAAGGCGGGCTATGTGATGGCGGGCGCGCACCTCGATAGCTGGGTCGCGGGCGACGGCGCGGCGGACAATGCGGCGGGCAGCGCGATGGTGATGGAGGCCGCGCGCATCCTGGCCGCCACGGGACAGCGGCCCCGGCGCACCATCCGCTTCGCGCTCTGGTCGGGCGAGGAGCAGGGGATTCTCGGCTCGATGGCCTATGTCGAGCAGCATCTGGCGACGCGCGGGCGGCCGGGCGATGCGCCGCAGACGGGCCTGAAGCGCTATTATGGCTGGACGAATCGCTGGCCGATCACGCCCAAGCCGGGTTACGGTGATCTGGCGGCGTACTTCAACATCGACAACGGCTCGGGCAAGCTGCGCGGGCTCTATGCCGAGAACAACCCGGCGGCGGTGCCGATGCTGAAGGAATGGCTGTCACCCTATGCCTCGATGGGGGCGGGCAATGTCGTCCAGCGGACGACGGGGGGCACCGACCATGTCTTCATGCAGGCGGTCGGCGTACAGGGGTTCCAGTTCATCCAGGACCCGCTGGACTATGGCAGCCGCATCCATCACAGCTCGGCCGATACCTTCGATCATTTGAAGGGCGAGGACATGCGCCAGGCCTCGGTCGTGCTCGCGGGGGTCTTGCTCGCGGCGGCGAATGCGGACAAGGCGTTGCCGCGTCCGCCGGTGCCGACCCAACCGGCATCGACCAACCCCTTTGCATATACGGATACCGACGACTGATGGCACGCCGAGGACATCGCCCCAGCCAGGCTTCTTCCAACCGCCCGCGCTTCTGGGGGCGGCATGCGGTGACGGCGGCGCTCGCCAACCCCAACCGCACCGTGCGCAAGATCTGGGGCACGCGCGAGGCGCTGGCCGCGCTCGACCTGCCGCCGGTGGTGCCGATCACCTATGCCGATGTGGCCGATCTGGGCCGCCTGGTCCCCGCCGACGCGCCGCACCAGGGCCTGGTGGCGGAGGTCGATCCGCTGGAGGACATGTGGCTGGGCGATCTGCTGCACGAGGGGCAGGACGACCGGCGGCCGCTGGTCGTGCTCGACCAGGTGACCGATCCGCACAATGTCGGCGCGATCCTGCGCTCGGCCGCCGCGTTCGACGCGCTGGGGATCGTGACCCAGGACCGGCATGCGCCGCCCGAATCGGGCACGGTCGCGCGTTCGGCCAGCGGGGCGCTGGAGACGGTGCCGTGGATTCGCGTCGTCAACCTCGCCCGCGCGCTGGAGGAGATCGCGGAGGCGGGCTTCTGGCGGATCGGCCTGACCGGCCATGCGAACCAGACGCTGGCCGAGGCGATGGGCACGCAGCGCATCTGCATCGTGCTGGGCGCCGAGGGCGAGGGGATGCGCCAGAATACCGAGGCGCATTGCGACGAACTCGCCAAGCTGCCGATCAGCCCGAAGGTGGAGAGCCTGAACGTCTCCAACGCGGCGGCGATCGCCCTCTACGCGGTGGCGGCGCGGTGATATTTCGGGGCGGCGGGGCTGGTCCTGCCGCCTTTTTTTGCGCGCGGAGCGGATCGTTGTCGACGGCGGAGCGTGGCCTTCGACTGCGCTCAGGCTGAACGGATGTTGGTATGGGTGGCTATGATCCCCAAACTCCGTTCAGCCTGAGCGAAGTCGAAGGCCACGGGTTTCACGCGGAGACGCGGAGATGTCCGGCTCCGGGTGATCGAAGCCCGCCATCACGACCGGCAGACTTTGCGACGGCTGAGGGGATGGAATGGCCTCGCGGCCAAACCCATCATCTCCGCGCCTCCGCGTCTCCGCGCGAAACAAAAAAAGGCGGGGCCGAAACCCCGCCCTCGACGTTCACGCGCGATGCGCCGTCAGTCCTCCGCCGCGATCCGCACCCGCATCCCGTCCTGCGCCGCGCCGAAGGGCAACTGGCACGACAGCCGCGAGGTCGCGTCGCGCTCGCTGGTCGAATCGAGCAGATCGTCCTCGTCCGGCCCGATCGCGGGCAGCGTGCCGGCGAATTCGGGATCGACATGGACATGGCAGGTCGCGCACGAGCAGCACCCGCCGCACAGCGCCAGCAATTCGTCGACGCCTGCATCGCGGATGACTTCCATCACCGACAGACCGGCCTCGCCGTCGATTTCGCGTTCTTCCCCGTCGCGGGTCACGACGATAAGCTTGGGCATGTCCATTCTCCTTGTCGGCCCTGATGTCGAAAGCGCCTCTGCCGGGCCTGAACGCGCGGATCAAGCATCATGGGGCTGAGCGCCGAACAGATTCGCGAAAGTCTCGACGCGCTGGCCGCCGCCGAGCCCGCCATCGCCGCGGCCGTGGCGCGCATCGGCTATCCCGAGCCGCGTATCCGCGCGCGCGGATACGCCACGCTGGTCCGCACCATATTGGGCCAGCAGGTCTCGGTCGCCTCGGCGGATGCGCATTGGCGGCGGCTGCACGAATTGCTGGGCGATGCGACCGATCCGACTCGGATGCACGGCGTCACCGACGAAGCACTGCGGGGTGCGGGCATCTCGCGCCAGAAGGCGGGCTATCTGCGCAGCCTGGCCGAAGAGGTGACGAGCGGCCGCCTCGATCTGGCCAATCTGCCCGAGGATGACGAAGAGGCGATCGCGCAACTGGTCGCGGTGAAGGGCATCGGCCGCTGGTCGGCGGAGGTCTATCTGCTGTTTGCCGAGGGGCGGACAGATATCTGGCCCGCCGGGGATCTGGCGGTGCAGATCGAGATGGGGCGGATCCTGGGCCACGACACGCGGCCCTCGGAAAAGCAGGTGCGTGCTCTGGCGGAGGCGTTTCGCCCCCATCGCAGCGCCTTGGCGATCTTCACCTGGCATCATTACGGCGCGGGCGCGGATGCGGCCCCGGTCTGAGAAAGGCGGGCCGACGGAGTTGCCCGGAATGAGCAGTCGTTGAACCGCCGAAACAACATATCTTAAGTTTTGATTGGTATCAGGAGAAAGGATGAGGAGCCAATCTCTTGAATATCAAAGAAAAGTGCCGAACGGGCGGCCTGTCCATAATGGCCATACTGGTCGTGGGCGGGGTCGTGACCGGGTTCGAGATTGACCGCATCCGGATCGGTGGCCCCCTGGCCGACGCCAATCAGGAGATCAGCGATCTCCAGGCGGATATCCTGCCGCCACCCGCCTATATCATTGAACCCTATCTGGAGGCGACGCTGCTCGTCCAGCATCCGGAAACGTTGCCCCGGCGCCGGGCCGCGCTGGCCATGCTGGAGAAGGATTTCCGGGCGAGCATCGCGCGCTGGCAGCGCTCGGCGATCGGCGACGGGCTGAAGCCGCTGCTCGTCGACCAGGCGGCGCGTCACGCCGACCGCTTCTGGACCGAGCTGGACGATGTGACGATCCCCGCCATCCAGCGCGGTGACCGCGCCGCGGCCAAGGCGAGCTATGCCCGGCTGACCCAGGCCTATGCCGCGCATCGCCGCGACATCGACACGCTGGTCGCGTCCGTTACCCGGGCACAGGGGCGCGTGACCGATGCCAGCCTGACGTCGCTGCACAGCACGATCGCGATCCTGGTGGCGCTGAGCCTGGTCATCGCCGCGCTGCTGGCGGGTGGGCTGGTCTATCTCATGCGCCGCGTGCTGGGGCCGGTCGGGGCGACCGCCGATGCGATGCGCCGGATGGCGGGCGGCGATCTGGCGCTGGCGCTCGACGGGGGCGAGCGCACTGACGAGATCGGCACCATGGTCTCGGCGGTCGAGGTCTTCCGCGTCGCCGCGCAGGCGCAACGGACCAACGCCGACAAGCAGGAAATTGTGGTGCGCGAACTGGCCTGCGCGCTCGACCAGCTGGGCGAAGGCAATATGACGCACCGGATCGGGAACACGCTGCCGGTGGAATATCGCGGGCTGGCCTTGTCCTTCGACGCGACGATGGAGCGGCTGACCCAGACGCTGTCGCGCGTCGCGGCGGCGGCGGGTCATGTCAGGACGGGGGCGACGGAGGTCCGCTCGGCGTCCGACGACCTGTCGCAGCGTACCGAGCAGCAGGCGGCCAGCCTGGAGGAGACGGCGGCGGCGATGGACGAGATCACCACCGGGGTCCGCGAGACGGCCGGGGGTGCGACGCGCGTCAACGCGGCGGTCACCGCCGCGCACCGCGACACCCGGGAATCGGGCAAGGTCGTCCGCCGCGCGGTCGATGCCATGGGGGCGATCGAACGCTCGTCGGGCGAGATTTCCGAGATCATCACGGTCATCGACGGCATCGCGTTCCAGACGAACCTGCTGGCGCTGAACGCCGGGGTGGAGGCGGCGCGCGCGGGCGATGCGGGCAAGGGCTTTGCCGTCGTCGCCAGCGAGGTGCGCGCGCTCGCCCAGCGTTCGGCCGACGCCGCTAAGGATGTGAAGGAGCGTATCCAGACCTCGTCGTCGCAGATCGGCACGGGTGTCGGGCTGGTCAGCGAGGCGGGGCGCGCGCTGGAGGCGATTTCGGTACGGATTGAGGAGATTGCCGGGCTAGTCGCCGAGATCGCGACCTCGGCGCAGCGCCAGGCGACCGGGCTGCAACAGGTGAATCTCGCGGTCGCCGACATGGACGGATCGACCCAGCAAAATGCCGCCATGGTCGAACAGGCCCATGCCGCCGCGCGCCATCTGGCGGCGGAGGCCGAGGGGCTGGCGCGCGAGGTGGCGCAGTTCCGGCTGACGCGCGGGGACGGATCGGCGGTCCGGGCGCCCGCCGCCGCGTCGCGCCCGGTACTGGCGCTGGCGCGGGCCGGCTGACGGGGCGCGGGTTCGTGGGGACTGGCATCGCCGCGCATGCGCCCTTAAGTCCTGTGGCATGTTGACCCCCGAACAGGCCCGCGACCGGGCCGCCGATATCGTCGCCCGCGCCCGTGCCGCCGGAGCCGATGCCGCCGACGCCATCTTCGCCGCCGATGCCGCGCTGGAGGTGTCGGTACGGCTGGGCACGCTGGAGGATGTCGGCCGGTCGGAGAGCGAGGAGCTGGGGCTGCGCGTGTTCGTCGGGCGGCGCTCGGCCAGCGTCTCGACCTCGGACCTGTCGGGCGATGCGATGGACCGCGCGGTCGAACGCGCGGTCGCGATGGCGCGCGAGGCGCCGGAGGATCGCTGGGCGGGCCTGGCGCCCGAGGAGCGGCTGCTGCACGGCGCGCCACCGATGCTCGACCTGGACGATGGCGGCGAGGTCGCGCCCGAGGCGCTGCGCGCCGCCGCGCTCGCCGCCGAGGAGGCCGCGCGCGCGGTGCCGGGCGTGACCAATTCCGAAGGCGGCGGCGCCTCCGCCTCGCGCATCGTCACCGCGCTGGCCACCAGCCATGGATTCGCGGCGGGCTATGCCGCCACCGGCTATGGCCTGTCGGTCAGCGTCGTGGCGGGCGAGGGCGCGGGCATGCAGCGCGATTATGCGCATCACGGCGCGCGCCTGCGTCGCCTGCTCGAAAGCCCCGAGGCGATCGGCACGCGCGCGGGCGAGCGGACCGTGGCGCGGTTGAACCCCGGCAAGCTGGCGAGCGGTGCGATGCCGGTGGTGTTCGATCCGCGCGTCGGATCGTCGCTGGTCGGGCATCTCGTCTCGGCGATCGCGGGGGCGGCGATCACGCGGCGGACCAGCTTCCTGCTCGACCGGCTGGGCGAGCGGGTGATGGCCGAGGGCATCCGTATCGAGGACGATCCGCACCGCCCGCACGGCCTGCGCTCGCGCCCCTTCGATGGCGAGGGGCTGGCGGTGTCGCCGACCGCGATCGTCGAGGACGGGGTGCTGGAGACCTGGCTGCTCGATTCCGCCTCGGCGCGGCAGCTGGGGCTGGAGCCGACCGGCCATGCCGCGCGCGGCACGGCGGGCGCGCCGGGCGTCTCGACCAGCAACCTCTATATGGCGGCGGGCCGGGTGCCGGTCGACACGCTGATCGGCGACATCGCCGACGGCGTCTATGTGACCGAGCTGATCGGCAGCGGGGTCAATCCGGTGACCGGCGACTATAGCCGGGGCGCGGCGGGCTTTCGCATCGTCGGCGGGCGGATCGCGGAGCCGGTTGCGGAGTTCACCGTGGCAGGCAATCTGAAGGATATGTTCCTCGCCATGACCCCGGCCCATGATCTGGAGTTCCGCTACGGCGTCAATGTGCCCACGCTGCGCATCGATGGAATGACGGTTGCCGGCGGCTGACCCGATCCCCGCCCGGGACCTGATCCCGGCGGTCGTGGCGGCGGCGCGCGAGGCGGCGGCGATGGCGCTCGCCCGCTGGCGCACCGATTTCCGCCAATGGGAAAAGACCCCCGGCAGCCCGGTTTGCGAGGTCGATCTGGACGTCGACCGGATGCTCCATGCCCGGCTGACCGCGCTGGTCCCCGATGCGGGCTGGCTGTCCGAGGAGACGGCGGACAAGCCCGACCGGTTGGCCGCGCGCCGGGTCTGGGTGGTCGATCCGATCGACGGCACGCGCGATTATATCCGGGGGCGCGAGGGCTGGGCGGTGTCGGTCGCGCTGGTCGAGGACGGGCGGCCGGTAATCGGCGTGCTGGCCGCCCCCGCGCGCGGCGAGCTGTGGCTGGCGCAGGCGGGGCAGGGCGCGACGCGCAACGGGCGCGCGCTGAGTGCGGGCTATTGCCGCCAGATGCCCGGTGCGCGGGTGCCGGTCGATGCGCTGCCCAAGGCCGATCGCGACCTGGTCGCCGTCTTCAAGCCCAATTCGATCGCGCTGCGCATCGCGATGGTCGCCGCCGACGAAGCCGATCTGGTCGCCACGCTGCGCTGGGGCAATGAATGGGACATCGCCGCCGCCGCGCTGATCGCGTCCGAGGCGGGGGCCGGGGTCGCCGATGCGCTGGGCCAGCCGCTGCTCTTCAACAAGCCCGATCCGCGCGCCTTTGGCGTCCTGGTGACGGCGCGGGGGCTTCAGGCTCCGGCGGTCGAACGGCTCGGCCCCCGCGCCCGCGAGGTCATCGTACCCGTCACCGGCTGAGCATCTGTTCGACCCATTCGGGCACCAGCTGCCCCGCCGGCCCGAGGCGGCTTTCGTCGAACCAGCCGCTTCCCTCCGAACGATCGAGGTTCAGCTCCAGCGTCGCCCCGCCATATTCCCGCGCCATCCGCACGAACCCGGCGGCGGGATAGACCGCGCCCGAGGTGCCGATCGACACGAACAGATCGGCCTCGGCCAGCGCCGCCTCGATCCGGTCCATGTGATAGGGGATCTCGCCGAAGAACACGATGTCGGGGCGAAGCGCACGCGTGGCGCAGGCGGGACAGGCGGTGCCGGGTGGGAGATCGCCCTGCCAGTCGAACCGCTCCCCGCAGCCCGCGCATAGAGCCTGCTTCAACGCGCCGTGCATGTGGAGCAGCCGCACCGCGCCCGCGCGCTCGTGCAGGTCATCGACATTCTGCGTGACGATCAGCAACTCGCCCGACCACGCCCGATCCAGCCGCGCCAGCGCTGCATGCGCCGCATTGGGCACGACATCGGCCAGCGCCGCCCGCCGCCGATCATAGAAAAGGTGGACGAGGTTCGGATCGGCGGCGAGCGCCTCGGGCGTGCACACATCCTCGACCCGGTGCCCTTCCCACAATCCGCCGGGGCCGCGAAAGGTGGCGATGCCGGACTCCGCAGAGATGCCTGCGCCGGTCAGGATGACGATGTTCGGGATCACGGTCATCTGAAAGAGAGTCCTTGCCATTGCCTGGGTGAAACGATCCAGCCTTAACGGTACAAGAGGTCGTTTTCAGTGCGGCGATCAACAGGATGCCACTCATCGCGAAGCCTTTGGCGGCAGGAGCGTCGAAATGCCCGGAGAGCCTTTTCATGGTACAGGCACGATGCCGAAATAATCGCCGCCCACGGCGTTGGTAAGGCATGGTCCCAGACTCCGGGCATCGGCCGCTCCTCCATCCTGATAGACTATCATGCAGTGTTGTCGGGCTGCGATGTAGGCATCGGGACGCTGACGGATCGCATCGAAAAAGGGCATGCCAGGTCTCTCGCCGCGGACAGCGGCGCGCGCATTGCTTTCGGCATGATTGGCCAGGATGAGTGCGAAATCCTGTGACGGCGGACATTGTGGATCACCACGTCGCTTTTGCCAACAGAACAGATAGGCCCGATCGCGCATTTTTTGAGTGGAACGCGACCACGTCGCGTCGGAGAGCCGCCAATCACTCGTGGGACCATAGGTGGATCGCTGCTGCTCGGCGTGGAGTTGTTCTGCGGTTGGGGGCATCTCGCGTTTCCCACAGGCGATGAGCGGCAGGGGCAGCACTGCGATCATCAGCATCCTTATCGCGCGGTGCAAGATTGTTCGTCCCCGTCGCTATTCCGAGCAGTACCGGCTCTGCATCACAGATCATAGCATCGGCTCGGCGGACGGATTGGCAATAAAATTTTGCGCGACCCGCCGCACAAATGATCGTTGATCGGTTCTGCGATCGCTAACCGCCGGTTTCCACTCGCCCGGACCTGTGCCAAGGAAATCCGCATGACCACCCGCACTCTCCTGTCGCTAAAGGCCCCCGCATGACCGCCATCGGCATCTATGGCAGCGCCGGGCGCATGGGCCGCGCCATCGCCGACCTGATCGAGGGCGAGGGCGCCACGCTCGCGGGCGGGTGCGACTCGCGCGACGACCCAGACGCGCTGGCCAAGGCGGCCGATGTGCTGGTCGACTTCTCGATTGCGGGCGCGCTCGACGCGCATCTGGCGGCCGCCCGCGCGGCGCGCACCCCGATCGTGATTGGTACCACCGGCCTGTCGCCCGCGCAGCATGTCGCGATCGACGCGGCGGCGGCGGACATCGCGGTGCTCCAGACCGGCAACACCTCGCTCGGCATCACGCTGCTCGCCAATCTGGTGCGCGAGGCGGCGGCGCGGCTGGGCAGCGACTGGGATATCGAGATCACCGAGATGCACCACCGGCACAAGGTCGATGCGCCATCGGGCACCGCGCTCCTTCTGGGCGAAGCGGCGGCGGCGGGGCGGGGGCATCCGCTGTCCGAGCTGCGCGTCGATGGCCGTGCCGGGCTGGTCGGCGCGCGGACCGAGGGGACGATCGGGCTGGCGGCCCTGCGCGGGGGCTCGGTGATCGGCGATCACGAGGTGATCTTCGCGGGCGAGGGCGAGCGGGTGACGCTGGGCCATTTCGCGCAGGACCGCAGCATCTTCGCGCGCGGCGCGGTGCGCGCGGCGCTGTGGCTCGCGGGGCAGGCGCCGGGCCGCTATCGCATGGGCGACGTGCTGGGCCTGTAACGGACATGAAGAAGGCGGACGTCGTCGAATTCTACCACCGGCTGGCGGAGGCGAACCCGCATCCCGAGACCGAGCTGGAGTTCCGCAACCCCTATACGCTGGTGGTCGCGGTCGCGCTGTCCGCACAGGCCACCGATATCGGCGTCAACAAGGCGACGCGCGCCTTGTTCGCCGAGGTCGACACGCCGCAAAAGATGCTCGAACTGGGCGAGGATGGGCTGAAACAGCACATCAAGACGATCGGCCTGTTCAACACCAAGGCGAAGAACGTCATCGCCCTGTCGCGGATGCTGGTCGACGATTATGGCGGCGAGGTGCCGGAGGATCGCGCGGCGCTGGAGCGGCTGCCCGGCGTGGGGCGCAAGACCGCCAATGTCGTGCTGAACGTGGCCTTCGGGCAGGAAACCTTCGCGGTCGACACGCATATCTTCCGCGTCTGCAACCGCACCGGGCTGGCCAAGGGCAAGACGGTGCTGGCGGTCGAACTCAAGCTGGACAAGGCGACGCCCGCGCCGTTCCGCGTCCATGCCCATCACTGGCTGATCCTGCACGGCCGCTATATCTGCAAGGCCCGGCGGCCCGAATGCTGGCGCTGCCCGGTCGAGGACCTGTGCGCCTATCGCCCCAAGACGCCCGCCCCTGCGGCCAAATCCGGAAAAGCGCCCGTGGCGGCATAAAAGGGCTGGCGCGTGCGGGCGGGCGATGCTAGTCGGCTCGCCCACGCACCCGTAGCTCAGCTGGATAGAGCGCTGCCCTCCGAAGGCAGAGGCCACAGGTTCGAATCCTGTCGGGTGCGCCATCGAACATTTCGGATTGATTGCCTGACCGCGGCCGATGCGCGTCGCGCACCGCTGGGGCTTTTGTCGTGGGGGCGGTGCGGTGTACGGAACGGGCAAGGGCTCCGTCAGCGAGTCGTCGTGCTCGGGCGTGCCGGGCCATCCGGGATAGAGGCTGCCGCGTGACGATCATCTCCGCCCCCACCGACTATCGGGAGGCCGCGCGCCGGCGGCTGCCGCCGTTCCTGTTCCATTATATCGACGGCGGCGCGAATGCCGAGCATACGCTGCGCCGCAATGTCGAGGATCTGGCCGGGATCGAACTGCGCCAGCGGGTCCTGCGCGACGTCGCCGATCTCAGCCTGGAGACCGAGCTGTTCGGCACCCGCATGGCGATGCCGGTGGTCCTGGCGCCCGTCGGGCTGACCGGCATGTATGCCAGGCGCGGCGAGGTGCAGGCGGCGCGCGCGGCGGCGGCCAAGGGCATTCCCTTCACTCTGTCGACCGTCTCGGTCTGCGCGATCCAGGAAGTGCGGGCGGCGTCCGCTGCGCCGATCTGGTTCCAGCTCTACGTGCTCAAGGATCGCGGCTTCATGCGCGACGCGCTGGAGCGGGCGCAGGCGGCGGGGGTGACGACCCTGGTCTTCACAGTGGACATGCCGACGCCCGGTGCGCGTTACCGCGATGCGCATTCGGGCATGTCGGGGCCCAATGCCGCGTTTCGCCGGATGGTGCAGGCGGTCACGCATCCGCGCTGGGCCTGGGATGTGGGCTTGCGCGGGCGGCCGCATGACCTGGGTAATATCTCGGCCTATCGCGGCGCGCCGACCGCGCTGGCCGACTATATCGGCTGGCTGGCGGCCAATTTCGATCCGTCGATCGCCTGGCGCGACCTGGAATGGATCCGCGATGTCTGGAAGGGCGCGATCGTCATCAAGGGCATTCTCGACCCGGAGGACGCGCGCGACGCGGTGCGCTTCGGCGCGGACGGGATCGTCGTGTCCAACCATGGCGGGCGGCAGCTGGACGGGGTGCGGTCGAGCGCGCGCGCCCTGCCCGCCATCGCCGACGCGGTGAAGGGCGAACTCCGGCTGCTCGCCGATTCGGGCATCCGATCGGGGCTCGACGTGGTGCGGATGCTGGCGCTGGGGGCGGATGCGGTGATGCTGGGCCGCGCCTTCATCTATGCGCTGGCGGCGGACGGGGAGGCCGGGGTCGCCAACCTCCTCCGCCTGATCGACAGCGAGATGCGCGTCGCCATGACCCTGACCGGCGTCCGTTCGGTCGCCGAACTCGACCGGACGGCGCTGGCCGGGCGCATCGCCTAGCGCGGCATCTGTTGCAGCATCTGGATATGCTGCTGCACGATCGGGACGGCGCTTTGCGCGCTGGCCTTCAGCGCGGGCTTGTCGCCATTCGCCGCGAAGCCCTGGTGCAGCGCGAGCGCGGCCTGATGCGCGGGGATCTGCTGCCCGATATAGAGCCGGTCGAAAGCATCGCCCGAAGCGCGGTTCAGCTCGCCGATCGAAGCCTGTGCCCCGCCCAGCCGGGGCGGTGTCGGCCTCAGGCCGTCCTGTCGCGCCGCCTGCACGGTGGCGGCGGTCGTCTGCTGGTGGTGGTCGATCATCATCTGCGCGAATCGCCGGACATCGGCATTGCGCGACTTTTGCAGCGCGAGCTTGCTGGAGGTGATCTCGTACAGATCGCTCATGCCCGCCGCCTTCACATAATCGGGGGCCTTCGCCGTGGCGGCGGCAGGGGGCGGGGGTGGCGGGGTCTGCGCCATGGCGGGAGTGGGGGCGGCGGCGATGCCGAGCGCGAGGGTAAGGGCAGGCGCGATGCGGAGGGCCTTGGGCATGATGATCTCCCGTGCAATGGATGTGGGATCGCAACCGGCCGATCACCGCGCTGTTCCGGATAAATATCTAAAATATAACGAGGATCAGTCACTTGGGCGATATGGGAGGGGCGCGTCCACCGGGAAAAGGCACGGCGCTGCGATATTAGGGCATGACACCGCCGCCTGCCGTCTGTTAGCCCTGTCGCCATGCCCGTTTCGGCCGCCGCATCCGCCCGCGAGATCCTCGTCCGCCTCCACGACGTGATGGCGTCGCGCGCGCCCGCCCAAGCCAAGCTGAACCAGGTGGTCCAGATCATCGGCGAGGCGATCGGCAGCGAGGTGTGCTCCATCTATCTGCTGCGCGAAGGGGTGCTGGAGCTGTTCGCGACGCGCGGGCTGGCCGAGGAGGCGGTGCACGTCACCAAGCTGGCGCTGGGCGAGGGGCTGGTCGGCACGATCGCCGAGGATGTCGAGGTGCTGAACCTGGACGAAGCCGCGAGCCATCCCGATTTCGCCTATAAGCCCGAGACGGGCGAGGACCGGTTCCACAGCTTTGCGGGCGTGCCGATCATCCGGCGCGAGCGGGCGGTGGGCGTGCTGGCGGTGCAGCATAGCGAGCCGCGCAAATATGCCGATGTCGAGATCGAGGCGCTGCAGACCGTCGCGATGGTCCTGTCCGAGCTGATCGCCAATGCCGGGCTGATCGACGCGACGGGCGCGGCGGGGGCGCGGCCGCAGATGACCGCGTCGGTCCGGCTGGGCGGACAGAAGCTGGTCGACGGCATGGGCAGCGGCTTTGCGGTCTATCATCAGCCGCGCATCGTCATCGAGCATACGGTCGCCGAGGACATCGATGCCGAGCGCCGCCGGGTCTATGCCGCGTTCGACAAGATGCGCGAACAGATCGACCGCATGGCGCGCGAGGCCGAGTTCGGTGTGGCGGGCGAGCATGTCGAGGTCATCGAGACCTATAAGATGTTCGCCTATGACGAGGGCTGGGCGCGCCGGATCAACGAGGCGATCGACAGCGGCCTGACCGCCGAGGCGGCGATCGAGCGGGTGCAGCAGCGGACGCGCCAGCGGATGCGCCAGATCGACGATCCATTGCTCGCCGACCGGATGCACGATCTGGAGGACCTGTCCAACCGGCTGCTGCGCATCGTGTCGGGCCAGATGGGGACGGCGGCGCAGCTGGGCCTGCGCCAGGACACGATCCTGATCGCGCGCAATCTGGGCCCGGCCGAGCTGCTGGAATATGACCGGCGGCGGCTGAAGGGCGTGATCCTGGAGGAAGGGTCGCTGACCGCGCATGTCATCATCGTGGCGCGCGCGATGGGCGTGCCCGTGCTGGGCCGGGTCAGCGACGTGCGGCGCCAGATCGCGGAGGGCGACCAGCTGCTGCTCGACGTGACGGAGGGCAGCGTGCTGGTCCGTCCGACCTCGGCGATGGAGGAGGCGTTCGAGGCCAAGCTGGCGCTGCGCCAGAAGCGGCGCGCGGCGTTCGCGGCCCTGCGCGACGTGCCGCCGGTGACGAAGGACGGGCACCGCGTCACGCTGATGGTCAATGCCGGGCTGCGCGACGATGCCGCCGCGCTCGACACCACGGGGGCGGACGGGATCGGGCTGTTCCGCACCGAATTCCAGTTCCTCGTCTCCGCCACCCTGCCACAGCGCGAGCGGCAGCAGCGTCTGTACCGCGACGTGATGGAGGCGGCGGGCGACCGGCCGGTCGTGTTCCGTACCATCGACATCGGCGGCGACAAGGCGCTGCCCTATCTGAACACGCCCGCCGGGGACGAGGAGAATCCGGCGATGGGCTGGCGCGCGCTGCGTCTGGCGCTGGAGCGCGACGGGCTGATGAAGGCGCAGGCGCGCGCGCTGATCGAGGCGGGGGCAGGGCGCACCCTTCACGTCATGTTCCCGATGGTGTCGGAGGCGTGGGAGTTCGACGAGGCCAAGGCGCTGTTCGAGGCGCAGCGCGCCTGGCTGGGCGCGCGCGGACGCCGCCTGCCGATCGAGGTGCGCTACGGCGCGATGCTGGAGGTGCCCGCGCTGGCCGAACAGCTCGACCTGATCCTGCCCAATGTCGACTTCCTGTCGATCGGCACCAACGACCTGACCCAGTTCCTGTTCGCCGCCGACCGGGCCAACCCGAAGCTGGCCGAGCGCTATGACTGGCTCAGCCCCTCGATCCTGCGCTTCCTGCGCCGGGTGGTCGAGCCCGCGCGCGCGGCGGGGGTGCGCGTCGGCGTGTGCGGCGAGATGGGCGGGCGCCCGCTGGAGGCGATGGCGCTGATCGGGCTGGGGCTCGACCGGCTGTCGATCACCCCGGCGGCGGTCGGGCCGGTCAAGGCGATGATCCGCTCGCTCGACCGCGCCGCGATCACCGCCGAGATGGCGCGGCTGCTCGCCAATCCGGTCCGCGACATGCGCGGGGCGCTTGGTGCCTGGGCTGCGACGAATGGTGTGGAATTGGCCTGACGCGGGGCGGGGCTCCGCGTTGACTTGATCCCAGCCGTCTGAAAGAACGACCGCGATCATGGGGTGGGCCATGGTCACTTCGGAGTTGAGAATGGACGAGGTCAATCCCGGCCACGATGCCGCACCGGCGGCACCTGCCCGCGCCGGTGACGTCCTGCGCACGGCGCGCGAGGCGCAGGGGCTTTCGCTCGGCGATATCGGTGCGCGGACGCGTATCCCCAGCCGCCATCTCGCGGCGATCGAGGCATCCGATTATCAGAGCCTGCCATCGGCCACCTATGCGGTCGGCTTCGCCAAGGCCTATGCCCGTGCCGTGGGCGCGGACGAGGTGGCGATCGCGCAGGCGGTGCGCGCCGATGTCGACCGGCTGGGCCGCCGCATCACCGAATATGTGCCCCAGGATATCGCCGATCCCGCCCGCGTGCCGTCGCGCGGGCTGGCGATCCTCGGCGTCGGGCTGGCGCTGGCGCTGCTGATCATCGCCGGGCTGTGGTACGGCACCGACCTGTTCCGCCGCGACCACACCGCGCAGGATGTGCCCGCCGCGACCCCGCTCGCCAACGCGAACGCCGCCGCTCCGGCCCCGACGCCCGCACCCAGCCCGACCCCGGTGACGGGCGGCAAGGTCGTGCTGACCGCCAAGGGCGATGTCTGGCTGCGCGTCTATGACGCCAACAACGTCACGCTGAAGATGGGCACGCTGAAGCCCGGCGAGCAGTATGAGGTGCCCGCCAATGCGCAGGGGCCGCTGTTGAATGTCGGCCGTCCCGACAAGCTGGCGGTGACGCTGAACGGCGCGGCCATCCCGCCGCTGGGCGACGGTTCGCGCGCGATCAAGGACGTGCGGCTCGACCCCGCCTCGATCGCGGCGCGTCTGTCCGGCGCGCCCCAGCCCGCCGCCAGCACTTCGCCGACCCCTGTCGCCGCGCCGCGCGTGCGCGAGGAGCGGCGGCGCCCGACGACGACCGGCAACGATGCAGGGGTGGCGGCACCGCCCGCCCCCGCGCCGTCGCCGACGCCCGCCGCCACGGCACCGGCGGATCTTTAAGGCTGGAGACAGCCGGGACGGGGCATAGGGTGCCGCGTCCGTTCAACAACCAGCCCACCGGGGGGTGAGACCGATGCGTAACCTGTTGCTGGCCGGGGTCGCGGCCGTGATGATCCTGCCGACCGCCGCGCAAGCCCAGTCCAATGTCGAGGGCCGGGTCGGCAAGCTGGAAAGCGAGATGCGCGCGGTCCAGCGCAAGGTGTTTCCGAACGGCGCGGGCGGCTATGTCCAGCCCGAGATCACCGCGCCCCAGACCCAGGCGCAGGCCCCCGGCGTGCCCGCGACGAGCGCGCTGGCCGACCTGACCTCGCGCGTCACCTCGCTCGAGGAGCAGATGGCCAATCTGACCGGCCAGATCGAGCAGAACGGCTTTCGCACCCGCCAGCTTCAGGAGCAGTTCGACGCCTATAGGCGCGGCACCGAGGCGCGGTTGAAGGCGCTGGAGGCCGGGCCTGCCCCGATCGCCCCGGCCGGGCAGAGCGCCCCGCTCGACACCGGAACGCCCGCGCCGACGGCCTCGACCCGCCCGACCAAGACCCCGGCGGCGGTCGTCGCCAGCGGCGATACGGCGACCCCGGCGGCGGCCGGCGGCGCGGCGGTGGAAAAGCCCTCGACCGGCGATGCGGCCGAGGACGCCTATCTCTATGGCTATCGCCTGTGGGCGGCCAAGCGCTACCCCGAGGCCGAGGCGCAGTTGAAGAAGGTCGTCGCCGACTATCCCAAGAGCCGCCGCGCCAGTTATGCGCAGAATCTGCTGGGCCGCACCTATCTCGACTCGGGCAAGCCCAGCCTCGCCTCGATGGCCTTTTACGAGAATTACAAGAAATTCCCGGATGGCGAGCGCGCCCCCGAAAGCCTGATGTATCTGGGCCAGGCACTGACCAAGCTCAACAAGGCCGCCGATGCCTGCAAGGTCTATGACGAGCTGAGCGATGTCTATGGCGCCAAGCTGTCGGGCGCGATGAAGGGGCAGGTCGCGGCGGGACGTTCGGCGGCCAAGTGCCAGTAAGCGGCTGATCCGCTCGAAACCGGACGGCGGGCAGGGGGCCGAAACCCCTTGCGCGCGGGCGGCGGAAGGGCCAGAGCGGGCGCATCCCTCACCAGTTTCGAGAGCATCATGGCCACCGATGCCACGGCCGTCGATCAGATCGCGCGTTTCGCGGCGGATCTGACGATCCTTCACGATTTGTCCTCCGATACGGCGCCGCTGTTGCTGGGCGTGTCGGGCGGCCCCGACAGCATGGCGATGCTGATGCTGGCGGCCTCGGCCTTTCCGGGGCGGATCGCGGTGGCGACGGTCGATCACGGTCTGCGCCCCGAGGCCGCCGACGAGGTGCGGATGGTCGCGGCACACTGCGCTACCCTGGGCGTGCCGCATCACGCCCTCAGGCCCGGCGAGGCGATCGCGGGGGCCAGCATCCAGGCACAGGCGCGCGAGGTCCGCTATGCGCTGCTCGCCGAGCAGGCGCGCGCGATCGGCGCGGCGGCGATCCTGACCGCGCATCATGCCGACGACCAGGCCGAGACCTTCCTGATGCGCGCCGCGCGCGGGGCCGGACTGTCGGGCCTGTCCGGGGTCCGGGCCCGGACGGTCATCGCAGGCATGACGGTGCTGCGCCCGCTGCTCGACTGGCGCCGCGCCGAGCTGCGCCGGATCGTCCGCCGCGCCGAGGCGCCCTTTGTCGACGATCCCGCCAATCATGATCCCCGGCACGACCGCACCCGGTTCCGCCAGCTGCTCGACGGGCATGAATGGCTGGGCGTGGCGCAGCTCGCGCGGGCGGCGGCGCAACTGGCCGAGGCGGACACCGATCTGCGCGCGACGGTCGACTGGCTGTGGCAGGAGCGGGCGCAGATCGATGGGGACAATGTCCGCATCGCCGCCGCCGACCTGCCGCGTGAGCTGGGGCGTCGGCTGGCGCGGCGCGCGATCGGCACCGTCCGCGCCGCCGCCGCGATCGAGGCGCCTGCCTGGAACGAGGGCGGCAATATCGAGAAGCTGCTCGACGCGCTGGCGCAAGGCAGCCGCGCGACCCAGGCGGGCGTGATCGCCAGCGTGCGGTCGGGTGTCTGGCGCTTCCGTCCCGCGCCGCCCCGCCGCACCGGCTGACTCGGGGGCTGACTCGGGCGCGTGATCGACGTCGGAGGGGGCGCTCGATCACTTTGATCGGCGTTGTTCCATTGCCATTAACCTCGCTGTGCCTATCTTGAGGGCTGAAAGGTATCCGGCACCGATGAACGACAACGACAAGCAACAGAGCCCCGATCCCAATGGGGGCGGCAACCCCTGGATGAAGAGCCTGTTGATCTGGGTGGGCATCCTGATGGCGCTCGCCCTGTTCGTCAGCCTGTCCGGCGCGGGATCGTCGGCCCAGAGCGGCAACCAGATCGAATATTCCACCTTCCTCGACAAGGTGGACGAGGGGACGGTGAAGACCGCCGTCATCTCGCGCGATTCGATCACCGGCACGCTGTCCTCGGGCGAGAAATTCCGCACCAGCCCGGTTCCCGATTCGCAGCTGATCCCGCGTCTGCGCGACAAGGGTGTGACCTTCACGGCCAAGGCCGAGGAAGGCCCGTCGATCTGGATGCTGATGCTGTACAACTCGCTGCCGTTCCTGCTGTTCATCGGCATCGCCTTCTTCGTTCTGCGCCAGATGCAGAAGGGCGGCGGGGCCAGCGGCGCGATGGGCTTCGGCAAGAGCCGTGCGCGGATGCTGACCCAGAAGGAAGGCAAGGTGACGTTCGACGATGTGGCCGGCATCGACGAAGCGCGCGAAGAGCTGCAGGAAATCGTCGAGTTCCTGAAGGACCCGTCGAAGTTCGCCCGTCTGGGCGGCAAGATTCCAAAGGGCGCGCTGCTGGTCGGCTCGCCCGGCACCGGCAAGACGCTGCTGGCGCGTGCGATCGCGGGGGAGGCGGGCGTGCCCTTCTTCACCATTTCGGGTTCGGACTTCGTCGAGATGTTCGTCGGCGTCGGCGCCAGCCGCGTGCGCGACATGTTCGAGCAGGCCAAGAAGAGCGCGCCCTGCATCGTCTTCATCGACGAGATCGACGCGGTCGGCCGCCATCGCGGTGCGGGCCTGGGCAACGGCAATGACGAGCGCGAGCAGACGCTGAACCAGCTACTGGTCGAGATGGATGGTTTCGAGGCCAATGAGGGCATCATCATCATCGCCGCGACCAACCGCCCCGACGTGCTCGACCCCGCGCTGCTGCGTCCCGGCCGCTTCGATCGCCAGGTCGTGGTGCCGCGCCCGGACATCGATGGCCGCGTGAAGATCCTCGAAGTCCATATGAAGAAGGTGCCGCTGGCACCCGACGTCGATGCCCGCGTCATCGCGCGCGGCACGCCGGGCTTCTCGGGTGCGGACCTCGCCAATCTGGTCAACGAAGCCGCACTGATGGCGGCGCGCAAGGGCAAGCGCCTGGTCGCCAATGCCGAGTTCGAGGAAGCCAAGGACAAGGTCATGATGGGCGCGGAGCGTCGCTCCATGGTCATGACCGAGGACGAGAAGCGGATGACCGCCTATCACGAGGCGGGCCATGCGATCATCGCGCTGCACGAACCGGCCTCGGACCCGATCCACAAGGCGACGATCATCCCGCGCGGTCGCGCGCTGGGCATGGTGATGCGCCTGCCGGAGCGCGACTCGTACAGCTATCACCGCGACAAGATGTACGCGAACCTGGCGGTCGCCATGGGCGGTCGCGTCGCCGAGGAGATCATCTTCGGTTACGACAAGGTGTCGAGCGGCGCGAGCGGCGACATCCAATATGCCACGGGTCTGGCGCGCGACATGGTCACCAAATGGGGCATGTCGGACAAGGTCGGCCCGGTGGAATATGCCCAGCCCGAGGGCGAGAGCTTCCTGGGTTATTCGTCCAGCCAGCCGGTGCGCATGTCCAACCAGACTGCGCAGCTGATCGACGACGAGATCAAGTCGATCGTCGAGGGCGGCCTGCACCGCGCCAAGCACGTCCTGACCGAGCATGTCGACCAGCTTCACCTGCTGGCCGGTGCGCTGCTAGAATATGAGACGCTGTCGGGCGACGAGATCAAGAAGCTGATCGCTGGCGACGATATCGGTCGCGACGATCCCAAGGCGAAGGCGGTGCCGATCGCCAAGGCGGGAACCTCGATCCCGAAGACGCGGCGCGGCCCCGGACCGTTCGGATCGCCGAGCCCGCTGGGGGCGTGATCTTCCAGCCAAGCTGACATAAGGGCCATCCCCGAAAGGGGTGGCCTTTTTGTTTGGGGGCGCGTCATCCCGTGCGCTTCGACTTCGCTCAGCGTGAACGCAGGTTCGGGGTGGGTTTCATGCTTTGAGGGGGAGGGGCGTACCCCCCTCCACTTGGCCTAGGCCGTATCGACATTCAGGATTGCTTCTTCTTGCCCTCTCCCCTGGACAGGGGAGAGGGTTAGCGAAGCTTGCCAGCCTGCTGGCTAGCGCAGCTTGGGTGAGGGGTACAGCGAGCCCAAAGGCTCGCGCGCTCGCTTGGCGAGCGCCACCCCTCACCCAGCTCCGACTAAGCCTTTGCTTTCGCAAAGACCAAGTCTGCGCAACCCTCTCCCCTCTGCGAGGGGCGAGTGAAGGAAAGGCATTGCTGGATGTCGATCGGCCCTGGCCTGGGCGAAGTCGAAGGCCATGTCCCAACCGGATCCGATCAAGCCTAGCCCCGGCCCCCGCACCCGATTAAGCTCCTTATCCGGATCGCGAAATCACCGGTGCCGATGCCGGGCCCGCGATCAGGAGTGGAGGATGCCCGCATGACCGATATCCCCCCGACCGATTCGCTGCATGACCGCGCCGTCCGGATCTATGACGCCTTCACCCATGAGCATCACGACCGCCGCACCCTGTTGGGCCAGATGACCGCACTGGCCGGGTCGGCCGCGGCGGCCGAGGCGCTGATCCTTGGCATCGCCGCCAGCCCGGCGGCGGCCGCGCAGACCGATCCGCACGACACGCGGCTGCGGATCGACCGGCGCGAGGGCATGGAGGCGGGTGCGCGGTCGGCGGCCTATCTTGCCAGTCCCCGGGGCGTAAAAAAGCGGCTGGGCATGGTCTTGGTCATCCATGAGAATCGCGGCCTGACCCCGCATATCGAGGATGTCGCGCGGCGGCTGGCGCTGGCCGGATTCCACGCGATCGCGCCCGACCTGCTCGCCCCCCAGGGAGGCACGCCGCCCGACGAGGACAAGGCGCGCACCCTGATCGGTACGCTCGACTATGATCTGGCGCTGGCCCAGGCGCGGGCGATGATCGACCAGGGGCAGGCGGACCGGACGGGGACCGGCAAGGTCGGCGCGGTCGGCGCGGTCGGCTTTTGCTGGGGCGGGGCGTTCGTCAACCGGCTGGCGGTGGCGGCGGGACCGGCCTTGGCGGCGGGGGTCGCCTATTATGGGTCCGCTCCCGACCCGGCCGAGGCGGTGAAGGTCCGCACGCCGCTGATGCTCCATTATGCGGGTAAGGATGCGCGGGTGAACGCGACCGGCACGCCCTGGGTCGCGGCGCTCAAGGCGGCGGGGCGGCCGGTCGAGGCCTTCACCTATCCCGGCGTCGATCATGCGTTCAACAATGACAGCTCGGCGGCGCGCTATGACGCGGCGGCGGCGGCGCAGGCATGGGAGCGGACGACGCGCTTCCTGCATCGCCATCTCGACCGGGTCTGACCGGTCCGGCACGTATCGAGGAGACATGCGATGACCGACGATCTGACGCTCTACACCAACCCCCGCTCACGCGGCCGCATCGCGCGCTGGATGCTGGAGGAAAGCGGGGCCTCTTACGACACGGTGGTGCTCGACTATGGGACGACGATGGTCGCGCCCGCCTATCGCGCGATCAACCCGATGATGAAGGTGCCCGCCATCGTCCATCGCGGACAGGTCGTGACCGAGACCGCTGCGATCTGCGCCTATCTGGCCGATGCCTTTCCGGATGCCGGGCTGGCGCCATTGCCGGCGGAGCGCGCCGATTATTATCGCTGGCTGTTCTTCGCGGCGGGCCCGCTGGAGGCGGCGATCACCAACCGCGCGATGGGCGTGACCCCGACCGTCGAGCAGCAGCGCATGGCGGGCTATGGCGATTTCGACCGGGCGGTGGCGGTGATCGGCGATGCGGTGGCGCGCCATTCCTATATCGCGGGCGATCGCTTCACCGCCGCCGATGTCTATCTGGGGTCGCAGCTGATGTGGTTCACCCAGTTCGGGCTGCTGCCCAAGACCGAGCCGGTCATGGCCTATATCGGCCGGTTGAGCGAGCGTCCCGCCCATGCGCGCGCCACTGCGCTGGACGACGAAAGGGTCGAGGAAGGCGCGGTCTGACTCCGCCCCGGCGGGTCAGGCGAGTACCGGAAA
Source organism: Sphingomonas sp. NCPPB 2930 (assembly GCF_042867205.1). Taxonomy (NCBI): domain Bacteria; kingdom Pseudomonadati; phylum Pseudomonadota; class Alphaproteobacteria; order Sphingomonadales; family Sphingomonadaceae; genus Sphingomonas; species Sphingomonas sp. NCPPB 2930. The sequence goes on along the minus strand of NZ_JBHZQU010000001.1, from coordinate 573,624 downwards.
CGCGCGCTGCGCCTGCTGGGCGGCGCGCAGCATGTCGAGCCCCGCGGCGAAATGATTGCCCGCCAGCGGCTGGTTCAGCGCATCGGCGCCCTCCAGCGCGGCCTGGGCCAGCGCGATGATCTGATCGAGGGTCGGGGCAGGAGCGGACATCGCGGTTTCCAGGGCAACGGGTTTCGGACCATCGCGTGACGGCCGTGCAATCGCATAACGCGCGAGGCTTAAACTTCGATAACGTTTTTCGCGATAACGAATATCCGTGGCCAAGTGACCATCTGCCCCCGAGCGGGACACTCGGGGGCAGGGTGCGCGCGGGTCAGCGCATCAGGACCAGTTCCTCGGCCATGGTCGGGTGCAGCGCGACGGTGGCATCGAACTGCGCCTTGGTGAGCCCCGCCTTCACCGCGACCGCCGCCGCCTGGATGATCTCGGGAACGTCGGGGCCGATCATGTGCAGCCCGACCACCCGGTCGGTGTCGCCGTCGCACACCATCTTGTAGAGCGCACGCTCGTCACGCCCCGCCAGCACATTCTTCATCGGGCGGAAGTCGGAGGTATAGACGCGGACCGAGCCCAGCTTCTGCTTGGCCTGCGCCTCGGTCATGCCGACCCCCGCCATGGGCGGGTGGCTGAACACGGCGGCGGGGATGCAGTCATAATCGACGCGGGTCGGCTTGTTGCCGAAGATCGTGTCGGCAAAGGCCTGTCCCTCACGGATCGCCACCGGGGTCAGCTGGACGCGGTTGGTCACGTCGCCGACCGCATAGATGCTGTCGCAGGTCGAACGATTATCCTCGTCCACCTTGATCGCGCCATGCTCGTCCAGCTCGACGCCCGCCGATTCCAGCCCCAGCCCATGCGTGTTGGGCAGGCGGCCGGTCGCGAACATGACCAGATCGACCTCGATCGGCGCATGGTTCGACATGGAGACCAGCAGCGACCCGTCCGCCTGCTTCTCGATCCCCTCGAAGGTCGCGTCGAAGCGGAACTCGATCCCCTTCATCATCGAAATCTGGAGCAGCCGGTCGCGGATCGTCAGGTCGTATCCGCGAAGGATATCCTTGCTGCGGTTGATCAGCGTGACGTGCGCGCCGAACTGGTGGAAGACGCCCGCAAATTCGTTGGCGATATAGCCTGCACCCGCGATCAGCACGCGGCTGGGGATCGCATCGAGATGGAACGCCTCGTTGGAGGTGATGCCATGCTCATGGCCGGGGCAGGAGGGGACGGCGGGATGCGCGCCGACCGCGATCAGGATCTTGTCGGCGGTCTTCTCCCTCCCGTCGGCCAGGCGCACGCTGTGCGGGCCGGTGACGACCGCGCGCTGCTGGATGATCTCGACCTTATGGCTTTCCAGCGTGTTGGTATAGGCGCCGTTCAGCCGGTCGACCTCCGACAGGACATTGTCGCGCAGCGTCTTCCACGAAAATTCGCACTCGCTGGGCACCTGCCAGCCGAAGCGGCGGGCGTCCTTCAGATCCTCGGCGAAATGCGCGCCGTACACGAGCAGCTTCTTCGGCACGCAGCCACGGATGACGCAGGTGCCGCCGACGCGATACTCCTCGGCCACCGCCACGCGCGCGCCATGCGCCGCCGCGACCCGCGACGCCCGCGTTCCCCCCGAGCCTGCGCCGATGACGAACAGGTCATAGTCATACTCAGCCATGGGATCGGTTTCTCCGGGGAATGGGGGCGACAGGCCCGCCTAAAAGCATAACGGGGGACGCCGAGCCAAGTTCAGCGTCCCCCTGACAGTGATCGGAAATTCAAATTCCTCCCCTGCAAGGGGAGGTGGCACGCGTCGCGTGACGGAAGGGGGGGCCGCTATCGAGAGGGCGACACCCCTCCACCAGCTTCGCTGGTCCCCCTCCCCTGGCAGGGGGAGGATCGGATCACCCAAAGGCGCGCTTGATCAGGTCCTCGGTCGAGGGATCGAAATCCTGCCCGCCCTGATCGGCGGCCTTGGCCATTTCCTTGCCCAGTTCGACGCCGAACTGGTCGAAGCTGTTGATGCCCAGGATCACGCCGTTCACGAACACGCGGTGCTCGTAAAAGGCGATCAGCGCGCCCAGCGTGCGCGGGTCGAGCGTCTCGAGCAGGATGGTCGAGGACGGACGATCGCCCGAATAGCTGCGCGCGGGATCGTCGACCGTCTTGCCCTTCATCAGCGCGGCGCCCTGCGCGAAGGCGTTGAGCAGCAGCTGGCGGTGATGCTCGTCGCTCAGCACGTCGCCCGGCTCGACCACCGCGATGAACTCGACGGGGACGAGGTGCGTGCCCTGATGGAGCAGCTGGAACACCGCGTGCTGCGCATCGGTGCCGACCCCGCCCCAGGTGATGGCGGCGGTGGGACGGCCGACGGGCTGGCCGTCGACGGTCACGCCCTTGCCGTTCGATTCCATCTCCAGCTGCTGGAGATAGGAGGGCAGGAGGCGCAGTCGCTCGTCATAGGCGAAGGGCGCACGCGTCTCGGCATGGCGGACCTGGGTGTAATAGAGGTCGGCAAAGGCGGCGAGCGCGGGGGCGTTCTGCGACAGGTCGGTCAGGCGGAAATGGCGGTCCATCTCGGCCGCGCCCTCCAGCAATTCCTCGAACGCGTCCCAGCCCAGGCCCAGCGCGGCGGGGAAGCCGATCGTCGACCAGAGCGAATAGCGGCCGCCGACCGACTCGGCGAAGGACAGGATGCGCGTCTCGTCCACGCCCCATTCGACCGCCTTGGCGGGGTTGGCGGTCAGTGCGATGACGCGGCCATAGGGGTCTTCCACGCCGTGCTCGGTCATCCACTGGAGCGCCGAGGTGGCGTTGAGCATCGTCTCGGTGGTGGTGAAGGTCTTGGACGCGACGACCAGCAAGGTGGCGGCGGGGTCGAAACGCTTGAACACCTCCTCCAGCGCGACGCCGTCGACATTGGAGACGATGGCGACGTCATAGCGGTCGCTGTCGCGGCCCAGCGCGTCGACCAGCAGGTCGGGGCCCAGCGCCGAGCCGCCGATGCCGATGTGCAGGACATGGCGGATGGGGCCCAGCGCCTCGGCCTCGATCGCGTCGATCAGCGCGCGCATCCGGGCGTGCGAGGCGCGGGCGGTGGCGACGCTTTCGGGATTGCCCTCGCCACGCTCGGCGGTGTGCTCGACCGCACGGCCCTCGGTGACGTTGACCACCTCGCCGCCGAACAGCGCGTCGCGCTTGGCGGCCAGCCCCTTGGCCTTGGCCAGTTCAGCAAACGCGGCGACGGCCTCTGGCGTCAGATGCGTCTTGGACCAGTCGAAATGGATGCCCGCCACGTCCAGGCTGAGCGAGGCCAGCCGGTTGGGATCATTCGCGAAAAGATCGAGAAGCGGAGTCTGCGGGAGCGATTCGATCGTCGACCAGTCGGCAGCCATGATGCCTGTTCCTTCCTTGACCTGCCCCAAAGGGCTTCATCCACGGCGTTAGACAATGCGGGTGCGCAAAGCCAAGCCCTAGATTGGTATGGTGGATCAGGCTGGTACGCGAAATCGCCACGGGCGGGCGACACGCGGCGGGTGGGTCAGCGGTGCTTCACCGCCACCGGATCGCGCACCACGCCGACATCGGCGAAGCGCCGGGGCTCGGCGGGCTGGGGCACGGGCTGGGCCAGTTCGCGCTGCCAATAGCCGACATCGATCCAGCGGCCATGCTTGTGGCCGACCTCGCGGAAGACGCCCGCGCGGCGGAAGCCGACCGCCTCGTGCAGCTTGATCGATCCGTCATTGGGCAGCGCGATCACGCCCATCGCCTGGGTGAAGCCCTGCGCGGTCAGCGTGTCGACCAGCGCCTCGTAGAGCAGCCGTCCGACGCCCGCGCGCTGCGACACGTCGGCGACATAGATGGTCGTCTCCACCACCCAGCGATACGCTTCGCGCTCGCGGAAGCGCGCGGCATAGGCATAGCCGATCACCGCATCCTCGCGGCCCGCCTCGTCGCTCAGCGTGGCGACGATCCACGGATACAGCCCGTCCGCGCCCTCCATCCGCGCGCGCATCGCATCGGCATCGGGCGCCTGCGTCTCGAAGGACACCACGCCCGCCAGCACATGCGGCGCATAGATGGCGGCGATGGCGGCGGCGTCATCGGGGCGGGCGGCGCGAATGGCGATCATGGGGGGCGTCTCCTGAAACGATAGGCCTGCCTAGCGCGCGGATGCGCCGTTCGGAAAGCCCCGATTCCCGCGCGCCGTATTGGGAACGCCACAATCCCAGGCCCCGTTCGCACTGAGCGAAGTCGAAGTGCACGCCCCACATAGGGGCAAAGGCTTTCCCCTGGCCTTCGACTTCGCTCAGGCTGAACGGAGGTGGCGGATCAGCTCACAACCCCAGCCGCGCGATCAGCAGGTCGAGCAGCCGCTCGTCGCTGACCGAGCCCACCGGACCCAGGCCGCCGCATTCCAGGCAGCGCGCCTGCACCGACCCGCCGCGCGCCAGCCGCGCGACATCGCCCAGCGCGCGAGCCGCGACCGCGCGACGCTCCGCCGCCGCGATGGCGAACACGTCGCCGCCCTGCTGCGTGTCGTCATCGTCGCTGTCGAACCCTTCGGCCAGCGTCGCGGCGAAGCCCGGCTTCTTCTCCAGATATTCGGCATGGACCTTGGCGGGGTCCAGCTTGGCGCGGCGCGCGGCCTCGGCGATCGCGTCGGACAGGGTGCCGAACCGGTCGACCAGCCCGATCTGCCGCGCGGTGCCGCCGTCCCACACGCGTCCCTGCGCGATGGTGTCGACCTTTTCCACCGACATGTGGCGCGACTCGGCGACGCGGGTCAGGAACTGGCGATAGCCATTCTCGATCCCCGCCTGGAGGATGGTGTCGAGCATCGGGGTGAAGCCGCCCAGCACGTCGGGCTGGCCGGTCAGCGGCGTGGTCTTCACCCCGTCGGTGGTGATGCCGATCTTGGCCAGCGTGTTCTCGAACGAGGGGATCAGCCCGAAGATGCCGATCGACCCGGTGATCGTGCCCGGCTCGGCGAAGATCAGGTCGGCGGGGGTCGAGACCCAATAGCCGCCCGACGCGGCCAGGCCGCCCATCGACACGATGACGGGCAGCTTCTGGCGCTTGGCCTCCAGGATCGCCTGGCGAATCTGCTCGGAGGCCAGCACCGAGCCACCGGGCGAGGCGACGCGGACGACCAGCGCCTTCAGTTTCTTCTTGGCCAGCCCGTCGAGCAGCGCCTTGGCGATCGTATCGCCTGCCGCGGTGCCGGGGCCTGCCTCGCCATCGACGATATTGCCCGCGATGGTCAGCACGCCGATCGCGTCGCCTTGCGTCGGCAGGGGATGGGCACGGACCCAGGAGGCGTAGGAGATGGTCCGGAAGCTGCCTGCGGGCTTGCTCGCATCGGCGCCCGCAATCTCGGCGACGCGCTTGCCGAAGGCCAGCTTGTCACCCAGCCTGTCGACCAGACCGGCCTTCAGGTTCGCATCGGCGATGCTGCCGTTCGCGGCCAGCACCGCACGGTCGGGCTGGGCCAGGAAGCTGTCGATCTGCGCCTTGGGCCGCGCCTTGGCGACGCCCTCGCGCCACTGGGCGAACAGCGTGCCGTACAGCGCCTGCGACGCCGCGCGCGCCTCGGGGCTCTGGTCGGCGCGGATATAGGGTTCGACGAAGGACTTGAACTTGCCGACGCGGTAGACATGCGCGTTGACGCCCAGCTTGTCGATCAGGCCCTTGTAATAGAGCTGGTTGCCGCCCGGCCCCGCGAACAGCGTGCCGCCCAGCGGGTTGACCCAGATCTCGCTGGCGTTCGCGGCCAGGCGATAGGCGCCGTCGGTATAGGCGGTGGCATAGGCCAGCACCGGCTTGCCGCCCTTGCGGAATCGCTGGATCGCGTCGCTAACCTCCTGGAGACTGGCCGGGTACGCGCCGCCGAAGCTGTCGAGGTCGAGGACCAGCACCTTGACCCGGCCGTCATCCTTGGCCGTATCGATCGCGCGCACCAGATCGCGCAGGCGATATTCGTGCGGGACGCTGCGCCCCGACAGCATGGCGAGCGGCGCGATCGTCTCGGGCTGCTCGACGATCGGGCCGTCCAGCTTGAGGAGGAGCGCGCCGTCGGTGATCGCCTTGGTCCCCGGCCGTGCGTTGAGCGCGGCGAAGATCAGGCCGAAGAACAGCAGCATCGCCGCCAGGACCAGGAAATCCTTGATCCCGACCAGCAGCCGCCACGCCGCCTTCAGGATGCGCCAGCCGCTGCGCTTGCCCGGCTTGCGTCCCGGTCGGCTGAAATCCTGGTCGAGGGGAGAGGCGGGCGGAAGAGCGTCTGCGCGAGCGTCGGTCATTCCCCATCGCTACCCCAGCCGCGAAGGCGCGGCAATGGTCCGTATTAGCCACCCAATACGGACGCCGCCGCACCGCGATTTTGTTCCCCCTTTCGGGGCGGCCGGTCGAAATTTTTTGATGGGGGTCGTTGACGGCCTGAACCGGCGTTCACATATCCGGTGGCGTTGGCACTCGCATGGCTCGAGTGCCAGAAAAGTGTAACATGCCAGATAAAGGGACATGGCAATGAACTTTCGTCCGTTGCACGACCGCGTTCTCGTCCGTCGCGTCGAGGCCGAGGAAAAGACGGCCGGTGGGATCATCATCCCCGACACCGCCAAGGAAAAGCCCCAGGAGGGCGAGGTTGTCGCCGCCGGTTCGGGCGCGAAGGCCGAAGACGGCAAGCTGACCCCGCTGGACGTGAAGGCGGGCGACCGCATCCTGTTCGGCAAGTGGTCGGGCACCGAGGTCAAGGTGAACGGTGAAGACCTGCTCATCATGAAGGAATCGGACATTCTCGGCATCATCGGCTGAGCCTGATCCTTCTCCCGTTTTTCTGACATTCTATTGAAAGGGTAGCCACCATGGCAGCCAAGGAAGTCAAGTTTTCGCGCGACGCGCGTGAGCGCATTCTGAAGGGCGTCGACATCCTCGCCGATGCCGTCAAGGTCACGCTGGGGCCGAAGGGCCGCAACGTCGTGATCGACAAGTCGTTCGGTGCGCCCCGCATCACCAAGGACGGCGTCTCGGTCGCCAAGGAAATCGAACTCAAGGACAAGTTCGAGAACATGGGCGCCCAGATGGTGCGCGAAGTGGCGTCGAAGACCAACGACATCGCCGGTGACGGCACCACCACCGCGACCGTCCTCGCTCAGGCGATCGTCCGCGAGGGCATGAAGTCGGTTGCGGCCGGCATGAACCCGATGGACCTGAAGCGCGGCATCGACATCGCCGTCGCCAAGGTGACCGAGGACATCAAGTCGCGCTCGAAGCCCGTCTCGGGCAGCCAGGAAGTTGCCCAGGTCGGCATCATCTCGGCGAACGGCGACCGTGAAGTCGGCGAGAAGATCGCCGAGGCCATGGAAAAGGTCGGCAAGGAAGGCGTCATCACCGTCGAGGAGGCCAAGGGCCTCGAATTCGAACTCGACGTCGTCGAGGGCATGCAGTTCGACCGTGGTTACCTGTCGCCCTACTTCATCACCAACCCGGAGAAGATGACGGTCGAACTCAACGACCCGTACATCCTGATCCACGAGAAGAAGCTGTCGAACCTGCAGGCGATGCTCCCGATCCTGGAAGCCGTCGTCCAGTCGGGCCGTCCGCTCCTGATCATCGCCGAGGATATCGAGGGTGAGGCGCTCGCCACGCTCGTCGTCAACAAGCTGCGCGGCGGCCTGAAGGTCGCAGCGGTCAAGGCACCGGGCTTCGGCGATCGTCGCAAGGCGATGCTGGAAGACATCGCGATCCTGACCGCGGGCGAGCTGATCTCGGAAGACCTGGGCATCAAGCTCGAGACCGTCACCGTCGGCATGCTGGGCACCGCCAAGCGCGTCACGATCGACAAGGACAACACCACCATCGTCGATGGTGCGGGTGATGCCGACGCGATCAAGGGCCGCACCGAGGCGATCCGTGCGCAGATCGAGAACACCACCAGCGATTACGACCGCGAGAAGCTCCAGGAGCGTCTGGCCAAGCTCGCTGGCGGCGTGGCCGTCATCAAGGTCGGCGGTGCGACCGAGGTCGAGGTGAAGGAGCGCAAGGACCGCGTCGACGACGCGCTGCACGCGACCCGCGCGGCCGTCGAAGAGGGCATCGTCCCCGGCGGTGGTACGGCGCTGCTGTACGCGACCAAGGCGCTGGACGGCGTCAAGGGCGTCAACGACGACCAGACCCGCGGTATCGACATCGTTCGCAAGTCGCTGACCGCGCTGGTTCGCCAGATCGCTCAGAACGCGGGTCATGACGGTGCGGTCGTGTCGGGCAAGCTGCTCGACCAGAACGACACCTCGTTCGGCTTCAACGCGTCGACCGACACGTACGAGAACCTGGTCGCCGCCGGCGTCATCGACCCGACCAAGGTCGTGCGCACCGCGCTCCAGAACGCGGCGTCGGTCGCGGGCCTGCTCATCACCACGGAAGCCACCGTGGCCGAGCTGCCCGAAGACAAGCCCGCCATGCCCGCCGGTGGCGGCATGGGCGGCATGGGCGGCATGGACTTCTAAGTCGGATGTCGGCGACCGGCGGGGCTTGCGCCTCGCCGGGAACCGGACCGGCCTGTCCTTGCGGCACAGCCAACAGAAAGGGCCCGGGGAGCGATTCCCGGGCCCTTTTTTGTGTCTGCTTCATGGTCCTGAGCTCCGTTCAGCCTGCGCGCAGTTGAAGGCCGGGAATCCCCTCGCGGAGATGGCGGTACGTGCACTTCGACTTCGCTCAGTGCGAACGGGCGTGGGGGAGCGTCGGCGCCATCCCACAATCTGCCCTCCGTTCAGCCTGAGCGCAGTCGAAGGCCACGGGATCCCCTCGCGGAGATGGCGGGGCGTGCACTTCGACTTCGCTCAGTGCGAACGGGGGGAGCGTCGGCACCATCCTACATCCTTCCCTCCGTTCAGCCTGAGCGCAGTCGAAGGCCACGGGAATGCCTTCGCGAAGATGGCGGGGCGTGCACCTCGACTTCGCTCAGTGCGAACGGGGGTGGGGAGTGTCGGCGCGATCCCACATCCTTCCCTCCGTTCAGCCTGAGCGTAGTCGAAGGCCATGAGAATCCGTTCGCGGAGATGGCAGGGCATGCACTTCGACTTCGCTCAGTGCGAACGGGGGTAGGGGAGAGCCTTGAAAGGCCCCGTTCCCCGGCGAAGGCCGGGGCCCAGTTACGATGCGATCGAGATGGCTCCCGGCGTCGCGTGGGAGGCTCAAGCCGGCGCGTCGCAAACGCCTCCCATGAAGCCGTCCGCGCGCCAGCGACTACGGGGCGACTGGGCCCCGGCCTTCGCCGGGGAGCAGGAGGCGTGGACACGAAAAAGGGCGGCCGAGCCTTCGCCCGACCGCCCTTCACGAACCGCGAATGCCGCGCTTACGCGCCCGCGTTCTTCAGCGCCGCCTGGACGTCCTTCCAGGTGATCGCGCCCTGAAGCGGCTTGCCGTTCAGGATGAAGGTCGGGGTGCCCGTCACCGTGCCGTCGGCCCCGCGATCCTGGGTCTGCTTGGTCAGGCGGTCGATCTCCAGCATGTTGCTGAGGCAGGCGCGCGCCTTGGCTTCGGGGATGCCGCGCTGCTTGACGAAGTTGATCAGGTCCATCTGGTCGGCCAGCGCCTTGATCACGTCGACCGGCTTGGCGTTCTGCAACGCCTTTTGCTGCTCGGGGCTCATCGCCTGGAGCTTGTCGTTGAAGCCCTGCTGCGACTGGTACATCTGTTCCAGGATCGGGAAGAAGGTCGCCTCGCCCGCGCAGATGCCGAGCAGCGCGGGCGGCAGGTCGGGCGCGCCGTGGATCAGGAATTCGCGGAATTCCCAGCTGACCTTGCCCGACTTGACGTAATCATTCGTCAGCGGCTCATAGCCTTCCCGCGCGAAGGCGCCGCAGGCGGGGCACAGGCGCGAGCCATATTCGACCAGCTTGATCGGGGCATTGGGGTTGCCCATCACGAAGCCTTCGCCGGTCTTGCTGACGACCTGGGTCCAGTCCTTGCCCGCAGGCGCGGGGACCGCCGCGACCGGCGAGGCGGCGGGGGCGCTGCTGTTGGCGTCGCCGCCGCCACCGCAGGCGGCCAGCGCGAGAGGCAGGGCGAGAAGGAGGAGACGAGACTTCATCGACAAATGCTCCGAGAGAAAAGGGGGATCAGCGGGCGCCGGCCGCGCGCAACAGCGGCAACAGGCGTTCCCAGGTGAAGACACCCGTCGCCTGGCGACCGTTGATGAAGAAGCCGGGCGTGCCCTCCAGGGTCTTGGGGGCAGAGCTGGTCATCGCGACGATCCGGTCGGTGGCGGCGCGATCCGACAGGCAGGCGGTGATCTGCGCATCGGTCAGCCCGGCGCTCCGGCCGATTCCGGTCAGCCCCGCGCCATCGGCGATCGCGCGCATCTGCGCCGCCGCCGGATACATGCCGATCCGCTGGCCATTGGCCTGTTCGAACTCCATGCCGCGCGCCAGCCACGTCTTCTGCTGCGCGAACAGCGTGTCGGTCAGCCCGGCGAATTTCGCCGCGCCGCCGCACCGCGCGATCAGCGCGGCCGCCAGGTCGATCCGGTTGAAGATGTAATGGCGCAGCTCGATGCTGGTCGAGCCCGACCTGACCATCTGCCCCTTCAGCACCGCGCCCGAGCTGTTGATGAAGGCGGCGCAATGCGGGCAGGTATAGCTGACATATTCGACCAGCTTCACCCGCGCCGCCGGATTGCCGATGACATAGGCGCCCGTCGGCGTCTGGGTGATATGGGTCGTCCAGTCGGTCTTGCGCTGCGCCTGGGCCGCCTCGACGGCGCTGGTGGCGGGAAGCGAAAGGCCGAGCGCGGCCAGCGACAGGAAAAGGCGCATCACGATACCTTGGGAATGCCGCGCGTCGCCGCGACGCCCGCGGCCAGCGATTCGAGCACCGCGCGAAGCTCCGGGTCGGCGATCTGGCGCAGGCCGTCGCCCATCTCCGGCGGCACCGGCTGGGGCTTGGGGCGGGCGGGGCGGCGGGGCGCGCCCATCGGCAGCTCGCCCTGCCGGATCTGCAACCGCGCGACCGCCGGATAGCCGAAGAAGCGGTTCACCCGCTCGATGATCTCGGGTGCGATATGCTGCATCATCGGGGCATGGGCCCCGCGCACGACCAGGGTCAGCACGCCATTCTGCTTCTCGCCCTGCGGAAAGCGGATCGATTCGGGGGCGCTGGCGGTCGACAGGCGCGGGCCGACGATATCGGGCCAGCGGCTGACGATCGCGCTCTGCACGAAGCCGAAACGACGAAAGGCCGCGCCGCCGATGGCGGGCAGCAGTTCGGACACCGCGCGGGGGCGGTTGGAACGGGGGGGCGGCTCCTGGGGGGCGCGGACGCGCTTGCTCATGTCGCGCTCCATGCCATAGCGGGCCGGTGGACGCCAAGCCTTCATCATCGCCCGACAATCCCGCCGCCCGGCTGCTCGCCTGGTACGACCGTCATGCCCGCGACCTGCCCTGGCGCAGCAAGCCGGGGGAGACGCCCGATCCGTACCGGGTCTGGCTGTCGGAGGTGATGCTGCAACAGACGACGGTGGCGGCGGTCGCGCCGCGCTTCACCGCCTGGGTCGAACGCTGGCCCGACGTCGCCAGCCTGGCCGCCGCGCCCGACGAGGACATCATGGCCGCCTGGGCGGGGCTGGGCTATTATGCCCGTGCGCGCAATCTGGTGAAGGCCGCGCGGGCGGTCGTGGCGGAGCATGGCGGGCGTTTCCCGGCGACGGAGGCGGCGCTTCGCGACCTGCCGGGACTCGGGGCCTATACGGCGGCGGCGGTGGCGGCGATCGCGTTCGGCGAGCGCGCGGTGGTGGTCGATGCCAATGTCGAGCGCGTCGTCGCCCGGCTGTTCGCGATCGACACGCCGCTGCCCGCCGCGCGGCCCGCGATCCGCGCCGCGACCGACCGAATCACACCCGACGCCCGCGCGGGCGACTTCGCGCAGGCGATGATGGACCTTGGCTCCGCGATCTGCACGGTGAAGAAGCCGCAATGCCTGCTCTGCCCCCTGGCGGTCGATTGCGATGCCCGCGCGCAAGGGATTGCTGAGACGCTTCCCGCCAAGGCGCCCAAGAAAAAACGTCCCTATCGTCACGGCACCGTCTTCTGGATCGAGCAGGAAGGGCGGGTCTGGCTGGTCCGCCGCCCGGACAAGGGGATGCTGGGCGGCATGCGAGCGCTGCCGACCGGGCCATGGAGCGACGAACGGCCGGGTCTGGCCGAGGCACCGGGCAAGGGGCCTTGGACGATGTTGAACGAGACGGTCGTGCATGGCTTCACCCATTTCGAGCTGGAACTCGCGCTCGCCCGGAGCGAAGGGCGGCCCGAGGACGCGGCGGCGGGGGAATGGTGGCCGGTCGCCGATCTGGGAACCGCCGGGCTCCCCACGCTGTTCGCGCGGGCGGCCGATCTGTTGAAAAGGACCTGATGCCGATGATGCGCCGAATGATGATGACGGGCGGGGTGGCGATGACCCTGCTGGCGACCGCCGCCCCGGCCCAGCTCGCGGCACCGCCCCGCGCGTCGATGGCGGCGGCGACCCGGCTGCCCGCGACCCAGGCCCTGTTCGACAGCTATGTCCGCACCGGCAAGATGCCCGGCATCGTCGCCGCGCTGGGGATGCAGGGACAGCCGACCGTCTTCGTCTCGGCAGGGCGGACCGGCCTGGAGCCGAACGCGCCCGCCGCCGGGCCGGACACGCTGTGGCGGGTCTATTCGATGACCAAGCCGATCACCGCGATGGCCGCGATGATGCTGATCGAGGAGGGGCGGCTGAAGCTCGACCAGCCGCTGTCCGACATCTATCCGGCCTATGCGCGGATGCGGGTGCTGACCGATCCGGAGCATTCGCTGGAAACCCGGCCTGCGACCCGGCCGATCACCATCCGCGAGCTGATGACCCATACGGCGGGGCTGGGATACAGCATCGTCACGAAGGGGCCGCTGCTTCAGGAATATGAGCGGCTCGGCATCGTGCCCTTCGCGGCCAATGCGCAGGTCGAGGCCAAGGTGCGGCCGACCCGCCCCGCCAGCCTCCAGCAATTCGCCGAGCGCGTCGCGACCCTGCCGCTGATCGCCGAGCCGGGGACCAAATGGAGCTATTCGATCGGCCTCGACGTGTTGGCGGCCGTGGTCGAGAAGGTGTCGGGCATGCCGTTCGAGCGGTTCGTCCAGACGCGGCTGTTCGCCCCGCTCAGGATGACGTCCAGCTATTGGCAGGTCCCGGCCTCGGCGGCGAACCGGCTGGCGACCAATTACACCTTCATCGGCGACCAGCTGGTGCCGCTTGATCCGGCGGCGGGCTCGGTCTTTCGCCAGCCGCCCAGCTTTCCCTATGGCGGGGCGGGGCTGGTCATGTCGGCGCGCGACTATGACCGGTTCCTCCAGATGCTCCAGAATGGCGGGGAGGTGGACGGCGTCCGCGTGATGAAGGCCGAGACGGTCAAGCTGGCCATGTCGAACCTGCTGCCGCCGGGCGTCACCTATGGCTCGGTTTCGGGCACGACCGGGGGCAGCGCGGGCGAGGTGCCGACCGGCTTCGGCGCGGGCGGGTCGGTGACGCTGGCCGATACGCCGGGCGGTCCGGGCAAGGGCACCTATGGCTGGGGCGGCGCGGCGGGCACCATCGCCTTTGTCGACCCCAGCCGCCACATGCGCGGGACCGTCATGGTCAATTACTTCCCGGCGGACCGCTATCCGTTGCGGCGCGATCTGGCGGCGGCATTGTACCAGGATCTGGGGGCGCCGCGTCGATGAACGGACTGGGCTTTACCGGCGGGCGACTCGACCGCGCCGATCCGCTGCGTCATGACGAACCGGGTTTCGCGGCGGCGCTGGCCGATCCGGCGGCACGGCTGCTGATCCTGAACGAATATCAGCCGGTCATGGCCGAGGGACGCCTGGGCTGGACCGCCATCGCCCCCGACGCCCGGCCGGAGGATCATGTCCTGCTGGGCATCGAGGACGGCGTGCCGCATTTCGCTCGGCTGGTGGCGGAACCGGCCGCGGGGCGCTCGGTCGAGATGATCGCGGCGCTCCACGCACTGGCGGCGGGCGAGGCGGCGACCTATGCGGCGGCGCGCTCGGTGCTCGACTGGCATGCCCGGCACGGCTTTTGCGCGCGCTGCGGCGCGGCGACCGCGCCGTTCCGCGCGGGCTGGGGACGGCGCTGCCCGGCGTGCGGCACCGAGCATTTCCCGCGAGTCGATCCGGTGGTCATCATGATCGCCGAGCATGACGGGCGCGCGCTGCTCGGCCGCCAGCCCGCCTTTCCGCCGGGGCGCTATTCGGCGCTGGCGGGGTTTCTGGAACCCGGCGAATCGATCGAGGAAGCGGTCGCGCGCGAGCTGTTCGAGGAAGCGGGCGTGCGGGTGCGCGACGTCCGCTATATCGCCAGCCAGCCCTGGCCCTTCCCTTCGTCGCTGATGATCGCCTGTGTCGCGACGGCGCTGGACGACCGGCTGGCGATCGACACGACCGAGCTGGAGGACGCGATCTGGGTGTCGCGGGACGAGGTGCGCGCCGCGCTGGCAGGGGATGCGTCCAGGTTCGGCGTGCCGCCCACTTATGCCATCGCGCATACGCTGTTGGAGGCGTGGGCCCGATAATCCTCCCCGGTACGGGGAGGATTTCAGCCGCGCTGGCGTGCCTGGGCGTAGGTGCCCAGCACCCGCATCCATTTGCTGTGGAAGCCCAGTTCCTCGATCGCGCGGTCGAAGGCGGGGTCGCCCGGCTTGCCGACCACGTCGCAATAGAATTCGGTCGCCGCGAAGCTGCCGCCGCGCTGATAGCTTTCCAGCTTGGTCATGTTGACGCCGTTGGTCGCAAAGCCGCCCATCGCCTTGTAGAGCGCGGCGGGGATGTTCTTCACCTCGAAGATCAGGCTGGTCATCCACGGACCGTCGCCCACCGGCGGCTGGCCGCCGCGCGCCAGCACCACGAAGCGGGTCATGTTGCGGTCGCCGTCCGAAACATCCTCGGCCAGCAGGTTCAGGCCGTACAGCTCGGCGGCGCGCGGCGGGGCGAGCGCGGCGATGCTGGCGTCGCCCATCTCCGCCACCCGCGCCGCCGCGCCCGCCGTATCGGCATAGGCGATCGGGCGAATCCCATGCGCGCGCAGCCAGTGGCGGCATTGGCCCAGCGCCTGCGGATGGCTCATCGCCTCGACCAGCCCCTCGCGGCCGCCCGTCGCCATCAGGGCGTGGCGGATCGACAGGAAATGCTCCCCGACGATCGCCAGCCCGGATTCGGGCAGCAGGAAATGGATGTCGGCGACGCGCCCGTGCAGCGAATTCTCGATCGGGATGATCGCGCGGTCGGCCTTGCCGCTCTTCACCGCATCCAGCGCGTCGGCAAAGTCGAAACAGGGCAGCGGCAGGCCGTCCGGAAAGGCCTCCACCGCCGCGACATGGCTGTTGGCGCCCGGCGCACCCTGAAAGGCGACCGCGCGCGCGGGTTCGGCCAGCGCGGCCTCGGTCATCGCCGCGACGATCGGGCGGGCGGGGGCGGCATAATTTTCCATGGGCCAGCGGCCTAAAGCGCGGGCGCCATGCGATCAAGGGAAGCAAAACTTGCCGTCCGCGAAAGCCGCACCTAAGGTCTGCGTTCAGGAGAGATATTGGCGGGGCAGCGAAAAGCGATGGACCTAAAGACCAATACGATCGCGGGATGGGTGCTGGGCGCGGCAGGCGTCGCATTGGGCCTTTCGATCGTCGGCGGCATGATCTTCCACGACGAGCGTCCCGAGAAAATGGGCTATGCGATCGAGGGCGTCGAGGCCGAGGGATCGGGCGGGGGCGCCGCCGAGGTGCCGATCGCCTCGCTGTTGCCGACCGCCGATGCGGCCAAGGGCGCCGAAGTCTTCAAGAAATGCGCCGCCTGCCACACGATCAACCAGGGCGGCGCGAACGGGATCGGTCCCAACCTCTATGCCACCATGGGAGAGGCCATCGCGCAGGGCAAGGCGGGCTTCGCCTTCTCCGATGCGCTGAAGGCGGTCGGCGGCACATGGGACTGGGACAAGATGAACGCGTGGCTGACGTCGCCGCGCAAATTCGCGCCCGGCACCAAGATGACCTTTGCCGGGCTGTCCAATCCGCAGGACCGCGCGAACGTGATCCTCTATCTCAACCAGCAGGGATCGAACCTGCCGCTGCCCGCCGCGCCGGCCGCCAAGGAACCGGCGACGGGCGACGCCCCCGCCAACGGCGCCGATGCGGCGGTCAACCGGGTCGAGGAGGATCCGCGCGGCGATACCGGGTCGATCGCCAATACCGGCACGCCCGCACGGGGCGCGCCCTCGGTCGATCCGCAGGCGGCGGTGGAGGGGGCCAAGGCGCCGCGCTGACCGGGAATGCTGCCCGGCCTGAACCTCGATCCGCCGATCCTGCAAGCGCCGATGGCGGGGGTGTCGACGCCCGCCATGGCGGCGGCAGTCGGAGAGGCGGGCGGCCTCGGCGCGGTCGCCCTGGGGGCGAGCGATGCCGCCAGTGCCGCCGCCATGATCGCCGAGACGCGGGGCCGAACGCCGCGCCCCTTCAACGTCAATCTCTTCGTCCATGCGCCGCCTCGCCCCGATCCCGAGCGGGAGGCGGCCTGGCGCGAGGCATTGCGGCCCGTCTTCGCCGAACAGGACGCCGCCCCGCCGCTGGCCTTGCGCACCATCTATGCCAGCTTTGCCGAGGATGACGCGATGCTGGCGCTGCTGGTCGCGACGCGCCCCTCGGTGGTCAGCTTCCATTTCGGCCTGCCCGGTGCCGATCGGATCGCGGCGCTGAAACGCGTGGGATGCCGGCTGCTGGCCAGCGTCACCTCGCTGGCGGAGGCGCGGGCCGCCGAGCATGCGGGCATCGATGCGCTGGTCGCGCAAGGCTATGAAGCGGGCGGGCATCGCGGCGTCTTCGACCCGGATGCGCCCGACGACCGGCTGGGGACGCTGGCGCTGACCCGGATGCTGGTGGTGCGGACGCGCCTGCCGGTCATTGCGGCGGGCGGGATCATGGATGGGGCGGGCGTGTCGGCGGCGCTGGCGCTGGGGGCGGTGGCGGCGCAGCTGGGCACTGCCTTCATCGCCTGTCCGGAAAGCGCGGCGGATGACGCCTATCGCGCGGCGCTGAGCGGACCCGGAGCGGCGCATAGCGTCATGACCCACGCCATATCCGGGCGGCCCGCGCGCTGCCTGCCCAATCGCTTCACCGCGCTGGGCGAGACCTTGTCGGTCGCGCCGCCCGATTATCCGCGGGCCTATGACGCCGGAAAGGCGCTGAACGCCGCCGCCCGCGCGAAGGGCGAGCATGGCTATGGCGCGCAATGGGCCGGGCAGGGGGCTCCGCTGGCCCGCGCCCTGCCGGCGGGCATGCTGGTCCGCACGATCGCTGGCGAGATACGGCGATAGCGTCTATCCGCGCCGACGATTGCAGGCATCGGAAAGGGACAGTTTGTGAGAATCGCGCTTTGGATGGCGGCCCCCGCGCTGGTCGCGGCCGCGCCCCTGCCCGCAGCGGAGAGCCGCTCGCCGATCCTGCTGTCCGAGTTCGTCGATGCCGCCGCCCCCTATCCACAGGCGCATGCCTCCACGATCGTCCAGCTTCCCGACGGCACGCTGGCCGCCGCCTGGTTCGCCGGGTCGGGCGAGAGCCGCCCCGATGTCCGCATCTGGTTCGCGCGCCGGGGGGCAAAGGGCTGGGCCGCGCCAGTGCCCGTCGCCGATGGCGTCAGCGCGGACGGCAAACGCTATCCGACCTGGAACCCGGTGCTGTTCCAGCCGCCGGGCGGCGCGCTCCAGCTCTTCTACAAGGTGGGTCCGAACCCGCGCGAATGGTGGGGCATGGTGATTCGCTCGACCGATGGCGGCCGCACCTGGACCCGTCCCGAGCGGCTGCCCGAGGGCGTGCTGGGGCCGATCAAGAACAAGCCGGTGATCGCCGCCGATGGCAGCTGGATCGCCCCCTCCAGCCGCGAGGAGGGCAATGCCGAGGCCAATATCTGGTCGCTGCGGATCGAGCGCAGCACCGACCAGGGCAAGAGCTGGATGGTGGGCCCGCGCATCGCCAGCCCCATGCATATCGAGGCGATCCAGCCCAGCATCCTCTTCCACCCGGACGGTCGCCTGGAGCTGATCGCGCGGACGCGGCAGGGCGCGCTGGCGCAGAGCTGGTCGCGCGACAATGGCGTCACCTGGTCGCCGATCGCGGCCATCGACCTGCCCAATCCCAATGCGGGCACCGATGCGGTGACGCTGGCCGACGGGCGGCAGCTGATCGTCTATAACCACAGCGCACACGCCCCCGATACGCCGGGCGACGGGCCGCGCTGGCCGATCAATATCGGGCTGTCCGATGACGGGGTGCGCTGGCACAATGCGCTGACGCTGGAGAGCAAGCCGATGCCCGACGGCTATGCCTATCCGGCGGTGATCCAGACGCGCGACGGGCTGGTTCATGTGACCTATACCTGGAACCGGCAGCATATCCGGCATGTCGTGATCGATCCCAGGCGGCTCAAATAAGGGAGGAGGCCCGAGCGGGGCCCCGAACGGAGCGAAGTCGAAGGCCACGGAAATCGCCCGCGAAATCAACAAGGGGGTGCCACCCGCGCCGCACCCCGCTACACCGTCGCGATGACCACAAAGCCCCCCATCGGTCGCGATACGCGGCTGTGCATGTCGCTGTCGGCGCGGCCCGGCAATTTCGGATCGCGCTTCCACAACCGGCTCTATGAGCTGACCGGGCTCGACTATGTCTACAAGTCGTTCAGCACCACCGATCTGGCGGCGGCGGTCGGGGGGATTCGCGCGCTGGACATTCGGGGCTGTGCGATCTCGATGCCGTTCAAGGAAGCGGTGATCCCGATGCTCGACGGGCTCGCCGGGTCGGCGGCGGCGATCGACAGCGTCAACACGATCGTCAACGATGGCGGGCGGCTGACCGGATATAATACCGACTATGCCGCCGTCGTCGAACTGGTCGCCGATATCGATCGTGCGACGCCATTCGTGCTGCGCGGATCGGGCGGCATGGCCAAGGCGGTGGCGGCCGCGCTGCGCGATTCGGGTTTCACGCACGGCACCATCGTCGCGCGCAACGAAGCCGCGGGGCGGGGGCTGGCCGAGCTTTACGGTTTTGGCTGGGCGCGCGAATTGGGCGAGGGCGCGCCGCTGCTCATCAACGTCACGCCGATCGGCATGACCGGCGGCAATGAAGATGACCTTGCCTTTCCCGAGGCGATGATCGCCGATGCGGACATCGCCTTCGACGTGGTGCAATATCCGCCCGAGACGCGGTTCCTGAAGAGCGCCGGGGCGCTGGGCAAGCGAATCGTCACCGGCACCGAGGTGGCGACCATCCAGGCGCTGGAACAATTCGTCCTCTATACTGGCCTGCGTCCCACCCCCGACCAGGTGGCCGAAGCGGCCGCCTATGCCCGCAGCCTGGGCTAGGGCCGATCGACATTTAGCCATGCTTTATCCTTCCCTCGCCCCTCGCAGAGGGGAGAGGGTTGCGCAGACTTGGCCTTTGCGAGAGCAAAGGCTTAGTCGGAGCTGGGTGAGGGGTGAGCGCTCGCTTCGCGAGCGCGCGAGCCTATGGGCTCGCTCAACCCCTCACCCAAGCTGCGCTAGCCAGCAAGCTGGCAAGCTTCGCTAACTCTCTCCCCTTTCCAGGGGAGAGGGGAAGAAGACGCAATCGTGAATGTAGATCCGCCCTAGATTTCGCCCATCGCCATCAGCACCGCCCATTCGGCTTCGCCTACCGGCGAGACGGAGAGGCGGGACTGGTGCAGTATCGGCAGGTCGGCCAGCCTGGCCTCCGCCTTCATCGCCGCCAGCGTGACGTGGCGGGGAAGCGGCCGGTCGGGCGCGACCTGGACCGAGACCCAGCGCCCATCCTCGCCATCGGGGCGCGCGGCGCGGGTGACGGCGACGATCCCGACCGCCGCCTTGTCCTTGCCGCTGTGATAGAAGATCGCCGAGTCGCCCACCGCCATGGCGCGCAGATGCCCGGCGGCGGCGGCGTTGCGCACGCCGTCCCATTCGGTTGCGCCGTCGCGGACCAGATCGTCCCAGCCATAGCTGTCCGCCTCCGATTTCAGCAGCCAATGGGCCATGGTCGTATCGCGCTCCTGAACCGCGACTAAACGCCGCATTCCATGTCCATTCAGCCCGATGATGGCAGGGAACGCAACACCGACGCCAGCGGCGCGTTTTGCCATCAGCGGACCGGGCGTATCAGTATCGGAGGTTCGGTATGAACGGAGTTTTGAAGAAAGTGGGGTTGGGCGTCGCCTTGGCCGCGACCGCGCTGACCGCAGCGGCACCCGCCGAGGCGCAGCGTTGGGGTCGTGGCTGGGGTGGCGGCTATTACCACCGGGATCGCGGCGGCGATGCGGTGGCGGGCGCGTTGCTCGGCGGCATCCTCGGCCTGGGCGTCGGGGCTGCGATCGCCAGCAGCAACCGGCCGCGCTATGTCGATCGCGGTTATTATTACGATCGCGGCTATGATCCCTATTATGCGCCGCCGCCCCCGGCGGTGGTCTATGAATATCAGGATTATCGGCCGCGTTGCTGGAACGACTGGCGCTGGGACCCCTATTGGGGCCGCAACGTCCAGGTGCGGGTCTGCAACTAAGTCCAAGGGCGGCGTCGGATCATTCCGGCGCCGCTTTCTCTTGGCAGCGAGCCCGTCTCGGCGTTAAGGCGCGGACATGACCGATACCGTTCCCGATCGCCTGTCCACCAACCCGGACAGCCCCTATTTCGACCAGGACCTGCTGCAGCGGGGCGTTGGCATCCGCTTCAAGGGCGCCGAACGCCGCGACGTCGAGGAATATTGCATTTCCGAAGGCTGGATCCGCGTCGCGTTGGGCAAGAAGGTCGACCGCCATGGCCGCCCGCTGACCCTGAAGCTGACCGGCGAGGTCGAGGCGTGGATCGAGAACCCGGCCGCTGGCGAAGACGCCGCCGAAGGTTCGGACGAGGCCTGATTTCCGGCCGTACCCCGGCGAAGGCCGGGGGCCGGTTGCTGGGTGCCTTCGAGGGTGGGGTGTAGTTGCCTCCCACTCATCGGGTAGCGCGCCATCTATTTCGCTGTAACTGGGCCCCGGCCTTCGCCGGGGAACGGGCCTGCGTTATGGACCATCTGCCCCCAACCACCCGTTCAGGCTGAGCGAAGTCGAAGCCCAAGGGAATCCCCCGCCGCATTTCAACGTCACGCAACGCGAACGGAGGGCCGGGCTCAAGCCGCCTCCATCGCCTCGCCCGCCTCCATCCAGCGCGTCTCGGCATCGGCGAGTTTCTCGACCACCTCGGCGCGGCGCTTGTTCAGTTCACCCATCGACAGCCTGGCATGGCGCGGTTCGGCCGAGGCCGGGTCGTTCATCGCCTTGTCCAGCGCATCGCGCTCGCGGGTCAGCTTGGCCATCTCGTCCTCGATGCCCCGCAGCGTCTTTTTCATCGCGTTGAAGCGTTCGCGCTGCTCGGCCGAGGCCTTCTTGCTGGCCGCGCGGTCCGCCTTGGACGCGGCATCGCCCTGGCCCGCATCGCCCTTCAGCACGAAGGCGATATAGTCGTCCAGCGACCCGTCGAACTCCTTCGCGGTGCCGTTGTCGACGAGCACCAGCCGGTCGGCGGTCATCTCCAGCATGTGGCGGTCATGGCTGACCAGCACGACGGTGCCCTTGTACATGTTGAGCGCCTGGACTAGCGCCTCGCGCGCATCGACGTCGAGGTGGTTGGTCGGTTCGTCGAGGATCAGCATATGCGGCGCGTCGCGGGTGATGAGCGCCAGCGCCAGCCGGGCGCGCTCGCCGCCCGACAGCTTGCCGACCTTGGTCGTCGCCTTGTCGCCCGAAAAGCCGAACCGGCCCAGCTGCGCGCGCACCGCCGCCGGGGTCGCGCCGCGCATGATCCGGGTCATGTGCTCCAGCGCGGTATCATCGGTGTCGAGCTCCTCGACCTGATACTGGGTGAAATAGCCGACGCGCATCTTGCCGGACGAATTCATGTCGCCTTCCATCGGCGTCAGCTGCGCGGCGAGCAGGCGGGCCAGCGTCGTCTTGCCGTTGCCGTTGCGGCCCAGGAGCGCGATCCGGTCGTCCGGGTCGATACGCAGGTTCAGCCGCTTCAGGATCGGCGTTTCCGCATAGCCGACACTGGCGAGGTCCAGCGTGATGAGCGGCGGGCGCAGCTGGTCGGGATCGGGGAAGTCGAAGGACAGCGAGGGATCGTTCGCCATCTCGGCGATCGGCTGCATCTTGGACAGCATCTTGGCGCGGCTCTGCGCCTGTTTGGCGGTCGAGGCGCGGGCCGAGTTGCGCGCGATATAGTCCTGCAGCTTGGCGCGCTGCGCCTCCTGATTCGCCTTGGCGGCGGCGAGCTGCGCCATCCGCTCGGCGCGCTGGCGCTCGAACGAATCGTAACCGCCGGGGTAGAGCGTCACCTTGCCGCCCTGCAGGTGCAGGATATGGTCGACGACATTGTTCAGGAAGTCGCGCTCATGGCTGACCAGCAGGATCGTCGCGCGATAGGATTTGAGGAAATCCTCCAGCCACATCACCGCTTCGAGATCGAGGTGGTTCGACGGTTCGTCGAGCAGCAGCACATCGGGGGCCGAGAAGAGCAGGGCGGCAAGCGCCACGCGCATCTTCCACCCGCCCGAATAGCTGGACAGCGGGCGCGCCTGCATCGCCTCGTCGAAACCCAGGCCCTGAAGGATGCTGGAGGCGCGCGCGGGCGCGGTATAGGCGTCGATCGCGATCAGCCGTTCGTAGATGTCGCCCAGCTTTTCGGGATCGCTCTCGGTCTCGCTGCGCTCCATCAGCTCGGCGCGTTCGACATCGGCGGCCAGCACCGTCTCGAACGGCGTGGCGGTGCCGTCGGGCGCTTCCTGCGCGATATAGCCGAGCCGCGCGCCCTTGGGCATTTCGCACGCGCCGTCATCGGCCTCCAACTGGCCCGCGATCACGCGGACGAGCGTCGACTTGCCGGCGCCATTGCGGCCGATCAGGCCGACCCGGCTGCCGGGGGGGAGCGCGGCGGATGCACCGTCGAGGATCGTGCGGCCGCCCAGGCGCACGGTGATGCCATTCAGATTGAGCATGGCGCGCGCCTAGCAAATTCCGGCGCGAAAGGGGAGGGGGACCATGCGAAACATGGTGGAGGGGTGTCCCGGCTGGCGAGGTCGGCTCTGCCTTACCGCCGGGGAAACCCCTCCGTCAGGCCTTTGGCCTGCGACCTCCCCGTGTCGGGGAGGTGTAAGGTTCAGCGCGCGGCGAGGTTGGTCGCGCCGGCGGGCGGCCAGTTCTGCGGCCCGCACTTCTTGACGACCCATTCGGCCCGCTTGTTCCAGCACAGCGCGTCGAGGCGCGGCATGGTCACGGCGACATGCTCGCGGCCGATATAACGCGGGAAGCGCTGCTCGCCATAAGGGACCAGGCTGTTGCGCAGTTCCTGCATCCGATCGACCGCCAGCTCGCCCAGATGGCCGCGCGGGGTGAAGACCGCCTGATGCAGGATCGAGCTGGCCGTCTGGCAGAAGCCCAGCTGGCCCGACACCGAGGAGAAGCTGGCATAGGTGCGCGTGCCGAACTGGTCGAGCGCGTTCTGGCCTTCCTTCACGGTCTTGTTCTTGCGCTTGAAATAGGCGCCGAGCGTGTCGAACGCGCCCTTCAGCTCGCCCTCATGATCCTTCAGGATCGCATTGTAATTGGCGACCGTGGCCAGCGTCGGCTCGAACTGGCATTGCAGTGCGGCGACGTTGAGCGCGGCGCGCATGTTCCAGAGCAGCCCCGCGCGCAGCTCGGCCGGGGTCGCGCCGGGCAGCGGCTGGCCGATGCCGGGTTCGTCGCCCTGAACGGGCTTTCCCTGGAAATTATAGGGCTGCAGGAAGAATTGTGCCGATGCGGGTGCCGCGGCACCCATCCCCCAAAAAGCCACGCCGGCGACCAGCGCGGTACGCACCACCTTCATTGTGTTCCGATCCTTCCCCCGTAGGGCTTTCGAGCGTCCCGAAACATAACGCTTTTTGGGGGCCGACCCAAATGGAAATCACGGGGTCGCGTCGATTGTCGGATGCGATCGGTCGTTACGGAAAGGCAGCGAAATCGCGGTGTTGGCGGCGCTGGCGACGCCCTCTGGCGCGGGCTGGCTCACCCATGAAAAGGGCCGCCCGGTTGCCCGGACGGCCCCTGTCGTCAGGAATGATCCTGGCGATGATTACATCGCGTTCGACGCGTTGGTCATCGTGTCGTTGGCCATCATCATGTCGTTCGACATGGTGTCGTTGGCCATCACGCCACCGTTCATGGCGCCGTCGACGGCGGTCATGTTGTCGGTGGTGGTGTCCATGCCTTCCGAAGCGTTCATTTCGGTGGTCATGTTCGCGTCGGTGGTGTTCTCGGTCTTCGAGCCGCAAGCCGAAACCGCGAGCGCCGCGCCGGCGATGATCGAGCCCGTCAGGACCTTGGAGATGATTGCACGCATTGGAAGCTCCCTTGATAATAAGGATTTGGAACGGCTTGCTGGCCCTATTACCCAAATCGGGGTGGACATTAATCGGATACCGCCTGGTCCTCAAGCCTCGTTTTGTCGGACCGGATCAAGGGTCTTGAGGAAAGCCGGAAAGCTGAACGCAAGCGCCTCGTCAAAGGTTTCCAATGACTTGGTGCCATTCAACGCAAAAAGACTGGTCACCGGGAACTCCGGCAGGCCGCAGGGGACGATGCCGCCGAAATGGGACAGGTCGGGCGCGATATTGACCGCGAACCCGTGCAGCGTGACCCAGCGGCGCACGCGCACCCCGATCGCGCCGATCTTGGCCTCCGGCCCGCCGTCGCGGGTCCAGATGCCGACGCGCCCGTCCACGCTGAAGGCATTCACCCCCAGCCGGCCGAGCGCGGCGATCAGCCAGTCCTCCAGCGCATGGACGAATTGCCGCACGTCGCGGCCGCGCTTGGTCAGGTCCAGCACCAGATAGCCGGTCCGCTGTCCGGGCCCGTGATAGGTATATTTGCCGCCGCGCCCGGTCTGGTGCACCGGAAAGCGCGGATCGACCAGCTCGGCCGGATCGGCGCTGGTCCCCGCCGTATAGACGGGGGGATGTTCGAGCAGCCAGACGAGCTCGCGCGCCTCGCCCGCCGCCACCGCGGCGGCGCGCGCCTCCATCTCGGCAAGCGACTGGTCATAGGGGGTGAGCCCGGCGCTGATGCGCCATTCGATATCGGAAAAGGCGGGAAGATCGGTCACGATGCGCGCTATCTGCGCCCGGGGCGGCGGCGATGCAAGCGTTCCGCCGGGAAGGGGGGCGGCGGGCCAACGCGACCGATGGCGTCCCGTCCGGCAATCGGTTAGGCAGGAGTCATGTTCATGACGGATGACGCCGGACAGGTCGGCCGCATGACGGGGCAAAGGGAAACAAGATGACCGTCAGGATCGGATCGGTGTGGGACAGCACGCAACAGGTGCTGGCAGGCAGGGCCGGGATGCTGGTCCCCTTCGCCGCGATCGGGTTCGTCGTCCCGGTCCTGGTCCAGCTGCTGCTCGTCCCCGCAGGCAGCGTGCCGCATGGCGGCCTGATGATGGTATCGACGATCCTGGGTGCGCTGCTGGGCATCTGGGCGCAGCTGGCAATCATGGCGCTGGCCACCCATCCCGCGACCACCCAGGCCGATGCGGCGCGTGCCGGCTTGCGGCGATTCCCGGCGGCGCTGGGCGTGGCATTGGTGCTGGGCCTGGCGTTCATGGTCGCGATCCTCATTCCCATGGTCCTGCTGGGGGCCTCGGGCTTCGACTTCGCGCAGGCGGTGGCCGCCAATGGCAATCCCGCGCTGATGCCGCCCATCCCCTCGGGGCTGGGTGCGATTCTGGGGCTCTACATCCTGGCCCTCGCCCTGGTCGCGGTATGGATCGGCGTGCGGTTCATGCCCCTTTATGCGGTGGTACTGAACGAGCGGCGGGGGCTGGGCGCCTATCGCCGGTCGCTGACGTTGACGCGTGGGATGACCTGGCGGCTGATCGGCGTCTCGCTGCTGTTCCTGATCGTCCTGTTCGTCACCACGCTGGCGGTGCAGGGGGTGACCGGCGCCGTCCTGCGGCTGGCGCTCGGGCCCGACCGGCCGGGGATCGTGCTGGGGCTGGTCGGGGTGCTGGGGTCGATCGTCACCGCCGCCTTCATGACGCTGGCCTATGTCTTCGTCGCCCGGCTCTATGTCGCGACGGCGGCCGAGCATCCCGCCGGTCCGGCCACGGAGGACGGCACGCCGTCGCTGTGATGACGTTCGACATGATGGCTGCGCTGCGGGACGCCTGGGGCCTGTTCCGCCGGAATGCCGACCTTACGCTGCGGCTGGCCGCGCCCTTCCTGTTCCTGCCGACGCTCGCGCTCGGCCTGCTGGTGCCTGCGCCGCCCCTGCCCGAAGAGGACGCGGCGGACGGCGCGGCGCGGGCGATGGCCTGGGTCGATTCGGTGGGCAACTGGGCGGGGCAATATGGCGGCTGGTATTTCGCCACCTATGCGATCGGGCTGATCGGCACCGCGGCGCTGCTGGCACTGCATCTGGGCGGCGGCCGGTTGACGGTGGGACAGGCGCTGAACGTCAGCCTGCGGATCGCGCCGCGCTTCCTGCTCGCGATGATCCTGGTGGCGTTGCCGGTGGGGGCGGGAATGCTGCTCTATATCCTGCCGGGGCTGTATGTCGCGGGGCGGTTGTTGCTGGTCGGCCCGATCCTGCTGGCCGAGCGGCGGATGCCCGCGCTGGCGGCGCTGGCCCGCTCGTTCGCGCTGACGCGGGGCGTCGGGCTGCCGATGGCGGCGCTGGCCTCCTGCACCTATCTGGGCGGTATGATCCTGGGCCAGCCCTTCATCCTGCTGATCGACACGGTGCAGGGCAGCGGCGGCAATCCGGTCGCGATCGCCCTGCTCCAGACCGGGGCGGCGGCGGTGGCGCTGGCGTCCGGGGTGGCCCAGGCGCTGATCGCGCTCGCCGCCTATCGCCGACTGGTCAGCCGCTGATCCCCAGGCGCGGGATCTGCGGCGCGGCATCCTCGGGCAACAATCCCAGCGCGCGGGGATCGGGAAAGGTCTCGATCGCGCGCCCGATCGGGGTGAATCCCTGCTTGCGGTAGAAGCTCAGCGCCGAGGGATGGTCGAGCGTGCAGGTATGCACCCAGACCCGCTCCACCCCCGGCGTCCAGGCGCGCAGCATCGCCTGCGCCATCAGCCAGCGGCCATGGCCATGCCCCGCCAGTTCGGGGATCAGCCCGAAATAGCCGATCTCGCACGCGCCCGTCTGGCGATGGTCGAGTTCGAGCAGCCCGACCTCGATCCCCATCCGGTCGATGACCGCGAAGACCGAGACGGCGGGATCGTGGATGATCCCGGTCAGCATCGCGTCGTCCATCACCAGCCGCGAGAACCACAGCCACGGCGCGCCGACCCGCGCGAACAGCGCCCGGTATTTGGCGGGCTCGGGCCGGGCCCAGGCGGTCAGCCGCAGCGGCGAGGCGAGCATCGGGCGCGGGCGTGGGCGCTCGCGCATCTCCAGCGTGGTGACGATGGTGGCGATCTCGCCGGGATCGACGGGGATCAGCGCCATGGATTATTCCCAGGTCGCGAGCGGCGGCAGGCTCATCAGGATCGCCTCGATATTGCCGCCGGTCTTCAGTCCGAACAGCGTGCCGCGATCATGGACCAGGTTGAACTCGGCATAGCGCCCGCGCCACGCCAGCATCGTCGCGCGATCCGCCTCGGTAAAGGGCTGGTCCATCCGCCGCCGGACGATGCGCGGATAGACATCCAGGAACGCCTCGCCGACATCGCGGGTCAGCGCGAAATTGGCGTCGAAATCGCCCTCCAGATGATCGTAGAAGATGCCGCCCACCCCGCGATGCACCTTGCGGTGGGGGATGTAGAAATAATCGTCGGCCCAGGCCTTGAACCGCGGATAATGGCCCGGGTCATGCGCATCGCACGCCGCCTGCATCGCGGCATGGAATTCGGCGGTATCCTCCTCGATGGGCAGCGGCGGATTCAGGTCCGCGCCGCCGCCGAACCAGCGCTTGGTCGTGGTCAGGAAGCGGGTGTTCATATGGACCGCGGGGACATGCGGGTTGGCCATGTGCGCGACCAGGCTGATCCCCGTCGCCACGAAGCGCGGATCCTCGCCCGCGCCGTGGATAGTCTGGGCGAACGGCCCCTCGAACGTGCCGCCGACGGTCGAGACGTTGACGCCGACCTTTTCGAAGACGCGCCCCTTCATCACGCCGCGCACGCCGCCGCCGCCGGGCTCGCCGCTGGGATCGGCACGGTCCCAGGCGGTATAGGTGAAGGCCGCGTCAGACCCCGCCTCGCGCTCGATCGCCTCGAACGCGGCGCAAATCCGGTCGCGCAGCGATTCGAACCAGAGGCGGGCGGCGTCCTGCTCGGCGTCGAGCGCGATGTCGGGGGTGCGGCTGGTCATGGTCCGGAGTCTCTGGGCGGGGGAGGGGGCGGGGGTCAACCCGGCATTTGGTCCCAACCCGTCTGCCGCCGCGCCTCGGCCAGCAGGATGCCGCCGGTGATCGCGACGTTGAGCGAGCGGACGCCGCTGCGCATCGGCACGCGCACCCGGATGTCGGCGGCGTCGTGCACCGCCTCTGGCACCCCTGCGCCCTCCGAGCCGAGCAGGATCACGTCGTCGGGGCGGAACACCATCTCGGGCAGCGGCAGCGCGCCCAGCGTCGTCGCCAGCACGATCCGTCCCGGCGTGGCGGCGCGGAAGGCGTCCCAATCGGCATGGCGCACCACCTGGGCCATGGCGGCATAGTCCATCGCCGATCGCGCCAGCGCCCGGTCGGAATAGGGAAAGCCCATCGGCTCGATCAGGTCGACCGCGACGCCGAAACAGGTCGCGGTGCGGATCAGCGTGCCGACATTGCCCGCAATATCGGGCTCATGAAGCGCCAGCCGCATCAATGGCCGGGAAAGGACAGCAGCGCATCGACCGCCAGCCCCTCCGCCCGCAACGCGTCGGCGCCGCCGAGATCGGGCAGGTCGACCAGGAACTGCGCCTGTTCGACGACACCCCCCGCCTTGCGCAGCAGCCGGACGGCGGCGCGGGCGGTGCCGCCGGTCGCGATCAGGTCGTCGACCAGCAGGACTCGTGCGCCGGGGACCAGCGCATCCTCGTGCATCGCGATCCGGTCCTGGCCATATTCCAGCGCATAATCCTCGGCGATGGTTGCGCCGGGCAGCTTGCCGTCCTTGCGGATCAGCAGCACGCCCGCGTTCAGCGGCACCGCCAGCGCGGCGGCGAACAGGAAGCCGCGCGCCTCGATCCCTGCGATCAGGTCGACCGGCCCGCGCGTCGCGGCGACCATCCGCTCGATGGTCTGCGCGAAACCCGTCGGGTCGAGCAGCAGCGTGGTGATGTCGCGGAACGCGATGCCGGGCTTGGGAAAGTCCGGCATCGTGCGGATCAGGGCTTTCAGATCGTCATTGGCGTTCATGCGGCGCCTCATGGGCCTGATGGCGGCGGGGGTAAAGGGGGGCAATCCCAACCCTCCGTTCGGCCTGAGCGAAGTCGAAGGCCAAGGGAATCCATTGCCAAAGGGGCCGGAGGAAAGGTTCGGGCATGGGCTTCGACTTCGCTCAGCCTGAACGGAGGTCGGGAGTGGGGCGGCGGCTTCCCCAAGAAAAAAAAGGCGGCTCCCTCGTCGGGAAACCGCCCCAGGCTCTCACATGATTCGATACGGCCTCAATGCTTCACGTCGCGCCAGACATTCTGATACGCGCCCCAGGCCAGGAAGCAGAAGATCAGTATGAAGATCACCGCCCCGGTCCCCGCCGCATGGCGCGATTCCAGCTTGGGCTCGGCGGTCCAGGTCAGGAAGGCGGCGACGTCCTTGGCCATCTGGTCGCGGGTCGCCAGCGTGCCGTCGGTATATTGGACCTGCCCGTCCTGGGTCAGCGGCGGCGGCATCGCGATGTTGAGGTTCGCGAAATAGGGATTGTAGTGCAGCCCCGTCGGCGTCTTGGCATCCGGGAACTGGCGCAGCAGCGCGGCGGGCTGGTTGCGATAGGCGTCGGGACCGATCAGCGAATAGACGTAATTGGTGCCGTCATGCCGCGCCTTGGTCATCAGCGACAGGTCGGGCGGCAGCGCATTGTTGTTCGCCGCGCGCGCCGCGACCTCGTTGGCGAAGGGCGAGGGGAAATGGTCGGCGGGCACGTTCTTGCGCGTCGTCGCCTCGCCCGTCTCCGGGTTGATGCTCGGCTGTTCGATGACCCACTGGTTGGCGATCGCCTTCACCTCGGCCTCGTTATAGCCCAGATCCTTCAGGTCGCGGAACGCCACCAGCCGCAGCGAATGGCAGGCCGCGCAGACCTCCTTATAGACCTGGAAGCCGCGCTGGAGCTGGCGCCGGTCGAACCGGCCCAATATCCCGTCCGAGGCCAGATGCGCGGGCTTGGGGTGGAGGTGGAACTCCTCCTCGGCGGTGGGGGCGGGCGGGTCGGAGACCAGCCCCGAGACGCTGCCCCACAGCGCGATGGCGAGGACCAGGGTGAAGGCCGCCCCGACCAGGAATGCGATGCCACGAACCATGTTCGAAATCCTCTCTCGGTTCGTGTCAGGCCGAAGCCGAAGGGGTTAGGGCCGACTTGGTGGGCGCGGTGCCGCCATGTTTGGCCAGCACGGCTTCGGTGATCGAATGGGGCAGGGGGGCGGGCCGCTCCGTCCGCGCGATCCACGGCAGGATCACCAGGAAGTGGAGGAAATAATAGGCCGCCGTGACCTGGCTGAGGATGATGAAGAAGGGCGTCGCGGGCGACCCCCCGCACCAGCCGAGCAGCAGCACGTCGACCACCAGCACCCAGAAGGCGATCCGCGCCTTGGGCCGGAAATTGCTCGACCGCACCGGCGAGCTGTCCAGCCAGGGAAGGAAGAACAGCAGTAGGATCGACCCGAACATCGCCAGCACGCCCCACAGCTTGGCGGGCAGGATGAAGTCGGCGGTGAAGGCGCGCAGGATCGCGTAGAAGGGCCAGAAATACCATTCGGGCACGATATGCGCAGGGGTCGAGAGCGGGTTGGCCGGGATGTAATTGTCCGGGTGCCCCAGATAATTGGGGAAGAAGAACAGCAGCCCCGCGAACACCAGCAGGAACACGCCCAGCCCCACTGCATCCTTGGCGGTGTAATAGGGGTGGAAGGGCACCGTATCCTGCTCGCCCTTCACGTCCACGCCGGTCGGGTTGTTCGAGCCGGGAATGTGCAGCGCCCAGATGTGCAGGATGATGACGCCTGCGATCACGAAGGGCAGCAGATAGTGGAGCGAGAAGAAGCGGTTGAGCGCGGCATTGTCCGGCGCGAACCCGCCCAGTAGCCAGACGCGGATGGTGTCGCCGACCAGCGGGATCGCCGAGAAGAAGCCGGTGATGACCTGCGCGCCCCAAAAGCTCATCTGCCCCCAGGGAAGGACATAGCCCATGAAGGCGGTGGCCATCATCAGCAGGAAGATGACGACGCCGAGCAGCCAGACCATCTCGCGCGGGGCCTTGTAGGACCCGTAATAGAGGCCGCGGAAGATGTGCGTATAGACGACGATGAAGAACATCGACGCGCCATTGGCGTGGGCATAGCGCAGGAACCACCCTGCGTTCACGTCGCGCATGATGCTTTCGACCGAGTCGAAGGCGACGCCCGCATTGGCGGCATAGTGCATTGCCAGCACCACGCCGGTGATGATCTGGATGGCGAGCGCGGCGCCCGCCAGCACGCCGAAATTCCAGAAGTAATTCAGGTTGCGCGGCACCGGATAGCCCGCGCCCACCGCATTGTAGACGAGGCGCGGCAGCGGCAGCTTCTCGTCCAGCCAGCGCATGACCGGCTGTTTGGGTTCGTAATGCTTGGCCCAGGGAAAGCTCATGTCTCGGGTCCCCCTTTAAGCGGCCGCGCCGACCGTGACGGTCGTGTCGCTGTCGAACTTGTAATCGGGCACGAAGAGGTTCTTCGGTGCCGGACCCTTTCGGATGCGCGCGGCGGTGTCATAGGCCGAACCGTGGCAGGGGCAGAAATAGCCGCCATAGGGGCCCTTATTCTCGCCCTCGCCCGCGCCCAGCGGCACGCAGCCCAGATGGGTGCAGACCCCCAGCGTGATCAGCCAGTTCTTCTTGCCCGGCTTGGTCCGCTCCTCCAGCGTCTGGGGATCGCGCAACTCGGACAGCGGCACCGCATCGGCCTCCGCCATCTCCTTGGGCGTCAGGTTGCGGACGAACAGCGGTTGCTTGCGGAAACTGGCCTTAATTGCCTGGCCCGGCGCGATCTTGGACAGGTCGATCTCGGTGGTCGACTGCGCCAGCACGTCGGCCGAGGGGTTCATCTGGTTGATCAGCGGCAGGACGATGGCCAGCGCGCCCACGCCCGCGAAGGACACGGCGGCGACGTTGATGAAGTCGCGGCGGCGGGGATCATGGACCTCTTCGTGGAATGGCTCCGGCGACTCGCCGGGGGGTACGGTGTTCTCCGTCATCGCCATTCGTCCTGTCCCTCCACCTCGTTCGCGTGGCGCCGGTCGCGCCCTGGCGGTCGTGCCGGATTGTCCCCGGTCATGCGCCGCCCGATCTCGCCCGCCCATGATGAACGGAGCGTCAGGTTAGCCTTGCTTGGCGGGCTTTGCCAATCCCCTTTGCGGTGGCGTTCATGGCGGGTGCAGTCGGGCGGGCGCAGGAACCATGGTGGCGTGGTTCGGGTTGACCGATGACGGACGCGGATGACGGGTCCCTGGCGCATCCGCAGGAACGACCAGGGGCATGGAGAGAGGCGATGCTCTTGGGCAGGATCGGATGGGGCGGCTTGCTGGCCGCCGGGCTGTTGGCGCTGGGCGGCTGCGCCGACGGCTATGGCTATAGCGGCGTGTCGGTGGGCACGGGCTATGGCGGATATGGCGGCTATGGCTATGCCCCCGGCTATTACGGCGCGGGTTATGCGCCGTCCTATTATGGCTGGTACGACGACTTTTATTATCCGGGCACGGGCGTCTATGTCTATGACCGCTATCGTCGGCCGTTCCGCTGGAACGAGGGGCAGCGCGCCTATTGGGAAGGGCGGCGCGGCGCGTGGCGCGGGGCCCCGATCCGCGACCAGTGGCGCGGCTGGGGTCGCAACGGCTGGCGCGGCGATCGCTGGGGCAATGGCCCGCGTGGCCCCGGCCCCAACCCCGGTGTGGGTGTCGCGCCCCGCCCACCGGCCCCACGGGTCGAGGGATGGCGCGGCCCTCGCGGCGGCAATCCCGGCTGGCGCGGCGGGCGGCCCGGCGGCGCGCGGGGCGGGCCGCGCGGGCCGCGCTGATCAGCCTGCCGAGCGGGCCCAGATCATCAGCGTGGGGCGGAACCGCATCACCGCCACATCGTCCTGGTTATAGACGGTCAGCAGGCTGACGATCAGCCCCATGTCGGGCCGACTGGCCGAGCGACGCACCTCCAGCACCTCGGTCTCGCAGCGCAGAGTGTCGCCCGGATAGACCGGCTTCAACCAGCGCAGCTCGTCGATGCCGGGCGATCCCAGGCTCTGAAAGCCGGTCGCCCGGTAATGCTCGACGATCATCGCCATGGTCATCGACCCGGTATGCCAGCCGCTGGCCGACAGCCGCCCGAAATGGGTGGCGGCGGCGGCCTCGTCGGACAGGTGAAAGGGCTGGGGATCGTAGCGCGTGGCAAAGGCGATCACCTCGTCCCGCTCGACCCGATGATGTCCGAACCGCGCGGTATCGCCGACCGCCACATCCTCCAGCCAGATCATCGCATCCTCTCCTTATCGTTTGAAAACGCGGCGGAACGGCGCATCGTTGCCATCCAGCCCCCGACCCGCCGGAAGCCCGATCAGATCGCGCAGCAGCGGGGCGACATCGACATTGTCGAACGGCGCCAGCCGCACCCCCGACCGAAATGCGGGGCCCTGCGCGATGAATAGCGCGGCCATGGCGGGATCGGCATTGTCATAGCCATGGGTGCCCTTGGCAAAGGGGGCGTCGGGCCGCTTGGCCTGGATCAGCCAGCCGGTCTGGGCGAGGCAGAAATAGGGGGGGATGCGCGGGTTGCGACCATAATGGAAACGCGCGGGCATCGCCGGGCTGCGCCAGCAATCGGCATGATCGTGATGGCCCAGCAGCCGATGCTCCAGCGCGGCCTCGTGCCCCGGCACCGCGCGGAAGGTCGCATAGGGGCCGTCCTCGGTCATCACCGCATCGGCGGGATCGACCAGCGAATCTTCGGTCACGATCCGGTCGCTGGAGGTCGCGGCCATGCCGTGGTCGGCGACGACGACCAGATTGGCGGGCTGGCCCAGTTCGGCCAGCCCGGCCAGCAGGCGGCCGATCGCCTCGTCCACCTTGCCGACCGCCGCGTTCACCTGTGGCGAGTCGGGCCCGGCGTCATGGCCCGCGCTGTCCACTTCGTCGAAATACAGCGTCAGGAAGTGCGGGCGGCTGGCCGCCGGGCGACGCAGCCAGTCGATGATCGAATCGACCCGCTGGCGGTCGGTCACGTTCTGGTTGAACTGTTGCCAGTCGTGCGGACGCATGCCGCCCGTCACGGTGCCGCCATAGTCGCCGGGGTGGAAGGTGCCGCCCCAGGCGACGTTCGATCCGGGCCAGAACATGGTGGCGGTGGGAATCCCGGCTTTTTCGGCGGTGATCCAGATCGGCTCGGCGGCGTTCCACCAATAGGGCTGGTCCGAGGCCATGGTGAAGCGCGCGTCGGGATGGGCCGGATCGGTGAAGCCGTTGGCGACGATCCCGTGGCGATCGGGCACCAGCCCGGTGACCAGCGTCCAGTGATTGGGGAAGGTCTTGGACGGGAAGGAGGGGCGCATCGACGCGCTGACCCCCTCGGCCGCCAGCCGCGACAGGTTCGGGGTCAGCCCGCGCGTCAGATAATCGGGGCGGAAGCCATCGATCGATACCAGGATCGTGACCGGCGCGCGCGGCGCGACCGCATCGGCGGCGGGGCGGGGCGTCGTCGCCCTCGCGCTCGCGCTCGCCGCGCTCTCGCCGATCGGGGGCAATGCGGGCGGCGTATAGGGGTAGGCACAACCGGCCAGGAGGGTCAGGGCCAGGGCGGCGAGGGGGAGTCGGGTCACGGAGCGGCTATCCTTTCAGGCCAGCCGATAGCGTCGTCCTGTGACACTGGCGAGGCCCGTCGGCACGATCGCGCTTGCCCGGCCAGTCAGTCCAGCGGGAAGAAGTGGCGCACCTCCGGCCCGGCATGGCGAAGCAGGACCCGCAGCCGTTCGGCGGCTTCGGCAGGATGATCGCCGGGCAGCCCCGCCATCGCCCAGTCGCCGAAGGTCGCAGTGTCGGTCCGGCGGTCGTCGAGGACCTGGATGTCGGTGTGGCGCGGATCGCGCCGGATCCGCTCGAACGCGTCGCCGACGCTGTCGACGGGGCCCTCGATCAACTGGAGATAGCGGCCCCGCTCGATCCAGAGGATGCCCGAAATGCCGTCCATGCCGTTGTTGCGGCGCGAGACGCGCAATATGGCCAGGTGGTCCGACCGGCCATCCTCGCCCACGGCCTGGCTGCTATAGATGATACGCCGGAACGAACTAACCTGGATCATAATCGGCTTCTAGGTCCTCCGGCGCGCGCTGCAAAGCGGCAATGCGCCGGGCGGCCGGAGCCGACCGGCGCATAATGGGTCAGACGTTGAAGCGGAACAGCATCACGTCGCCGTCCTGCACGACATATTCCTTGCCCTCGGCGCGCAACTTGCCCGCATCGCGGGCGCCCGCTTCGCCCTTGAAGGCGATATAGTCGGCAAAGGCGATGGTTTCGGCGCGGATGAAGCCGCGTTCGAAATCGCTGTGGATCTCGCCCGCCGCATTGGGCGCCTTGGCGCCGCGATGGACGGTCCAGGCGCGCGCCTCCTTGGGGCCGACCGTGAAGAAGGTCAGCAGGTCGAGCAGCGCGTAACCGGCGCGGATCACGCGGGCGAGGCCGGTTTCGGACAGGCCCAGCTCGGACAGGAACTCGCCGCGATCCTCCGCGGGCATGGTCGCGATCTCGGCTTCGATCGCGGCCGACACGACGACCGCCTGCGCGCCCTCGGCGGCGGCCTTTTCGAACACGCGCGCCGAATGGGCATTGCCGTTGGCGGCGTTCGATTCCTCGACGTTGCAGACATAGAGGACGGGCTTGGCGGTCAGCAGCTGTGCCTGCGAGAACACGCGCGCCTCTTCCTCATCCTTGGGCACGGTCAGCCGCGCGGGCTTGCCGTCGCGCAGCAGCTCCAGCGTCTGGCCCAGGACCGAGGCGGCGATCTTGGCCTCCTTGTCGCCCTGCTGCCCCTTCTTGATGAAGGCGGGCACGCGCTTTTCCAGGCTTTCGAGGTCGGAGAGCATCAGCTCGGTCTCGACCGTCTCGGCATCGGCGATGGGGTCGACCTTGCCCTCGACATGGGTCACGTCGCCGTCCTCGAAACAGCGCAGGACATGGACGATCGCGTCCACCTCGCGGATATTGCCGAGGAACTGGTTGCCCAGGCCCTCGCCCTTGGACGCGCCGCGCACGAGGCCCGCAATGTCGACAAAGGCGAGCTGCGTCTCGATGATCTTGGCGGACCCGGCGACCTCGGCCAGCTGGTACAGGCGCGGATCGGGGACCGCGACGTTGCCGACATTCGGCTCGATCGTGCAGAACGGATAATTGGCGGCCTGCGCCGCCGCCGTTTCGGTCAGCGCGTTGAAGAGGGTGGACTTGCCGACATTCGGCAGGCCGACGATGCCGCAGCGGAAACCCATGCGTCGCTTATCCTACAGGAAGGGGAAAGCGTCCCTCTAGCGACGATGGGGATATTTCTCAACCGAGCGCTTCTCCCATGCTCCGTTCAGCCTGAGCGAAGTCGAAGGCCAAGGGATGACGGTTGGGCGGGGCGCTATTGTCGGATGTTCCAGCGTGGCCTTCGACTTCGCTCAGGCTGAACGGACTGGGGGGAAGGGGTTATGGGGTCAGGCGATCCCGACCATCATCGCGGCGGCCCAGGCGAGCAGCATCACGCCCAGCGCCCCCGAAAACCCCATCAGCACCAGGCCCAGATAATGCAGCATCGGCGGATTGGCGCGCTGCGCCTTCTTGTTCCGGCCCAGGCCCGACAGCACGAAGCTCGCCAACATGCCGAAGGTGAAGACAGCGAATTCGATCATCGGGAATAACGTCCGGGATAGGGGGTGCGATCGATGCCCCCTTTAACCGAGATAAGTTAACGGCACGATATCGGCGCGGCGAAGCGCCCGCTTTCATCGATGAAGCGTGGGAACCTTTCGCCCTGTCGTGGGTGCGGCGCGGATCGTCGCACGCGGCGGATCAGCGATAGTTGAAGCTGACGCTGATCCGCTCGCCCTTGGCACCGTTGGGTACGACCTCGTGCCGCAGCCAGCTTTCCCACAGCAGCACCGTTCCCGGCTGGGGCGTGGCGGTGGCGAAGGTGGCCAAGTCGTCGGGCGCATCGGCACGGCGCGGCGGTGCCGCCATCAGCATCGGCAGGCGCGGATCCTCCAGCTTCAGCGCGCCCGATCCCTGGGGCATGGCGACATAGAGCGTGCCCGAGACGACCGAGTGCGGATGGATATGCGCCGAATGATGCCCGCCGGGTTTCAGGACATTGACCCACAGGCTGTCCAGCTTCAGTTTGCGCCCGCCCAGGTCGAAGGCGCATTCCTCGGCGAAGCGCGCGACATGGCGGTCCAGCTTCTTGCGCAGGTCCGCGAAGACCGGATCGCGGATCGGCAGGTCGTTGAGCGAGGCATAGCTGGTATAGCCGCGATAGCCATGCTCCTTCGACCAGCGCCGCCCGGCGCGGTCGTCCTCGGCCAGCGCCCAGCAGCTCTGCTCGATCTCCTCCAGCAGATCGGCATCGTCCAGCTGGCCCTCATAGAGAAGCGAGGCGAAGAGGCGGCGCACGCTCATGCCGGATCTCCCAGGCGCAGCGCGATGTCGTTGACGAAGCGGACATCGTCCCCCTCGGCCAGCCAGCGCGCCTCCGCCGCCAGCGCGCCGAGCAGGTCGGACAGCGGCTCGATCTCCGCCTTGGCGTAATTGCCCAGCACATGGCCGGTCACGCGGTCCTTGTGCCCCGGATGGCCGATGCCGAGCCGGACGCGGCGGAAGTCGGGCCCCAGATGCTGGTCGATCGAGCGCAGTCCGTTATGCCCCGCCGTGCCGCCGCCGGTCTTCACCTTCACCCGGAAGGGCGCGAGGTCGAGTTCGTCGTGGAAGACGGTCAGCGCCTCCACCCCCAGCTTGTAGAAGCGCAGCGCGTCGCCGACGCTGCGCCCGCTCTCGTTCATGAAGGTCGCGGGCTTGAGCAGCAGGATCTTCTGCCCGCCGATCCGGCCTTCCTGGGTCCAGCCCTGGAACTGCTTCTTCACGGGGCCGAAATCATGCACCTCGGCGATGGCGTCCATCGCCATGAAGCCGACATTGTGGCGGTGCATCGCATATTGCGGCCCCGGATTGCCCAACCCGGCCCAGACCTGCATGTGATATTCCTTATTCGCTTGGTTGGCAGGGCCCTAGCACCGGGGGCTTCGGGTTTCCAATGCGGTGAGGGTGGAGGGGGCGTGGGCTTCGACTTCGTTCAGCCTGAACGGATGTTGGGGCTAAACCAAATTCCCCGAACCCCGTTCAGCCTGAGCGAAGTCGAAGGCCAAGGGAATCCCCCCTTAGATCAACCCCTGCGCCCGCAGACTCACATGCCCCGAGGTGCCGATGATCAGATGGTCGTGCACCGTGATCCCCAGCCGCTTGCCTGCCTCCGCGATGGCGCGGGTCACGTCGATATCGGCGCGGCTGGGCGAGGGGTCGCCGCTGGGATGGTTGTGCACCAGGATCAGCGCCGCCGAGCCGAAGTCGATCGCGCGGCGAATCACCTCGCGGATATAGACCGGCGCCTGGTCGATCGAACCCTGTCCCATCAGCTCGTCGCGGATCAGCATGTTGCGCGTGTTGAGGTGGAAACATGTTGTTAAACCCACTTCAACACCCATAATCGGCATACACCAATGACCCAAGCCATTCGCTATCATCGTTTTTCGACCCGCCGACAGGATCGTGGTTCGTCCATTGAACGTCAGGATGACGCCACTCGCGCTCTATGTGATTCTGAGGGCTGGACTATTGTCGAGACGATTGAAGATCGTGGGCAGTCCGCTTGGAAGGGCGACCATCTCAGTGTCGGAAATCTGGGCAAGTTACGGCGGCGGATCGACGCGGGCCAGATTGATGCGGGCACCCGGATCGTGGTCGAAAATCTCGATCGACTCTCGCGTCAGGATTATCGAACCGCTCGCCGATGGATTGAGGATGTCACCGACCGTGGCATTGTAATTGCTGTCTGTCGTCCTGCGCTCATTCTTGACCGAGAGGCGATGAGCGGCAGCAATATCGTTGCTTTTCTCCAACACCTTTTGGAGTCGAACCGCGCGACAGCCGAAGGTGACCGAAAGAGCGAATTTCAGAAGAAGAATATTGAGCGGATGACGCAGATGATGCGGGACGGGCTCTGTCCTTCCCCGCGCGTGCCCGCGTGGCTTCACGGCGTTGTCGGTGAACCGTTGACGGTCGTTCAGGATCGCGCGGCCCTCGTAAACCTCATTTATGAATGGTCAGCGTCAGGGTTGGGACTTCAGTCGATTTGCAAGCGTCTGAATGCCGATCACGAGCCTTGGACAGACGGGGGCTGGAAGACCGGGGCGCGGCAGTGGCGGATTGGATATGTCCGAGACATTCTCAATTCGCCAGCGGTCGAAGGTCGACATATTGTCCGTGGTGGAGATGGTCGTCAGCCAACGGGCGAAATTATCACAGGTTATTACCCGAGGATCGTGGACGCGGATTTGGTTGCCCGCGCTCGCGCGGCGATCAAGAAACGTGCGGGAACTGGCGGCGCAAAAAGAGGTGAGGCGTCCAATTATTTCATCGGCCTGATGACGTGCAAACAGTGCGGTGGCTCGGTGGGCCGCATTCTGGCTGGCGCGGGATACGCCTACATGTCCTGTAGAAACGCACGATATGGGACATGCGAAAATAGGTCGCACATGTCCTACGCGACGTTGGCAAAAGTGGTCGTGGACCATCTCCTGCATCTTGCGCTCGATGATACCCATTTCGCGGCAGTCGATGACATTGCACCGATCGCAGCCCGGCTTGCTGATGCGCGGGGAGAAATTGAAGCCATACAGACGCAGCAAGCCAACATGATTCAAGTGCTGATGCGACTTCCCGATTCGCCTGCTGTGATCGACCAACTGGAGCGGATTGAGGCTGATCTTGCCGCCGGTAAGGCTGAGGTCGTCCGCCTCGAAGAAGACTTGATCAAGGCGCGGGGCAGCGTGTCACCTGACGAACATCTGCGTCGTGTAAAGTCAGTTGCAGCGTCGCTCGACACGGACGCTGAGGCGCGCCGCATGGTTCGGGACGCTCTGCCGTCCCTCGTTCGACAGATGGTTTGGGATGGTGAGAAGGTGACGGCGTCTGGCCTGCACTTCTACATGACAATCGCCAAAAACGGTGCTGTCGATGGGTTTGATCTATACCACCCGAAGCATGGCCCGGCTGCCGATCCCGAATATACGCGGCGGCGTGACGCGGCCATTGCAAGCGGGACGTATTTGCCTTTCGGAGGCTGAGGCGGTTGGCGTAGCATCGGTCGCCGACTCATTCGGCACCGGAGGATGCTATGTTTCGTCATCTGATGTTCGCCACCGCCGCGCTGACGATGGTCGCCACGCCCGCGCTCGCTGCGCCCTGCCGCGACGCCAAGGGTAAATTTGTGAAGTGTCCTGACAAGGCCCCTGCCAAGCCAACGCGCTGCAAAGATGCCAAGGGAAAATTTACGAAGTGCGGCACGCCGGGCGCTAAAGCGGCGTGAACCTGATCTGGGCCATCTGGTCCATCTTCACCGCCACCATGAATGTGATTTGGATCGCAACCGTGGTGGCGGCTGTGGGCTATAACGCATGGCAGCATTTTCTTAGGTTGGCGCGATGAGGCATTAAAATGCCTGTTGTGTCTTGGGCACGGGCATTATAACGCCTTCGAGGCCCTCTATTTCCGATGACGGTCGGTTCAACGATCTTAAATGTGAAATCACTTTAAAGAATTTAAAAGGCCATACCATGCGGCGGGCATGGTATGGCATTACATACTTTCACGAATTCTTTCCTTTTTTGATGTTTCGTGAGCGTCGTTTATCAGGTTGTGGCACTCTTGCCATTTTCTCCGGCAGTGCAGGAGAAAACGAACGCAAAGCTAACTCCGCTTGTTGACGGAATCGCCGTCGTCGGCCCACGATGACAGTTTTGAGGGCCACTTTCTCGGCAATAGTGGGCCGTCCCATGTCCATCGGTGCAGCCCTCATAGCCACTTCGGCCGATCGAACACTTGAAATTTACGCATCTGTAGCAATCCCGCCAGCCTTGCGCATCTACCGCTTGGCCTGCGACAAATACGACTGAGACGACGGCGAATACTTTGGTTTTTGATAAAATGCCCATATTTCTCCTCCCGTTTCACTTGAATAGATATCCCAAAAATCCAATATACTTTTCATCATTGCTCTTTGCGTACAACACGGCGGTCTTGTATCCATTAATGAGCCCAAGCCCGCTGATTTTTTCGCCCGCAAAGGTTGTTAAATTGCCACTATAGCCGGGCCTCCTTTCTGGCAAAGATGCGACAGGAATGACGTAACAAATTTCGCAAATGTCCGATCTGCATTCGATCCTTTTTCTATAAGAGCCAATAATCCCAAGATTATTCAGGTTTTTAGCTATGTCGACTTCAAGTGCCCTATTGGGAATGGGTTTTGCTGAAACAAATGTTTTATGCAGCACTGCTGGATCAGGCGGCGAATGGAAAGCCTTATCCATCTTGTCTTCATAGACATCCTTAAACAAGATGTCTTCGCTGATCTTGTCTACGCTTTTTGCTAGACTTGCGCTTCCTAAGTTAAGGGCTATGAAGAAAAATATGAAAGACACCCTCATCTCAATCTGATCCTTTATTTTTTGGGAATAAGGTAGGACTGAAAGTAAGATCTCCCATTCTCTGAATAATAATAGTTTGAATCCCCAGAAAATCTTCCATTTTCAGAAGTGTCTCCGGAGAATGCGCTTCGCAGGAGATCGAGCGCTGAGTTGCTGTTTTCAACAGACGCGTCATTTGCTACTTCTCCAGTAATCCTGCATCTGTCCCCTCTGCAAGTTATATCAGGTGGAGGGTCGCGCTTAAGGTAAGAATTTTCACGCAGGATTCTTGAAAAAATTTCCCTGAAGGATGCTTCAAGTATTTTGTTGGGTGGCTGATTATTGAAATCGACATCTTCCCGAGTCAGGAATTCTGGCGACGGCAAAGAAGGAGCTGGGGTTCCGGTTGGCAACGGAATCGGCTGCCAAGCGCCTGCTTTCTCGGGTGATACCGCAGGAGTAGGCACTGGAGCCGCCGAAGAAGTGCTCGAATCTTGTGCCCTAACGATAGTTATCATGCCCGTGTCTGGTGAACCACGCGCAGTAGGAACATGAAATTCATGAAAGCCGACATAAAACGCGGCGGCTGCTAATAGCAGCGCTGATATCATAAATCTCCGTCGCATGGTCTCCTCTTCCAT
Source organism: Sphingomonas sp. NCPPB 2930 (assembly GCF_042867205.1). NCBI lineage: Bacteria > Pseudomonadati > Pseudomonadota > Alphaproteobacteria > Sphingomonadales > Sphingomonadaceae > Sphingomonas > Sphingomonas sp. NCPPB 2930. The sequence goes on along the minus strand of NZ_JBHZQU010000001.1, from coordinate 531,032 downwards.
ATCAACAAGGCGTATCTATGATTCTTCCCATCATCTCACGAAATTTGCTATTTGTGAAGATTAAATGGTGTTTTTTTCATGATGGTAAGGGTTTAGATGGTGCTCCACAATTTAGATGATTGATAAGTGACTGAATTTTAGAGCGATTATTCTGATCGCGGTGATGAGCGAAGCCGGTCTGTCAACCATCGCTTTGGATGGTTATCCTTGGGTTCCGGCACTTGCGACCCGCGCATGAAAAGCCGCGCAGGATCGCGCGGATCATGCCCCGCATGTTTCGGCTATGTCTCCGGATTAGCTACATTACCCGAAACGGCGAGGCGATTCGCACAAACTGTGATACCTCGTCCGCCATAGTTCTCATAAGCAGCATCATTCTTGTGATAGCACAGTTGCGGCATACCGCCGTTTGAGACTTGAATGCGGCGGTTGCCAAATTCCATGCGCTGATAAATACTGCATGGCCCTATCCATTAACAACACACTGACCACTATGCGCGTGTCGGCTGGCGAACCGATTGTCTTTAGCTATCAGCCGACCGACCTGACCGGCCAACCGGAAGACCTAACGGGACGCGTTTTCGTCTTCTCGATCTATGACAATGCACGAACGAGCTATGGCCAATTCGAGGCCGCAAATAGCCAGAGCACCGCGACGTGGAAGTTGAACGGACTTGTGACCGAAGACCTCTTAGGCAAGCCGGGTCTGTTGTGGGAGGTAGCCGAGCGGTTGGACGATGGGCGAGACGTGATAGCGAATGGATCACTGACGATCGACATGTCTGCCCCTGCGATCAGCGACTACAACGCAGCGCCAATCTCCCGGTACATCACCAAGATCGTGCGCCTCAACGACATCACGACGAAGGATGCGGCGGTCTTTAAGATCGTTGTCGCGCTATACGTCGAGCGTCCCGATATATCACTCAATTTCATAAATAATTCGAATTCTGTTTTTGCCCTCACCCTTTTCTGAAACTTCCAAGGAGAAAAATGGCCGACCTACAAATTACGATCAAAGACGCGACAAACTCGACAAAGAACCTCCTTGCTCGCGACAATGGTGACGCGACTATCACCCCATATCACGCTGAAGACAGCGCTCAGCGCACCGCGCTCTTAGCAGCGCTGGCCACACTCTCGACCGCGTCCAACCAGACCGCTACGAAGTCGGTTCTCGACACGCTGACTGCCAAGGTCGCGACCGCCACCAACCAGACCACCGCGAATGGCTTTCTCGGCGACATCAAGACTGCGCTTTCCGGGACACTGACCGTCACAGGGCCGCTGACCGCCGCTCAATTGACCACCGCCGCGCTCGCCACATCTGCCAACCAGACCACCGCGAACACCTCCCTCGCCACGATCGCAACCAACACGACCGGCGGATCGACTGCCGCGCGACAAGATGAAGCGAAGGCAGAACTTCGCGCCGTTCAGGGCGTCGAGGCCATCACGGTTGGAACCGATGGGACGCCCCGTCGCGGCCTCCTCATCGTATGCGCCGGGGCTGGCGATGTCCGCATCAAGCTCGCCGACGATAGCCAAATCACGATCCCGGTCGCGGTTGGTCTGTCGATGCTGCCATTCGCGGTGAAGACAGTCATCGCCTCAGGCACCACCGCAACGGCCAGTTTCTGGAGCACGCTGTAATGCTGGCTCCCGTCATTCCCGCGCCGCTGGCGCGCAATCCACGCCTCGTTGTTGCCCTTGGCGACAGCCGCATCGCAGCGCTGTTCTTCGATCCGTCGCGGCGCAACAAAGGGAATAGGTCGCCGTTTCACTGGGCAAACGCGCTATTGGACCAGCGCTTCACGCTTGTTGATAGCTTTGGTCTATCAGGTGATCGAACAGATCAGATGCTCGCACGTCTTGACGCCACCATTGCGACCGGTGCGGGCCTCTTATACTTCCAAGGTGGCGTGAACAACATCGGCGCGGTGGCGTCTGGCGGCTACACTTATACTCACGCTGTCACGGGTGAAGTTGTGACGATCGATACTGTCGCGGCGGTCACGGCGCGAGACATTCGATTGATTGCAAACAAGGCGCGCGCCTCAGGGATGATTGTGGTGATCGAGCATGAGGTTGGCGCAGGTGGGTACACGACCCAAGAAAAGGTCACAGCGCTCGCCGATTTGCGCGCCAACATTGCTGACTTCGCGGAAAACACACCGGACATTTTTGTCCACGACGCGATGCCAATCGTCATGCAACCGCAATACAGCGCAAATGCTGTCGCATATCGTAGCGGTTATTCATACGATCCCACGCATTGTAGCGCACGCGGCGCATATCGGTGGGGCAAAAGTCTCGCAAAGGTGCTGGCGGGTATAGTGACAACTGCTCGGCCGGTGCTGCTCACCAACGCAATCGAAACTTCTGCCGCGCGCCGTCGTCAAGCGTTGATAAATCCGCTCTTCGCAAACGCGTCTGGCGGGACGGCCAGCGCTGGCGCGTCGGGAACAGTGCCAGCTAATTGGACTGTCTCGCGATCAGGTAGCGCCACGGCCAACGTTTCGACAGCCGCACGTGCAGACGCCAGCGGCAACGACTTGATCATAGCTGCATCATATAGTGCTGCGGGTGAAATAGTCACAGTTTCTCAGGCGTTTGATGCCCCCGCGACAGGTCAATGGAATAGCCGACTCGCTGTAGGCGATACGTATGAGGTCGTTGCACAAGTTGAGATAACCGACGCATCGGCGCTTTCTGCGCTGTGGTTACAAGTCACGACTTTTGCGGGGTCTGGGGCGCAGACAGACAGTTACGATTTATACGGTGTGACGACTGAAGCAGGATTGGATGAAGCCGCAACATTAACTCTGCGGACGCGTCCATTTGCAATCGTTACGCCAACATCATCCGCGTATCCATATGTGGTGGTATACATCAAGAGCGCGGGCACAGCGGCTGGCAATTGCACTTATCGGATAAAGCAAATCGGCATGAAGAGAATTGGAAATTGATAATAACGGGGTAGCGCGCTGCCCCGTTTATTTTCGCGTGATGTCGATCTTGTGTTCGATCATTGACGGCTGAGGCGCGAGTTCGATTTGGTAGCCAAGATAACCCACGACGCCGATCAGGCACGTCACCACGACCTTAAGCCACGATCCCAAGCGCTGCGCGCCCGCCAGTTCACCTGCACGCTTAATCTCAGCGTCTTCCAGAGCATCGACGCGGCGGTCGAGATCAGCCGCCCGGCGGTCATATGCGTCAAGGCGCTGATTGATCGCTGCGAAACCATCGCCAACACGCTGGTCGAGGCGGATGAGCAAATCTCTGGCCTCAAGGGGGAAGGGGTCAGTCACCTCGCCACCGCATCCACGATCGCGGTCAACATCGCAGCCGTAGAAGCTGACAGGCCAGCCCTGATCAACCACGTGAGCGCGACAGATTTGACGGACGGGACTTCCCATACGATTTTCGCATAATGAAGCATCGTCGCGGCCAGCCGCTTCCAAGTCGATTTACGCATTCGTCACCGGGGCGGGCGTCGGGGCCATCTGCATGGACTGGTCGAGCCCCATTTGCTGTCGAAGCATCGCCAACTGATAGTTATAGCCGGACTGAGTGGCGCACTGCTGAGCGCACTGGTAAACGACGCCCGATTTGGCGGCGTCGGGAAACTTATCAAGAATCGTGGCGTAGATCGCAGCGCTACGTTTCTGCTCTTCAGCTAGTTCTTCTAAAATTGCTTTGTGGAAATCGGTGACTACCTCGTAGGCATCTGCAAGTGTGGTGGTGGACATTTTGTATTTATCCGCCCGCCACGCATCACTGTTCTGTCTGCACGATCGATATATTTTGCGTGGCCGTGCCACCGTTATTCGACCCATTTTGCGGGCCGGGTCCGGTGTTACGACTGGTCAGTCGCGCCGAGTATGTCACCGATGAGCCGCCCGAATTGTCGGTGAAGGTCAGCGACCCGCCGATCGCCTCGCGATAATCGCCGGGTTCGTCTGAGCTAAATGCAGGATCGCGGTCCCATGATCCGGTTGCGTTCAGGGTGGCAACGTCTGCACCGTTGCGTGACAGGATGATTTGCGCGGTAAGGTCGTTGCCTGACGCCTCGGACTGGGGCTTGTCCACCCGCTGATACCACGCCCAACTATAGCTAAGGACCACTACACGCGTGCCACCGCGCGATCCGACAGCGCCGGTCGAAACGTTCGCATTGCTCGCGGTGCTGGTCGTCCCGATAGCGTTCTTGATCGTGCCAGCCGACAAACTGCCGCCAAAATAAGAAGAACCATCAGTCTTGAGATAATAGCTGGCATTCTGCTCGGTGCACTCTGATAAGTTGTTTTTGCGAGGTCCGAACCATTCGATAAACTGGCTGGAAGAACCAAAGCCGTTGCCCGAGACCTTCATCACGCTGCCATTATCGAAAACGATCCGCCCGGCGGTGAGGTCGAATTTGGCAGAACCTGAGGCATTGCGGACGACGCCCGCCGTCACGTCGCCGATGTTCGCCGACAATGCCGACAAGCTCGTGACATTGAGACGATCGGCGGTGATCGTGTTCGCCGCGATCTGGTTCGCAGTGATGGAGCCAGTTGTAATTCGCCCGCCATTGATCGTGGTAGTTTCACCACGATTGATGCGCCCGGCGGGGTCCTGTTGGCCAGTATAGGCCCAATTTGTCACCTGTTGGGCTTCTGTGTTGCCTACGTAAGTTCCGGCAGGAGCCCCAACGGTAGCATCGTTCTGAACGTTAATTAGGTTATCTACGCTACGACCATTGGAGAACGTCAGATCGCGAGCATCTTTGATCGATTGCCCGCCAACGGAAGGCACTCCGTTGACGATTGAGAAGGAAGTTCTCACATAGCTTGCCGACCCACCTGCACTGTAGAGTTCAAAACCATTGCCCTCTCCAATCCCCTTCTGCCCAATCAAGACATATGATGAGTGGGCTGAAAAATTGGAACTACCGAAAACCGATCGGCTCGCGCCGCAATTATACATTTCAGTCGGAAGTCCGCTGCTCATACGGTTCGTTCCGGGTTCGTCCGATGTATACATGACGATGGTAGACCCAAACGCTATGTCACGGAGAAGCTGAGCCATCCCGCTGGCATTCGATGCATAGTCGGGGTTCCAATTTACCTCGCCACCGCCATATACGTCGAAGTGACGGACGCCCCAATAGCCACCACCATCAGAAGACCAGCAAACCGTGTAGCTTCTGTTATACGCATCGGATCGTAGGTTAGTATAAGCGCCATCCGCATAGATTTGACCATCGGGACCACGAAGACCTTGTGCGAAGCCGGGTGGGAGTGTGGAAGTCTGATTCCCTCGCGCACCCACTGTGTATGTCATCGGCTTGCCAGCGCCAGAAATTCCGTTCCACTTGGCACTGTCGAATGCGCTATCGACGGTGCCGCGACCGCTAACCACGACTGTATTCGCTAAGACGGTGTTCGCCTTGATGCGATTGGCGTCGATCGACCCTGTGGTGATCCTGTCGCCGTTGATGATCGTTCCGCCATAAGTCATGTTGAGGTTGGATTCTCCCCACCATGATCCCAACATCACCCGATCAGAGCCGCCGAATGCCTCCTGCTCGGATTGAGTGTGATAAATCGAAGAGCCATCTTTTACCCAATAGAAGAAGCGATGGGGACTAGCACCAGCCGTGTTGCCACTGTCGACAAATTGAGCGCGCGGACTGCCATTGTCGTCATGATAGTAGATATAGCCGTTTGACCACGACACCCAGTTGTTCGACGGATTCCACTCGAAATTAAGACCAATGAACGATATTGCGCGGTTGCCGATCGTCAGCTTGTTCGCAGTGATTGTGTTAGCGCTGATTGATCCGCCCGCGATCCGCGTATCGTCACCCCCTTGCCGCCAATTAGCAAGAGTTGTCGAGCCACTTACTGTTATTCGACCCGGATCGATGTTGGTTGAGTTGGTGTTAATATAGTAAGCCGGGTTGCTAACAACCGCATTTACCGTGCCAAGCGTGGTATTGGTGCCACTAATGACAAGATTGTTGGCGAGAACGGAATTGGCCATGATGCGATCAGCGTTAAGCGTACCGGCTTGAATACGATCGCCATTCAGACTGTTGACCGTGATTTTATTGGTGGTGATTGCGCCATCTTTGATCAGCGTCGTGTCAGAGACACGGACAATCTTGCAGACGAAAGCAAGATTTCCACTCCAGTCTCCTATTAAACGGAATTGCCATCTTCTGCATTCCAGAACATTTGGATTCGTGATGACAAATTCGTTTTTAAAATATGAACTTGGAGATATCCAGTTTACGGCTGGATTGGAATCTTCCGGATTAATGCCGTATGCGGTTTTAAGGCTCAACCAAGCCCAATTGGGCATGTGTATCACGGGGCGGAAACTGCCGCTAAAGTCGCTATATGTATAGACGCCAACACTAACCCTATAACTTGCGCCAATTTCTACAGGGAAAAGCATTGAATAATAATCGGTGCGACCAGTAGACGTGATCTTAAGCTCTCTGCCGGTTTCATTCATGCTAGAGTCGCCGACTGACAAACGGCCATCGAAGTTACCGCCGTTCCACCACGCAGCGTCGTTGTAGCCACTGTCCCCTACAATGTTGTCTGGGTTTCCGACCGCCAGCACACGTGCAGTCAGGGCGCTGGAAGCGATCTGCGCAGCGGTAATCGTGCCGGTCAGAATTTCGTTCGCAGTAATAGAATTTGCGATAAGACGGTCTGCGCCAATAGACCGCGCTTGAATCCTGTCCGCGTTTATCGATCCTGTGATAACCTGATCGCCGTTTATCAGCGTTCCGACACCGGCCAGAGGAACAAAGCCCTCCTTGTTACCGTGCCAGCGGCCGATCATTATGACGTTCTGATTGTTCAGAATATTTTCGTCACTGGTATAATCGAAATAGCTGCGGCCATCAGGCGTATAAAACACGTAGTTAGTGTAGGGCTGCGGTGCCAGTTCGTTGCCGCTGACGAAGGTTGACGTGTAACTTCCATTGTCACTGGTATATTGGATGTAGCCCGACCCCCACCGTAAGTAGCCGTCATTATCGACACGGAAGCGCATGCCAAACACGCTCACCGGACGGTTGGCAGCGGTTAGGCGATTGGCCGTAATCGCGTTCGCGGCGATCTTGTCCGCCGTGATCGCCGATGCTGCGATTTTCTCCGCAGTGATCGCGTTGTTGACCAGCTTGTCGGTTGCGATTGTCGAGGCGGTGATATCCTGACCGCTGACCGACTTGGTCCACGCGCCATTCACCAGCCGGTACAGTTCACCACCGAACAAGACGACTGGAGAGCCGGTCCAGCCTGACGCGGCGGGCAAACTCGTGACGGTCTGCGGCGGCACCAACCCCGGTGTCAGTTCATCAAGCGAAACACCGCCTGTGGTGGCGACCGAGACATTCGCAGTGGCGGGCGAAACGTTATCGCTGCTATCTATGGCGACCGCTGTGACGTAATACGCTGAAGCACGCGCAAGGTTGTTGAAGCGTGTTTCGGCACGCGTGTTGGCAGTGGCTGACACGGTCGCCTCACCAATTTTCGCGCCGTCGTTGCGATACAGCGTGAACCTGATTTTGGCCTGATCAGTATCGGCGGGCGCGACGGCTGCGACATCGATCCAAGTGATACCCCCGACCGCCGCCAACGCTGTGGGAGCCGCTGGGGCCACCGTGTCACGTGAAGTCGAGAAGGCAGGCGCACTAACCCAACCGGAGGCCACGTTGACCTTGAGCGCCCGGATATGGGCAGAATAGGTCGTGTTCCGCTTGGCGGCGAACCTGTAGCTCGTGGACGGTGCTGCGAAGACGATCCCGCCACCACCGTTTTCACCAAGCTCCACTTCATAGCTCGTGGCATCTTTGGCGGCCGTCCACGTCACCGTCACGTCAGCGCCCGCGTCCGTCAGTGTGCTGGACCACTGGATGTTCGAGACGGTGCCGGGCGGGGTCGCTGCGGCTATCTCGCGATCCGCCACCGCCTGACCCGCCGCCAGTGCCTTGTCGATGTCAGCCCGAATGTCGGGAAGCTTATCAATGCCCGCCACGATCGTGGAGGAGGGGCGTCCGCCGACATTCGCCGTATCTCGGGCCGTGTTCTGGCCGGTGACATCCGCATTGTCAGCGGGCTTGCCCGGTCCCGAAACGCTATTGTCCCAACTGACTTTGAATGCGCCCGCAGTCGCACTGATCACCAGCCGGTCGCCGATCACGCCCCGGACAGTCCGATAACTCAGCGCGATGTCATAGGTGGTGGCATCGGTGAGGCCACTGACTTCGATCCGGGAAGTCGTGCGCGGGAACTCGCCATAGTTGAGCCAAGTCGCTGACCCGGCCGGTCGATATTCGACAATGATCGTTGCGGCGTTGGGATCATCCGTCTGACCCGCGACGACGATGACGGGCAGGGTGGTGGTACCATTGCTGATTGTCGTGTCAGTGATGGACCACGCGTTTGCGGCGGGTGCGCCCGGATTTGAGGGGTCGTAGCCATCGAGTTTCGCCGATGGTGGCGCAACCTGCGTTTGACCAAGCGCGAAAGCGTGCTTTGCGTCCGTCTCGGATTTCAGCGTCAACGTCACCGACATATCGGCGGGATTGAACTCGCGACCCGCTACGAGACATTTCGTGAATCTTGATGCAATCTCGGGCACCGTCACGTTGATGCAATCGCCCACGCGTGCGGCGAGAAGTCGCTGTTTTGCACGAACGGTGAAGGTCAGAAATTCACGGCTGTTGACCAACTCATAGGCCGCGAGTTGATGAGCCTGTGCGGCTTGCTGAACGAGCGGGAATTCAATCTCGACAGTCTTCTGCTCACCACCGTCTTCGGTGACATACTGAGCGGCTGAGACGCGTTCGCCCGATATGATTTCCCACTTCTTCGCTTCCTCACGGTAGCGGGGAATGATCGTGTTTTGTCGGTCGCGAAAAGAAGTTGAAGACGACATCTCGACATCGCCGATGATGTCTGCGGCGGTGAGGGTGAGGACAGATGTCTTCGGTGCATTGACCGAAACCGCGATCTGCGCGCCGCGTGCGACTGGTACGCCGCCACCCGCTGCCAAGATCGAGGATAAAACGGCGTATTTGTCATCGAGTGTCGAGACGACGCCGCCAATTTTCCAACCATTGGCATCCGCGACATTCGCGGCATTGACGAAGCTCGCTACATCGACTTCCGACCACTTCGCGCCGATGCCATAAACGCGGTGGCCGTTTTCCCAGCGTCCCAGCGTCCATTGCAAAGCGGCGAGGTATGGGTTCTCGCTGTAGGTCCACGTCGCGGGCTGATCGACGCGATGTGCACCGGAGCCGCCGGGATAGGTCGAGTCTTGTCGAGGATCGTAAAGCCGGACGCCGCGAAGCGTCCAAAGACTGGTCGGAAGACCTTGCGGGAAGGCGTCGGCGTTATACTCGTAGCTTGTGACGACATGCGCGAGGCCCGACAGTGCGCCACCACGCATCGGGAAGCCGGACGCAGCGGCGGGCGTGGTCGTGGCGGGCGCATCGCCATTTTGCCATCGCTGACGGAGCTTACCACGATAGAGCTTGGAATTGCCGCTATAGCCGCCGACGTTCGTGACGCTGGCGGTCGCTGTGGCGGGGCTGGTGTTGAACGAGATCGGGTAATCGCCCGCGCGATACGCCTCGATGCCAGCGATCGGCCCGCCCGCGCTCAGCACGGTAACGATGCCATACATGGCGTTCTTCGCGCTCCACGTCAGCCGGTCGGTAATCACGCCGCCCGTCGCCGTTCTGCCGAACGCGATCGGCACGCCTGCCTGTGGATCAAGTTTTTGGGATAGTTGCGACCCCGCTGAATCTGGCTTGGGTGTCTTCCTCGCAAGGTAGCTCACCGCCATCAGCGCGACGCCAGTGATCGTGAGCGCTGCGGCCCATGTGATCGTGAGCCCAGCGACGACGAATGCTGTACCAAGGCCGATGGCGGTCGCGACTGATCCAGCCGCAAGGAATGCGCCCGCGATGAGGGGAAGGGCGGCGGGCATTACGCAACCCTCCACGCGACAGTCGCGACACTGACGGGACCGACGCGGACAATCGCGGCTTCACCGTCAGCGGCTGCGAAACCCAAAATCTTGTCAGAGCCAGTGTGAACACCAAGCGCCGTCCACGCATGATCTTCGTCACGGCCACCGGGGAAGCCCACGATGTCACCGACGATGGCAGTGGCGGGCGGAATGCGTTCAAAGCCGAGCCTGTCGAGGAAGTCTTCCATGGATGATGCGCCAAGTCTCGAAATTACACGCTTCGCGCCAATCTCGGTTTTGTAGCTGCCCGCCATGGCGAGTGGGGTGGTGATCCCCATAGTTTCCAAATGACCGCCTACCATCTGGCCGCAATCGGCGGTGCCCCAGATGAATTCCCGGTCTAGCCATGTATCGATAGTCTTTTGAGTGTTTTCGACGCGCGCAATAAGATTCATGCAGGTATTTATGCGCGAGTGCTTTTACCTTGCTGGCGCTTCCGCTCCCCACATGATGTCGGTTTGGGCGTCGTAGACATAATCAAGACCCGTTTCGCCGGGCCAAATCGAGCGATGCCACTCACCGTTGAGTCGCTGACCTTCTTCGGCCGCAAATAGTCGATCGAAGGCCGAAACAGTCGCGATGTCGGCGGTCATGACGTGATCGCTTATGTTCGCCTTCACGGTGTCGAGCCGACCATTCCAAAGAAGCTCGGGTGTACCGATCACCGCTCCCGTATTGTCATCGACAAGACCCCACCACGCATAGACTTTTGAGCCCTGTTGAAGTGGGTCGTTCAGTGTCCCGAGTGCAGAAATAGAAGGTGGCAGGATGGTGAGCGAGAAATGCGGCGCTTCATCCGCGACACGTTCCGCGACGCTATTCGCTGACGCCAAGGTGCCGAACGTCGGGTCGTAGCCGGTGAAAGTCGTGGCAGTTCCGTTGACGGGGAAAGATATGACGCCAGACCCATCAATGAGGTTGATCACCGGGCCAGAATTTAGCTCGATTCTGACGGCAAGGAAAACGCGAAGGAAGGCGGCATTCGTTGCATTAAGAAGTGTAGATTCCATCCACTATTTAGATCGCCTCGTTGATCTTGAATCCGAGGCCAACATTGTCGACCAAGCCCACTGTCCAAGATTGCTCGTTGCCCTCAAGGAATCCTTCTATTTTAGGCTGTTGGAATTCGAGCGCTTCTCCACCCGCTATCGTGACCTTAAGTGGCGGATTGCAAGTCAGGGTCTGGCCGCTGATCGCCGTCACCATGTGGAGATACCGGACACCACCCGCCACGAGGCTGAAAAATTGCCCGACCGTCTTCCCGTCCATCGATCCCATCACGGTGATGGCGCGGCCAGCGCCCGACTGTGCGTTGACATCTGTCTGAGCGGTGAGGTCGATACCCTTCATGATGACCGGGCAGAGGACTTTGGCCGTCAGCCCCTGCGTCAACAATGCGATGAGAGGTCGCGATTGTGAAACGTGCATAGGTCGAAGCTCGACCGCATAAGTCCACTTGTCTCCCATTCTCCCGACGCGTTGGACAGGACCGCCGAGATATGGTGTCTGATCTATCGCGCTGGACTTCAGCGTTAGCGTTGTCTGTGAACCGGGCGGCAGGGTGGGAAGGAGGATGGCCATCCATTATTTAGATTCAGCGCCTCCCCAACGTGTTTCGGTTCCTCTCCGCGATTCCCTGTGTCGTCATCTTGTTAGACGTTGTTACCGCGCTAACATTCGCTTCACGAATCCAACCCTTCACCGTATCGGTCAGGACTGCGTCATTCGCGTGAACGGTCGTATTGATATTTGTGACTTGTGACGCTTGATTGCCACCCACAGGGGCTGCAAAGGCATTCTTCAGAAGATTGTTGGGAAGAACCTGCGAGCCGCGTGGCATCCCGACAAGCTCGGGGCCTTTCTCACCTACAAGCGACAAGCCGCCGGGGAAGTAATTGGTACCCATGGCGTTCTTCTTCGTCTCTATCCCAAGCGATGCCTTTCCCAGCCCCCTCACACCAAACGCCGCCCCAATCATCTCGAAAACCGCGAACCGGACAGCCATTTGGATTAGCTGCGCGATGACGGCTTTCGCCATTTCCCCGAACGCTTCCTGAAAAGACTTCGCACCCATGATCGCGTCAGTGAGGCCCGCCGTGATGTTGTCGATGCCATTCTTCGCGATATTTCCGAGCTGTTCGTTGAGTGAACCAAACGATTTGGCATAATCGGATATTTGGCCCGCGACGCTCTTCGGTGTTTCGCGCTTCTGATCGCGTTCAAGTTGCGCCGTTTCGTTGCGCTTCGTCTTGTTGCGGTTATTCTCCGCCGCCTGACGAAGCTGCTCGACCTCAGCACGCGTGTAGCCTTCGCGAAGGCGTTGCAGCGCCAAAATATCTTGTTGGACACGAAACTCAGCATCGTCGGCTTCTTGCTTTTTTGCGAGCGCCTGACGTTCCAACGCGAACCGTTTGCGTATGTTCTTCTCGGCATCCGCCATCATCGCGAGACGGTCAGCGTCGAGACGTAGTTCGTCAGATTTTGCGGATGTGATTTGCTGCGTTATATCGTTTTGACGATCGGCGATCGTGTTGCCGAACTCCAACATCTCGTTGGCGAAGTTCTGCTCATATGTCTGTTCGGTGAGCTTCTTGGCCGTTTCCGCAGCCGCCTTCGTGATGTCGCCTTTCGCTGCGCGACGATCTAAATCGCTAATTGCTTCATCGTGATCGGCTTTCAGGTTTTCCAGCGCGAACTTATGACGTTCCTCCGCCGTTTGGGCGGATGCCATCATAGCTTGGCGGTAAGCTTTCTCCGCCTGTTCAACCGCTGCGATGGAGGCGTCAGTGGGATCGTGTTCCTTCTTCCCCTTCTTCTTGTCCTTTTTCTCTGCGGGCGCGGCAGGGGCGGGCTTATATTCGTCGAGCCCATTCTTCATGATGCCTTGCGTGTTTTCGACACGCGCACGAAGAACGCGGATCGACTTTCCGAATGTCTGCCCCTCTTCGCTCGCATTGGCGCGACGATAGGCAGCGTCGCGCTGCGCTTGCGTGAGAGGGGTTTGGATCGACGGGACGCCCGGCCCGACAAAAGTTGTGTTGCGCGACTGCTCGCGACGAAGCTCGGCATCGACACGCGAACGATAGCCCGCCCGAGCCGCGTTCATGTCATTCTTCGCCCCCATCATGTCGGTGCGGGCCTGTTGGATCGCGAGCGCCTTCGCCGCAGCCGCCGCGAGGTAATATTGATCTTTAAGCTTGGCGACTTCGCCGGTCATCGCGGCGGTCGCGACCGCCGCCTTGTGTTCCGCTGACGTTAGGTTTCCCGTCTCGACGCGCTTCTTCTGAGCGGCACGATCCGCTTTATCCAGTGCCTTGGCGTTTGCGTCGATCCGGTCGTTAAGCGCGGATGTTTCCAGCGCGGCCTTCGCGCTTGATACGCCGAGGTACGCAATTGCCGCACCTATTGCCATTATGGCGATCCCCACCGGGCCACCAAGAAAGCTCAGTGCTGCGTTCAGTGCGCGGGTGGATAGGATCGCGGCGGTTTGTGCAGTCGTCAGGCCCCGCATAGCACTGGCGCGAGCAAACAAGGCGGCGGTGTCGGCGATACTGGCGGCGGTGGACTGGATCGTCGCGACGGTGCTGACCGCCAGACCGGCCGCAGCGCGTCCGAGCGCAGGGACGAAGGTCGCGGCGTACATCGCACCAAGGATCGCGACAGATTGGACCAGTGGTCCGAAATTCTCCGCCATCAGCTTGATAGCGGCGGTCAACTTCGCCGTGATATTCCACGTCTGGTCGGCTTGGCCAATGTAGTGGGTGAGGGCGGTTTGCAGATTCTGAAATGATGCCGCGACGGTGAGCGGCGCTTTCGCAGCCTGAGCCTCCAACGAAGCCGATCCCGCGAGGAAATCGGCGAAGAATTCCCGGCTCGTGACCTTTTGCTTCAAGACTTCGGCACGCAGCTTCGCGACACTGCCACCGTATTTGTCAGAGCCACGCGCGACCGCTTCGAGAATGGGTCGAGCGCCTTCATTGACGCTGTTAAATTCTTCCGCATGAACGGTGCCGCTGGCGAGAAGCTGGGATAGCTGGAGGAGCGCGCCCGAGGCTTCTTCCGTGCTGGTGCCGCTGACGCGAAGGGCGGAGGACACGCCATTAGTGAACGCCAATAGGTCTTTTTGACTGGCACCAAGTTCCTTCGCGGACTGTGACGCGCGGCCATACAGCTTACCCAACGGCTCAAGCGCGATGCCATTCTTGATAGCCATCGCGTAGAGTTCTTCTTGGACGGACTTTAATGCCGTGCCTTCGAGGCCAGCGACTTTCAGCGAGTTGGAAAAGCGGGTGTAGGCGTCAGCGGCTTGAAGCGCTTCGCGACCGGCGAACATCCCGGCGAGAAGCCCGGCATATTGTTTGATCGCCGATCCTGCGCCCGCAAGCTGACGTTCAAGAGCCCGGCCGATGTTCGAATTTGCCCATGCGGCGTTTGACTGCTGTGCGGCGCGGCGATGGGCATTTGCGACATTGTTGGCCGCTGCGGCGTTGAGCCGTTGAAGTCGTCTTAGTTCGGATTCAAATTGGGTAATTGACGCAGTGAAGCGTGTTTCTAGTGTTGCAGAAGGTCCGGCCATGAACTTATTTATTGTTCATGGCTGGATGCCTGATTTCAGGTCGCCCAATCTATGGGCTGATCAGCGAACTGATTCACCATAGCCTCGAATTCATCTTCACTTGGCGCTCTTGGCTTCCCGGAAGATTCACCCGCACCGTTGGCGAGTTTAAATCCCTCGATGCACATGAGGAATTCCCAAAGGGACATTCCTTTGACTTCTTGTGGGCTGAAACCCGCTGCCCCGCCCGCCTTATAAAACTCGCCCCACTTCAGAAGTCCGTGGGGGTCGTCATCTCCGTCGTCGGCGGGGCTTCGGCTTCCCCCGGTAGCGGTTCGTCCTCAATGCCAGCGAGAGCGGCGAATAAGAGGTTGGCGGCAATAGCGGCATAGTCGAGGAGATGGCCTTCGCGGATACATCTACCTACGAGGTCGAAAGCGTCACGTTGCGACATCCCACCACCAATCAGGCCAAGCCGGACAGTTTCGCGAACATCCTCAACAAGCCACTCACCCTGCAAGAGACGGGTCGCGGCGACATTCGGTCCAACCCCAAGTTTCTCCTGAAGTTGGATCAATTCATCAATTCGTAGGCAAAGGTCGTGATAACCTTCGCCCACGAATTGATTTTCAAGTTTTGCTGAGCGCATTACCATGTCGATCAGCCCGTAATCGTGAACGCGCCAGCGGCTTCAAGCGTAATCTGACATTCCGACGCCTTGCGACGTTCACCCGAAATTTTGAAATCGGTGAGAACAAAGAGCCCAGTGATGGTCCACGTTCCATCCGTAACTTTTGCATTTTTCGAGGCACCGGACTTCGCCCAGTTGAGCCAAGTCAATACATCCGCCTTGTTTACCATACCTGCGCCATCAATCTTAAGATCGACCGACTTGACGTAGCGCACGGTCGTCGCGGGTGCGGACTGGTCAGCGAGGTCGATGAGTTCTTCCGTTTCGGTAGAAGTCGAAAGTGAAATACCACGGGTGGTGTTGATCAAGTTGGGTGCGGTAAATTTTTCAGGTGACGCACCGTCACCAATCTGCACCAAAAGCTGTTCGCCCAGAACGGGTGTAATAATTGCCATTTAGATAATCTCCAGAGAAGTTCTGGAGTTATTTATCTGCCGCGCTGTATCAGACGGTCGGGGCTATCAAGTAGCTGAATTCCAACGACGCTTGATGCGTCAAGCCATCTTCCATCTTGCGATAGTGAATGAAGCTAACCCGCCATTCCAAGATTTGAAATCCCGTGATTTCAAGCGGCTGATCCAAGCGCTCCAAGATGTCGCGGACAAGCTCCTTCAACGGAATCTTGTTGGCCGCAAAGGCATCGAGATTGGCAGAAACTTCGAAAAAATCGCCGCCGCTGTCGTAGTCACCCGAGATGTCGTCATCACCAAAGTAGATATAGGGCAGGGGCGTGCCGTCTGGTACGTCATAGAAAACGCTACCGGAGGCCAAGTCCTTGATCGCGAGGTAAATCGCGTCTTGGAGGGGAAGGGCGGGGTCACGCGTCATTAGTAGATTGCCTTCATCGCTTTGCGGAGGGCACGACGCATCCGGGCAGCGTGCTTCTTCTTCATGATCCGGCGGACGGACCGGAAGAAGCGGATGCCGGGGATGAATTTGTTACCAAGCTTGTGGCCGAATTCGAGCGGTATGACGTAGTGGAGAGCGGACGAACCAATTCGGACGATCTTCTCCAGCTTGTTTGCCACGCCATCCACGACCTCAATAGTGGCGCGGATGTGATCGGGGCCGGGACCGATCGGGGTCGCACGGATGAGGCGTTTTTGCGCTTCCGCTTGGGAGGCGGTGTTGGCGTCGAGCGCGGCTTTCCGCAGAGTGTCGGGGACGCGCGACATCTGGCTTGCCCATCGCGCGATTTCGGTTTCGGCGTTGATCATCGCGCGGCCACCGTTCCGGTTTTGGCCATTATGGTGATCCAACGCGAACGCCCCTCGTCGAGGCAGCCAGCCCACTCGATGCTGTATATCGTGCCATGCTGGTCGGTGAGCGTGTCACCATGCTGGATCGCAGCCGTTGTCGCGTCGTACCGGACGGTGATGTCGTGGGACGTGATGCCGCTGAGGCGCTGCGCCTGCACCTGCTCGCCGCCACGCTTCACGGCGATGCGCGCGGGGATGTTAGCGGCGACGATCGTCGTGGATGCAACCGTACCACCGCGACTATCGCTCACCCGTGATGGTCGCGAGACGGTAATCTTGTCACGCAGGATGCCAGCGCCCGCCCGAGACATCAGGCGTCCTCGTGGTCGTCGTGATCGCCTTCGATCAATTCGGCCGCGCCATCGGTGATCGCGTCCGTGCCGCAATCTTCTTCGACTTCGACTTCCATGCCCTTGAGGTAGGCGACCGTCAGGTAGTTGGTCAGCCGATAATCGTAATCTTCTAAAAATCGTATCAACATGAAGGTATTTATGCTCTGTAGCGGTTCAAGATTGTCTCCACGGCCAACGGGACTTTCTCCAACTTTACCGTCGAGGTCGCCTCACGATTTTCATATAGATGGCCGACCAACATCAAGAGAGCGTGGCGGAGATCGGCGGGGATGATGTCGTGACCAGCCGTGAAGCTCACGACGATGGAGCCGGGCTGTGCGTCTAGGTTTCGCAAGGAGTGGTAGACGGTGCCGGTCTGGCGAACGAATCTGAGATTATTTTCGACATGAGATAGCCCTGCGCTGTCGGTCCAAGAGATGGATGCGACTGAGCGGATGGGGTAGATCGGTAGCTTGAATGATCCGGCGGGAAGATGGTCCAACGCGAGTTCGTAACTCTGTGTCATCAGCGCGATGCCAATCCCATGGGGGCCGTCAATCATCGCCGTCGCGGCATCTATGAGTGACATGATGTATCGATCTTGTGACTGGTCGGAGATCATCAGATGTTCGCGAACGTCCGCCTGCGTGATGGCGATTTGGGATGGCTCGTGCGAGCGATGGAGGCGGTCGTAATTCATGACGGTATTTATGCGAAAAGGGGCCGGAATATTCTTCCGACCCCTTTTGTGGACTTAGCGAGTTTCCTTCGACCGTTTGGTGGTAGCCGTTTGTTTGGCGGCGGTTTCGACTTCCGCGACCGCCAACCCTGCTTCCACCAATCTGACCGCATCATCGCCCGTCACCAACTCGCCAATTGCCCGCATGGGGTGACCGGCGAGGGGGACCGTGAGGCGAGCGCGCATTACGCTTGCTTCAGCGCCTTGATCGCGGCGGTATCGAGAAGCTTGGAGTCACCACGTGCGAACGCGACGAAGCCAGTCTGATCCGACCCGGCGAACAACTCGTTGAGACGACGCAGGACGAAGCCTCCAGCACGACGAACCGCGAACTTTGAGAAGTCACCGAACAGGACCGACTTTTTGCCGGTTTCGATGACGGGCATGTCCTGATTGATGTAACAGGGCGAGCCGTCGAACGTGTCGGGCGCACCAACCGTGTAAGCGGCCTGCCACAACAGACGCCCCGTCGAATCCGTCAGCTTGCGCACGGCTGCGAACGTGCTGTCGTGCCACATATAGCCTGCGCCAGCGCGATAAGCGGGATCGACAGAATGCTTCAAGTCGATCAGGTCAGCGAGGGCAATGGCGGTAGCGGTTGCGGCGGTCTTGCCCACGGCTGCGGCGGTCACGATACCCTGCGGCTCATTCGTGCCGGAACCAACGGTGTATTTCTCATTGAAGATGCGACCCAACCTTTCGGCCATCGCGTCGTTGACGATGCGGGAAACGTCCTGTGAAGAGTCGGAGAGAAGCTCGCTCGACACCTTGAACATGCCGCTCGTGAATTTGAACGCACCAAGCGACACCTGACCGAACTTGACGGTGGATTCACCAACCGCCACGCCTTCGGCGATCATGCTGCCCTTGTTGCCGGTGTCATCGCTGGTTGGCATCACCAGCGGGTTGCCGCCGGGCGTCAGGATGTAGCGGACGGGGCCACCTTCGTTCATCGGACCAAAGGCCTTGAGCGACTTGATGAGTTCGTTGCTCATCGTGGTGGGGACCGTGTAGCCGCCGTCAGCCGCCTGACCGATCGACTGGCTACGCAGTTCCATGTCGCTGATTTCGCCACGCAGGTAAGCGTTGAAGGCATTGTCGGCGCGCTCAACATCAGATGCGCGGGCTTCGACGGTCGAGTTTACGGGGGTGATGATAGAGGCGAAATCCCGCTCACGAGCCTCAACCTGCTCCAAACGGTTGGCGCGAGCCGCAAGCGCGTCGCTGTCCGCGATCATGCGGTCAAATTCCGCCTCGACTTCAGCCGCGTTGCTGCCATCAGCCGCGATTTCGGCGAGCTTGGCGCGCGCCTCGTGTGCAATCTTCAGCGACTTTTCGCGAAGCTCAAAAATAGTCATGTAGAATAATCTCCAGAATGGTTCCGAAGATTATTTATTCACGCGCAATCAGAGCTTGCCGCGCGCACCCAAACTTGCGCGTAGAGCACGGGTCATCATGGTTGCGATCTTTGAATTGAGATCAATAACGGGCTGTTCTTCGACTTGGGCGCTTCTCCACGCCTCAAGGCTGCGCTTCGCGGCGCTGGTGTCGGGGTAGGCGGGATTGATGACGAAGCTAACTTCGAGAAGCTCGACATCCATCAGCGTTCGCGTGATCTGGCCGTCATCTTCCTTGCGCCATTCGTCTTGTCGAACGATGAAACCGAATGACATCCTGAGTTCGTTATCCGCCAGCGCGTCGAGTTGCGCGGGCGTGAAGCGCTTCGTGTCGAGGTCGAACGCCAAACCGCGCTCATCTTCCGACAGCGACAGTTTACCTGCCTGCGTGGAACCAAGCGGTTGCGAATTGTCATGCGACCACAACGCGAAGATGTTCAACGCGCCAGACGACGCGTCCGCGAGCGAGCGCGAGAAAGCGCCGGGCGCGATGAATTCTCGGAAGCCCCCGAGATCGTGGCTGGCACTATTGAAGATGGCGGCATAGCCGCTCGCACGATTGGATTGGTCAGCTTCTGTCGCGGCGCGGACTTCAACGCCCGCCATGTCGAAATTACGAATCTCCATTACTATCTTCTTCCTTTGCATCCTCTTCGGTCTGGTCGGTTTGGTCCTGCTGCGCGGGGGCAGGGGTGGGGGCCGCAAGGGGCTGTTTGCCCGCATCGCGAAGCGGGACGGTTGCGCCTTGGATGTAAAGTTCGTCACCACCGGGCAACGGTGGTAGATTGTCGAGCGCGCGCGCTTCGTTTGGCGTTCTGATGCTACCAAAGACGCTGCGAACCAATGCTTCCATGCGTGATTTGAGATCGCCACGAACAAGCGCATCAATATTGAATTCAACGAAGTTTGCTGTGTTGCGCTTGCCGAACAGTTTGAGGTTTAATTCCTGCTCAATCAGCTTCACCAACGGAAGAATGGTCTGAGAGACAAAGTTGAGCGCTTGCTGTTCAACGTTCGAATACGTTCCGGTCGTCAAGTCATGGAGAAGGGCAGGGGCGATGTTGAAAATGCGCGCCACCTCTGAAATCTGCCATTTGCGAAGCTCGACAAGCTGCTGCTTCGCAGGTTCAAAACCGAGCGGTTCAATTTCAAGGCTATTAGGGAGCGCGAACATGTTGCGCTTGCGGTCCTTGCCATTCTGGATGGCTTCGCTGACCTGCTCAACCGCACGGTCGGACGCGGCTGGCGAGCTTGGCGGCATCTTGAGCGCGAGCGGTGGGACACCACCATTGGCGAACATGCTGGTCGCATACCGCTCTGCGGCGATGATCGCAGCTATTGCTTCGCGATTGGTTTCGACTGGTGAGTAGACCGATAATCCATCCGCGCGGAGAAGCGGCGAGATGTCGATGATGTCAGTGCCGGTATAGGTCTGGCCGCTGTACGTGTAGGTGCGCTGGACGGTGCCGCTTTGAATGGTCTGGTTGATCGTCACCGAGCGCTCATCGATGGGCAGAAAACCTTGCGCGCGGTTCGCCTTGTTCCGAAGAATGATCGCAATGCCACGGCCACCAAGAAGTGCGCGCGAAACGATCAGCTTCCAAAAGTCAAACTTAGTATGGTAGTCGTTCGCGTAGTCGTGGATGATTGAATAGAGTGGGTCGGCGGTCGCCTTATCGGTCTTGCCATCGACAGTCTTGTAGAGATGCAGCGGAAGATGGGCGATGGTGCCCGCGATCACATTTACCGCGCACCAGATTGCCGGAACACCCAAAGCGAGGTCTTCCGTGACATTGATACCCGATGTCGTACCGGGAAGATTATAGAATGAATACCAGTCGGAGGCGTTGGACGCGGTCACGCTGGTCGATGGTGCAGAAGAACGTCTCTCTCCGCCAAATAGTCCGAAAATCATCCAATATTTATGATCGTGGCGAAGATAGCCGCCGGATCATTGGCGGATGTCTACGCGATCAAGCGGAAGTCAGGGTCCTCGAAGGGATTGATTTCATGTATCGTGGGACGGTCGAGGGCTTTCAGGCCAAGCGCCATCGCGAGCGATACCGCGCCGTCTATGCGAAAACGGCTCGCTGCCTTGTCGAGCTTGCGGTTCCCGGCCGGGTCCATGGTCGCAAGAGCGTTCATCATGTTGTTGGTCAAAAGTGGATGGCCGTCGTGCTGGAGATCCCCAGTGAGAACAGCCGCCTCCAGCGCGTTGATGGCGGGAGCGAAGCCGATGAAACCTTGCCCCCACGCGATGCAGCGGATGCCGTCACCTTGTCCATCCTGCGCCTGTGCCTGTTCGTCATCAAATTGACGAAGCACTTCCCCCATTCTGGCGCGATCGAACGCGAGGCCGCGAAGGTCATACATAGCCGCCAGTTCGATCACTTTGCGGGCGATTTCGCGTGGGTTGATCACGCGTCCCGGTGAGGCGTTGAGATGGCCTTGGCGGACCCAAACATCATAGGGCTGGCGATCCCGCTTGGCGTGTTCGGCGACAAGGTCGGCGGGTTTCCAGAACCAAGCTTTTACGCGGCTGCCATTCGTGGCGCTGACCGCAACCAGTGCGGTGAGGTCAGTGGTCATGGACATGTCGAGGCCAAGGTAAATTGGCTCGCCGGGGATGAAGTCGAATTCCGCCCGACACGATTTCCAATCACTCGCGGCGATAAGTGGGGTGTGCATGGAGACGCGCTGATTGAGGTAACGTCGGCGAAAGTTTGCTTCCTGAGACGGCAGGCGCATCGCTTCTTTCGCCGCCACCTCGATCGGCTTGAACGGCTTCCAATGGTTGAGCGCCGGGTTCGCCTTGATCCATTGTTCGCGGTCATCGAGCGCGCAATCCTCATCAGCAGCGTGAAGGTGACAGACGATTGTCGGGTCCTCACCCTTTAGGCCGTCATCGATCAAAACGCTGAGCGGGTGCTGAGGGTCGTTATTCTGCGTGCTGATCACGACCGCCAGCGGTGCGACGCGAAGCTGCTGAGAGTCTAAGAGGGTGTTGTAGAGGTCGTTATCGCGCGCCTCGCCGAACTCGTCATAGACGAAGAAGTCGGCACCAAGACCGTGCTTACTTGACGCCTCAGCCGACAGTGCGCGGTAACGTGATCCGCGTCCTTTGCAATCCAGCCGGGTTACGACGATCGTGGAGGTGGATGGCACCACCTTGAGGTATTTCGCCAGCGTAGGGCGCATCTGGATCATCTGCGCGCACATGCGGAAGATGACCTTGGCCTGCTCGCGGTCCACGGCGCACGAGTAAATCTGCCCGTTTAGCTGTGATTCCGGTCCAATGAGGTGGGATAGAAGAAGACCGGCCACCAGAAGGGACTTCCGGTTCTTACGCGCCACCGACAGGACGGCGCGACGGACGATGCCAGCGCCGGTGTCGTCACATGGTTCGTAGATGGCCCGAAGCCACGACTCCTCCCATGGATCGAGCTTGATGCTCTGTCCGACCGCTGGACCATCGGGGATCGGAAGTTGTTCGATGAAGGCAATGACGCGATCGGCACGCGTCTTGTTGGACGGCACGTTAGTTGATCAGGTTGCCGAACTCGTCGCTTCCCTGATCCTTATCGCCGGAGTTAATTGCCTGTCGCGAAACCGGGTCCAACCCCAGCTTGGCACCAAGGGTCGCCATCAATCTGGCGCTGTCGGACTGGACTGCAAACCACGGCGATAGCTTGGTCTGGCCGGTCGAGCCTGTAGTCTCAATCTCACCGCCCGCGATCTTGGCCGTCGCCAACTGATGGTTTGACGCCGCCTCGCAATATGCGGCCAGTGCGTAGCTATCGGTTGCAGCAAAGACACCCGGCGGCATGGCGACAACCAAGCGCTTCCAAACAGTCTTCGCGCGGTTGGACATCGCGGTAGGGGGTGAAGGTAGACCGGACGGTTTGGGCTCACTCTTGTTTAGCGCCCGCTTGCCCGGATTTCCCTCAATTTCTTTGACGGCGGTAGGTTTGCGAATAGCTGGCATTAACTATTTAGCCGCAAACGGAAAGGAAGGCTCGCCACCCGTGCCCGCTCGCGGCGAAAAATGACGGGTGCTGTTTAGAAAGGTGTAGAACTTATGACGGACAATCCATCACTATCCGATTTGTCGCCGCCTGATGCAGCAGAAAAGGTAGATGGTGTAGTCACCATCGCGTTGACCATCGCCGACCTTTTCTATAAAATTATCGCAGCAGCTATCGCTACAGCGGTAGTCGCATACGCCGCCGACAAAACACATTCCATCCTTCTTTGGTTTATTGTGGCAGTCCTGTCTCTGATTGTTGCAATCTACTCAGTGCTTATTCCTTTCAAAGTTGCATTTCCCTTTCGCAACAAGGTGAAAAGCGGAGGTCGGAAACTGAAAGTTATGAGTACAATTGCTCTTTTTGCTGTGGCCACATTTACGATCGCGATGTTCCAGCAGTTGCCCGATATGGTCAAGTACATGAATGACGCTGCTCACCCAGCAATAGCGGAAGTCTCAATCCAACACTGATTTATCTGTTGGAGATGATGAAAAAAGATCGCTGAAGTGCGGAATACTGCGTGAAGGGGGGCGAGCGGTGTGGCGACACCCTCGACCTCGTGGCTCACCCACCCCCTACCCGGCTGGCGGCGTCGGAGCCGGGCGGGGCAGGGGCGGCTTGAGCGCAAGTCGCGACCACCGGGACTGGAGATCGCAACCCATGCGCTCAGATGTATTTAGCTTCGAGCATGAATGTCGTGTCCGTTTTTAATCTTCAGCCATCATCTTGTCGTGCATGTAAGAGCAGTATCCACAAAGCCCTTCATCCATGCCCTCAAGGAAATCCTGAATGCTTATCGCATTCCCGCAACGGTTGCATTCCGCCTCGTAATCCAGTTCGTTGTTGCAGTTGGCGCATGTGTCTTCACCTTCAACCAGCGTTTCACGATCACATGCAGGGCAGGTATAGACTGGGCCTTCCTCTCCAGTGTCTTTCGCCCGTAGATATGCCTCGCGGCCATGAACCTTGTCGATTGCTCTTTCGACCGCATCGTCTAACTCCGGATACTCGCCGCAGGTCTTGCAGTGAAGCTCGACCGCGCCCTGCGCCGTATTATCAGGGTCTATTTGCTCGATGAGTTCGGATTGACATTGATCGCAGGTAAAGACGGTTTCGTTTAGCGAGGGCGAATACCATTTTACCTTTTCGAGGGTTGCGCGAGCCTCCCGTAGCTCTGCGTCGTAAAGCTCCTTAGTCCGCAGCATTGTCGCCCACGCATCACCTAAAAGTGCGACGGGCTCTTCTTCCATCTGCTTCAGAAGCGATGCCACAACTGGGAAGCCCTTGCTGATGGCGGCGCGAATAGCATTTGCTGATTCGTCAGTGTAGTGATGCTCCATGTCGTTGCGAATGGAGTTGAGGTCCTTCAAAGCCTTGTGGTCTAATTGAATTCCAAGGTCTTTCGCGCGCTCAGCGATCTGCTGGAAGTCAATCGTTGTATGACCAACTTTGACCATCTCAATGCCGCCAGCGCCGTCCGAGATAGGTTTCAGTTTTGCACCTATGATCAGCTTTGGATCGGCGTTCGGGGTGGCACGGATCATGGTCTCTTTGGCAAGTAGCAAGACGCCTGCGTAGAAGTTTCGGACAGCGGATATATCCCGATCTGCGTCCTGTTGCCCAAAATCTTCAATCCCCATCCTGATGGATGAAATCGCGTTTTCGAAAAGTGAAGCCAATGTATCCTCCCGTTTTAACGAGAGAATTGTCGATTGACGTGGCGTGGTCAATCCTCATTGGTTGGCAGGGTGCTGGGGATCGATCGGATAACCATCCTGATCGCACGCACTATCCCATCCGCCACGCTCCTGACGCGCCTTTCCAGCGTCATGGCAGACCTGACAGAGGGATTGTAGCTCACCGTCCCAGAACAAGCTCTCATCACCCTTATGGGCAACGATATGATCCGCGACCGTTGCCGGGGTCACGCGGCCCATCGCCTCACACATCCGACAGAGATATTCGCGGCCTAGCTGGTCGGCGCGGCGATCTTTCCAGCGCTTAAGCCCGTACCAGTTATGCCACACGCGGGCAGCTTCCAACCTGTCGCGCTTCACGATGGCAAGACGATCCCGGTCGTGCTGGTCATCAGTGACCGCTTGGATGCTGATCGGCGACCAAGCGCGAGGCCAGCTTCTACGCTGTGACCGCCCGGTAGGCCGTCGAGTTGTGCAGGCTGAGCGCTAAAGACCATCATATATCTGATGATCCGATCCGCGAGTGCGTCGAGATCAGCGCGGCGGCTGGCGTCGGTTGCGCCACTGGTGCGCCACCTCATCATCTCTTCGATTATAATGGCCGACACATTGTCAGGCGAAGGCCGCAACGCGGCATCGTCAGTTGCGAAGGCGTCGATCAGCGCCATGGACAATCGCGACATTTCGCTGCGACACTGTTCCTCTGTTCGGTTGACCGTGCGCCATGACATCATCTGACGCGTGATGAGCGCTGCAATATCGCCGGTCGTCGGGCTGATCATCGTGAACGCTTCCACCGGATCGCGGTCAGCGCCATTCCCCCCAATGCGATTGCGAGTGAGCCGAGGCACAGGGCTGCGAAGACGTTGGTTTGTAGGATAAGCGCGCTGTCGAGCGGCGCGGGCATCTTGGGGGCCACTACCTCAGTCGCCGCAGATGCCAGCATCAAGACATCGGATAAAAGGAACCAAATCAAAATTTCACGAAGATCACGCATGTAAAACCTCATTGTTGAGCAGAGGTATTTATGCGTCTGGATGTGTTCGCTGATCGTGCTACATAGAATATATGGTCGCCTTCCTCATCGTCGCAGTTCTAGCCTTTCTCGTAATCGGCCTTCGGATTTTGGTCCGAAAGCGGAATGAAATTCGGCGCGCGATGTTGTCAGATGGTTTTGCGCCCCACGAGATGCGAAAGGCCTTGCGTCTTTTCGATCGGAAGAAATACGCTGAAATGGCGATCTATTGCCACGAGATTATCGATAGAAAGGCACTTGCCGTCCATCGCGACTGGACGGATATTTCATCTTATCAACAATTGCCAAACAGGGGAGAGTAAAATGGGGTTTCGGTTCCGTAAGTCGATCAAGATCATGCCGGGCGTTCGGGTGAACGTTAGCAAAAGCGGTTTTAGCACGAGCGTAGGCGGTCGCGGTGCGACCATGAACGTGAGCAAGCGCGGCGTTCGGACAACCGTTGGAATTCCGGGCTCCGGTCTTTCTTATTCGACGCTGCATGGGAAACCCAAGGCGCGCGCGAAGAAAGCGGCCATGCCACAGACGGCGTATAGCTCTCCTGTCCAATCTTCCGGTTCAGGTTTAGGAGTCACAGGAGTGATGGTGACGGCATTCGTTATTCTAATTTTGGCCGCTGTGCTCTTTAGCTGAAGATAATCACTTGTGCATATGGCCATGCAGACTATCTGCGAACGTCTCCCATCCAAGGATCGAAAACATGGCCGACGAAAACTTTGAAATCGACGCTGTCGAACTCGCAACCGAACTGACCGTGGCGTGGCTCGCCAACCCCAACACGCGCACTTCGGCCGACGATGTCCCCGCGTTTCTTCATAAGATGCATGAGACGGTCGCAAGCTTGATGGGCGGTGGTACCGCGACGACCGAGGTTGAAGCTCCGGTCGAATACACGCCCGCCGTTACCGTCCGTAAGTCGTTGGCATCGCCGGACGCGATTATCTCGATGATCGACGGTAAGCCCTATAAGACGTTGCGCCGCCATCTGGCGACCCATGGTCTGACCCCTGAGGAATATCGCGAGCGCTACGGCCTGAAGCCCGACTATCCGATGGTCGCCCAGACCTACTCGGAAAGCCGCCGGGCGATGGCGAAGAAGATCGGCCTTGGCCGCAAGCCCGGCCAGAAGGTCGAAGCCAAGCCCGCCGCCAAGCCGACGAAGGCTCAGGCCGCTAAGGCTGCTGCGAAGGCGCACCTTGGCGGTTCGGAGGGCTGATTATCATGATGACCAATGCAGAGTTGACGAAGCTGAAGCAGCGCCTTGACACCGATTTGGCATCGGCAACACCTCAGGCTTGCATTACAGTGGGGGTAGATGCGTTTCTTGCTTTTGTGGCTAAGGGATGGATCGTCTACAAACCCTTCCAGCCTGTTGGCGTTCAGTCGATTAAAATCGACCTTCCCACATACAATGATCACTTCGCAAGTTGCGACCCCCGACTGCCGCTCGATGATGCGCAGATCAAATAAGTAATCTCGAACACCATCGAGAAAGGAAAAGGGCCGGTGCGAACCGGCCCTTTTTTCATGACATGACGACATTCCGCCCCTGCCCCTCATATCCCGGCTATTCCGCGTCACTTGATGGCACGATCCAACGCGACGCCACGACCAAGCTGGGCAAGCGTGGCAACCAGTTGCAACGACCAGCAACGATCATCGCCCATGTTGGCCGGGGTCGCGCGTATGTGACGCTGAGCGGCAAATTCGTCAGATGGTCAACCTTGGTCGCAGATGCATGGGCGGACGACGATCGGCCAGCGCCGCTTTATCGTGATAGCGTCGTGATCACGTTGGACGAATATCGCGAATGGCTCCGCAACCGGGCTGAGCGACCAGCGGGATAACGTTATCCCGGCGGGGGCGATAACGTTAGCACCACCGCATTCGCCGCAATTTTATCAATGACACGTGAAAAGCTATCGTAGCTATCATCGCCATATATGCGCTTAAACTAACGCGGATATAAAAGCCGGTAATAGCTGCGGTATTATAGCAATCATTAAATGCGTTATGAAGGTCGCTATAACCGCAACCGCTTTCTACAAATGTAGGAAACCAATATGGAAACCACTGTTAGTTTAGATAACAAAAAGAAAGTAAGCCTAACAGTGTGAAGGTAGGTTGGGTTTGAAAAGGACCATGCAACGCCCCTGCAATGCGTATGCAACGTTTAAAGGCGGGATGGCGGCGTTTAAACGCATTGCGACGAAAATTTGGTCAGGTCGCGATTTTTCGCTTGCAACGCGACGAAATCGGACGCAAAACGCATTCCGGGCTGGCGAACCAGCCCGGAAGTGTTGAAGTCGAGGGTGTGAGAGCTTCTCAGCTTCAATTTTGCCAAACCGTCCCGTGGTATGGGCAGAACAGGAGTGGCCTCGTGCATCTCAGGAGAGATAAGCACGGGATGTATCCATAGGCGGCATCCCGTGGGCCTGTCCAGTGTTTTCGAACATTGGGCAGGCCTTTTCTTTATGTAGCGAAGACGCTAAAGTTCACGCAAGATAATTTGGCTAAAGACGGGCCTAACGCAGATTATCGCAATCATTATTTGGGCTGGCATCCTACAGCGCGGATTGCGCCGGGATGCCACATTTGCCTTTATTTCGGAATTTGCCTTGTTCACAGTGATATCACAAGATTGACTGGAACTGACATGGCAGAAAACCAAAACGGACAGATTGTAAAAAAATCATACAAAGCAGTTATTGAGACATTCTCCATATGGGCAGCGGTAGGCTTTGTCATTTCTGGTATAGTTAGCGCGATAACATTCTACAGCCAATTCCGAATGAATTATTTTTCAATTGCCCAACCGACCGACATTGTAATGGGCGGATTCATAAACATATCTCTCGTTGTTGCAATGGTTATCATTTTTTCGATTGGCTTCTATGCTCAATATAACGTTGCGCGCTTTGTATACTACTGCCGCAACCTCGTTAAAGAGCAATCATACGACCAGCACATTTTCGCCAGAAAAGAATTTCGGCATAGGCGCTTTATCAAAGTGTGGGCACCCGCCTCTTACGCTCTTTCTTTAGCCATTGTATTTGGCTTTGACCTTCTATCGAATGAACCGCCGCTTTATGTGGACCGCTACGGCATCCATTTCTCAAAGGCACCATTCGGAGATTATTGGGAAAGACCTCTTTCTGTCGAAGGACTCGACAACCTGTATCTTTCGGCGTCCAGTGATCAATTTGCGACTTGTGGCCACGCGCCCGTGCTATGGATGGGATCAAGCACAGTCATTTTAAACTGTCGGGGCTACGTCCGCCTGATCCAAAATACGGAGAACCTGCCACTCGATCGCCTGTCGCCAACGGACATTGAGCAAATGCGACGCGCTGAATTTTCCGCAACTAATTCTGCCGAGCGTAAATCCACATTGACGCCACCGCCCTCAGGCCCATCGCCCCAGAAGCGCTGATATTGGTATCGTCTCGACTGCGACAATCGTCGCAAAGAACGACCCCGGCTTTCGACGGGTTGAATAGGCGACCTGCCCAAGACGCAAAAAAGGGCGGGAGTGACCCCGCCCTTTTCCCCACTTCACATCTGTCAGCTACTTGGCAGGAACCGTCGTTGCCGCTGGCGTGGTGACAGCCTTGGTTGCGGTGCGTGTGAACACCGCCTCGTCAATCTTGTCCCATGCCGCCTTATAGGTCTGCGGGTCCATGATCGGACGATCTTCGGAGGAGTTACCACCCCAATAACCGCTGGTCGTCTTGGAGTTAACAAAATTCAGGCGCACGCGCGAGGTGCCAGCGGGCATCTGCTCAACAAAGGCCGTCACCTTCGTGTTGCCGCTTCCCTGCTGCTTGGCCAGCGCGTCGAGAAAGCTGGTTTTGTTCTTCATCGGCGACGATGCGGTGATGAAGCCGCTACCCATGTCGGCGTTGGCAAGCTGGTAGCCAAGATCCTGTAGAACGCTGACGACCGATGCGAACAGCACGTCCTTGGTCGTCTCATATTCGTGCGATTGGAGCGCCTGAATCTCCATCGGCGTCAGTTCGGGCTTCTTCTTCGCATCAGCCCCCGAGCCTGCCACCAGTGCCAACGTCGCAAAAGCGATTGCAAACTTCTTCATTTCTACCTCCCCGTTTAAAAATCGCTAGTGCGGCTGCGGAAATCGCTGACCACATCTTTGTTGTCGAACTTGATGATCAGCGTCATCGTCCGCGAGGTTTGCGAGAAACCTGCGGCGGATTTGCTCTGGCCGGTCAAAAAGATCGTCCAGTAGCTTTCCGACGACGACGACTGTGAGACGGTCGCCATACGCTGATAGCTCCAGACCTCTTGGCCAGCACCGTCGCGAGTCGTGATATTTGGCGAACCAAACTTTTCCAGCACCTCAGCCTTGGTGGTCTTGCCAACCTGAAGGTTAAGCTGGACGTTACCCTGCGTCAGTTCGCTATTGCGCTGATCAACAGGGCCGGGCGCGGTCGTCGCGCACGCCGAAAGAGTCGCCAAAATGGCGACGAGCATCAGTCTTTTCATGAAACCCCCTTAATCGTCGCTTCACAAAAGCTTCGTCCGGTAATTTTGTCAACGGTCAACTGATGCCTCACAAGCAAACACTGACCCGAACTACTTGGGCAGGCGTGTCAATCCGGGAAAAACCCTGTCGCACATAAAAGTAATTGAGTTCCTGCAAACACTTTGGTGCGACCAATGCCGGGTTTCGTATACGATGTTTGCGCCGCGATGATCGTCGCGAGGAACAGCCCGGTCACGCGCGTGCCTAGCGTCCACAGCTTCCACAGCGCCTGCAGCGCATCGCTTTGATTGCGCTTTCTTGGGTCAGACCCGTTTTCCCATTTCATCCATGGCACAATACGTCTGTTCTGAGTGAGCAAGGCGAGCGAAGCGAAGGGGCGAGGCCCCGTGCCATGGTCACTCAGAACAGACCGGACGACCGTCGCGCCAGCGATGGTCGGACGCATACATATTGAGCAGATAATCAAACATCGCCTTCCTCACCCATGTCCAAGGCCATGGGTAAGAAAGGCTCAAGACATCTCGAAATTCATGGGTGTCAGTCGGCTATCCGCCTCCTTCTCCCATAATTTCGGCTGTCGTTCTCTTCGATTTCGTTAGTTCATTCGTGTCACACGAAATGGTAAGAGGGACCTATCTATCTAACGATAAAGTGTGACATAGAAATTAGGCACGCGCGTGACATGGTATGGCTATTTTTATATCGACACGCGAAAAGCGTGTCCTGCATAAATAGGAGTGTAACGGATTTAGGAAGACAAAACGGAATGAAAAAACCACTCATTTACTACTATACTGACGGAGCCTGCGGAACAGGAAAGACATATCAGGCCCTATCCAAGATCGCCATGGCGGGCGGTCGCCACCTCTTCGTCGTCGAGAGCAAGAAGGTCATGCTTGAGCGACAATCCAACCTCACCGCTATATCGATCGAAACCGGCCGCTACATGCCATCGTTGGCGATCATGTCGGACGATGATCGGACGACCAAGCGTCTCGGTGTCCGCCGTCGTATTCATGATCTTGCGACCGATTATGCCAACCGCTCCGACATGTGCGTCTTCATCACCCATGAGGGGATGAGAATGTGCGATTTCACCGAGTTCGCTGGCTGGTCGATCTGGATCGATGAGGTCCCGGACATCATGGACAGCGAAAGCCTGTCGATCGGCGTCAGCCGTGTGATGCTCGACAGTCTTTATTCGCTCGCCCCCATCCTGAAAGACGATGGCACCCCCACGGGCTGGTCAGAGGTTCTGTGTCGTGACGCTGGTGTCGATCTCGCGATGATCGCCAGCGATGACATCGCCTGCGGTCTGCGCGCGCTCCACCGTCGCGTCATGGAGGCCAAAGACACAGGTCGGCGGTCGGTGATCGTGAACGGCAACGATTGGTCGGAGTTCGACGCGCAAAACAGGTGCAATTGGTTTTCGCTATGGTCGCCGCTTCACGTGTCCATGTTTACGAACGTCACGTTTCTCGCAAACGCGTTCACCGATAGCCTGACCTTCCAGATTATGCGGTCCATGTGGCCGTCGATCACTTGGCAGGAGGTGCGGACAAATTCGACGCGCCATTTTGAGCCGCGCCGAGTGACGATCCACTATTATGCCGATGGTCACGTTGCGAGCCGGAAGCTGTTTTCAAGCGAGCAAGGGCAGGACAATCTTCGCAAGGTCTGCCAAGATATCAACGACCGTGTTGGCGACCGTCCGCATATTTGGATGTGCAACAAAGCGGACGCTGACACCGTCAAGCTTCCCGGTACCCAACTATCCCCACGGCAGGCCGGTTCTAATGACTACGCAGCCGTCACCGCCGCCACATGCATCTACAGCGTGAAGCCCGACAGCGACCAGCGGAAGGTCTATGAACTGCTTGGCGTGGATTCAGATTATTACACCGAGACGCACGAGCGCGAGACGATCCTTCAGTTCATGTGCCGCACGGCGATCCGCGATCCGAAAAGCGCGGCCAACCTCGACTTCTACGTCTACGACAAGACCCAAGCCGACTACCTTCTGCGCTATTTTGAGCGCGATGAGCGCGGCTATGCGGTTGCAGGGACGGTGATGCATGATCTCGGTTTTGCCAAGATCGAGCGCAAAGTTGGACGCCCCGCCATCACCCGAACCCCAGATGAGAAGCGGGAGTTAGCGCGCCAGCGTAAGGCCGCAAGTCGCGCGCGGAAGGCGGCGTGATGGCGCGAAACAAATAGCCGCACCGCCCGGCCAGCTTGTATAAGTATCTGCGTGACATTCGTTCACACTCCTTGTTTCTCCCTAGCCCCCATGATCAGCACGATCATGGGGGTTTTTTGTGCACCCATCACGGCCTGTTCAAATATTGGCTACCCATCATCGCGACGATTTGAATTCTTCACCTCACGCGATCACCCGCCACGATGCGCAGCCAAGTATCGTGCGCAATCCGGCCGGAAAAATTCTTTCATGTAAAATCAGTGGTTTGTCATTTTTCTCAGGAAAACGCAAGTCCTTCTACCACTTTCTATAGGTTGACGACGAATAAACGTGACTGCCGCCAGCATCGGGGCGGTCGTCTCGAATATTAATCCAGCAGGACAAGAAATCGCTCGGCTTAATAACTCGATATTCAACAATTAAAGCGCCGCTGGGCCATTACTCAAATCCCATTATAAAAGGTGGTATATACAGCGGAACAGAGTCCAAGTATTTCCATGACCGTCGCTTCCGCTAACGGTAGCGGCGCTAACTTAAAACGAACCAACGCTGGTTCGAGTCATGGAGATAAGTGATGGATGATGACGAACTACACCATACAGAGCGCCTGCCAATCTTTAACGATGGTCGCGTTTTGGTCGATCTCTTGACGCGTCGTGGCGGCACGTTTGTCGATATTGAAGCTTTCGCGTGGCGAGAAGGTTCTTACTCTGGCGCACGTGGTCATTGGGCGATGGTCGCGGCGGGTGATCCCGCTGATTGGCCCACTGACATCACCCCAGCGGCGCGCACGGCGGCGATGGCCGAATATGGTCATCATCATGGATGATCTCATCACCGTCACCGAGCTTTGCAGAATGCTGCGGCTGACACGACGCGCGGTGGATAAGCGCCGCAAGGCCGGGACGCTTGGTATCGCTGAACTCAACATCGGCGGCGACGGTCGCCAAGCAATTCCACGATTTCGTCGCAAAGACGTAGAAACTTACCTTCGGAGCAGAGAAGTATGACGACCGATATCACCACCGCGATCAACGCGGAAATTGCCACCATTGACGCATCGATCGCGGAAATGACCGCCCGCCGCGCCGCTCTCGCTGAATGTCGCGCCAAGCTGGAGCCGCAGGCCATCGTCTCTGACGATACCAAACCGCAAATTCAGCCGAAGGGTGCGAAGATTGGCCAAGCCAGCCGAAAAGCGCGACGTGCCGAGCTTACCCAAGCCGAAATCGACATGATCCGCCGATCGGCCGATCATGGCACTTCCCATGGCGAAATCGCAGCTTGCATGGACAATCGCATCAGCCGGTCCACCGTCAGTAACATCGTCAATCGCAAGGGCTATTACGCCAACGTGTAAGTGAGAATATCAGGGCCTTGGCGGCCTAAACATAAAGAAGGATTAAAAATGATTAATGAAAGCGGTCTTCTTTTTGCGGCGTACAGCCGTTTTGCTGTCCTCGATGCGGAGATGCTCAGTCACACTGAACGGGGCACGATTGGCGTATTCGCTGCAAATGTCACTACTTTCTCGCTCGACGGAACAAATCTGATGACCCGTGTCGTCGCTGATGGCGGCGATACAATCTTTGCGCCCTCCGAAGGCCTGACCCTGCAAAGCGCATTCGACTACGTCTGCGAACATTGCGCCGGTCACCATGACGACGAACTGCTGACTGAGGTTGCGCGTCTGATCGAAGGTGGCGTTAGTCCAAAGAAGCTGGACGCCATGGAGCGCTAATTTACGATTTCTGACCCTTATCGGCGGGATACGCGGCCCGCCGGTTAAATATCGTTATGACAAAAGAGCATTTTGAAAATCTTCGCGACTGTCTGCGCGACATATTCCCCGCCGCTGACCCGGCAGACGTGCAGTTCGCCTATCTCTGTGGTGCGATTGATGCCGCGACTGAAATCACCGCTAAGCTGGAGGCGGGCGATGATCCTCAACGTTGAACAGCCCGACTATGCCGCGATGGCGGAGGCAGCGCCGCTGACCGAATGGTCAATCCCACGCCTGATCGCTGACATCTGGGCGGATGGTGATGAGGAGGATCGACGGGAGATTGACCGCCATCTTAAAGCGCGTCGTCGTCAGTGTGAGGCCGATCACGCGGAGATGATGCGGCGCTGGACGTTTAGCTAATTTTGCAAAATTAGGTGTTCAATCCTTTTTGTAAAGAATGAGCTAACGGCTGGCGGCTCGACGCGAAACCCGCGCTTGGCTGCTGCATTGACAGCGTCTTGTAGAGCTTTCATCTCACTGCCGTTCGACGCATCGTACGGAAAACGGTCCACCGAGCCATCTGGCCACGAAAGACAGAAATATCGCTCTGTCTTCGTCAGTTCCTCCTGTTTTTCGGTGGCCGCGATGATTACGCAGACTACCATTTGCCATGCGGTCGTAGGTTTTTCCGGTTCAATTTTCGAGGTATGACTGTCGCGATAGATCGTTGCGATTTGTCCGTTAAGCATTGTGTATTACCCTCTCAATCAATATGATGTTTCGCCTGTTTCGAAATCTGGCGCTCATAGGCGACTGCCGTTATCGTCCATTTTGAGGGCGAGCGACAAAATGCGCTGCACCTCGGCTCTGATCGGGTGAAACTCGAATTTCTCACCAAGAATGATGCAAATGCCCTGATGCGGATCGACCAGCTTGAAAATGTTCGCCAAAAATTCGTCTGCGAGGTCCGCATCATCGACCATAGGGCTTGGGAAGAAATATCCAACGGGGTCTTGGAGTAGGAATTGATCGAGGTCCTCATCGAAGTGTTCGAAGGCGTTGCGTAACCGACGCCATTTTAACGCTGACTCATCATTGAGTAGGAATGCCCCCCGGAGTCGTTTCCCTCTGGCGACCGACAGTCGATTTTCTCTCTTCATTGGCCAAAAAAAACGAGAGAGTGCCCCGGCGTGGGTCAGGCCTTCTTGAACGGTGGCAAAGATTAAGGCTGGCGGCTCGGATGCGGCTACTGCGGCGTCAAACCTTTGAAATGCTGTCTCGGAGCGCTCAGCGGCGTAAATGATCGAGTGGATGTAAAAGGCTTCATACATAGGCGACATGCCGCCGTATTCATCCGCGATCAGAGCCTCTCTTCGCTTCCGCTCGACCTCATCCAGCTTCATATCCTAGCCTCCGTTGCCGATCGGCACCATCTTGATATCGCGCCGACGCTGAAATCACCCCCATAAAAATTCCGCGCGACGTTGCGTACAACCGATTTCCACTTGTTGAGGTGCAGCACCCGGAACCGCTCGACCCCGTGATGCGCCATGTCGGCATGGAGATAGTCGAGCAGCGCCTGCCAGTTGGACAGGACCGGGCGCTTCGCCGCCTCCACCTGCACCAGCCGCAGCGCGCAGGCCTGCGCGATCTTGAGCGCCGCCGCCGCCGTCTCGCCCACCCCGTCGACGCGTCGCAGGGCATTGGGATCGGCGGTCAGCACCCCGCCTATGTCATGGAATTCGCGCAACAGCGCCTTGGCGATCGGTTTGGTGTCGCGGCGGGGGATGGCGGTCGTCAGCAGATATTCGATCAGTTCATGGTCGAGCAATCCGCCACCGCCCAACAACCGGTCGCGCAGTCGCGCACGGTGTCCGGCATGGTCATTCGGCTGATCCCGCTCGTCCCCGCCGCCACCGTCGTCCATGGTCCGCTTCCCCCTTTGCCGGAAAGCATAAGGGCGGCGCGGGGAACTGTCGCCGGGCTTCGTGCGATTGCGTGCGGCGCGACCATAGGGTTATGACACAGGTCAAGACGGAAGGAGTGACATCGGGGTGGAGGGCGCGAACGAGGAAGTCGGCACCCCCGAAAGCCCGATCCGGCGTTTCCGTCGCCTCCAGCGTATCCTGATCGCCATCGCGCTGCTGATCCTGGTCGCGCTGATCGCGCTGTGGCTGGAGCGCAAGCCGCTCGCCGGGGGTTTCATCGATCGCGAACTGGCGCGGCGCGGCGTCCCTGCGCGCTACAAAATTTCCGATCTGGGGACGGGACGGCAAAGGCTGACCGATGTGGTGATCGGCGATCCGCGCAATCCCGATCTGGTCGCCGACTGGCTGGAGACGCGCACCCGGCTGACCCTGTCCGGCCCCGAGGTGACGGGGGTGCGGGCCGGTCGGGTGCGGCTGCACGGGCGACTGGTTGGCGGACGG
Source organism: Sphingomonas sp. NCPPB 2930 (assembly GCF_042867205.1). Lineage (NCBI taxonomy): Bacteria > Pseudomonadati > Pseudomonadota > Alphaproteobacteria > Sphingomonadales > Sphingomonadaceae > Sphingomonas > Sphingomonas sp. NCPPB 2930. The sequence goes on along the minus strand of NZ_JBHZQU010000001.1, from coordinate 494,395 downwards.
ATCACGCTGGGCGCGCTCGACAAGCTGATGGGGCCGTCCTCGGGCAAGCCCTTCGCGCTCCCCGCGCTGGATGTCGTGGTCGATGATGGCGGCATCCGGCTCGACACGCCGCATGGGCCGGTGGGGCTCAGCCTGTCGGGGCGGGGGGTGCTGAACGACGGTTTCACCGGGCATCTGGCGGCGGTTGCGCCCCGGCTGGTGATGGGCGATTGCGTCGCCACGGGGCTTGCCGCGCCGCTGCGCGTGCGGGTGGTGCGCGAGCAGCCGACGCTGACGGGGCCGCTGCGGCTCGGCAATCTGCGCTGCGGCGAGGTGGCGGTGGCCGATCTGGCGGCGCGGGTCGATGTGACCTTCGGCGCGGCGCTCGATCGGTGGCAGGGGCGTGCCACGGTGGGCAGCGGCGCGATCCGCCATCCCGTCATGGCCGCCGCCGCGATCGAAGGACAGCTCGATTTCACCGGCACCCCCAAGGGCACGCATGGCCGGATGCAGCTGGCCGCGCGCAACGTCACCGCGCGACCGGGCCGCGCCGGGCGGGCGACGATCGCCGGACAATATCTGGTCGGCCCCGTCACCCGCTTCGACGGCCGGATGACGCTGGGGGACGCACAGCTCTCGCCCGCCATGCTGGCGCAGGTCGGGCAATGGGGCGCGGCCGCCGCCGGAACCCCGGTCGGCCCGGTAGCAAGCGCCATGGCAGAGGCCGTGCGGCGCGGCGGGCGGCACTTCGCCGCCGACGTCGCGCTGGCGATCGACAGCGACAAGGGGCCGCGCGGCCCCGGCTTTGCGGTGCGGGTGCCGCGCCTGTCGCTTGCCTCGGCCAGTGGCGGGCGGCTGGCCTTCGCCGATGGCGCGGGGCTGACCTATGACGCGCGGGGGCTGCGGCTCGACACCCGGCTGGCGATGCGCGGGGGCGGGCTGCCCGGCCTGCGCGCCACCTTGCGACAGGATGCGCCGGGCGCGCCGATGCGCGGCACCGCCGAGCTGGCGCGTTACGACGCGGGCGGTGCCAGCCTGGCGCTCGACCGGCTGGTGTTCCAGGCGGCGATGAATGGCGAGACGCAGATCACGACACGCGCCATGCTGTCCGGGCCGATCAGCGGCGGCCGGATCGACAATCTGGTCCTGCCCATCACCGCCAACTGGGATGGCGGGCGGCGCTTGCGGGTCAATCCGAGCTGCCAGCCGCTGGCGATCGACCGGCTGGCGCTGTCGGGGCTCCGGCTGGAGCGGGTCGCGACGACGCTCTGTCCGCTCGACGGCGCGCTGGTCCGCCTCGACGGCGGGCGGATCGGCGGCGGGGCGCAACTGGGGCCGACAAGGCTCGCCGGGCGGATCGGGAGCAGCCCGCTGGCGCTGTCCGCGGCGGCGACCCGGTTCGCGCTGGCCGATCGCAGCTTCACGCTGACCGGCGTCGAGAGCCGCATCGGCCGCCCCGAATCGCCGACCCGGATCGACGCGGCGAGCCTGTCGGGCCGGATCACGGCGGAGGGAATTGCGGGTCAGTTCACCGGCGGCAGCGGCCAGGTCGGGCAGGTGCCGCTGCTGCTGGGGCAGGTCGATGGCACATGGCGGCTGGCCAAGGGCGTGCTGACCCTGAACGGCGGGTTGCAGGTGAGCGATGCCCGCGCCGATTCGCCGCGCTTCCTGCCGATGGCGGCGCGGGACGTGACGCTGACGCTGGCGGGCAGCCGGATCGACGCGAAGGGCGTGCTGTTCGAGCCCACAAGGAATGTGAAGGTCGCCGATGTCGCCATCACCCATGCGCTCGATCGGGGCGCGGGTTCGGCCGAGCTGGTGGTGCCGGGGCTGACCTTTACCAAGGACTTCCAGCCCGAATTGCTGACCCCCGTCACCAAGGGCGTGATCGAGGATGTGCGGGGCGAGATGTTCGGCCAGGGGCGGATCGCCTGGGATGCCGATGGCGTCCGCTCGACCGGCGATTTCGGCACCGAGGGCATCGACCTCGCCGCCGCGCTCGGCCCCGTCACCGGGATTGCGGGCAAGATCCACTTCACCGACCTGCTGGCGCTGGAAAGCGCGCCGGGCCAGGTGGTGACGATCCGCACGATCAATCCCGGCATTCAGGTGACGAACGGCACCGTCCGCTACCAGACGCTGTCGGGCACGCGCATCCGGGTGGAGAGCGGCAACTGGCCCTTTGCGGGCGGCACGCTGACGCTCGACCCGACACTGCTCGATTTCTCGCAGCCGGTGGAGCGGCGGATGACCTTCCACGTCAAGGGCGCGGCGGCCGACCAGTTCCTGCTCCAATTCGATTTCCAGAATCTCAACGCCACCGGCATCTTCGACGGCGAACTGCCGATGGTCTTCGACGAGCGCGGCGGCCGGATCGAGGGCGGGCGGCTGGTCGTGCGGCCGGGCGGGGGCAGCATCGCCTATCTGGGGGCGGTCAGCCAAAAGGATCTGGGACTCTGGGGCAATCTGGCCTTCGGTGCGCTCCGCTCGCTCAACTATCGTTCGCTCCGGATCGACATGAACGGGCCGCTGGCGGGCGAGATGGTGACCGATGTCCGCTTCGCCGGGATCAGCCAGGGCAAGGGCGCCAAGTCGAACTTCCTGATCCGGCGGCTGCAGAAGCTGCCTTTCGTGTTCAACGTGCGGATCAAGGCGCCCTTCCGCGGGCTGCTCGATTCGGCGCAGTCCTTCTACGACCCGCGCCGCCTGATCCAGCGGAACCTGCCCGCGCTGCTGGAGGAACAGAACAAGCGCGCCGCGCCACCCGCCGCCCCGGCCGCCGGGACCCCCATTCAGCGCAGCGCAAGCGAGACCGTGCCATGACCGTAACAGGATTGAAAATGCAGGACAGAATGCCGATCTTGGGGATGACGCGATGGATGCCGGTCGCGCTGGTCCTGGCGAGCGGGGGATGTGTGAACATTTCCGCGCCGGACAAGCCGATCGAGATCAATCTCAACATCAATGTGACGCAGGAAGTGGTATATCGCCTGGACGGCGAGGCCAAATCGCTGATCCAGCAGAATCCGGGGATATTCTGATCATGAAGACCAAGGCGGTGGTGATGGTGGCGGCAGCGGTCGCGCTGATCGGCATTTCGGGCATGGCGATCGCACAACGCGATCCCGCCTATGCCGCCGCGCGCGCCGAAGGATTGGTCGGCGAGCAGCCCGACGGCTATCTGGGCATCGTCGGCGCCGCGACCCCCGCGCTGCGCACGCTGGTCAATAGCATCAACATCCAGCGCAAGGCGGCCTATACCCAAAAGGCGCAGGCCAGCGGCGCGACCGTCGAGCAGATGGCCTTTACCAGCGGCTGCAACCTGATCGCGCAGACCGCGAGCGGCGAGAAGTACAAGACGCCCGAGGGCGTGTGGAAAACGCGCACCGCGGCGGCGCCGGAGCGGGCACCGGCCTGCGTCTGACCTCATACTCCCCTCCCGCAGGCGGGAGGGGCTGGGGAGGGGAGTCCGGTTGCGGTCAGGCGATCGGCTTGAGGAGAGGGGGGATGAAGTCCCGTATCTTCAGAGGCATTGCCGGACGATAGCGCCAGCCCTCCCCCGACCCCTCCCGCCTGCGGGAGGGGAGAAGAAGAACCGGCCCGCGAATCGGACGGTCCTGTCGCTCCTCGGCAACAATCCTTAACGCATCTGTCACAACGCCCACCCCAGGCGGTTGACTTGGGGGGAGGGCCTTTCTAAACGGGCCTCGCCTTGGCGGGGTCGCTCGCCGTTCGCGCGCATTCTCCCCTTCGGTGACGAAATCAGGTGAGGGTGGCTGCGTGGCGGAGAAAGAGCCCGGACAGGACTTTGGCGATGCGGACGATCCGCGTCTGGCCGCGCTGGACAAGCGACTGGCTCAGGCACGCGCGGAGGGCGCATCGCGGCAGGGGGTGAAGGTGGATGCCGACAGGGGATATTCCCAGGGCAGCCGCGTCATCTCCGCGCTGATCGGAAGTCTTGTGGGCAGTGCGTTGATCGGCTGGCTTTTCGACCGCTGGTTCGGCACCGCACCCTGGGCCCTGATCGTGATGCTGTTCCTGGGGATCGGCGTGGCGTTCAGGCAGATCATTCGGATTTCTGGCGAACGCCCGGAGTAACCGGGCGTTCGTCATATGTGGGAACGAAGCAGCGTGGCGGCAGAATCGGGCGGCAAGATTGATCCGATGCACCAGTTCCTGATCGAGCCGGTGCTCGGTCGGCATTGGGTGGTCGGCGGCTACGACCTTTCCTTCACCAATTCCGCTCTGTGGATGGTGGCGACGTTGGTCGCGCTGTGGATCTTCATGATCGGCGGAATGAAGCGCGATCTGGTCCCCGGTCGCTGGCAGGCGGCGGTCGAGGGCTTCACCGGCTTCGTCAATTCGATGCTGACGTCGAATATCGGGCCGGAAGGCAAGCGCTTCCTGCCTTATGTCTTCTCGCTCTTCATGTTCATCCTGTTCGCCAACGTGCTGGGCCTGCTGCCCTTCGGCGTGGTGCCGGGTGTCCATCCCTTCACCGTGACCAGCCATGTGACCGTGACCGGCGTGCTCGCGCTGATCTCGTTCGCGATCGTGCTGATCGTCGGCTTCGGTCGCCACGGTTTCCACTTCTTCGCGCTGTTCGTGCCGCACGGCACGCCGGTCCCGATGATCCCGCTGATCTTCGTGGTCGAGCTGATGAGCTTCCTGGTGCGCCCCTTCTCGCTGGGTCTGCGACTGTTCGTCGCGATGACTGCGGGGCACATCCTGCTGAAGGTTCTCGCCGCCTTCGTCATCAACGGTATCAATATGGGCCCCGGCTATGCCGCGCTTGTCACGCTGCCGAGCTTCCTGCTGATGATCGGCATCACGCTTCTTGAACTGCTGGTCGCCGCGATCCAGGCTTATGTCTTCGCGCTGCTGACCTCGGTCTATCTGAACGACGCCGTCAACCTGCACTGATCCGGGACCCCGGTTCGGGCAGGCGGGCGCGCCGCCACCTTGAATACCCAAACGACCCTTTTTGAACTGGAGTGATTGAAATGGACGCAGAAGCTGCACGGATGATCGGTGCCGGTCTGGCCGCTATCGGCATGGGCATCGCCTCGCTCGGCGTGGGCAACGTGTTCGCCAAGTTCCTCGAAGGCGCGCTGCGCAATCCGGGTGCGGCGGACAGCCAGCAGGGCCGCCTCTTCATCGGTTTCGCCGGTGCCGAGCTTCTGGGCCTGCTCGCCTTCGTGACGATGATCATCCTGGTGTTCGTCGCCCAATAATTCTGATCGGCCGGGCGTCTCGCTGACGATGCGCCCGGCCGATATGGCAACGAGGACTCCATGCCCCAGATAGCACAGATCAGTGCGACCTATGCGTCGCAGATCTTCTGGCTCCTGATCACCTTCGGCCTGCTCTATTTCGTGGTCGGTCGTGGGATGGTGCCCAAGATTCAGGCGACCGTCGACGCTCGCGAAGCCCGTATCGCCGGCGATCTGGCGGCGGCGGAGGCCGCGCGTGCCGAGGCCGACCGGGTCGAGGCGGCATGGCGGGCCGAGATGGACGCCGCGCGCACCGCCGCGATGGCGGAAACCAACGCCGCCAAGGCGCGGGCCACCCATGCCTTCGAGGCGCAGGTCAAGGCGGCCGATGCCGACCTGGCCGAGCGGCTGGGTCATCACGACCTGGCGATCGCCAATGCCAAGGCCGAGGCGATGGCCAATCTTCAGTCCGTGGCGGCCGAGGCCGCGCGCGATCTCGTCGCCAAGCTGTCCGGCGTCCATGTGGGCGAGGATGCGGCGGCCGACGCGGTGCGAAAGGTGAGCGCGCATGGCTAATCATTCCGCTAACGGCGCCCTGACCAACGCCGACGCGCTGGTCGCGCAGAACCTGGCCGATGCGGCCTCGGCCGAGGGCATGGCCCCCCAGCCGATCCGCGAAGGCGATGGCTTGACCGCCAACACGGTCGCGCCCGCCGAGGGCGAGCATCACGCCGCCAGCCCGACCGCGCTGGGTTTCGATTCGACCGGCTGGGTGGCGCTCGCTGCTCTGGTCGTGCTGATCGGGATGCTGGTCAAGAAGGTGCCCGCGATGATCGGTCGTTCGCTCGACCAGAAGATCGCCGCGATCCGCGCCCAGCTCGACGAAGCGACCAAGCTGCGTCAGGAAGCCGAAGCGCTGAAGGCCGAATATGAGGCCAAGGCGAAGGCCGCCCATGCCGATGCCGAGGCGATGCGTGTCCAGGCGCAGCATGAGGCGGGTCAGCTGCTTAGCAAGGCCAAGGCCGATGCCGAGGCGCTGATGGAGCGTCGCGCCAAGATGGCCGAGGACAAGATCGCGGCCGCCGAGCGCACCGCGCTGGCCGAGGTCCGCGCCCGCGCCGCCGAGGCCGCGGCCAAGGCCGCCGGTCTGCTGATCGCCGAGCATCACTCGGTAGAGGCCGACCGGGCGATGATCGACCGCTCGATTGCAGGGCTCGGCCGCCCGAACTGATCGGCGCCAGGGCCAGTGACAGGACCGCGCTTCGGGCGACCGAGGCGCGGTTCGGTCGTTTTTGGCGGCCGAACGACCGCCCACACCGTTCAGGCTGAGCGAAGTCGAAGCCCAAGGGAATCCCTCGCCCTGCGTGTGAAGAGGGCAGGGCGTGGGCTTCGACTTCGCTCAGCCCGAACGGGGGATGGGAAAGCCAATTTCTTCTCAAGCTCGACTTGGGGAGGGGGCCCGCCGGGCCAGGCCCCACATGACATAACCCCGCAAGCACGGGGCCGCATCGCCGTCTCTTCCGGGTTTCCGGCGCCGATGCCCATAGTGCCGAGCCCGTAACCAAGGAGACGCTCCGATGGCATGGGTCATTCTGGGCATTGCCGTGATTACCGAGATTTGCTGGGCGCTCAGCCTGAAATGGGCGGCGACCGTCGCCACCTGGCAGGCGTCGAGCGTGCCGATCCTGCTCAGCTTCGTGAACATGGGCCTGCTGGCGCTGGCCATGCGCGGGCTTGCGGCCGGGACCGCCTATGCGGTGTGGACCGGGCTGGGCGCGGTGGGCGTCGTGATCGGCGGCGCGATCGTCTTCGGCGACAGGATCGCGCCGATCCAGGCGGGCTTCATGGTCCTGACCGTGATCGGCGTGATGGGGACCAAGCTGTTCGCGCAGGGCTGAATTTGGGTTCGCGCGAAGCCGCGAAGACACGAAGAAGATGGTTCGCGCGGAGGCGCAGAGAGCGCGGAGAAAGAAGAAGGTCTTCCGACCGCCACGTCTGGAACGCCTCTGCGTCCTCCGCGCCTCCGCGCGAACAAAAAACCGTCGCGTCTTCGCGTGAACCAAAGCCACCTCACAGGGTAGCGATCCGCCCCCCGCGCTCCTAAATCGGCCGTAATGTCCGAGCCTCCCGTCGACCGCTTCAACGAAGAGAAATCCACCTTCACCCTGCGCGGGGCCGATGCGCCCGATCTGAAGGCGGGGGTGGCGGCGATCCGCAACGTGCTGGCGACGCTGCCGCTGCGGCCGGGCGTGTACCGGATGCAGGATGCGCGCGGCGATGTGCTGTATATCGGCAAGGCGCGCGCGCTGAAGAACCGCGTCGCCAATTACACCCAGGTCGATCGCCTGCCCAAGCGCCTGCAACGCATGGTGGCGCAGACCCGGTCGATGACGATCGTCACGACCAACAATGAGGCCGAGGCGCTGCTGCTCGAGGCGCAACTGATCAAGCGCTACCGCCCCGCCTTCAACGTGCTGCTGCGCGACGACAAGAGTTTTCCCTTCATCCTGCTGCGCAACGATCACGACTTTCCGCGCATCCAGAAGCATCGCGGCGCAAGGCGGGCGGTCGGCAATTACTATGGCCCCTTCGCCAGTGCGGGCAGCGTCAACAACACGCTGAACGCGCTGCAAAAGCTGTTCCTGCTGCGGTCGTGCACCGACAGTTTCTTCAAGGGGCGCGATCGGCCGTGCCTGCTCTACCAGATCAAGCGCTGCTCGGCCCCGTGCGTCGGCCGGATCGACGAGGCGGCCTATGCCGAGCTGGTCGCGGATGCGAAGAACTTCCTCGGCGGCAAGTCGACCCAGGTCCAGGCCAAGCTGGGCGCGCAGATGCAGGCGGCGGCCGAGGCGATGGATTTCGAGCTGGCCGCGATCCTGCGCGACCGGCTGAAGGCGCTGACCTTCATCCAGGGGACTCAGGCGATCAATGCCGAGGGCGTGGGCGATGCCGACATCTTCGCACTGGCGTGTCGCGAGGGGGTGATGGGCATCCAGGCCTTCTTCATTCGCGGCGGCCAGAATTGGGGGCATCGCAGCTTCTTTCCCGCGCACACCACCGACGTGCCTGAGGAGGAGGTGCTGACCAGCTTCCTCAGTCAATTCTATGAGGAGGTGCCGCCCGCCAAGACGATTCTGCTCGACCGTGACCTGCCCGAAGGCGAATTGCTGACCGAGGCGCTGGGCGAGCGCGCCGGATACAAGGTGCAGCTGACTGTGCCCCAGCGCGGCGACCGCCGCCGCCTGCTCGACCAGGCGAAGCGCAACGCGGTCGAGGCGCTCGACCGGCGGCTCGCCGAGTCGACCACCCAGGCCAAGCTGCTGCGCGAGGTGGCGGACTTCTTCGACCTGTCCGAGCCGCCGCAGCGGATCGAGGTCTATGATAACAGCCACATCCAGGGCACCAATGCGCTGGGCGCGATGGTCGTGGCCGGGCCGGAGGGGTTCCAGAAGGGCCAGTATCGCAAGTTCAACATCAAGGGGAACGAAGCGGCGACCAATGACGATTTCGGCATGATGCGCGAAGTCTTCCGCCGCCGCTTCGCGCGCCAGCTCGAGGAAAATCCCGACCGCGACGATGCGACCTGGCCCGACCTGGTCCTGATCGACGGCGGGCGCGGCCAGCTCAACGCGGCCAAGGCGGTGCTGGAAGATCTGGGCATCGAGGATGTCTGTCTGGTCGGCGTCGCCAAGGGCCCGCATCACGGCCGCGAGGGACGCGAGGTCTTTCACATGATGGACGGCAGCGAACGGATGCTGCCGGTCAACGCGCCGCTGCTCTTCTACCTCCAGCGGCTACGCGACGAGGTCCACCGCTTCGTGATCGGCGCGCACCGCGACAAGCGCGCCAAGGCGATGGGCGCGAGCCCGCTGGACGAAGTGCCCGGCATCGGCCCGGCGCGGAAGAAGGCGCTGCTGATGCATTTCGGCACGGGCCGGGCGGTGCGGAATGCCAGCCTAGAGGATCTGCGCAAGGCACCGGGGGTCAGCCAGGCGGTGGCGCAACAGGTGTACGACTTTTACCATAGCCGGTGAGGGCCTCCATTGCTTCCGAAGCCGATCATGGTCGAATTCATGCGTTTGTCAGCGGACGGTAAGCCATAGCGCGATAGCCTGCGCATCGGCCGTGCAGCTTTGCTGTCCGGCGGGAAGAGCCGGTCTGGAAACGGCTTTATCGAAGCGGGAGACGAGCGTGCTGATCGCTTTTGCCATGGTGCTTGCCGCGCAGTCCGTCAGCTCTCCGCCCTCGCACAAGGCGACCGCCTGTTCCGCCTCGGAAATCGTCAGGGTCCCGCCCGGAGACATGCTCCAGCTATTGGACGATTTTAGGGCGAGCCTGTCATCCGGCGACCGTCATCGGCTCGACGGCGCGCTCCCCCGTGGCGTCGATGGCGGGATCGAACGATGCGATCGCGCCGACGGGAGCCGCGCCGCGTGCGAGGTCCATGCCTATATGCCGGCGCTTCGGCGCACCGGGCTGATGTCGAGGTTCCGGGCAAGCATCTGCCCCGCAAGACCGGACGCGCGGGGCCATTCTCCGACGTCGAAGCGATAGGCTTCCCGCTTCCTGCTAGGGCCGATCGATGTTCATGCCTTTCCTTCCCTCTCCCCTGTCCAGGGGAGAGGGGCAGAAGAAGCAATGCTGAATGTCGATCCGCCCTGATTTTTTCGGTTGAGGGGGCAGCGCGGATCGGTCCGCTCGCCATCCATGGCATTCCCCCCTACATCCCCTCCATGCACCGCGTCGCCCCCGCCATCATCCTGTCGGTCCGGCCGCATGGCGAGCATGGGGCGATCGTGCGGGCCCTGACCCGCGAGGACGGGGTGCAGCCGGGTTATGTCCGGGGCGGGCGGTCGCGGGCGCTCAGGCCGGTGCTGCAACCGGGCAACGGGATCATCGGCGAGTGGCGGTCGCGGACGGTCGAGCAACTCGCCGCGCTGACCATAGAGCCGGGGCATAGCCGCGCGGGGCTCCACGGCGAGCCGCTGGCCGCCGCCGGGATCGAGTGGCTATGCGCGCTGACCGCTGCCGCGCTGCCCGAGGAGCAGCCTTATCCGGTCCTCTACGACGCGCTCGACGCGGTGTTGACCGCGATCGAGTCGGCGCCCTCGGCGCGCGGCTGGGCGGGGGCGCTGGTGCGCTATGAGTTGCTGCTGCTGGGGCAGTTGGGGTTCGGGCTCGATCTGGAGCGGTGCACCGTCACCGGTGGAACGGACGACCTGGCCTATGTCAGTCCCAAGAGCGGCGCGGCGGTGTCGGCGGGGGCGGCGTTCGGGTACGAGGCGCGGTTGTTTCCCCTGCCGCCCTTTCTGCGCGAGGGCGGGGCGGGGGACTGGCCCGACATCTTCGCCGCCGGGCGGATCACCGCGCATTTCCTGTCCCGCGATATCCTGGCCGGTCTGCGCCATGATCCGATGCCGGCCCGCGCCCGGCTGTTCGATCGTTTCAAAAGGGCGGTTGCGTGATGCCCGCCCGCTAAGGCAAAGGGCGCTCCGAACTCAGGTAAGACAAGGGGCCAGCCATGGCATTGATCGCGATCCTCGCCGGTGACGGCATCGGCCCGGAAGTGACCGCCGAAGCGCGGCGCGTGCTGGAGGCGCTGGACCTCGGCCTGACCTTCGAGGAGGCCAAGGTCGGTGGCGCGGCGTATGAAGCGGCGGGCCATCCGCTGCCGCCCGAGACGCTGGAGGTGGCGGAACGCGCCGATGCGCTGCTGTTCGGGGCGGTCGGCGATCCGCGCTTCGATACGCTGGAGCGCGCGCATCGGCCGGAGCAGGCGATCCTGGGGCTGCGCAAGGCGTTCGGGCTGTTCGCCAATCTGCGCCCCGCCCGGCTGTTCGAGGGGCTGGAGGATGCCAGCTCGCTGCGCCCCGACATCGCGCGGCGCATCGACATGGTGATCGTGCGCGAGCTGACCGGCGACGTCTATTTCGGCGCCAAGGGCCGCGGCACCACCGAGGCGGGTCTGCGCGAGGGTCATGACCTGATGCGCTATGACGAGGAAGAGGTCGCCCGGATCGCGCGCGTCGGCTTCGAGACCGCGATGCGCCGCCGCCGTCGCCTGCTGTCGGTGGACAAGGCCAATGTGCTGGAAACCTCGCAGCTGTGGCGCGACGTGGTGGTCGAGGTGGCCAGGGATTACCCCGAGGTCGCGCTCGAGCACATGTATGTCGACAATTGCGCGATGCAGCTGGTGCGCGATCCGGGCCAGTTCGACGTGATCCTGACCGGCAATCTGTTCGGCGATATCCTGTCGGACCAGGCCTCGATGTGCGCAGGCTCGATCGGGATGCTGCCCTCGGCCGCGCTCGGCGCGACGGGCAAGGGGCTTTACGAGCCGATCCATGGCTCGGCGCCCGACATTGCCGGGCAGGGCAAGGCCAATCCGTGCGCGGCGATCCTGTCCTCGGCGATGATGCTGCGCCACTCGCTGGGGCTGGGCGAGGCCGCCGACCGGGTCGATGCGGCGGTGGCGGGCGCGATCCGCGACGGTGCGCGGACCGGCGATCTGGGCGGCAGCCTGTCGACCCGCGCCATGGCCGACGCGATCCTCGAGCGCCTCTGACCCCGGTGAGCGCGCTCCTCGAACTCGCGGTCGTCATCCCGACCTTCAACGAGCGCGCCAATGTGCCCGTGCTCATCGCCAAGCTCGACCAGGCGCTGGCCGGGCGGCGGTGGGAGGCGATCTTCGTCGACGACAACAGCCCCGACGGCACGGCGGACGCCGCGCGCGAGCTGGCGCGGGTCGATTCCCGCGTCCGCGTGATCCAGCGGATCGGACGGCGCGGGCTGTCCTCGGCCTGTATCGAGGGGATGTGCGCCACCGCCGCGCCGATGGTGGCGGTGATCGATGGCGATCTGCAGCATGACGAGACGCTGCTGCCGAAGATGCTCGACCGGTTGCAGGCGGAGGACGATCTCGACATCGTCGTCGGCTCGCGCTTCGTGGATGGCGGCGGCACGGGCGACTGGGACCGCGACCGGGTGGCCAAGTCGGCCTTTGCGACCCGGCTGTCGCAGCGGGTGCTGAACGTGAACCTGTCCGACCCGATGAGCGGCTTCTTCATGGTCCGTACGGCCGTGGCGCGCGAGACGGTGCCGCATCTGTCGGGGATCGGCTTCAAGATCCTGCTCGACATCATGAGCGCCTCGCCGCGCCCCTTGCGCGCCGCCGAGATGCCCTATGTCTTCCGCGTCCGGACCGAGGGCGAGTCGAAGCTCGATCATGTCGTTGCGATGGAATATCTGATCGCGCTCTACGATCGGCGGTTCGGGAAGGTGGTGCCGGTGCGCTTCGCCATGTTCTCGGCGATCGGGGTGTTGGGGGTCGGCATCCATATGGCGGTGCTCAGCCTGTTCTTCGTGCTGCTGGGCGCGACCTTCCTGGCCAGCCAGATCGTCGCGGTGGCGGCGGCGATGACGTTCAACTTCTTCCTGAACAACGCGCTGACCTATCGCGATCGCCGCCTGCGCGGGTTCCGGCCGCTGCTCGACGGCTGGGTGTCCTTCTGCCTGGTCTGCGCGGTCGGGGCGATCGCCAATGTCGGCGTCGCGGCCTTTCTGCACGATGCGCGGGCCAATGAATGGGCGGTGTCGGCGTTGATCGGGGTGCTGGTCGGCGCGGTGTGGAATTACGCGCTGTCGTCGCGGTTCGTCTGGGGGCGGTATTGAGCTGGCGGTGATGGCGTGGCGTGGGCTTCGACTTCGCTCAGCCTGAACGGAGCTTGGTACGAAACGCCGTTCGCACTGAGCGAAGTCGAAGTGCACGTCCCGTCCTTCACCGCCAATCGACAAACCACGTCCACCGCACGAACGACTTCGGTCCCGCCAGCGCCCCCGCGGTCAGGATGGGATAGAAATAGACGAACAGACAGGCAGCCGCGACCAGATACGCCTCATCCCAGTCGCGCAGCGCCGCCCGCCACCGATCGATCGCCACCGCCAGCGCGACCGACAGCCAGATGGCGGGCAGAAAGTAATAATAATAGAAGCCCAAAGACTTGGGGATGATCGCCCAGACCGCAAAGCCGCCGATCCACAGCGCCGCCGCGAACCCCGGCCGCACCTCGCGCGTCCGGAGCCAGCCCAGCGCGCAGGCCACCACCGCGACCAGCCCGCCCCACATCACCGCCGGATTGCCGAGCAGGAAGATGCCCCGCTGCGCCCCGTCGGCGACCTCGTAGAAATACCAGATGGGCCGCCCGATCACCGGCCAGCTCCACCAGGCCGATTGATAGGTGTGCGCCGCCAGCACCTGGGTCTGGCGCGCATACATGTCGAGCTGAAAGGGCACGAACCCCGCCACGGTCAGCGGATCGCGCGCATAGAAAAAGGCGGGTGCGAAGGTCGCGGCATAGGCCAGCCCCGCCCCGATGCCCAGCAGCCCCCAGGCGGACCACCAGCGCAGCCCCGGCCAGCGGCTGGGATCGCCGCGCTTCATCACGACGAAACCGATCGCGGCATAGCCCAGATAGGGGACCGCCGCCCATTTGGTCCCGACCGCCAGCCCCAGCAGCACCGCGCCCAGGCCCCAGCGCCACCGGCTTTGCGCGGGCGTGCCGCGCATCGCCCATCCCATGGCGGCGACCGCCAGCACGGTGAACGCCGCCATGAAGCCGTCCAGCATCGCGATCCGCGCCTGCACCAGCACCATGAAGTTGGCGAGCGTCAGCCCCGCGCCGATCGCGGCGGCGCGCGTCCGCCGGGTTATCAGCCAGACGATGGCGAACACGCCGCCGACGATCGCGGTGCCCGCCAGCGTCGACATGGCCCGCCAGCCGAGCGGATTGTCGCCAAAGGCCATCATGCCCAGCCCGATCAGCGCCTTGCCGAGCAGCGGATGCTCGATGTTCACCGGCCCCTCCAGCGCCAGCAGCGCGCGGGCGGCGGGAACGTAATGAACCTCGTCGAAGACCAGCTTGTGCGGCGTGGTCAGCCGCCAGCAGAACAGGGCCTGCGCGGCGACCAGAAGGGCAAGGAGCGCCGGGACCGGGCGGCTGAAGGGGGCGAGCAGGCGGCGCATGGCCCCAGGTCATGACGCCGCAGGGGAAGCGGGGCAATGGGGTTGGTGGCGCTTGACGGGAAAGGGTCGCCGATCCTCCTTTTCAATGGTCAGACAATTTGACGAAAGGCTTTGCGCATGGCACCCATGGCGAAGGGGCAGGGGTGGGGCGCAATCGTCCGACACATCCCGTCCGGTCCAGATTGCGGGAGAGTGACGTGACGCGAGCGGTTCGATCGATCTTGTGCGGGATTCTGGCGGCCACCGCCCTGTCGCCGCTTCAGGCGCAAGGCCCCACCGCCAATGACGGCCCGCCCCGGACCTTCGCGGTGCAGGGCAAGGGTTTTCTGCGCAACGGCCAGCCGCATCAGGTGATTTCGGGCGAGATGCACTATGTCCGCATCCCGCGCGCCTATTGGCGCGACCGGCTGCGCAAGGCCAAGGCGATGGGGCTGAACACCATCACCACCTATGCCTTCTGGAACGCGCATGAACCGCGCCCCGGCACCTATGATTTCAGCGGCCAGAACGACATCGTCGCCTTCATCCGCGACGCGCAGGCCGAGGGGCTGGACGTCATCCTGCGCCCCGGTCCCTATGTCTGCGCCGAATGGGAACTGGGCGGCTATCCGTCCTGGCTGCTCAAGGACCGGAACCTCGTGCTGCGCTCGACCGATCCCAAATATACCGCCCCGGTCGATCGCTGGCTGATGCGGCTGGGGCAGGAGGTCAAGCCGCTGCTCCTGAAGAATGGCGGGCCGATCGTCGCGGTCCAGCTCGAGAATGAATATGGCGCCTTTGGCAGCGACCAGGATTATCTGCGCGGGCTGGAGGCCAGCTACAAGCGCGCCGGTCTGGCGGACGGGGTGCTGTTCACCAGCAACCAGGGCGGCGACCTGGCCAAGGGGTCGCTGCCCAACCTGCCCTCGGTCGTCAATTTCGGGTCGGGCGGCGCGCAGAACGCCATCGCCAAGCTGGAGGCCTATCGCCCTGACGGCCTGCGCATGGTCGGCGAATATTGGGCGGGCTGGTTCGACAAATGGGGCGAGGACCATCACGAGACCGACGGCAAGAAAGAGGCCGAGGAAATGGCCTATATGCTCAAGCGCGGCTATTCGATCTCGCTCTACATGGTCCATGGCGGCACCACCTTCGGCTGGATGAATGGGGCGGATTCGCACACCGGCAAGGACTATCACCCCGACACGACCAGCTATGACTATGACGCGCCGATCGATGAGGCGGGCAATCCGCGCTACAAATACGGGCTGATCGCCGCCGCCATCGCCGAGGTGACCGGCAAGCCCGCCGCCCCCACCCCCGCGCCCACCGTCGCGCAGAGCTTCCCCGTCTCGCCGGTCCGGCGCAGCGCCTCGCTCTGGGACAATCTGCCGCAGCCGATCCGCGCGGCGCAGCCCAAGACGTTCGAGGAACTCGACCAGAATTACGGTTACGTCCTCTACCGCGTCACCGTGCCAAAGGGCCCGGCGGGGACGCTGATGCTCAAGGGCATGCACAGCTATGCGCAGGTCTATCTGGGCCGCAAGCTGGTCGGCACGCTCGACCGGCGGCTGGATCAGGAGACGGTGGAATTGCCCGCGCGGACCGCGCCCGCGACGCTGGACATATTGGTCGAGAATACCGGCCGCGTGAACTACAGCCACGCCATCCGGACCGAGCAGGCCGGCCTGACCGGCGCGGTGACGCTGGCGGGGCAGCCGCTGACCGACTGGCAGATGTTCCGCCTGCCGATGGACGACCTGTCGGCGCTGAAGCTATCGGCGAGGCCCTGCACCGGGCCCTGTTTCTACGAAGCGGAGATGACGGTGGCGCAGCCCGCCGACACCTATCTCGACATGCGCGGGGCGCATAAGGGGCAGCTGTGGTTCAACGGCCATAATCTGGGCCGCTATTGGGGGATCGGTCCCGTCCACACGCTGTTCACGCCCGCACCATGGATGAAGCAGGGGGCGAACCGCGTCCTGTTCTTCGACCTGATCGGGGATGCCAGCGACCGGCTGACCAGCGTGACCAAGCCGATCTATGGCAAGATCACCAACCATCGCGAGGCGCAATAAGGGCGACCGGTTCTGCCCCTCCACCGCCAGGCGCAGCCGGTGGTGGAGGGGCAAGGCGTGCCGATGGGATTATCGGACCGCCGCGGCCTGGTTGGCGACGATCGCGTCGCGCTGTTCCTGGCTCATGGCGCTGGCATTGACGTCGGCGGCCTTGATCGCGTCGGCGCGGTCCTCGGCATAGTCGCGGGTCTTCTCGGCCTGCTTGTCGAGTGCCTTGGCCTCGTTGCGCAGCATGTCCGCCTGGCTTTCCATATTGTCGGCGCGGTTGTCGGCGGCGTCCTCGACGCGGCCCGCCAGCTTGTCGGTGCCCTTGTTGTTGCAGGCCGACAGCGAGACCAGGCTGGCCGCCAGCAAAAGACCGATACGCATCTTCATCGTCATTTCCCCTGTTCGTTTCGGCCGCAACAACCGGATCGTCGCAATTCCGTTCCGCTTCGGTAACGGCTACACTTGGCCGCGCGTGTCCGAATATCCTTGAACCCCGCCCCCCGGACCGGCAAATGGGCTGGCATGAAGCGCAAGACTGGCCAGGACCGTTCGATCACCACCCAATGGCGCCCCGCCACGCAGGCCGTTCGCGGCGGCACCGCGCGGTCGGAATATGGCGAAACCTCCGAGGCGCTCTTCCTGACCTCGGGCTATTGCTATGACCGGGCGGGCGATGCGGCGGCGCGGTTCGCGGGCGAGCAGGAGGGGATGACCTATTCCCGCCTCCAGAACCCGACCGTCGAGATGCTCGAACAGCGCATCGCGCTGCTGGAGGGCGCGGAGGCGTGCCGGACCATGGCGTCGGGCATGGCGGCGATGACGGCGGTGCTGCTCTGCCAGTTGCAGGCGGGCGACCATCTGGTCGGCGGGCGCGCGGCGTTCGGCTCGTGCCGCTGGCTGACCGACACGCTGCTGCCCAAGTTCGGCATCGCCACCACCGTCGTCGATGCGCGCGACCCGCAGGCGTTCCTGGATGCGGTCCGGCCCGAGACCAAGGTCTTCTTCTTCGAAACGCCCGCCAATCCCACCATGGACGTCGCCGACCTGGAGGCGATCTGCGCCATCGCGCGCGAGCGCGGGATCACCACGGTCGTCGACAATGCCTTCGCCACCCCGGCGCTCCAGCGGCCGATGGATTTCGGCGCGGACGTGACCGCCTATTCGGCCACCAAGATGATGGACGGGCAGGGGCGCGTGCTGGCGGGTGCGGTGTGCGGGACCGAGGACTTCATCACCAACACGCTGCTGCCCTTTACCCGCAACACCGGCCCGACCCTGTCGGCGTTCAACGCCTGGGTGGTGCTCAAGGGGCTGGAGACGCTCGACCTGCGTATCCACCGCCAGTCGGAATCGGCTTTGAAGGTCGCGCAGTTCCTGGAGGGGCGTGTCCCCCGCGTCCTGTGCCCGGCGCTGCCCAGCCATCCGCAGCACGAACTCGCCATGCGCCAGATGAAGGCGGGCGGCAGCATCTTCGCGATCGAACTGGATGGCGGGCGGACCCAGGCGCACGGGCTGCTCGATGCGCTGGAGTTGATCGACATCTCCAACAATATCGGCGACTCGCGCTCGCTGATGACCCATCCCGCCTCGACCACCCATGCGGGCGTCGCCGAGGACAAGCGGGTCGAGATGGGGATCGGCGAGGGGATGCTGCGCCTGAATGTCGGGCTGGAGGATGCGGACGACCTGATCGACGATCTCGACCAGGCGCTGCGTGCCGTGGGTCTGTGAAGGCGCTCTTTTCCCATGCGCTGACCACCGGGTCGGTTACGGTCCGGGTGTCGGTCAGCTATCTGCCCGAACAGTCGGAGCCCGAGCGCGGGCGCTGGTTCTGGGCCTATCATGTCCGCATCGAGAATGAGGGCGATCAGCCGGTGCAGCTGCTCACCCGCCGCTGGATCATCACCGATGGGCGCGGCGCACGCCATTCGGTCGAGGGCGAGGGCGTGGTCGGCGAGCAGCCGGTGATCCAGCCGGGTGCGGCCTATGACTATGTTTCGGGCTGTCCGCTGGCGACGACCAGCGGGGCGATGCAGGGCAGCTATCGCATGGTCGGCGCGGACGGCGAGACCTTCGATGCGGCCATCCCCCATTTCGCGCTGATCGCGCCGGCGGTGGAATCGTGAAGCGGACGCATCTGCCGCTGAACGGTTTGCGCGTGCTGGACGCGGCGGCCCGGCATCTGAGCTTCACCCGCGCCGCCGACGAACTGGCCGTGACCCCGGCGGCGGTGGGTCAGCAGATCCGCGCGCTGGAGGATACGCTGGGCGTCGTCCTGTTCCGCCGCACCACGCGCGGGCTGGAACTGACCCCGGAAGCGGAAGCCGGTCTCGCACCGCTCCGCGCGGGTTTCCTGCAATTCGAGGACGCCGTGCGCGCGATGCAGGCGGGCCAGTCGTCCAAGTCGCTGACCATCGCCGCCCCGCGCGACGTGACCGAGAAGTGGCTGATGCCGCGCCTGGCCGCGATCGCCGCCAGTGATCCCGACCTGCGCTTCTCGCTGATCGCGTCGGACGAGGGGCTGGACTTCACCGAGGCGAATCTCGACCTCGCCATCCGCTGGGGCGACGGGCCCGGCGGGCTGGAGGGCGAGGCGATCGAGTCGGACGGGATGATCGCGATCGGTGCTCCTGGCGGTTCCGAAGACGCGCCGCTGATCGCCTGGCCCGGCGCGCCCGAGGAAGGAACGCCGCTGGTCCGCGTGACCGATGCGGGGCTGGCGATCGACGCGGTGGCGGCGGGGCTGGGCCGCGCGATCGTGCCGCAGCTTCTCGCCGAGCGCGATCTGGCCGAGGGGCGCGTGGTCGCCACCGGCGAGGCGGTGCCCTCGCGCATGGGATACTGGCTGGTCGCGCCGTTGCCGCAATGGCGCCAGCAAAAGGTCAAGCTGCTGGTCGAGGCGCTGGGGGGCTAAACCCCAATATACCTCCGCACCCCGGCGAAGGCCGGGGCCCAGTTGCGGTGCGGCTGGGGGAGTGGGTTTGTCGCGCGTGGGAGGCAAAAGCGAGCGGGTGGCGATGCCTCCCACGCAGCGTGTCGCGCCATCTCACCGACATCGAAGCTGGGCCCCGGCCTTCGCCGGGGAACGAGGAGTTGCTCCATTCCTCCCCCTGCAAGGGGAGGAAAAGACGTTCAGGCCGCCGCTTCCGCGTCGAAGGGCACCGGGAATTTCTTCGCGCAGAACGCGCAGTCGACCTGGATCAGTCCCTCGGCATCCGCCATCTCGCGCCGTTCCTCGACCGAGAATTTGGTGATGACGCTGGCGATATATTCCGCCGAGCAGCGGCAGCCGCGCACGATGGCCGGGCTTTCCGACACGCGGACATTCTGCTCCTCGTTGAACAGCCGCCACACGAGCGTTTCCAGCGGCAGCGCGGCGTCGGCCAGTTCCTCGGCCTGCATGGTCTGGCCCAGCGCCTGGACATGCTCCCATTCGGGGTGGTCAAGCTTGACGTGCAGCCGCTCGCGGCCTTCCTCGCCCTCGGGCAGGTGCTGTAGGAACAGGCCGCCCGCGACGGTGCGGCCGTCCGGTCCCTTGGCGATCCCGACGCGCAACAGGCTGGGGATCTGCTCGGACTGGATGAAATAGCTCTCCGCCGCCGCCGACAGCGTCTCGCCGTCGATCGGCACGATGCCCTGATAGCGTTCGCCGGTCACCGCCAGGTCGAAGGTGATCGCCAGATAGCCTTGGCCGAACAGCGCGAACAGCGTCGGGTCGGCGGGCAGTTCGGCCAGCCGGTCCTCGTCATACTGGATATAGCCGCGCAGCTCGCCGCCGCGATAATCGCAGACCAGCAGCCGGATCACGCCGCTGTCGCTGCGCGTCTGGATAGTCAGCTGCCCGCCCGTGTCCTTCAGCGTCGCGCCCATCAGCGCGGTCAGCGTCAGCGCCTCGGCCAGCAGCCGCTCGATCACCGGGGGATAGGCATGCGCCGCCAGGATCTCGTCCAGCACGGGGCCCAGCCGCACCAGCCGGCCGCGCGCATGCTGCTCGGGGATGGTGAACGCGATCGCGCGGTCGAGGTCGGGCAGGGTGAGGTCGGTCATGGTCGTGCCTTTACGCGCCGGGAAACGTCCGGGCGATATGGTGCCGGTGCGGCGGGGGAAAGAGAAAAGGCCGACGAACCCGCCGGCCTTTCCATAGATAGTATGGGTCGCGCGCCGATCAACCGATCTGGCCGAAGCACCAGCGCAGCACCGATTTCTGCGCGTGGAGGCGATTCTCCGCCTCCGGCCAGATCAGCGACTGGGGCCCGTCGATGACGTCGGACGTGACTTCCTCGTCGCGGTGTGCGGGCAGGCAGTGGAGGAATTTGGCATCCGGCTTGGCCAGCGCCATCAACTCGGCATTGACCTGATAGGGCATCATCGCCGCCAGCTTTTCCTCGGCATGGGCCTGGCCCATCGAGATCCAGGTGTCGGTGACGACGATGTCCGCCCCCTCGACCGCGGCGCGCGGATCGGTGGTGCAGGTGGCGCGACCCCGACCCAGTTCCAGCGTGCCGGGTTCCGGGTGATAGCCATTGGGACAGGCGGCGACCACGTCGAAGCCGAGCAGCCCGCCCGCCTCGACGATCGAGTGGAGGACGTTGTTACCGTCACCCAGCCAGGCGACCTTCATGCCGGGCAGGGTCTTGCCCGCCTCGATCACGGTCAGCAGGTCGGCCATGATCTGGCAGGGGTGCGACAGGTCGGTCAGCCCGTTGATGACCGGCACGCTGGCATAATGCGCCATCTCCTCGACCTTGGCATGGTCGTCGGTGCGGATCATGATCGCGTCGGTATAGCCCGACAGGATGCGCGCGGTGTCGGCGATCGTCTCGCCGCGACCCAGCTGCATGGTCCCGGCATCGAGCACGATCGAGGTGCCGCCCAGCTGGCGGATCGCCATGTCGAAGCTGACGCGGGTGCGGGTCGAGTTCTTCTCGAACACCATGGCGAGGACATGCCCGGCCAGCGGGGCGTCGGCATCGATGCGGCCTTTGGTGAAACCGGCGCGCGCGGCCTTGCGGGCCTGGGCATCGGTCAGAATGGCGGTCACACCCTCGGGACCGGCGTCGGCGAGGTTCAGGAAGTGGCGGATCGTCATGGAATATTACTCCGTCGCCCCGGCGGACGGTGCCGCCGGGGTGGCAGGGATCATCAATCGTCGGCGGCGGGGACATAGACGCGCGCGGCGTCGGACAGTTTCGTCGCGAACTCGGTGATGTGGCTCTCGTCGATGGTCAGCGGCGGCAGGATGCGGATCACATTCTCGCCCGCCGCGACCAGCAGCAGCCCGTGATGATCGCGGCAATGCGCGACGAAACGACGGCTGTCGCTCTTCATCTTCAGCCCCTGCATCAGGCCATGGCCGCGCACTTCCTCGAACAGATGATCGAAGTTCGGAATCATCTGCTCCAGCGTCGAACGCAGCCGCTGGCCCATCGCCTCGACATGTTCGAGGAAGCCCGGCTCCTGGATCACGTCCAGCACCGCCTCGCCCGCCGCCATGGACAGCGGGTTGCCGCCATAGGTCGAGCCGTGGGTGCCGATCACCATGCCCTTGGCCGCTTCCTCGGTCGCCAGGCACGCGCCCAGCGGGAAGCCGCCGCCAATGCCCTTGGCCACCGCCATGATGTCGGGCGTCACGCCGTACAGCTCATGCGCGAAGAACTTGCCGGTACGACCATAACCGCACTGCACCTCGTCCAGCACCAGCAGCAGGCCATGCTCGTCGCACGCCTTGCGCAGCCCCTGGAGGAACTCCATGCTGGCCGGGCGCAGGCCGCCTTCGCCCTGGATCGGTTCGACCAGGAAACCGGCGGTGTTCTCGTCGATCAGCGCGAGCGCCGCCTCCAGATCGTCGAACGGCGCATAGGCGAAGCCGGGCAGCAGCGGCTCGAACCCGTCGCGCATCTTGGGCTGGTTGGTCGCCGAGATCGCGCCCAGCGTCCGGCCATGGAACGCGTTGTTGAACGTGATCAGCGTATGACGCTGCGGATTGCCATTGGCGAAGTGATAGCGGCGCGCGGTCTTGATCGCGCACTCGACCGCCTCGGCACCCGAATTGGTGAAGAACACCGTGTCGGCAAAGGTCGAATCGACCAGCCGCTGCGCGAAATGCTCGCCCTGCGGGCTGCCGTACAGGTTGGACACGTGCATCAGCGTCGCGGCCTGTTTGGCGATCGCCTCGACCAGTTTCGGATGGCCATGGCCCAGCGCGTTCACCGCGATCCCGGCGGCAAAGTCCAGATACTGCTCGCCATTCTCGCCGTACAGATAGACGCCCTCGCCTCGGACCGGACGCACCCCGCACCGTGGGTAAACGGGCATCAGGGCGGTGATGGTCACGGGACGTCTCCTTCAAACAGCAAAGGGCGGCTCAATGGGCCGCCCTTCGTCACGATAGCCGATCACCAAAAGCGAGACAACACCGCTCCCGTCATCGCGTCAGGCGTCGATCACCTCTTCGTCCAGCCGCGCCGCATTCTCCTGGATGAAGGCGAAGCGGTGTGCCGGGTTGTTGCCCATCAGCCGGTCGACCAGGTCCTTCACGCCTGCCCGCTCCTCATATTCCTGGGGCAGGGTGATGCGGATCAGGCTGCGGGTCGCCGGGTCCATCGTGGTCTCGCGCAGCTGGCCGGGGTTCATCTCGCCCAAACCCTTGAAGCGGGCGACCTCGACCTTCTTGCCCTTGAACGCGGTGCGCTCCAGCTCGGCACGGTGGGCGTCGTCGCGCGCATAGAGCGACTTGGCCCCGACCGTCAGGCGATAGAGCGGCGGCTGGGCGAGATAGAGATGCCCGCGCCGCACCAGATCGGGCATTTCCTGGAAGAAGAAGGTCATCAGCAGCGTAGCGATATGCGCGCCGTCCACGTCGGCGTCGGTCATGATGACGATCTTTTCGTAGCGCAGCTGGGTCGGGTCGCAATCCTTGCGCGTGCCGCAGCCCATGGCCAGCGTCAGGTCGGCAATTTCCTGATTCTGCAGGATCTTGGTCGAGGTGGCCGACGCGACGTTCAGGATCTTGCCGCGGATCGGCAGGATCGCCTGGGTCTTGCGGTCGCGCGCCTGCTTGGCCGAACCGCCCGCCGAATCGCCCTCGACAATGAACAGCTCGGTCCCCTCGGGGCTGTCGGCGGCGCAGTCGGTCAGCTTGCCGGGCAGGCGCAGCTTGCGCGCCGAGGTCGCGGTCTTGCGCTTGACCTCGCGCTCCGCCTTCCGGCGCAGCCGTTCATCCATCCGGTCGAGCACATAGCCGAGCAGCGCCTTGCCGCGCTCCATATTGGCGGAGAGATAATGGTCGAAATGGTCGCGCACCGCCTTTTCGACCAGCCCGGCGGCCTCGGGGCTGGTCAGCCGGTCCTTGGTCTGGCTCTGGAATTGCGGTTCGCGGATGAAGACCGACAGCATCAGCTCGGAGCCGACCATGACGTCGTCGGCGGTGATGTCCTTGGCCTTTTTCTGGTTCACCAGCTCGCCGAACGCGCGCAGGCCCCGGACCAGCGCCTGGCGCAGGCCCTGTTCATGGGTGCCGCCATCGGGGGTCGGGATGGTGTTGCAATACCAGCTATAGCTGCCGTCGCTCCACAGCGGCCAGGCGACCGCCCATTCGACGCGGCCCTGTTCGCCTGGAAACTCCTGGTTCCCGGAGAAGAAATCGGCGGTGGCGCATTCGCGCCCGCCCAGCTGTTCCTTCAGGTGATCGGCCAGGCCGCCGGGGAACTGGAACACCGCCTCGGCGGGCGTGTCGTCGGTGATCAGCGCGGGCGAACAGTGCCAGCGAATCTCGACGCCCGCGAACAGATAGGCCTTGGAGCGGACCAGCTTGTGCAGCCGGGCGGGCTTGAAGGCGAGTTCGGGGCCGAAAATCTCGGTATCGGGGGTAAAGGCGACGCTGGTCCCGCGCCGGTTGGGGGCGGCCCCCACCGTCTCCAGCGGCCCCAGCGTCGCGCCGCGCGCGAAACGCTGGCGATAGAGGATCCGCTCGCGCGCGACCTCGACCACCGTGTCCGACGACAGCGCATTGACCACCGACACGCCCACGCCGTGCAGGCCGCCCGAGGTCGCATAGGCCTTGCCGGTGAACTTGCCGCCCGAATGCAGCGTCGACAGGATCACCTCCAGCGCCGACTTGTCGGGGAATTTGGGGTGCGGGTCGACCGGGATGCCGCGACCATTGTCGACGATGGTCAGGCGGTTGCCCGGCTCCAGCTTGACCTCGATCCGGGTGGCATGGCCCGCCACCGCCTCGTCCATCGCATTGTCGAGGACCTCGGCGGCCAGGTGGTGCAGCGCGCGTTCGTCGGTGCCGCCGATATACATGCCGGGGCGGCGGCGCACCGGCTCCAGCCCTTCCAGCACCTCGATCGAGGAGGCATCATAGGCGGGCTGGGTGCGGGGCGTGCCCGCGAACAGGTCATTGGACATAACGGGAACTATAGGGGCTGTAGGGCCAGTGCGCCAGCGCCGCCTGCACCGCGCAAATGCGACAAAACTTTGCTTACGTTAAGTTGCGGGATATTTCGGTCGCATCCGTCCGTTCCCCCGGAACCTTAGCCAAGGGACACGGGAGAATTTATGGTGAAGTTTTGGATGGCGGGCGCCGCGGCCTCGGCCTTGTTCGCCGCGCCGGCGATGGCGCAGGACAGCTATGCGACGGGGGACGACCCCGCTCCGTTTTCGGGCGTCTATGTCGGCGGCAGCTTCGGTTACGACGTGCAGCCCAATGATGTCGGCTCGCGCCTGCTGTTCGATCGCAACGGCGACGGCCGGTTCGGCGATGTCGTGACGACCTCGACCGGGGCCAACGCCTTCTCGCCGGGCTTCTGCAACGGCGCGGCGCGCAGCGCGCTGTCGCCCCAGAATGCGGCGACCGGATGCAACAACGACAAGGACGGCATCGCCTATTACGGCCGAGTCGGCATCGACCATCAGGTCGGCAACATCGTCTATGGCGCGGTCGGCGAGTTCGGCAAGTCGGAGATCACCGACAGCGTCTCGGGCTTTTCGACCACGCCCGCCTGGTACACCTTCACCCGCAGCATCGACTGGGAAGCCTCGGTTCGCGGACGCGCGGGCTATGCGGCGAACAACACGCTGTTCTACGGCACGTTCGGCGGCGGCTATGCGCGGATCAACCGGACCTTCACCACGTCCAACACCGCCAATGCCTTCGCGATCAGCGGTGACCGCAACCGCTTCGGCTTCCTTGGGGGGGGCGGCATCGAGCAGAAGATCGGCCGCAACTTCTCGATCGGCATGGAATATATGTACCACCAGTATAACGACGACGAGACCCGCGTCCGCGTGACCCAGGGATCGGCGCCCGCGACCAATCCGTTCGTGCTGGCGCCCAATACGGCGGGCACCGACATTCGCCGGTCGGACGACAAGTTCCGCTGGCACTCGCTGCGCGCGACGGCGGCGTTCCGGTTCTGATGCGAGGGGCGCCCCGTCGCTCGGGGAGAGCGGCGGGGCGTGCACTTCGACTTCGCTCAGTGCGAACGGAGGTTGGTACCTGACGTCCGTTCAGCCTGAGCGAAGTCGAAGGCCACGGAATTACGCCAGCAACGAAAAAGCCCGCCGGTCGCGAAACCGGCGGGCTTTTCTCATCGATCCCGGCTCAGCGGACGCGCGGGCCGCCAAAGGGAAGCGGCGGCGGCGGGCGACGGTCGCGGCGGGGCAGCTGCGCCTGATAGGCGTGGCCGCAATGCTCGACGCAATAGGGGAAGCCCGGATTCACCTTTTCGCCGCAGAAGTGGAAGTCCGGCTCGCCCGGATGGCCGATCGGCCATTTGCAGATGCGGTCGTTCAGGTCGAGCAGCGAGGTCTTGCCCGCAATCTCGGCGCTGGGCTTGGCGGGGACCAGGCGACGCGGCGGGGCGGGCGAGGGCGGGGGCTGCTGCTCGCCGGGCGACTGGCGGACGAAGCCGCCCGGGCCGACCGAGCGCAGGATCGGCTGCGGCTCGCGAGCCGGTTCGGCGGCGGGTTCGGGCGCGGCGGGGGCGGCCCGTTCGGCGCGCACGGGTTCGGGCTCGGGTTCCGGGGCGGGCGGCGGAGCGGCAGGAACCGGCTCGGGCGCCTCGGCCACCGGGGCAGCGGCGGGCTCGTTGGCCTTTACCGGCGACGGACGCGCCTGAAGGCCCAGGCGATGCGCCTTGCCGATCACCGCGTTGCGGCTGACCCCGCCCAATGCTTCGGCGATCTGGCTGGCGGTCTGTCCCGCCTCCCACATCGTCCTGAGCGTATCGATCCGCTCATCGGTCCACGACATTCGAAACCTTTCCTCACTTCATCATCGCACCGGCCAGTCATTGTACCGGGTTGCGGGCGGCCACGGCAACGGTTACGCGCTATGGCGATGAGCAGCCAGCCCCCAATCGGTGAAATCCACTCGGCGGTGCGCGCCGCCCCTGGTGAGCCCGTGATCCGGAACATCAACTGGGGAGGCCTGCGAACCCTCTATATCAAGGAGGTGCGCCGGTTCTTCAAGGTGCAGCTCCAGACGATCTGGGCGCCGTCGGTCACGACCCTGCTTTACCTCATCATTTTCACCACCGCGCTGGGCGGGCGTCATGCCGTGCCGGTGGCGGGGATGCAGGTGCCGTTCGCCGATTTCATCGCGCCGGGCCTGATCGTCATGGGGATGATGAACAACGCCTTCGCCAATGCCAGCTTCTCGCTGCTGGTCGGCAAGATCCAGGGCACGATCGTCGACTATCTGATGCCGCCGCTGTCCACCGCCGAGTTGCTGGCCGCGCTGGTCGGCGGTGCGGTGACGCGCGCGGTGTTGGTCGGGGTGACCGTCTGGGCGGCGATGGCGATCTGGCCGGGCGTCCATGTGACGCCGCACGCCTTTTTCGCGGTGCTGTGGTTCGGCCTGCTGGGTTCGGTGTTCCTGGCGCTGCTGGGCGTGTTGACCTCGATCTGGGCGGAGAAGTTCGACCATGCCGCCGCCGTCACCAATTTCGTGGTCGTGCCGCTGTCGCTGCTGTCGGGCACCTTCTATTCGGTCGATGGCCTGGCCCCGGCGTTCCGCGCGATCAGCCATGCCAACCCGTTCTTCTATGTGATCTCGGGCTTCCGCTACGGCTTTCTGGGGCTGGCCGATTCGCCGGTGACGCTGGGCGGCGCGATCGTGCTGGGCATCGACGTCGCGATGGCGGTGCTGTGCTATGTGCTGTTGCGCAAAGGCTGGAAACTTAAAAATTAAGTCCCTGCGGCTTAACCGCTTTTTCACCATAGAGCCGCTATTCCTGCCTCTCTGCTCCAGCAGCGGAACCTCCTCTTGGCCGGGTTGTCAGCATGCCCGGTTCAGGTCCTTAGCGGGACCGCCTGCGCCGTCGATGCCCCTCGGGGATCGGGCCAGGCGGTCCCGGCCTTTCGCGCCCGGTGATCCATGCGGCATTGCAAGCGCGCGCCAATGGGCGTAGCGGAGGACCCCATCATGACATCTTCTGCTCCCATCGCGGTCGTGCTCGTTTCGGGCGGGCTGGACTCGATGATTTCCGCCGCCTCGGCCAAGGCCGCAGGCTATCGCATCCTCGCATTGTCGGTGGATTACAACCAGCGTCACAAGGTCGAACTGGCCGCCGCCGCGCGCGTCGCCGAGGCGCTGGGGGCCGAGCGGCATATCGTCCTGCCGCTCGACCTGTCGGCGTTCGGCGGGTCGGCGCTGACCGCCGATATCGACGTGCCCAAGGACGGGGTCCAGCCGGGCATTCCCATCACCTATGTCCCGGCGCGCAACACCATCTTCCTCAGCTTGGCGCTGGGCTGGGCCGAGGCGGCGGGCGCGCGCGACCTGTTCATCGGGGTCAATGCGCTCGACTATTCGGGCTATCCCGATTGCCGCCCCGAATTCATCGCCGCCTTCGAGGGGCTGGCCGAGATCGCCACCAAGGCGGGCGTCGAGGGCCACCCCTTCAAGATCCACGCGCCGCTCCAGCACATGACCAAGGCGGACATCGTGCGCGAAGGTACGAGGCTGGGCGTCGACATGGGGATCAGCTGGTCCTGCTACGACCCGACGCCCGAGGGGCTGCATTGCGGCGAGTGCGACAGCTGCCGCCTGCGTTCGCGCGGCTTCGAGGAAGCGGGCATTCCCGATCCCACCGCCTATGCGGTCAAGCCGCAGGGCTGAGGCCATGAGCTATGCCGTCAAGGAGATGTTCCTGACGCTCCAGGGCGAGGGGGTGCAGGCGGGGCGGCGCGCGGTGTTCGTGCGCTTTGCCGGGTGCAACCTGTGGTCGGGGCGCGAGCAGGACCGGGCGAGCGCGATCTGCCGCTTCTGCGACACCGATTTCGTCGGAGTCGACGGCCTGGGCGGTGGGCGCTTCGCCGATGCGGTGGCGCTGGTCGCGGCGGTCGAGGGTTTCTGGGGCACGACGCGCGACCAGCGCTTCGTCGTGCTGACCGGGGGCGAGCCGATGCTTCAGGTCGACGACGCGCTGGTCGAGGCGCTGCATGCGGCGGGGTTCTTCATCGCGATCGAGAGCAATGGGACGATCGCGGCGCATCCGGGCATCGACTGGGTGTGCATCAGCCCCAAGGCGGGGTCGCAGGTCGTCCAGCGTTCGGGGCAGGAGCTGAAGCTGGTCTGGCCCCAGACGGGGATCGATCCGGCGGAGGTCGAAGGCTGGGACTTTGCCAACCATCTGCTCCAGCCGCTCGACGATCCGCGCGCGGAGGCGAATCGCGAGGCGTGCATCGCCATGGTGATGGAACGACCGCGCTGGCGATTGACGCTCCAGACGCACAAGATGCTGGGGTTGCGGTAAGGGTTTTGGGCTGGCGTTGGGGCGTGCGCTTCGACTTCAGCGCGAAGTGCCGAAGTTCATCCTGAGCGGCTGGCTTGCCAGCCAGCCGAAGGGCTCAGCGTGAACGCCTGTGCGGATAAGTCCCATCCTCCGTTCAGCCTGAGCGAAGTCGAAGGCCACGCCCGACGCTAACCCAACGTGGAACGTGCACTTCGACTTCGCTCAGTGCGAACTGAGGTAGGGGGTTACGATCAGTGAACGAACCGTGCCACCACGTCGCGGTAGCTGCGCGAGACCTTCACCTGCGCGCCCGACTCGAGCAGCAGGAAGCATTCGCCATTGGTGTGCGGCTTGACCTGCTTGACCAGGTCCAGGTTGACGATGGTCGAACGATGCACCCGCTGGAACCGCCGGGGGTCGAGTCGCTTCTCCAGGTCCTTCATCGTCTCGCGCAGGACCAGCGAATTGTCGCCTGTGTTGATCACCATGTAATCGCCCGCCGCCTCGATCATCTCGATCGTGTCGACATCGACGCGGAAGATCTGGCCGCGATCCTTGATGTTGATGAGCTTCTCGAAGCGGCTGGCGGCGACCTCGCCGCCTTCGTTTAGGTCGGCGACCGCTTCGGGAGCATGCTCGGCGAGCACTTCCTTCAGCTTCTCGACCTCGTCCGCGCCGCGCTTCTCGTTCAGCCGCTGGCGCACGCGGTCGAGCGTGTCGGCGAGTCGTGCCTCCTCGACCGGCTTCATCAGATAATCGACCGCCTGTGCCTCAAAGGCGCGCAGGGCATGGTCGGAATAGGCGGTGACGAAGACGAACAAGGGCGGTTCGACCTCCATCAGCCCCTGGATCACCGAGAAACCGTCGAAACCGGGCATCTGGATGTCGAGGAAGACGAGGTCGGGCTTGTGCGTCTTGATCGCGCGGATCGCTTCGCGCCCGTTCGAGCAGCGCTCGATGATCTCGACGTCTTCGTGCGCCTGGAGACGGATCTCCAGTCCCTGGATCGCCAGGGGCTCGTCGTCGACGAGGATGGTACGGATGGTCATGCGGCCTCTCTGTTCACATTCTCAAGCTGGAAGGGGATCTCGATCTCGACCGAGAATCCGCCAGCCGGCGCGGAGCGGGATTCGAAGCGGTGATCCGGGCCATAAGCCTGGGCCAGCCGTTCGCGGATATTGGACAGCCCAACGCCGGTCGAAACGCTTGAGGAATGACGCACCTCGTGCAAGCCGGGACCGGTATCGGATACGGCGATCCGCACCCGTTGCCCGACCAGTCGCACATCGACGCGGATATCGGCGCCTTCTTCCTGCGGGGTGACGGCATATTTGATAGCGTTCTCGACCAGCGGCTGGAGCAGCAGCGAGGGCAGCCGGGCGCGTTCGGCCCGCGGGTCGATCTCGAAGCTCGGGCGCAGGCGATCCTCGAAGCGCATCTTCTCGATTTCCAGATAGAGTTTCAGCGTTTCAACCTCTTGCGCCACGGTCACATGCGCCGTGGGCTCATTGGCCAGCGTGTAGCGGAGGAAGGCTGACAGCCGGCTTAACATCGCGTTCGCCCGCTCGGTCTGCTTGAGCAGCACCAGCGTCGAGATGGAATTGAGCGTGTTGAACAGGAAATGCGGGTTCAACTGGTAGCGCAGCATCGCCAGCTGCGCCGACGACGCCTGATGCTCCAGCGCGCGCATCTCGTCGATCTGGTGCTCGACGATCAGATAATAGTTGATCGCGAAATAGAGCGCCGACCAGCCCGCCAGCACCTCGAAGGTGATGAACAGATTGCCGATCAGCAGCGAGACGGTGACCCCCGGCTGGGTCGTGGTGATGAACGAGAAGGAAAAGGCGTTGAGCGCGGCATAGAGGAAGGTCGCGGCCGCCAGCGTCGCCAGCGTCAGGAACACCCCCGCGATACGCGGCAGCCGCCGGTAATAGCCATAGAGGGTCGAGAGCAGCAGCGTGATGCAATAGCCCAGGATCGCCTCGATGATCACCGGGATGATCTTCTCCAGCGAAAAGCCATTGGAGACGCCGACCACCGAACGCTGGACCAGATAGCCGGACCAGCCGACCGCCTGGAGTATCCAGAAGGCGCGCGCCTTGTTCTCGAAAAACGGCCGCACCGACAACTGGTCGGCGGCGGCGGGCGAAGCGGTGCTGGTCGCGACGGGCGAATGGGTGGCCATGGCCGGGTGACATCTACACGGACCACAGGCGAAGGGCAAAGATTGGGGCACGGGCAAAAGAAAGGGCCGCCCTTCCCGGAGGAGGGGCGGCCCGAAATCCAGTCCGACTTAAAAGCCGGGTCGGAACTTAGAATTGCGTGTTGAGCGACACGATCAGTGCGCGGGGCGAACCAATCTGGACGAAGGGCAGCGACGACACGACGTTCGCCGTCTGACCGGCCTGACCCATGCCGCCGACATAGAAGGTGTTGAACACGTTCTGCAGGTTCAGCTGGATGTAGGTCTTGTCGGTGCCAATGCCGGTCCAGCCCAGCGAGATACGCGCGTCCAGATCGACGGTCGTGTAACCTGGCGCATAGGCACCATAGGTCTGGTACTGGATACCGCGCGTGCCGGTGAACGACGCGGGCACGTTGGAGACGGTCGGGCAGACATTGTTGATCAATGCGACCGTGCAGGCGAACTGCGGCAGGTTCTGGTCGTTCAGATAACGACGGCCGGTCCGCTTGGCCTGGACGCCCAGGTCCACCGGGCCGAGTGTAGCCTGGACGCGACCGCCCAGCGTGTAGACGGGCGCACCCGATTCCCGCTTGCCAGCCGTCAAGGCGTAGGTCGGCGCTCCCGCGGTGGTGCAGTTGGTCGTCGTATTTGCTGCGGTCAGCGTGGTTGGGCAGCGACCGAGCACGACGTCGTTCTTGATCTCCGACTTCATGTACGAACCGAAGACGTAGAACAGCAGTTCGTTGATCGGGCGATAGGCGATCGAACCGTCGATGCCGTATTTGTCGACACGGCCCAGGTTGCGATAGATGGTCTGCTGGGTGTCGACGTCATAGGCCGAGGCCAGACGGTTGCTGAACTTGGTGTACCACAGGCCGACCTGCGCCTGAAGGCGGTTGGTGGTGTAGCGCGCGCCGAGGTCGAAGTTATCCGAAAATTCGGGCTTCGGGTTGGCCGCTTCGGTGTTCGCGGGATAATAGATCGTCTGGTACAGATTGTCCGTACCCGGGACCTGAAAACCGCGCGAGTAGTTACCGAAGACCGAGGCGCTGCCGTCGAAGCGATAGGTGAAGCCCGCGCTTGGAAGAACGCGGTTGTACTTCAGGACACGCTGCTGCGGCACGGCATAGCCGGTCACCGTATTGGTGGCGGCGTTGTACGAATAGGGGTTTTGCGCGGCATAGGCAGCATTGGCTGCATCATTGCCCCGACCCAGACAGTCAACATTGCCGCCGCCCGAAGTGACGAAGCAGAAGTTGTTCAAGTCGCGCTTGAACCACGGAGCGCGGATGCCAGCCTGCAGCGTCAGCGTATCGTCGAGAAACTTACCGGTGTATTCACCCGAAACCTGATCCAGGATCGCGAACGACTGGCGATCACGCTTCTGTACCGCAAAGCCATTGGCTGCGAGGATGGGGTTGTTGATCGGGAAAACGTCGAATGGCTGACCATTCAACTGGAGATAGCCCAGTTCGCCGGTCTGGCGATGACGAGCATATTCATGCGTGTAGGCGACACGGAAAGTCTGACCAGGCGCGAAATCGTAGCGGAGCGACGAGATCAGGCCGTAACGATGGGTGACGGTCTGGCTGGGAGCCAGCAGGGTGACGCCGCCGTTCGTGGTGGTCGTGCCGGTGGTCGACGTACGATCCAGCACATCCCCGTCGCCATTCAGGTCACGGCCGAAATAGTAGTTGTTGTTGATGAAGCCGTAATAAGTGACGCCGTTGCGGACAAAGCCACCTTCCTGGCCGCGCACGGTGCCGCCGCCATTGGCCTTGGTATACTGATAATAGGGATCCGCCGACAGGATCAGGTTGTCAGCCAGCGTGAAACGCGAGTTGATGCGGATATTGGCGGTGTTCGAGGGGTTGTAGCGCTCGTCGAAGCTGGTGCCGCAGCTGTTCGGAACGTCGTTCACACCTGCCTGCGGCGTGTCGATCTGGCAGCGCGCGACGTTGTACGGCAGTTCATCGCGGCTGTTGGGGAAGCGGTTGCTCGAACCCGTGCCAGCCGTGCGGACAGCACCGGTCACCAGCGTCGGGGCAGCGGCATTTGGACCGCTGCCGCCGGTCGAGGTGAACACGTTGGTGTCTTCACGCAGCGGAGCCGAACCGAAGAAGTTGTTGCGGTTCTGATTGTAATGGCCCGACACAGCGATGAAGTCGCCGTTGCTGCCGATCGGCTGATAGACCTTCGCGTTATACTGCTGCTTGGCGATCTTGCCGTAATTGTTGAACACGACGTTGTTCGTCGCGCTGCTGCCCGCAATCCAGGCCTTGGTGCCCCACGGCGTGAAGACACCCGTGTTGACCATGCCGAAAACGCGGAAGAAGCTGTAGTCGCCGACTGATCCGACCATGCGCGCGCCGAACGTGTCAGAGGGCATCAGGCTGCGATAGTTGACGGTCGAACCGGTCGCGGCGGCGGTCGGCGAGTCGACATCGGTGGTGCCGAGATTGACGTTGACCTGCTCGATCAGCTCGGGGTCCAACTGCTGGTTGGAATAGATTGCATAGTTGCCGGTGTCGTTCAGCGGTATGCCGTCGAAGGTCTGGCTGATGCGGGTCGAATCAAAGCCACGAATCGTCAGCGTACCACCCGCCGATCCGAAGGGATCGTTGTTCTGGAAGCTGACGCCCGGCAGGTTGTTGATGATCTCGTTGACGCTCTGGCCCGGCGTCTGACGGCTGATGAACTGCTGGGTCAGGACCGCCTTGTTGCGGGTGGTGTCGACCGTCTTCACGCCGCCTACGCTGTCGTTGCGGCTGCCGGTAACGACGACTTCCTCAGCATCGACCGAGCCCGTCGACTGCGCGGCGGCCGCCGCGGGAATGGCGAGCGCGACGATGGCCGCGCCCAGGAAAAGCGAATTACGCATAGATAAAAGGTCCCCTTTTCGCGCGAAGCGGCGCGGTCCGGCCGTGTTTTCCGGCTCGGTTGAGCGTGCCCCTGACTGACGAACATTGCCGTTATGTGACAAAGTTCACGCTTACGACAGGGGGGTGATCACTCAATTGCCGGGCGTTGCAGTTTGGCAACGGTAATGGGAGCGATCACAGCGCCATCACATTCGGATTGCGGCGATTTTCCGGTTCGCAAGGTTCCAGCGGCGCGTTCGGTGGCGACAGGCAAGGGCCGATAAGCGCGCTCGACCGTCGTTGCGAAGGTGACGCCGCCGTCATGATTCGGCGGCGGCGTCGCGCAGGGTCAGCTGGATGCGACCAGCTCGTTCCAGGCGGCTTCGTCGATCACCCGGATGCCCAGGTCCTGCGCCTTTTTCAGCTTCGATCCGGCGCCCGGCCCGGCGATGACCAGGTCGGTCTTGGCCGAGACCGATCCCGAGACGCGCGCGCCCAGCGCCTCCGCCTGGGCCTTGGCCTCGTCACGCGACAGGGTTTCGAGCGTGCCGGTGAAGACCAGCGTCTTGCCGGTGACCTCCGACTCGCGGGTCTGGTGAACGGTGTCGGCGGGCGTCACCTCGCCCAGCAGGTCGTCGACGACCGCGCGGTTATGTTCCTCGGCGAAGAAGTCGAGCAGCGCATCGGCGACTTCGGGGCCGATCTGGGGCGTGTCGATCGCGGCGACGATGGCGCGCTGGCGGCGCAGCTCGAACTTGCGGTCGGGCTCGCCCAGCGCGGGCACCGTTTCGGCGCGGACCTGAAGCGCGGCATCGATCATCGCGCGGAAGCCCGCCATCGAGACGAAACGCCGCGCCAGATCGCGCGCGGTGATCTCGCCGACATGGCGGATGCCCAGCGCGAAAAGGAAACGGTCGAGCGATATGTCGCGCCGCGCGTCGATCGCCGCCAGCAGCTTGTCGACCACCAGTTCGGACATGCGCTCGCGCGCGATCAGCGCCTCGCGGTGCCGGTGCAGCCGGAAGATGTCGGCGGGCGAGGCGATCAGGCCGTCGCGAAAGAACTCCTCGACGCGGACCAGGCCCAGCCCGGTGATGTCGAAGGCATGGCGCGACACGAAATGGATCAGGCGTTCGACGCGCTGTGCCGGGCAGATCAGCCCGCCGGTGCAGCGGATGACGACCTCGCCCTCTTCGCGAGTCGCCAGACTGCCGCATTCGGGGCAGTGATCGGGGAAGACGAAGGGCTCGCGGGCCACGTCGCGGGTCAGGTTCTCGACGATCTGCGGGATGACGTCGCCCGCGCGTTGCAGGACGACGCGGTCGCCGGGGCGCACCCCCAGCCGCTCGATCTCGTCGGCATTGTGCAGCGTCGCATTGGTCACGACCACGCCGCCGACCGTCACCGGCTCCAGCCGCGCGACCGGGGTCAGCGCGCCGGTGCGGCCGACCTGGATGTCGATCCGCTCCAGCGTGGTCTGCGCGCGCTCGGCAGGGAATTTGTGCGCGATCGCCCAGCGGGGGGTGCGCCCGACAATGCCCAGCCGCGCCTGCCAGTCGAGCCGGTCGACCTTGTAGACCACGCCATCGATGTCGAAGGGCAGGTCGGCGCGCTGCGCCTCGATCGTGCGATAGATGGCCAGCGCGGCGGCGGCGTCGGGCACGCGGGCAAAGGCATCGGCGATGGGAAAGCCCCAGCCGCGCCAGGTCTCGACCATGTCGAACTGGCTGTCGACCGCGACCTCGCTCGCCTCGCCCCAGCCATGCGCCAGGAAGCGCAAGGGGCGGCCCGCCGTGATCGCGGGGTTCTTCTGACGCAGCGAACCGGCGGCGGCGTTGCGCGGATTGGCGAACTGGCGCGCCTCCTTGCCCGTCTCGGCCGCCTCCTGTGCCAGCTTGGCGTTGAGCGCGGCGAAATCGGCCTTGCTCATATAGACCTCGCCGCGCACCTCGAACACGCCCGGCGCGGGGATGGTCTGGGGTATGTCGGCGATGGTGCGGACATTCTCGGTCACGTCCTCGCCGATCGCGCCATCGCCGCGGGTCAGCGCCTGGACCAGCCGTCCGTCGACATAGCGCAGCGAGCAGGACAGGCCGTCGATCTTGGGTTCGGCGGTCAGCGTGACGGGGGCGTCCTCGGGCAGCTTCAGATAGCGGCGGACGCGGCCGACAAATTCCTCGACCTCCTCGTCGGTGAAGGCATTGTCGAGGCTGGTCATCGGCCGGGCATGCGCGACCTTGGCCAGATGCGCGGCGGGGGCGGCGCCGACCTGGACGCTGGGCGAGTCGCTGCGGACCAGATGGGGGAAGGCTGCCTCGATCGCGGCGTTGCGGCGGACCAGTGTGTCATAGTCGGCGTCCGAAATCTCGGGCGCGTCCTCGGTGTGATAGAGGCGATTATGATGCGCGATTTCGCGGGCGAGCGCCTCCAGATCGGCGGCGGCTTCGAGATCGGTTTGCGGCAGGGCGGGGAGGGCGGTCACGCCGCCGTGCTAGTCCACCCCCCGCCGGGGGATCAAGACCGCGATGACGTCAGTCCGGCGTCGCGAGGAATGGGCGTATCGCGGGGATGGCGCTATGCCTCGTCATAGCCATGGGCGATCAGCCATGACCGGGCCTGTTCCAGATGGATGCCGACCATCGGCAGGTCGAGCCGATCCGCCAGCGCAAGGCAGGAACGCATTCCCGCCACCAATGCCGTAATATCGTTTGCACTGGGCGGAGCGGGCGTGAAAGGCAAAGGGACAGGCATGCGATGAGTCCGTTCAAGGCGTGCGCAAGGATCGAACGCATCACCTTCATAACTGATCGACATCAAATATAAAATCGAATTGGCGTCGCCCTACAGCGTTTCGAGCAGTCGGTCGGCCTGGGCGCGGGCTTCGTCGGTGATCGTCGCACCCGACAGCATACGCGCAATCTCCTCGCGCCGTTCCGCCTCGCTCAAGGCGCGGACCCCGGTGCGGGTGACGGTGCCGTCATGGCTCTTGGCGATCAGCAGATGCGCCGCGCCGCGCGCCGCCACCTGCGGGCTGTGGGTCACGACCAGCAACTGGGTCCGCCGCGCCAGCCGGTGCAGCCGGTCGCCGATCGCGGAGGCGACCGCGCCGCCGACGCCGCGATCGATCTCATCGAAGATCATCGTCGTCGCGCCGCCTTCCTCGGCCAGCGCGACCTTCAGCGCCAGGATGAAGCGCGACAATTCGCCGCCGCTGGCGATCTTCATCAGCGGGGCGAAGGGCGCGCCGGGGTTGGTCGAAATCTCGAACTCGACCCGGTCCTTGCCTGCCGCCGACCAGCCGGACGGCTCGACGGTGGCGACCACGGTGCGGAATCGCGCGGCGTCCAGCTTGAGCGGGGCGAGTTCGCTCTTCACCGCCTGATCCAGCCGCTCGGCGGCGGCGGCGCGCGCCTTGGAAATCTGGGCCGCGGCCTTGTCATAGGACGCGCGCGCGGTCGCGACGGCGGCCTCCAGCCGACCGATTCCCTCTTCGCCCGCATCCAGCCGCTCCAGCCGCCCGCGCAGCTGTTCGGTCAGTTCGGCGAGGTCGTCGGGCTGGACGCGGTG
Source organism: Sphingomonas sp. NCPPB 2930 (assembly GCF_042867205.1). Taxonomy (NCBI): domain Bacteria; kingdom Pseudomonadati; phylum Pseudomonadota; class Alphaproteobacteria; order Sphingomonadales; family Sphingomonadaceae; genus Sphingomonas; species Sphingomonas sp. NCPPB 2930. Next base: position 456,780 of record NZ_JBHZQU010000001.1, on the reverse strand, counting down.
CTTGCGCGCCATGCCGCGCAGTTCGAACAGCCGGGCCTCGTCCTCCTCCAGCGCACGGGGATCATAGGCGAGTTCGCGATGCGCATCGGCCAGCCGGTCCTCGGCCAGCGACGCCTCGATCACCGCGCGGTCGATGGCGGCCAGCGCCTCGGCCAGCGCGGGGTGATCCTCGCCGATCCGCTCTAGCACGCGGGCCGCCTGGCGAAGTCCCGCCAGCGCGCCGTCGGAGCCCTGCAAATGGTCCTCGATTGCGGACAATTCGCCCGCGATCTTTTCCGAACGCTGCATGGTGCGCCGCCGGTCGGCCAGCGATTCCTCCTCGCCCGGTTCGGGGGCGAGCTTGGTGAGTTCGGCGACCGCATGTTCCAGCCATTCGCGGTCGCGCGCCGCCGTCTCGATCTCCTCGCGCGCGGTGGCCAGCGCCGTCTCCGCCTCGCGCAGCTTCGTCCAGGCGGCGGCGACCGCGCCGGTGTCGATCCGCCCGAAACTGTCGAGCATCATCCGGTGGCCGCGCGGGTTCAACAGTCCGCGATCGTCATGCTGGCCGTGGATCTCGACCAGGAAGGGCGCGATCTCGCGCAGCAGCGCGGCGGAGGCGGGCTGGCTGTTGACGAAGCCCCGGCTGCCGCCATCGGCCTTGACCTGGCGGCGGACGATCAGCGGTTCGCCCGGTTCGACCGCGATGCCCGCATCGTCGAGGATCGTGGCGAGGCGGCTGTCGGGGGCGGGGGGCTCGAAGCTGGCGGTGACGATCGCCTGGCCCGCGCCATGGCGGACAAGGCCGCTGTCGCCGCGCCCGCCAAGGGCCAGGCCCAGCGCGTCGAGCAGGATGGATTTGCCGGCGCCCGTCTCGCCCGTCAGGACGCCCAGGCCTTGGCCGAAATCGAGGTCGAGCGCCTCGATCAGCACGACATCACGGATGGACAGCGCGGTCAGCATGGGGCGCGATATAAAGCCAAATGCCGCGCGATGTTATCCCCCCTGCGCGAAAATGATCCCGATTTGTTCGGGTGGGGCGCGATACATGGCCTTCCTTCCCTGCAAGAGGAGGGGGTCAGCGAAGCTGACGGAGAGGGGGCGCCCTGTGGAGCGCGCGACACCCCTCCCGTCAGGCCAGCGGCCTGCCACCTCCCCGTGCAGGGGCGGAATAAGGGCTTAGCCGGTCGGCGAGCTGTTGTTGCCCGTCGGGGTAGGGCGGCCCGGTGCGGCGGCGCTGGGGGTGGCGTTGCCCGCGCTGCCCGGCAGGGTGACATTGACCGAACCCGGCGTACCCTGCGGCACCACGGGCTGGCCCGGCTGGATCGGCGGGATCGTCTCGACCGGATATTCGCGCATCAGCTTGTACGCGCGGTTATACCAGTCGCTGCCCGGATAATTGGCGCCCAGCACGGCGGCGGCGCGTTCCGCCTCGGGACGCACGCCCAGCGCCAGATAGGTCTCGGTCAGCCGCAGCAGCGCCTCGGGCGTGTGGCTGGTCGTCTGATACTTGTCGACCACGGTGCGGAAACGCATCGACGCGGCCAGCCACTGGTGCCGGTCCTCGTAGAAGCGGCCGATCTCCATTTCCTTGCCCGCCAGGTGATCGTTGACCAGATCGACCTTCAGCCGCGCATCGGCGGCGTAGCGCGAATTGGGATAGCGGCGCATCAGCTCGCCCAGCGCGTCGAGCGCCTGGCGGGTGATCTTCTGGTCGCGGGTGACGTCCTGGATCTGCTCATAATAGCCGAGCGCGATCAGATAATAGGCATAGGGCGCGTCGCGATTGCCGGGATGGACCGAGATGAAACGCTGCGCCGACTGGATCGACTGGGTATAGTCGCGGCCCAGATAATAGCTGAACGCGCTCATCAGCTGCGCGCGGCGGGCCCAGATCGAATAGGGGTGCTGACGCTCCACCTCGTCGAACAGCAGCGCGGCCTCCTTATAGCGGCCCTGATCCAGCCGGTTCTTGGCGGCGGTATAGAGCGTGCCGACGTCGCGCGCGACATAAGGCAGGTCGGTGCGGGTACGGTTGCGGGCGCAACCCGCGATCGGAAGGGCCAGAGCGGCGATGAGCGCCAGCGACAGCGCACGGGAACGGGGGTTACGCATCGCGCATGTCCTTAGCGCAGCCGGACGGCGGGGAACAGTCCTTCCGCACATGCGTCTGCGACGGATGCGAAACGACGCGGCTTGCCATCGATATATGGGTCGCGGCATGGGCGGGGCAGGGCGGAACGGCCCATGGCGCCGACGGTTTTCCCGTCGCCCGATCGGAAGGAAGATAGACCCATGCCCGCCACGCTGCTCCATACCCACCGCGTCGAAAAGCCCTGGGGCCGCCATACCCTGTATCCCGGCTTCGAGGATGCGCCCGCCGACGGCGCGCCGATCGGCGAGGTCTGGTTCCAGGCGCCGGGCGACACTTCGCCCGACCTGCTCATCAAATATCTGTTCACCAGCGAGAAGCTGTCGGTCCAGGTTCATCCCGACGACGAACAGGCCCATGCCCGTGGCCTGCCGCGCGGCAAGGACGAATGCTGGACCATCCTGACCGCCGAGCCCGATTCGACCATCGCGCTGGGCCCCAAGGCGCCGATGACCAAGGAACAGCTGCGCGCCGACGCGCGCGACGGCTCGGTCGAGGCCGATCTCGATTGGGTGCCGGTCAAGGAGGGCGATTTCTATTACGCGCCCTCGGGCACCATCCATGCGATCGGCGCCGGGCTGACCGTGATCGAGGTGCAGCAGAACAGCGAGACCACCTACCGCCTCTACGACTATGGCAGCGACCGCGAGCTGCATCTGGAGGACGGGGTCGATGTCGCGCATCTGACCCCCTATCAGCCGATCGTGTCGCCGGGGCCGGCGGGCGAGGGGCGCGATATCCTGGTCGAAGGGCCGAAATTCGTGCTGGAACGCTGGGCGGCGGGCGAGCACGCCGTGGCGCTGCCCGAGGGGCGGACGGCCTGGCTGATCCCGATCACCGGATCGGGCAAGGTCGCGGGTGTCGCGTTCCAGGCGGGCCAGTGCCTGACCGTCACCGGCGCCGAGACGGTGACGCTGTCGGGCGACGGCGATGCGCTGTTCGCCTATGCGGGGACGCAGCGGCTGTAAGCCGGAGGTCCCGGACGGAAAAACGCCCCTCCCGCCGCCTGGCCGGAGGGGCGTTTTCGTATCAGAACAGGCCCGGCACGTCGCGCTGCGCGACCGAGGGGCGTTCGGGCTGGAGCAGCTTGCGCGCGCCGCCCGACAGCGACTGCGCCGTCGCCGTCGACGCGCTGATCGGGGTGCAGGTCTTGCCCTGGAGGAAGTCCAGCGCGGCGCGGGTCGAGGCTTCCTGCGGATCGCCCATCTTGCGGGTCAGGTCGTCGCCCGCCTTGCAACTGGCGGGCACGACGCTGGCCAGGCCGTTATAATAGCCGCCCTGCTGATTGGCGTTCTGGATCGAGATGGCGATGACGCGCAGCCGGTCGTCGCACTCGCTCTTGTCGAGCGCGATCTGCCCCACCGGCTTGCCATAGGTGTTGGCGCCGATCAGCCCACTATTGGACCCCATATAGGGCAGGGTCCGGTTCACCACCAATTCGCTGGCCGAGGCGGTGCCGCCCGTGCCGATGAAGGCGAGCCGGGTCGGCACGATCGATTCGGCCTGGGGCGCGAAATAGGTGGTGGTGTTGTTCGACGCCTTGCTGGCGCGGAAGGCGGTATAGCCCATCACGTCCGACGTCTGGCGATTGCCGCCCAGCAGATTGTTGAACAGATCGGCAATGGTGATCGCGCCGCCGCCATTATAGCGCAGGTCAACGACGACCTGGGTGATGCCCTGCTGCTTGAAGGTCGAAAAGGCGGCGCGCAGCTGCGGATCGGCGGTGCTGATGAAGGTGCGCAGATTGATATAGCCGTAACGCTGGCCGTTCTCGACGATCACCTGGGTACCGTAATTGGGCGACACCGGCTGGAGCGTGAAGGCCGACTTGGTCAGCGTGACGGTGCGGACATTACCCGACGTGTCGGCGACCTGGAGCACGCGGGTCGTGCCCGCCGTATCGGGTCCGAGCGCGTTGGACAGGCCGTTGTTCGGATCGGCGCGAACGATGTCGGCGATCGACTGGATATTGGCGGTCGTGGTGCCGATGCCGCGAATCTCGGTCCCGCGATCGATACCGGCGGCCAGCGCGGCGCCGCTCTCGAACGATTCGGCGACCATCAGCCTGGTCTGCGAGGCGTCGGCGGTCAGGCGGAAGCCGAAGCCCGCATCCGCACCCGAATTATAATAGGCATCCTCCTCCTTGATGGAGGTGATGTAGGTGAAATAGCGATCCTTGCGTTGCGCCCGTGCGGTCGCGGTCAGCGCGTCGATATAGTCGCTGACGGTGGAATAGGGGGTGGGGTCGAGGCTGGCGGGCAGCGTCTCGGGGAAGAGATACCATTCGTTCATCTGCGCCGCGACCCAGTTCTGCCGGTTGCGCAGCGAGCAGCCGTTCGTCGCAGTGCCGCCCGAACCGCTTCCCGAGCCGCCCCCGCCCGAAGGGGTGATCGTGTTCGACCCGCCATCGCCGCCACAGCCCGCCAGCGTCGCGGCCAGGGCCAGCATCGTGCCCAAACGTCCGAATCGCGTCATGAAATGTCCCACCCTGTTGGTCTGGACTGGATAGCCCATGGCCGTAACTGTGTCAGGAACGATCTGTCGCGTTGATGAACAATTCTTAACTGTGGCGAGTCAGGATGGGTATTTGATCGCGCAAGATGATCGCATGTCCATCATCTTTCGCGGCCATGGTTTTTGCCACCACCCGTTTCCGGGCTAGGATGAGCGTCGCGCATCGTGGGCGCGCCGACCGGAGTTGAAGGATTGATGCTGAACGTCCTGACCCTGTCGAGCCTGTTTCCCGATGCCACGCGCCCCAATTTCGGCATTTTCGTCGAGCGGCAGACGGCGGCGCTGGCGCAGCGGCCCGGTGTTTCGGTGCGCGTGGTCGCGCCGATCGGCTTGCCGGTCTGGCCGCTGGCGCGCGCCGCCCGGTTCCGGGCGCAGGCCGCGCTGCCGGTGGCGGAGACATGGCATGGGCTGTCGGTCGCCCGACCGCGCTTCGTGACGCTGCCGGGCACGGGCGGGCGGTTCCATGTCGCCGCGCTCGTCCGGGCGCTGTGCCCGCTGCTCGACCGGCTGTGGGAGGAGCAGCGGTTCGACGTGATCGATGCCTCCTTCTTCTTTCCCGATGGTCCGGCGGCGGTGGCGCTGGGGCGGCGCTATGGCGTGCCGGTCTCGATCAAGGCGCGGGGCGCGGACATCCATCATTGGGGGCGGGCCCCGGCCACCCGCCATCAGGTCGCCAGGGCGGCGGCGCGGGCGGACGGGCTGTTGGCGGTCAGCGATGCGATGGCCGACGACGTCGCCGCGCTCGGCGTGGCGCGACAACGGGTACGGGTCCATCATACCGGCGTCGACCAGGCGATCTTCCAGCCGATCGACCGGTCCGCCGCCAAGCAGGCGCTGGGAATCCGGGGGCCGCTGGTCGTCTCGCTGGGCGCGCTGATCCCGCGCAAGGGGCATCATGTGGTGATCGATGCGGTCGCCCGGCTGCCCGGCGTCGAGCTGTTGATCGTGGGAGAGGGGCCGGAGCGTGACGCGCTCGCCGCGCAGGTCGCACGGTTGGGCATGGGCGAGCGGGTGCAGCTGGTCGGCGGCATCCCGCACCAGGCGTTACCGCCGCTGCTGGGGGCGGCCAATGTGATGGCGCTGGCCTCGGCCTCCGAGGGGCTTGCCAATGCCTGGGTCGAGTCGCTCGCCTGCGGGACGCCCATCGTCATCACGCCGGCGGGCGGGGCGGGCGATGTGGTGACCAGCCGCACGGCGGGGCGAATCACCGCGCCCGAGGCCGAAGCCTTTGCGGATGCGATCCGCGATGTGCTGGAGCAGGCGCCCGACCCCTGGACGGTGCGCGCGGCGGTGCGCGACTTTACCTGGGCCGCCAATGCCGCGGCGCTTCATTCGCATCTGGCGGGGCTGGTCGCGCGCCGCCAGGCGGCCGGTCAGGCGTCGAGCGGGTAGAGCGCGGCGACGATCTTGCGCCCCTCGGAGCGCAGCACGCCCCAGGCGCGGGCGGCGGCACGGCTGTCCATCGCCTCGACGCCCAGTCCGCGCGCCTCCAGCGCCTCGATCAGCGCACGCGGCGCGCGGCGCAGCGTCGCGCCGGTGCCGAGCAACAGGAATTCCGGCGCCTCGTCGATCAGCGACGCCACCGCCTGGGCATCCAGCGCCTCGAAGGGCGGCGGGCTCCACGGCTCATGCCAGTCGGGCGAGAGCAGCAGCGAAGGGTACGCGATCTCCCCGACCCGGAAGCCCGTGGCGGCAAAGCCACGGACGATCGGGCCGGGGGCGGTCGGATCGCGGGTGATGCGGATCGAGTCGCTCATGCGCCCGGCTCACCCCTCTCGCGGGGTGATGCGCTCGGCGTCGGCGATGCTGCGCTTGTCGGTCGTGCCCGGCTTTTCGCGGTTCGGCTCGGCGCGCAGGCCCAGCGTGATGAGCAGCGAGGACGAGACGTAGATCGACGAATAGGTGCCGACCACGATGCCCAGGATCATCGCCGCGGTGAAGCCGCGCAGCACATGGCCGCCCAGCAGCAGCAGCGCGATCAGCGCCAGCAGGATCGTGACCGAGGTCATGACCGTGCGCGGCAGCGTCTCGTTGACCGACAGGTTGATGATCTCGCGCATGTCCATCTTGCGATAGCGGCGCATATTCTCGCGGATGCGGTCGTCGATCACGATCTTGTCGTTGATCGAATAGCCGATGATGGTCAGGAACGCCGCGATGATCGTCAGGTCCAGCTCGAACTGGGTGATCGCAAAGAAGCCCAGCGTGACGAGAAGGTCGTGGACGATGGCGACGATGGTCGACACGCCGAACTGCCATTCGAAGCGGAAGATGGCGAACAGGCCGATGCCCAGGATCGCCAGCACCACCGCCAGCACGCCATGCTTGATCAGTTCGCCCGACACCTTGCCCGACACCGTGTCGTAACGGCTGAACGTCGCGCCGGGGAATTGCTGGCCCAGCGCGGTCTCGACCTTGCGGACGACGGCGTTGGTCGCGCCTTCGTCGTTGGAGGCCGGGGCGGGCAGGCGGATGCTGATGGTCCGGCCGTCGCCGACCGTCTGGATATTGGCTTCGCCGACGCCCAGTCCGTCGATGACCGAACGCACGCGGTCGGCCGAGGGCGGGGTGGGGAATTTCTCCTCGATCATCAGGCCGCCGACAAAGTCGACGCCCAGATTGAGACCCCTGGCGAATGTCACCCCGACCGCGAGCAGGGTGAGCGCGAGCGTCAGCCCGAACGCCCAGCCGCGCAGGCGGACGAAGTCGATGTTCGTGTTGTCGGGGACGAGTTTCAGGAGGCGCATGATCTGTTCTCCTGCCTCAAATATTGATGGTCTTGGGCTTTTCGCGGCGCAACCACAGCGCCACGAGCATCCGCGTGAAGGTAACGGCGGTGAACACGCTGGTCACGATGCCGATCAGCAGCACGACCGCGAAGCCCTTGACCGGGCCCGAGCCCAGCACGAGCATGATGACGCCCGAAATGGCGTGGGTCACGTTCGCCTCGAAGATGGTGCGGCTGGCTTCCTTATAGCCCAGCTCGACCGACTGGATGACGCTTCGCCCGCGCCTGCGTTCCTCGCGGATACGCTCGTTAATCAGCACGTTGGCGTCGACCGCGGTGCCGATGGTCAGGATGAAGCCCGCGATACCCGGCAGGGTCAGCGTCGCATTGAGCATCGCCATGACCGCCAGGATGACCAGCACGTTGATGACGACCGCGATGTTCGCATAGATGCCGAACCGGCCATAGGTGACGGTCATGAAGACGATGACGGCGACCGCCGCGATCGCCGACGCCAGGATACCGGCGCGGATCGAATCGGCGCCCAGGTCCGGGCCGACGGTGCGTTCCTCGACGACCTTCAGGTCGATCGGCAGCTTGCCCGAACGCAGCGAGATCGCCAGCTGGTTGGCGCTGTCGACGGTGAAGTTGCCGCTGATCGAAGCGCGACCGCCCAGGATCGGTTCGTTGATATTGGGAGCGGACAGCACCTGGCCATCGAGGATGATAGCGAACGGCTTGCCGGTATTTTCCTGCGTGATCCGCGCGAACTTGCGGCCACCCTGCGCGTCGAAGGTGATCGCCACCTGCGGCGCGTTGGTCTGCTGGTCGAAGGTCTGCTGCGCGTCGATCAGCTGGTCGCCCGAGATGATGACCGGCCGCTTGACCGCGATCACCGGCGCGCCCAGCGGATTGCCCGGATAGGGCAGGACCTGGCTGCCGGCGGGGGCATTGCCCTTGACCACCTCAGCCGGGTTGGCGGTCGTGTCGACCAGCTTGAACTCCAGCTTGGCGGTCTTGCCGATCAGGTCCTTGAGCTGTTGCGGATCCTGAAGACCCGGCACCTGCACCACGATGCGGTTGCTGCCCTGCTGAAGGATCGTCGGCTCCTTGGTGCCCAGCGCGTCGATACGGCGACGCACGACTTCGGTCGCGGTCTTCATCGCGGTGTCGACCGCCTGGGTCAGGCCCGCCTGGGTCGGCTTCAGAACGAAGCGCGAGGTGTCGACGACCTGGATGTCCCATTCGCGCTGGCCGGTCATGCCCGCCCCGCCGCCGGTGATCGACAGCAGCCGCTCACGCGCCGCATCGACCTGGGTCGGATCGCGCAGCATGAAGCTGAGCTGTCCGCCCCGCACCGAGATGTCGCCGATCTCGATGCGCGGATTGCCGCGCCGCATCTCCGCCGCCACCTGGTCGCGCATCGTCTCCAGCCGCGAATTGGCCAGGTCGGCGGTGTCCGCCTCCAGCAGCAGATAGCTGCCGCCCGCCAGATCGAGGCCCTTGTTCACGCGCGGGTGCGGAATCGAACCCCAGGTGTTGGTGACGCTCTCGGGCAGAAAGCTCGGGATCGCCAGCAGGCACAGGGCCGCCAGCAGCGCGACGATGGAAGCGACCTTCCAGCGGGGGAAATCCAGCATCGGGTCAGTCGTTCGCGGGCTTGGCGTTCGGATTGACCACGTCGGTCAACGTCGCCTTGACCACCCGGACGCGGACGTTCGGCGCGATCTCGACCTCGACCAGCTGGTCCTCGACGCGGGTCACCTTGCCGACGATGCCGCCCGCCGTGGTGACCTGATCGCCCTTCTTGACCCCCTCGATCGAGGCTTGCAGCGTCTTCATGCGGCGCTGTTGCGGGCGGATCATCAGGAAATAGAAGACCACGAAGACGAGGAGCAGCGGCGCCAGGCTGAGGAACGAGGCGGCGCCGCTCGATGCGGTGGCCCCGGTGGCGGCAGCCATCGCGGCGACTGGGGCGGTGAAGGGAATGAACATTCGGACCCGTCTATGCTGAATGGGCACGGGCACCCGCCGACCGCGAACGATCGACCAGCCCCCATGTCGGATAGCCTGCCCGCTACCATCGCAGGCGAACAGGCGCAATGGAGCGCCGGATGTGGGGTGCGCACTATCTTCACATCAAGGCTTGCATCCTTCGGAAAACCCGCCTAGAGGCCGCCGCTCGGTCGGGGCGTAGCGCAGCCTGGTAGCGCATCACACTGGGGGTGTGGGGGTCGCAGGTTCGAATCCTGTCGCCCCGACCAATCTTCTTCCAACATTGGCGGATGACGGCGGAGCGGGCGAAAGCCCGCTCTTTCGTTATGGGCGATATGCCGATCGTCGTCCCGGCGAAGGCCGGGCCCTTGGCGGCCCTCATCGCCGGGAGGACGGACATTTACCGCACCGTCATGCCCGCCGCCGCGATCTGCGACAGCAGATTCGCCCGCACTGCATCCGATACCGGCGGCAAGGGCCGCGCCGCCTTGCCGTGGCGCAGGCGTTCGCGGTCCTTCTCGTCCGGCTCCACCCGCCGCACCCGTACCGCCGCCTTGCCGACCGCGCGCAGGCCGAGCTGTTCGGCGGCGCCGCGCGACAGGTCGATGATCCGCGACGATCCCGCGAACGGCCCGCGATCATTGACCCGCACGATGATCCGCCGTCCCGTGTCCAGCGCCGTCACCTCGACATAGCTGGGCAGGGGCAGGGTGGTATGCGCCGCCGTCGCCCAGCCGGGGCGGAAACGCTCGCCATTCGCGGTGCGCTTGCCCGATTCGTTGCCATACCAGCTGGCATAGCCCAGCATGTCATAGGTCGCGTCCTCGGCGGGCACATAAGTGACGCCGCGCACCGTATAGGGCTTGCCGATCCGCACCGGATAATCGCTGACCGGCCGGTAATTCCCGCCCGAACAGGCCGCGACCAGGCACGCCGCCGCCGGCGCCCAGCGGCGCCATCTTCTCACATCCACCATGTGATCCGGATTAAGCCGCGCGTCCGGTCCGATAAAGCGGTTTGCGCCTCCACCCGCCGCAGACTATCCCCATGCCGACCGGCAAGGGCTTTCAGCCCGACCGCCGGTCAATCGCGCCGGTGCCCCTCGGGGCTTGAAACGGGAATGGGGTGAAGATCCCCAGCTGTCCCTGCAACTGTAAGCGGTGAGCGAGCGACGCCGGTCCCTGCGACAGGGGACAGCCACTGGAGCCATCCGGGAAGGCCGTGTCGCGTGCGCTTCGACCCGCAAGCCAGGAGACCTGCCGGTGCGAGTCGCTCTTGCCGCGATCCAGGGGATGGTCACGGGCTGGATATATTGTATCATGCGAGCGACGCCCATCGGCCGAGACGAATCGGCCATCCCGCCCGGCGTGCGTCCGTGGGGTGGGATGGTGACCGCGACAGCGGAGTTCGGCCTTTGTCGCAATGACGCCGGGGGTATCACCCATGTCCTACCATCATGCCGGAGCGCCGCGCGCCCGGTTGCCGCTGAAGAAGCGGGTCGCGCTGCTGATGGGCGCGCTGGTCTTCGTCAATATCGCCGTCTGGGGCTGGGCGCTCAGCGTCTTCGCGGGCAACAGCCTGATGCTCGGCACCGCTTTGCTCGCCTATAGCCTGGGGCTGCGCCATGCGGTCGATGCCGACCACATCGCCGCCATCGACAATGTCACCCGCAAGCTGATGCAGGACGGGCAGCGACCCATCGCGGTCGGGCTGTGGTTCGCGATCGGCCATTCCGCCATCGTCCTGATCGCGGCGACCACGGTCGCGCTCGCCGCCAGCACCCTGTCCGACTTCGAGGCGTTCGGGCAGAGCGGCGGGACCATCGCCACCATCGTCTCGGCGAGTTTCCTGTTCGCCATCGCGATCATGAACCTGATCATCCTGCGCGATGTCTGGACCCGGTTCCGCCGGGTCGCGCGCGGCGAGCCGATGGCGGAGGCGGACGCCGCGATGATGTTTTCGGGGCAGGGGCCGTTGTCGCGCCTCTTCCGTCCGCTGTTCCGGCTGATCCGGCGGAGCTGGCACATGGCGCCGCTCGGCTTCCTGTTCGGGCTGGGTTTCGACACCGCGACCGAGGTCGCCATTCTCGGCCTGTCGGGCGTGCATGCGGCGGACGGCGTGTCGCTGGCGACGATCCTGGTCTTCCCCGTGCTGTTCGCGGTGGGCATGGCGCTGATCGACACCGCCGACGGGCTGGTGATGCTGGGCGCGTATGAATGGGCGTTCGTCCATCCGCTTCGCAAGCTCTATTACAACATGACGATCACCCTGGTCTCGGCGCTGGTCGCCCTGGTGATCGGCGGCATCCAGGCGACCGCGCTGCTCGCCGAGCGGTTCGGCTGGACGGCGGGGCCGTTCCGCTATGCGGGGGCGCTGTCGGAGCATTTCAACGTGCTGGGCTTCGCCATCGTCGGGCTGTTCGTGGTCTGCTGGGGGGCGAGTTTCTTCCTCTATCGCTGGCGCGGGTTCGCCGCGATGGAGGCGCGAATTGCCAAGCCCGGCGCGGCGGGATAAATGCCGCACATCGGGGCCGAAACGCCCCGAAGATCGCGCCGGTGCCCCTTGGGGCTTTGAAACGGGAATGGGGTGCAAATCCCCGGCTGTCCCTGCAACTGTAAGCGGCGAGCGAGCGATGCTGGTGCCCCATCGGAGGCACGGCCACTGGAGCGATCCGGGAAGGCGCATCCCCTCGCTTTGACCCGCGAGCCAGGAGACCTGCCGGCGTCATGGTCGCTCTTGCCTGGACCCAGGGGGTGGTCGGGGCACGGTTCTCCGTCGGGGAGCGACGAAGCCATGCGGCCGGGGCCGCATCGGTCGCCGACACGCGGGGCGGACGCATTCGACTGCGCCCGTCCGTCACCGCTCCGGCGATCGGTCCCGTGTCCGTGCTCGCTCGTCCGGCGCGTCGGAGAAATAGCATGCGTGACCTCAGCAAGGTCCCCGTCACCATCGTCACCGGCTTTCTGGGCGCCGGAAAGACCACGCTCATCAGCCACCTGATCCGCCATGCGGGCGGTCGCCGCCTGGCGGTCGTCGTCAACGAATTCGGCACTTTGGGCGTCGATGGCGACATCCTGCAAAGCTGCGCCATCCCCGACTGCCCGGCGGAGAATATCGTCGAGCTGGCCAATGGCTGCATCTGCTGCACCGTCGCCGACGACTTCATCCCCACGGTCGAAAAGCTGCTGGCGATGGAGCCGCGCCCGGATCACATCCTGATCGAGACCTCAGGGCTCGCGTTGCCCAAGCCGCTGCTCAAGGCGTTCGACTGGCCCGCCATCCGCTCGCGCATCACCGTGGACGGCGTGGTGGCACTGGCCGATGCGGAGGCGGTCGCTGCGGGCCGCTTCGCCCCCGATCTTGACGCGGTGGAGGCGCAGCGCGCCGCCGACCCCAGCCTGGACCATGAAACCCCGCTGTCCGAGGTGTTCGAGGATCAGCTGGCGTGCGCCGACCTCGTCCTGCTGACCAAGGCCGATCTGGCCGGGCCGGAGGGCATCGCCAAGGCACGCGCGATCATCGCCGCCGAGGCCCCGCGCCCGCTGCCCATGGTCGAGGCGGTCGATGGCATCGTCTCCGCCGAGATCGTGCTGGGCCTGGGAGCCGCCGCCGAGGACGACATCGCCGCGCGCCCCTCGCACCATGACGGCGCAGACGATCACGAGCATGACGATTTCGACAGCATTTCCGTCATGCTGGGCGAGGTGGAGAGCCCCGAGGCGATCGCCGCGCGCATCGTCACGCTCGCCGAGCAGCAGGATATCCTGCGCGTAAAGGGTTATGCGGCGGTCGCGGGCAAGCCGATGCGGCTGCTGGTCCAGGCGGTCGGCCGCCGCGTGCGCACCAGCTACGATCGGCCCTGGGCGGCGGGTGAGCCGCGCGGCACCCGGCTGGTCGTCATCGCCGAGCATGACCGGATCGACCGCGCCGCGATCGAGGGCGTGCTGAAGGGCTGATCCTCGTGCATCTCGTCTTTCGCGAGAGCCATGGGCTGGAGGAACAGGCGGTTCCGCAGGATCTGGGGCAACGCCCCGGTGACGTGGTCGTCCTGTCCTTTTCCGACAGCGACCTGAGCGCCTTTGCGGCGGGCTGGAGGGCAGGGGGATTTCCCTGGTCGCTGCGGCTCGCCAATCTGGCGGCGCTGGTCCATCCGCTGTCGGTCGATACCTATGTCGAGCAGACGCTGGCGCATGCGAAGGCGATCCTGATCCGGTTGATCGGTGGGGCGGCCTATTGGGAATACGGCCTGCGCGAGGTCGAGCGGCTGGCGCGGGAACGCGGGATTGCGCTGGCGGTGCTGGCGGCGGACGGGCGCGAGGATCAGCGTTTGATGGCGGCGTCCACCGTCGATCAGGCGGTGGTGCGGCGGCTGACGGCGCTGTGCGATGCGGGGGGAGCGGAGGCAGCGGCTGCCGCTCTGGAGGCGCTTGCGGCACTTGTATCGCCCGTGGCCCTTGCCCCTCCCCAACCCCTCCCCCTGCCGGGAGAGGGGCTATATGGGCACACGTTAGCCACAAACACGCCCCTCCCGCAGGCGAGTTGTGGGTCGGCCATGCCCGCGGCATGGCCTGAACGATGCGGGGCATCGTTCACCCGCAACTGGGATGGGGGAGGGCCCTCTCCGCACGTGGCATCCGTCGGAGGCTTGTCCCCGAACGGCATAGTCTGCCCCGCCGCAACCCTGCTCACCACAACCCGCCCCCGCGTCCTGATCGTCTTCTACCGCGCCTATCTCGCCGCCGCCGATCTGGAACCCATTGCCGCCCTCCACACCGCGCTATCCGAACGCGGCTTTGACCCCATCGCCCTGTTCGTCCCTTCGCTGAAGGCCGAAGGCGCAGGCCCGTGGATCGCGCGCTGGGTGAAGGCGCTCGCCCCCGCCGCGATCGTCAACGCCACCGCCTTCTCCGCACGGGGCGAGGACGACACCACGCCGCTAGACGGGGCGGGCGTGCCGGTGTTCCAGGTCGCGCTCGCGACCAGCGACCGCGAGGGTTGGGCGGGTTCGGCGCGGGGCCTGTCGCCCGCCGACCTCGCCATGCATGTCGTCCTGCCCGAGATCGACGGACGGCTGTTCGCAGGGGTCATCAGCTTCAAGCAACCCGGCGAGCGCGACCCCGATTTCGACATCGCCCTGCGCCTCCACCGCGCCGAGCCCGCGCGGATCGCCGCCGTGGCGGACAAGGTTGCGGGCTGGGCGAGGCTGGCGACGACCCAGGCGGCGGAGCGGCGGCTCGCGATCCTGCTGTCCACCTATCCGGGCAAGGACTGGCAGGCGGCGCATGCGGTCGGGCTGGACGGTTTCGCCTCGGCGCAAGCGATCCTCGCCGACCTGCACGCCGCCGGTTATGATGTGGAAGCCCCGTCGGATTTGCCCGCCGCGTTGCTCGCAAACCGGATCGCATGGCCGGTGGCGGCGTATCACGACGCACTTTCCACATTGCCCGAAGCGTTGCGCGCCGATCTGTTCGAAAGCTGGGGCGCGGTCGAGCAGGACCCGCTGGTCGAGGGCGACGCCTTCCATTTCCCCGCGCTGACGCTGGGCAAGGCGATCGTCGCGCTCCAGCCCGAACGCGGCCGACCGAGCGCGCGGGGCGAGGACTATCACGACCTGTCGCGCTGTCCCCGCCACGCCTATGTCGCCTTCTATCTCTGGCTCCGCGCGCAAGCGATCGACGCGCTGGTCCATGTCGGCGCGCATGGCACGCTGGAGTGGTTGCCCGGCAAGGCGGTCGCGCTGTCCGACGCCTGCTGGCCCGAGGCGCTGGCCCGTGACTGGCCGGTCCTCTATCCCTTCATCGTCAACGATCCGGGCGAGGCGGCGCAGGCCAAGCGGCGGCTGGGTGCCGTGACCCTCGGCCATGTCCCCCCGGCGCTGGTCCAGGCGGAGACGGGCGCGGGGCTGGGGCGGCTGGAGGCGCTGCTCGACGAATATGCCAATGCCGATGGCCTCGACCCCGCGCGCCGCGACCGGCTGCGCGGCCTGATCGCGGAGGAGGCGGACAGCGTCGGGCTGGGCGAGACGCTGGGGCTGGCGGGGGCGGAGGATCCGCTCGCCCGGATCGACGCCTTTGTCTGCGACGTGAAGGACAGCCAATTCGGCGAGGGGCTCCATGTCTTCGGGCGCGGCGAACAGGGCGCGGCCGAGCGGGCCGGGCTGCTGGCGGGGCTGGACGGACGACGGGTGGCGGCGGGGCCATCGGGTTCGCCTTACCGGGGCCGCGCCGATGTGCTGCCCACGGGCCGCAACCTCTATGCCATCGACCCGCGCGCGGTGCCGAGCCGCGCCGCGCAGACGCAAGGGGTCAAGCTCGCCGAGGAACTGATCCGGCGGCACATGCAGGAAGAGGGCGATCACCTGCGCACCCTGATCGTCGATCTCTGGGGATCGGCAACGATGCGCACCGCGGGCGAGGAATTCGCCATGGCGCTCCACCTGATCGGGGTCGAGCCGCTATGGGACCATCGCTCGGAGCGGGTGACGGGGTTCGAGGTGATGCCGCTGATGCGCTTCGACCGGCCGCGTGTCGATGTGACGTTGCGCGTGTCGGGGCTGTTCCGCGATGCCTTCCCGCATCTGGTCGCCTTGTTCGGACAGGCGGTGCGCGCGCTGGGTCAGCGGGACGAAGAGCCCGAATGGAACCCCTATGTCGGGCAGGCGACACCGCGCGTCTATGGCCCCGCGCCCGGCCGATACGGCATCGGGCTGGACCCCGAGGCGGGCTATGACGAGGCCGCGCGGATCGCAGCGGGGGAAAGCTGGCTCGCGGCTTCGGCGACCGCGCTCGACGATGGCGACCGGCGCGACGCGGCCGGGATCGCCGCGCGGGTGGCGGGGGCGCAGGCCTTTGTCCATGTCCATGACCTCCCCGAAAGCGACCTGCTGCTGGCGGCGGACTATGCCGCGCATCAGGCGGGATTCGCGGCGGCGCGGGCGGCGCTGGGAGAGGGGGCGGCGTCGCTCTATCATCTCGACACGCGCGATCCCGCCAGCCCCAGGGCGCGGACGCTGACCGAGGAGATCGCCCGCACCGTCCATGCCCGCGCCGCCCATCCGCGCTGGGTGGCGGGGATGATGGCGCATGGCTTTCGCGGCGCGGCGGAGATCGCGGCGACGCTCGACCATCTGGGCAGCTTCGCGCATCTGGCAGACGTGGTCCCGGCGTCGCTGATCGACCTGTATTGGGATGCGACGCTCGCCCGTGACGAGGTGCGCGACTTCATGGCGCAGGCCAATCCGGCGGCGCTCGCGGCGATGGAGGCGCGGTTTGCGGCGCTTCATGCGGCGGGGCTGTGGCGGACGCGGCGCAACTCGGTGCTGGCGATGCTGGACGGCCCGGCATGAGCGGGTTCGTGGTCAAGGGCTGGTGCCCCGATGCGTGGCGGCCGATGATGGCGGGCGACGGCCTGCTGGTGCGGGTGCGCCCGGTGCTGGCGCGGTTGACCGGACCCCAGGTCGAGGGGCTGTGTGCGGCCGCGATCCGGCATGGCAATGGCCAGATCGACCTGACGGCCCGCGCAAATCTGCAACTGCGCGGCGTCGCCTATGCGGGCTGGCCCACGTTGATCGAGGAATTGCAGGCGCTGGGGCTGGTAGACGCCGACCCGGTGCGCGAGGGGCGGGGGGCGATCCTCGTCAACCCCGACTGGTGTGAGGGCGACGACACGCATGCCATCGCCGAAGAACTCCGCGCGCGTCTGGCCGAACTGCCCGAGCTGCCCGGCAAGGTGGGTTTCGTCGTCGATGCGGGGCCTGCGCCGATGCTGACCCACGCGCCCGGCGATTTCCGTATCACGCGCGCCGCCACGGGGGAGTTGCTGTTGCGCGCCGATGGTCGTGCGAGCGGTGTGGCCGTCACGCGGTTTACCGCCGTCGATGCCTTGATCCGGCTGGCGCACTGGTTCGTCGAGAGCGGTGGCCGCACCGCCGGGCGGATGGCACGTCACGACGCCGCTCTACCCGGTTGGGCGAACGGCGATATCGTGCCCGCCGCACCCGTCGTACCGCTACAGCCCGGCACGCATCCGATCGGTGCGGTTTATGGCCTGCCCTTTGGTCGAATCGACGCCGCGTCGTTGGCCACCTTCGATTGCGCGGTTCGCCTCACCCCCTGGCGATTGATGATCGCGGAGGGCGTCGCACCTGCGCCCGCTATTGGAATGCTGCTGTCCGATAGCCCGATCCTGCATGTCGACGCCTGTGTCGGCGCGCCCGCCTGTCCGCAGGCGAGCGTCGAGACCCGCGATCTCGCCGCCCGCCTCGCGCCGGTGATCGAGGGGCGTCTGCACGTCTCGGGTTGCGCGAAGGGCTGCGCGCGGGCACGGGCGGCGGACTGGGTGCTAACCGGGCGCGAGGGCGCTTTCGATCTGGCCCGCCACGCCCGCGCCGGGGCGGCACCGCTTCACACCGGATTGTCGCCCGAGCGGGCGGTCGCGCTTCTCGGAGCCTGTTGATGCCCTATAGTTACGAAACCGATGGCGCGGCGATCTATCGCCAGTCCTTCGCCATCATCCGCGCCGAGGCGGAGCTCGCCCGCTTCGATGCGGAGGAGGAGCCGGTCGCGGTGCGCATGATCCACGCCGCCGGGCTGGTCGAACTCGCCCCGTCGATCCACTTCTCGCGCGGCTTCGCGACGGCGGCGCGGCAGGCGCTGGCGGCGGGCGCGGCGATCCTGTGCGACGCGCATATGGTCAGCGAGGGCGTCACGCGCGCGCGGCTGCCCGCCGACAATCCAGTGATCTGCACCTTGCGCGATCCGTCGGTGCCGGCACTGGCCAAGGATATGGGCACGACCCGCTCCGCCGCCGCGCTGGAGCTGTGGCGACCGCATCTGGCGGGGGCGCTAGTGGCGATCGGCAATGCGCCGACCGCGCTCTTCCACCTGCTGACCATGTTGGAAGACCCCGACTGTCCGCGCCCGGCGGCGATCATCGGCTGTCCGGTCGGCTTTGTCGGCGCGATGGAGTCGAAGGACGCGCTGTGGGAGGCGATGCCCGTCCCTTGCGCCATCGTGAAGGGCCGTCCGGGCGGCAGCGCGATCACCGTGGCGGCGATCAACGCGCTGGCGAGCCGCGCCGAATGACGACGGGCACGATCCACGGCGTCGGCCTCGGCCCCGGTGCGGCGGACCTGATGAGCGTCCGCGCCGACCGGCTGGTGCGCGGGGCCCGGCACGTCGCCTATTTCCGCAAGGCCGGGCGGCGCGGCCATGCGCGCACCATCGTCGAGGGCATGTTGCGGGACGACGTGGTCGAATATCCGATGGACTATCCGGTCACGACCGAGATCGTCTTTACCGACCCGCGCTACAATGAATGCCTGTCCGCCTTCTACGCGACCTGCACCGCGCATATCCTGTCGCTGGTGCAGCGCGGCGAGGATGTGGTGGTGCTGTGCGAGGGCGATCCCTTCTTCTACGGCTCGTTCATGCACCTGCACAGTCGGCTGCTTCCCCATGCCCCCGTCGCGGTGGTGCCGGGCATCACCGGCATGTCGGGCGCCTGGACCGCCAGCGGCGCGCCGATCACCTGGGGCGACGATGTGCTGACCGTCGCGATGGCGACCCTGCCCGAGCCGGAACTGACCCGCCGCATCGCCGAGACCGATGCGCTGGTCGTGATGAAGATCGGCCGCCATCTGCCCAAGCTGCGCCGCGCCATCGCGGCGGCGGGGCGGTCGGAACAGGCGTGGCTGATCGAACATGCCGCCCAGGCGGGCGAGCGCGTGCGGCGGCTGGCGGAGGTGGAGGACGCGCCCGCGCCCTATTTCTCGATCGCGCTGATCCATGGGCAGGGGCGGCGGCCATGAGCGGCTGGCTGATCGTCGCGGGGCTGGGGCCGGGGGCGGGGGCCATGGTCACGCCCGAGGTGTCGGCGGCGCTGGCGGAAGCGACCGATGTGGTCGGCTATATCCCCTATGTCGCGCGCGTCCCCGAACGCCCCGGCCTGACCCGCCATGCCAGCGACAATCGGGTCGAGCGTGACCGCGCGCTCCATGCGCTGGAAATGGCGGAGGCGGGCGCGCGGGTGGTCGTGGTCTCCTCGGGCGATCCGGGCGTCTTCGCCATGGCGGCGGCGATCTTCGAGCGGGTGGAGGAGGACCCGGCGCGGTGGCACGACCTGGACATCCGCGTCCTGCCCGGCATCACCGCGATGCTGGCGGCCAGCGCGCGGGCGGGCGCGCCGCTGGGGCATGATTTCTGCGCGATCAACCTTTCGGATAATCTCAAGCCGCAGGCGTTGATCGAGCGGCGGCTGCGGCTGGCGGCGGAGGCGGATTTCGCCATCGCGCTCTACAATCCCCGGTCCAAGGCGCGGCCCGATGCACTGGACGCAGCCTTTGCGCTGCTCCGCGAGACGTGCGGCGACGACCGTCCGGTGCTGTTCGCGCGCGCCGTATCGACGCCGGAGGAGCATCTGCGCATCCTGCCCTTGCCCCAGGCGCGGGGCGAGATGGCGGACATGCGCACCGTCGTTATCATCGGGTCCAGCCGCACGCGGATGATCCCGCACACGGGCCGCCCGATCCTCTACACCCCCCGGACGACGCCGTGATCGAGCCAGTCGAGCACCGCCGCGACGCTCTCCACCTGAGGCCGGTCGGGGATGAAGGGGCGGTCGATCATCACGACCGGCAGCCCGAGCTCGCGCGCCGCCTCCAGCTTGGCCCGCGCGCCCGCGCCGCCCGCATTCTTGGCGACGATCAGCTGGATGCGATGCGCGCGCAGCAGGGCCCGTTCGCCCGCGAGCGTGAAGGGACCGCGATCCACGACCAGATGATGGCGCGGCAGGGCGGGGACCTCGGCGGCATCGACGAAACGCAGCAGATAGAAATGCTGCGCAGCATCGGCGAAGTCCCCGATGGTCTGGCGACCGAGCGCCAGGAAGATTCGTGCCGCCTCGCTGCCCAGCGCAGCCACCGCCTCCGCCGTATCGGTGACGCGAATCCAGCGGTCGCCAGGGCCGGCTTCCCAGGCGGGTCGGGTCAATGCGAGCAGCTTCACGCCCGCCAATTCGGCCGCCGCGATCGCATTGGCGCTGATGCGCGCCGCGAAGGGGTGGGTGGCATCGACCAGATGCGTCACGCCCTCGCGGGTCATATGATCGGCCAGCCCCTCGATGCCGCCAAAGCCGCCGACCCGCGTCGGGATCGCCTGCGCGCGCGGCGCTTCGGTGCGGCCCGCATAGCTCAGCACCGCGCGCTCGCCGCGCTCTGCCAGCGCGGTGGCCAGCGCGCTCGCCTCGGTCGTGCCGCCGAGCAGAAGGATATGGCGCATGGCTGACTCCGGACCTTGGCTGACGATCGTCGGGATCGGCGAGGATGGCTGGGACGGCCTGACCGCCCCCGCGCGCGCCGCGATCGAATCGGCCGATAGCGTGATGGGCGCGGCCCGTCACCTGTCGCTGCTGCCCGAGCGGGGCGCGGCGCGGCGCATCGTCTGGCCGGTGCCGTTCGCGGACGGGGTGCCGATGCTCCTCGACCGGCGGGGGGAACGGGTGGTGATGCTCGCCTCGGGTGATCCCTTTTGGTTTGGCGCGGGGTCGGTCGTGACCCGCCATCTGGAGCCGGGCGAGTGGATCGCCCATCCCGCCCCCTCGACCCTGTCGCTGGCCGCCGCGCGGCTGGGCTGGCCGGTCGAGACGATCCGGAGCGTCGGGCTGCACGCCCGGCCCATCGAGACGCTGCGCCCGCATCTGGTGCCGGGGCGGCGGGTGCTGGCGCTGATGCGCGACGGGGCGGCGGTGCCGGGGCTCGCGGCCTGGCTGGTCGACCAGGGTTTCGGCGACAGCGTGTTGACCGTGCTGGAAGCGCTGGGCGGGCCGCGCGAGCGGGTGCGGCGGACGACGGCGGCGGCGCTCGACGGGACCGACATCGCGCACCCGGTGGTGGTGGCGATCGAGCCTGCGGGAGACGGCCGCGCCCTGCCTTGCGCGAGCGGGCTGGACGATGACTGGTTCGCGCATGATGGACAGATCACCAAGCGCCCCGTCCGTGCGCTTGCACTATCGGCGCTGGCTCCGCGTGCAGGCGAGCTATTGTGGGATATCGGCACCGGTTCGGGGTCGGTCGCGATCGAATGGCTGCTGAGCGACCCGACGACCCGCGCCATCGGTTTCGAGCGCGATCCCGACCGGCTGGCCCGCGCCCGCGACAATGCCCTGCGGCTGGGCGTCGAGCGGCTCGAACTGGTCGAGGGGGATGCGCTCGACCGGCTTGCCGACCGGCCGCATCCCGATGCGGTGTTCGTCGGCGGCGGCCTGTCGCGGCCGCTGGTCGAGGCCTTGCGCGGCCTGCCCCGGTGCCGCCTGGTCGCGCATGCGGTGACGCTGGAGACGGAGGCTTTGCTGGCCGAGTGCCATGCCCGTTTCGGGGGCGAGCTGTTGCGGATCGAGCTGGCCCAGGCCCGGCCGCTGGGGACGAAGCGCGGCTGGAAGGCCAGCTATCCCATCGTCCAGTGGCGGGTCGCATGGTGATCGCCGGGTTCGGATGCCGGGCGGGGGCGACCCCCGATTCCTTCCGCAGCGCGCTGGCGGCGGCGGGGATTCGCCCCGATGCGCTGGCCGTGCCCGCCGACCGCGCGGCCGTCATCGCCGAATTTGCCGAAGGGCAGGGCCTGTCCGTCTGTCCGATCGACGCGGACAGGCTGCACCACATCGATACGCCGACCCGCTCGATCGTCAGCCTCGCCCGTCGTGGCGTCGGCAGCGTGGCCGAGGCCGTCGCGCTCGCCGCCGCCGGGCCGGGCGCGCGGATCGTCGTGCCCCGCCTGATTTCCTCCGACCGCATGGCGACCTGCGCCATCGCCCAAGGACCCGACCAATGACCGTTCACTTCATCGGCGCCGGACCCGGTGCCCCCGATCTGCTGACCCTGCGCGGGCGCGACCTGATCGCGGCCTGTCCGGTATGCCTTTATGCCGGATCGCTGGTGCCCGAGGCGGTGCTGGCGCATTGCCCGCCGGGCGCGAGGATCGTGAACACCGCGCCGATGACGCTCGAGGAGATCATGACCGAGATTTCCGACGCGCATCGGAAAGGCCATGATGTCGCCCGGCTCCATTCGGGCGACCTGTCGGTCTGGTCGGCGATGGGCGAGCAGGTGCGGCGGTTGCGCGAACTGGGTATCCCGGTGTCGGTCACGCCCGGCGTGCCGTCCTTCGCGGCGGCGGCGGCGGTGCTGGAGAGCGAGCTGACCCTCCCCGGCATCGCCCAGTCGGTGATCCTGACCCGCACCCCCGGCCGCGCCAGCGCCATGCCCGAAGGGGAGTCGCTATCCGCCTTCGCGGCGACGGGGTCGACGCTCGCCATCCATTTGTCGATCCATAACCTTGCGAAAGTGGTCGCGGATCTGACTCCGCATTATGGTGCGGACTGCCCGGTCGCGATCGTCTGGCGCGCGAGCTGGCCCGAGCAGCGGATCGTCCGCGCGACGCTGGCAACCATCGAGGCCGCCGCCGCCGATGGCCCGGAGCGGACCGCGTTGATCCTGGTCGGCCGCGTGCTCGACCAGAGCGACTTCGCCGAAAGCCGGCTGTACGCTGAGGGTTATGACCGCCGCTATCGCCCCGGGAACACGATCGAATGACGCGGCCATCGACTCCGGGCCTGATGATCGCCGCGCCCGCTTCGGGCACCGGCAAGACGACGGTGATGCTGGGCCTGCTCCGCGCGTTTCGCGATGCGGGGGTGGCGGTGCAGCCGTTCAAGAGCGGCCCCGACTATATCGACCCCGCCTTCCACCGCGCGGCGTGCGGGCGGGCGTCGTTCAACCTCGACGGCTGGGCGATGCCTGCGCCGCTGCTCGATACGCTGGGGCAGCGGGGGGCGGATGCCGAACTGGTGCTGGCGGAGGGCTCGATGGGGCTGTTCGACGGCGTCGCCAGACCCGGCGCGACCGGCATGGGGAGCAGCGCGGAGACGGCGCGGCGGATGGGCTGGCCGGTGGTGCTGGTCATCGACGTGTCGGGACAGGCCCAGTCGGCGGCGGCGACCGCGCTGGGCTTTGCGCGCTATGACCCCGACCTGCGGGTGGCCGGCGTGATCCTGAACCGCGTGGCGAGCCCGCGTCACGAGCGGCTGGCGAAGCTGGGGTTCGAGGAGATCGGCCTGCCGGTCTTCGGCGCGCTTCCCCGGCGCGGCGATCTGGTGCTGCCCGAGCGGCATCTGGGGCTGGTCCAGGCGGTCGAGCATCCCGAACTCGACCGGCTGATCGGCGACTATGCGGCGTTCCTGGCGGCGCATGTCGACTTGGAAGCGATCCGCGCGGCGGCCTATGCCAAGACCGTGCCCGCTACCGACGTGATCCTGCCGCCACCCCCGGCGCAGCGGATCGCGCTGGCGCAGGATGCGGCTTTTTCCTTCGTCTACCCGCATATGCTGGAGGGCTGGCGCGCGGCGGGTGCCGAAATCCTGCCTTTCTCGCCGCTCGCCGATGAAGCCCCCGATGCGTCGGCCGATCTGGTCTGGCTGCCCGGCGGCTATCCCGAACTTCACGCCGGGCGGCTGGCCGCGGCGGAGCGGTTCCGCGCCGGGCTGGCCGACCATGCCCGGACCAGGCCGGTCCATGGCGAGTGCGGCGGCTATATGGCGCTGGGCGCGGCGCTGATCGATGCCGAGGGCGTCGGCCACCGGATGGCGGGGCTGCTCGGCCTCGTGACCAGCTATGCCAAGCGCAAGATGCATCTGGGTTATCGCCGTGCGACGCTGCTGGGCGAGGTGGCGGGGATGCCCGAGGGCGCGGTATTGGGCGGGCATGAATTCCATTATTCGACCATCCTCGAACAACCCGACGCGCCGCTTGCGCATGTCGTCGATGCGCAGGGCGAGGCGGTGCCCGAAACCGGATCGCGGCGGGGGGCGGTGACCGGCACCTTCTTCCATCTGGTGGCGCGCTGGTGGTGAGCGGCTTCGTCCATCTGGTCGGCGCGGGGCCGGGCGACCCCGAATTGCTGACGCTCAAGGCGGTGCGCTGCCTGGGGCGGGCCGATGTCGTGCTGTTCGACGATCTGGCCGCCGGACCAATGCTGACCCATGCGCGGCCCGGAGCCGAACTGATCGCGGTGGGCAAGCGGGCGGGCCGCGCCTCGCCCAAACAGGCGGAGATCGACCGGCTGCTGGTCGATCACGCCCTGGCGGGCAAGCGGGTGGTGCGGCTGAAATCGGGCGATCCCGGCATTTTCGGGCGGCTGGAGGAAGAGATAGTCGCGCTGAAGGCGGCCGGTATCGCCTTTGAGATCGTCCCCGGCGTCAGCGCGGCGAGCGCGGCGGCGGCCGCCGCCGCCATTCCGCTGACCCGGCGGGCCGAGGCGCGGCGGGTGCAGTTCGTGACCGGCCATGACGTGACCGGCGCGCTGCCCGCCGACCGCAACATGGCGGCGCTGGCCGATGCGAGCGCGACGACGGTGGTGTTCATGCCCAAGCGGACCTTCCCCGCGCTGGCCGAGGCGCTGATCGCGCATGGCCTGCCGCCCGAAACGCCCGCGCTGATGGCCGAGCATGTCGGCTGTCCCGACCAGCGGCTGACCCGCTCGACCGTGGGCGGACTGGCCGCGCGACTGGCGGAGGGCGTGTCGGCCAAGGCCGCGCTGATCCTCTATGGCCCGTTGATGGAGGATCTGTGATCCATCTCGACCTGATCGGCATCGGCACGGGCAATCCCGACCACCTGACCCGCGCCGCCGAGGCCGCGATGCGCGCCGCCGACCTGATCCTGCTGCCGCGTAAAGGCGACAAGGTCGAGCTGATCGACCTGCGCCGCGACATTTGCGCGCAGGTGCTGGTCGGGGCGGAGGTGCGGGTGGTCGAGTTCGATCTGCCGGTGCGCGCGGCGGAGGGCGCCTATCTCGATACGGTCGAGCATTGGCATGACGCGATCGCCGAATGCTGGACGGCCGAAATCGCGAAGGCCCTGCCGGATGGCGGCCGGGTGGCGCTGCTCGTCTGGGGCGACCCCTCGCTCTATGACAGCACGATCCGCATCGCCCGGCGGCTGGCGGCGGTGGAGCGGGTGACGGTGGTGCCCGGGATCACCAGCCTCCAGGCGCTGTGCGCGGCGCATGCCATCCCGTTCAACACGGTCGGCGCGCCGGTGATGGTGACGACCGGGCGACGCTTGCGCGAAACTGGCTGGCCGCAAGGGGCGGACAGCGTCGCGGTGATGCTCGACGGCGGGTGCGCCTTCACCACGCTCGATCAGCCGGATGTCACGATCTGGTGGGGGGCGTATCTGGGCATGGCGCAGCAAGCGATCGAGTCCGGGCGGCTGGCGGACGTCGCCGAGCGGATCGTCGCGCGCCGGGCGGCGCTGCGGCGCGCGCATGGCTGGATCATGGATGTGTATCTGCTGCGGCGGGGCGGGGATCTGGCGGGGGAGGGGTTGTGACGATGTCCCTCAAC
Organism: Sphingomonas sp. NCPPB 2930; assembly: GCF_042867205.1. NCBI lineage: Bacteria > Pseudomonadati > Pseudomonadota > Alphaproteobacteria > Sphingomonadales > Sphingomonadaceae > Sphingomonas > Sphingomonas sp. NCPPB 2930. Next base: position 431,020 of record NZ_JBHZQU010000001.1, on the reverse strand, counting down.
TCGCCGCTAGCCGCTCCCCTCCCGCAGGCGGGAGGGGATGGGGGAGGGCTGCGCCCCAAATTGTGTCGCGCGTGGCCGAGCCCCCACCCCAAACCCCTCCCCCCTTCCGGGAGGAGGGGCTTAAAACGGATTGCCTCGCCGCAAGCTTGTGCCGGGATGACGGGGTCAGAACTCGATGCCCTTTTGCGCCTTCACGCCCTGTTCGCGGAAGGGATGCTTCACTTGGGTCATGTCCGTGACCAGATCGGCCGCCGCGATCAGCGCCTCGGGGGCGTTGCGGCCCGTGATGACGACATGGGTCATCGCGCCCTTTGTCGCCAGCACCTCCAGCACCTCGTCGACCGGCAGATAGTCATAGCGCAACACGATGTTCAACTCGTCGGCAACGATCAGGTCATAGGCCGGGTCGGCGATCATCCGCTTCACCTCGTCCCAGGCGGTGCGCGCGGTGGCGATGTCGCGGGTGCGGTCCTGGGTGTTCCAGGTGAAGCCCTCGCCCATCGCGTGGAAGTCCACCTCGGGAAAGCGCGCCAGCACCGCCGCCTCGCCGGTGGTCATCGCGCCCTTGACGAACTGGACCATGCCGACGCGCATCCCATGGCCCACCGCGCGGATCACCATGCCCAGCGCGGCGGTCGTCTTGCCCTTGCCCTTGCCGGTATGGACGATGACCAGCCCCTTTTCGGCGTCGCGCGCGGCGACCATCCTGTCCTGCGCGACCTTCTTCTTGGCCATGCGCTCGGCATGTTCGGCGTCGGTTCGCATCATTTCTCTCCTGAAAGACGAAGGGGCAGCCCGGCGACCACCAGGTCGGTCGCGTCGCACACCCGCGCCAGCCGCTGGTTCAGCGACCCTTGCGCATCGCGGAAGCGGCGGGCCAGCGCATTGTCGGGGACGATGCCGAAGCCGACCTCGTTGCTGACCAGCACGACGGGGCCGGGCGCGTCCGCGATGGCGGCGACCAGCGCATCCCCCGCCGCCGTCAGGTCGGCCTCGCCCAGCAGCAGGTTGGTCAGCCACAAGGTCAGGCAGTCGACCAGCATCACCCGGTCGGCACGTCCATGCGCGGCCATGGCCTCGGGCAGCGCGAGCGGCGCCTCCACGGTCGACCAGCGCGCGTCGCGGTCGGCCTGGTGCCGCGCGATCCGGTCGCGCATCTCCGCGTCCCAGGCCTGCGCCGTCGCGATGAAGCAGCCGGTCGGCGTCATCGCCTCGGCCAGCGACTGGGCATGGCGGCTCTTGCCCGACCGGGCACCGCCGAGGACGAGGATGGTGCGGGGCGTGCGCATGCCCGTCCGCATCGCGGGAGCCGGGCTGTGACGCAAGCGGAAATGGCCGCGCTGACCTATCATGGCGGCCGGATCGATGCGGCCAGGGCGCTGTTCCCGAACGCGCCCGCGCCGTGGCTGGACCTGTCGACCGGCATCAATCCGGTTCCCTGGACGCCGCCCAAGGGGCTGGATGTCGATGCGGGGCCCTTGCCCGATCGCGGCGCGCTCGCCCGGCTGGAGGCATTGGCAGCGGCGCATTTCGGGGTCGCGGCCGACCGCGTCGCGGCGGTGCCGGGCAGCGAGATGGCGTTGCGACTGCTGCCGCTGCTCGGGGTGGCCCAGCCGATCGTGGCGCTTCGCCCCAGCTATGGCACGCACGGCGCGATCGCCACGACGCGCGTCGATCATGCCGCGCTGGAGAACTGGGCGGGGCAGACGGGCAGCCTGTTGCTCGCCAATCCCAACAACCCCGATGGGGTGGTTCATACCGGCGGGACACTGGCCCGGCTGGCCGAGGCGCAGGCGCGCGCGGGCGGCTGGCTGATCCTGGACGAAGCCTTTGCCGATGCGATGCCGGATCCCGGTTTCACCGGCGGCGCGCGGGTGGTGGTGCTGCGCTCGTTCGGCAAATTCTTCGGGCTGGCGGGTGTGCGGCTGGGCTTCGTGATCGCCGCGCCCGCGCTGCTGTCGCGGCTTCGCGACCTGCTGGGCGACTGGCCGGTATCGAGCCATGCGATGGTCTGGGGCGGCGCGGCCTATGCCGATCGCGCATGGATCGCGGCGACCCGCCTCGCGCTGGTCGAGCGCGCGGCGGCGCTCGATGCCGTGCTGGCGCGGCACGGGCTGGTCGCGAAGGGGGCGTGTCCGCTGTTCCGCATGGTCGAGACACCCGATGCGGGGTCTGTTTTCCACCGGCTGGCGGCGGCGGGGATTCTCGTCCGCCCCTTCGCCGACGCGCCCCAGCGGTTGCGTTTCGGCGTGCCCGCCTCGGTCGCGGAGCTTGCGCGGCTGGACAAGGTATTGGACCATGGCTGATCCGATCGCGCTGGTGGCACTGGCGCTCGATGCCGCGATCGGCTGGCCCGATCGGCTCTATGCCTGGGTCGGGCATCCGGTGGGCGGCTTTGCCCGGTTCCTCGATACCTGCGAACGGCATGGCAACCGGCCCGACCGGTCCGAGGCGACCCGCCGGGCGCTGGGGGTCGCGACGATCCTGACCCTGATCGCGCTGACTGGTGCTGCGGCATGGTGGCTGGACCGCGAGGCGCATCTGTTGTTCGGCCGATGGGGCTGGATCGCGAGTGCGGTCCTGGCCTGGCCTGCGCTGGCGCAGCGTAGCCTGTACGGGCATGTCCGCCCCGTCGCCGATGCGCTGATGCGTGGCGACCTGCCCGCCGCCCGCTCGGCGGTCGCGCGGGTGGTGGGGCGCGATACCCAAAGGCTGGACCAGGCGGGCGTGTCGCGCGCCGCGATCGAGACGCTGGCGGAGAGTTTCTGCGACGGCATCGTCGCGCCGCTCTTCTGGCTGTTGCTGCTCGGCCTGCCGGGCGTCTGGGTCTATAAGGCGATCAACACCGCCGACAGCATGATCGGGCACAAGGAGCCGCGCTGGCGCGCCTTTGGCTGGGCGGCGGCGCGGATCGATGACGGCGCGAACTGGATACCGGCGCGGATCGCCGGGGTGCTGGTCTGTGTGGCGGGCGCGGGCGGCTGGGCGGTGATGAAGCGCGATGCGCGCGCCCATGCCTCGCCCAATGCGGGCTGGCCCGAGGCGGCGATGGCGGGGGCGCTGGGCGTCGCGCTGGCGGGGCCGGTGAGCTATGACGGCGTGACCCAGATCAAGCCCTGGATCGGGCGCGGCGGCCGAAGCGCGACGCCCGCCGATATCGTGACGGGCTTGCAGATCTATGCCCGCGCCTGCCTGTTGCTGTGGATCGTCGCGGGGGGTGTCGCATGGCTGGCGTGATGATCCAGGGCACCGGGTCGGATGTCGGCAAGTCGGTGCTGGTGGCGGGGCTGTGCCGGGTCTTCGCCAATCGCGGGCTGACCGTCCGCCCGTTCAAGCCGCAGAATATGAGCAACAACGCCGCCGCGACGCCGCAGGGCGGCGAGATCGGCCGGGCGCAGGCGACCCAGGCGATGGCGGCGCGGGTCGAACCGCATGTCGACATGAACCCGGTGCTGCTCAAGCCGCAGGGCGACCGCAGTTCGCAACTGATCGTGCGCGGACAGGTGCGCGGGATACTGCCCGCCGCGAAGTGGCGCGAGGGGCGGATCGGGCTGCTGCCCAAAGTGGTGGAATGCTATCGCCGGTTGGAGGCGGATTGCGACCTCGTCATCGTCGAGGGCGCGGGCTCGCCCGCCGAGGTCAATCTGCGCAGCGGCGACATTGCCAATATGGGCTTTGCGCGCGCGGCGAACGTGCCGGTGGTGCTGGCCGGAGACATCGACCGGGGCGGGGTGATCGCGTCGCTGGTCGGCACCAGGGCGGTGATCGACCCGGCCGATGCCGCGATGATCCGGGGCTTTTTGGTCAACAAGTTTCGCGGCGACCCGGCGCTGTTCGCCGATGGCATGGCGCTGATCACCGGGCATACCGGCTGGCATTCGCTGGGGCTGATCCCCTGGCTGGCGGACGCGCGCCGCCTGCCGAGCGAGGATGCGGTGGCGCTGGAACGGCCCGCCGCCGGGGCCGGGGGGCGGGTGGTCATCGCCTGTCCGATCACCCCGCGCATCGCCAATTTCGACGATCTCGATCCGCTGCGCCTCGAACCCCAGGTCGATCTGGTCATGGTCCGCCCCGGCCAGCCCATTCCCGATGCCGCGATGATCGTGCTGGCGGGATCGAAGACGACCATCGCCGACCTGGCCTTCGTCCGCGCGCAGGGGTGGGATATCGACATCGCCGCGCATCATCGGCGCGGGCGGCCGGTGCTGGGCCTGTGCGGCGGCTATCAGATGCTCGGGCGGCGGGTGGCCGATCCGGATGGCGTCGAGGGCCCGGCGGGCAGCGTCGCGGGGCTGGGGCTGCTGGATGTCGAAACGGTGCTGACCGGCGAAAAGACGGTGCGGCCGGTGACGGGCGAGGCGCTGGGCGCGGCCTTTGCGGGGTATGAGATTCACCTTGGCCGGACTGAAGGGCCGGATGCCGCGCGTCCGGTCGGGCACCTCGCCGATGGCCGGGCGGAGGGCGCGATGAGCGCCGACGGGCTGGTCGCGGGCAGCTATGTCCATGGCCTGCTGGGCGAGGCGGGGCAGCGCGCGGCGTGGCTGGCGCGGATCGGCGTGGCGGGGGCGGGGCCCGATCACCGCGCCGATGTGGACGCTGCGCTCGACGCCATCGCCGCCGTGCTGGAGGCGCATGTCGATTGCGACGCGCTGTTGCGGATCGCTCAGGACGCCAGATAGAGGAGGGCGACGATCAGCAGGCCGGTCTCGGTCATCTCGATCCCGGCGCCGTGCACATCGCCGGTCACGCCGCCCAGCCTTCGCCGGAACCAGAACGACAGCGGCAGGATCAATAGCGGCGTGACGGCGATGGGTGGACAGGCCAGACCCAATAGGACCGCCGCCAGCAGCCAGGCGATCATGTCGAACGGCCGCACCGCGCGCGCCACCAGTGCCCCCAGCCCGCCGGGGCGCAACGGCGGCAGGACGCGCGCCCAGACCAGCGGACCGACCCGCGCCGCCGCCGGGATCAGCGCGAGCATCGGCCAGGCGCGCGCGGGTATTGCGTGGATCAGCACCAGCTTGGCGAGAAGCTGCATGACGAGCGCCACGACGCCGAAGCTGCCGATCTGTGGTTCGGCCATCACCGCCAGCAGCCGCGACCGGTCTCCATGCGCGGCGCCCAGCCCGTCGGCCAGGTCCGCCAGCCCGTCGAGGTGCAGCGCCCCCGTCACCCAGACCCAGGCCGCCAGCCCCGCCAGCGCCCCCGCCCAGGGATCGATATGCTGGCCGAGCCACGCCGCCCCCGCGACGATCGCCCCGACGACCAGCCCGGCGACCGGATAGAGCCGGATCGCCGCCGCAAAATCCGCCTCGTCCGCTGCGACGCGCGGCATGGGCAGGCGGGTCAGGAAACCGAGCGCGAGGATCAGCGGCTTCATGCCGTGACCAGTCCCATCACCTGCGCCGTGCGGGGGCGGCCGTCCCACACCTCCAGCGTCAACAGGCTGGCATAGGGCAGTGCGAAGGCCCAGACGGCGCGGCGGTCGAACCCGCACAGGATATGCAGCGCCGCGCGCATCGCGCCGCCATGGGTGACGACCAGCGTCGGTTCGGGCGGCAGCTCGGCGATGGCCGCCGCGACGCGCGCGACGAGATCGGACCAGCGCTCCCCGCCCGGCGGAGGGGCGGCATCGGGATCGTCCCAGAACCGGCCGAGCGCGGTCCGGTCGATCGCTTCGGGCACCAGCCCGTCCCAGTCGCCGAAATCCAGTTCGCGCCAGCGGGGATCGACCGTGGCGGGCCCGATCCCCTCGGCACAGGCGCGCGCGCGCGACAGGTCCGAACTGATCCGCCGGGTCACCGCCAGATCGCGTCCGCGCGCGGCGCAGGCGGCGATGCCCTCAACCGTCGCCGGGCTGTCGGTCCACCCCAGCATCCGCCCCGCCGCCTCGGGCTCGCCATGCCGAAGCAGATGCAGGCGAAACGCGCTCACGCGCTCGCCACGCCCGCCTCGGCAAAGGTCGCCATGCCGTCATGCGCCGCCAGCGCCGCGCGGATGACCTGGACCGCCACCGCCGCGCCGCTCGCTTCGCCCAGCCGCATGTTCAGCGACAGGATCGGCACAAGGTCCAGCCGCTCGAGCAGCCGGACATGGCCGGGCTCCGCCGAGCAATGGCCCGCCAGGCAATGGGCGGTGATCCCGGGATTGACCAGTGCCAGCGGTGCGATCGCGGCGGTGCCGATGAAGCCGTCCAGCACCACCGGCACGCCGCGGGTGCGTGCCGTCAGGATCGCGCCCGCCATCGCCGCGATCTCCCGCCCGCCCAGACGGCGCAGCAGTTCGAACGCGCTGGTCAGATGCTCGTGGTGCAGCGCCAGCCCCTCGGCCACCACCGCCGCCTTGCGCGACAGGCCGCGTGCATCCACCCCGGTGCCGGGACCGACCCAGTCGGCGGGATCGCCCCCGAAACTGGCGGCGGCCAGCGCGGCGGCGGGGGTCGTGTTGCCGATCCCCATCTCGCCCAGCACCAGCAGGTCGGCATCGCCGACCGCCGCCGCCCCCGCCGACAGCGCGGCCAGGCATTCCGCCTCGCTCATCGCCGGGCCGGTGGTGAAGTCGACCGTCGGCCGGTCGAGGTCGAGCGGCACGACCGACAGCTCCAGCCCGGCGGCGGCGGCCAGCGCGTTGATCGCGGCGCCCCCGGCGGCGAAATTGGCGACCATCTGTGCGGTCACCTCCGCCGGAAAGGCGCTGACCCCGCGCGCGACCACGCCGTGATTGCCCGCGAAGATCACCGCACGACCGCGATCGATCCGGGGCCGCTCGCGCCCCTGCCATCCGGCCAGGAAGATCGCGATGTCCTCCAGCCGTCCGAGCGAGCCCGGCGGCTTGGTCAGCTGCCCCTGCCGCCGCGCGGCGGCGTCGCGCGCGCCGGTATCCGGCTCGGGCAACACGGCCAGGGTCGTCTCGAAGCTGGCGATGGTCGGGAAAGCGGTCATTCGACGATGAATCCCTCGGGCGGCGTGCGGGTCAGGAAATGGCCCTTAACCCCTTGCGGCCATTGCTTGTAGGGCACCTGTCCCCAGTCGCTGTCGGCATAGGCGCGCGCATAGTCCAGGATCGCGCGCGCGGCCTCCTCGTCCGGGGCGAATTTGCCCATCACATAGCCGACCTTGCCGGGGCAGCGAAGATGGACCGTGCAGAAGGACTGGCAGGCAAAGAGGCAGGGCATCTCCTCGACCGCCACGTCCGCATAGGCCGGGTCGGAGGCTTTCACCGCGCGCAACGCCTCGACCAGCAGCGCGCCGCCGCGCCGCCCTTCGGCGTCCTCGCGCGCGTCGTCGGACAGGCGACAGGTGTTGCAGGCGACCACGGCGGGGCCGTTCGCGGCGGGTTTCAGCATGAACAGGGCTCGGTCATTGGGGCATGTCTCCACAAAGGCGCTGTCGTCGCGCGAGGGGATAGCCCCGTCCGCCCGGTACACCCTGACCGGCCGAAAGACGACCGCGACGGGCAGGTCTCCTGGCTCGCGGGTCGGTGCCGGTCCGCCGCCTTCTCGAGTTTCCCCAATGGCGTCGTGGCGAACGGCTCGCCGCTTACAGTTGCAGGGGCAGCCGGGGCGTCGCACCCCGTTCCCTTTTCATCCCCCGAAGGGGAACCTGTCGCGGGCCGAGCGATAGGCGCGGGGAGGGCGGGAGGCAACACCGCTATTCCCTTCCCAACCCCCGCCGTCCGCCCCGGCGAAGGCCGGGGCCCAGTTGCGGTGACGTTCGTGGGGCGCCTGATGGAACGCCGAAACTGGACCCCGGCCTTCGCCGGGGTGGTGCTATTGTGGCTGAGGGAAGGGTACTATTCCTCCCCGCGCAACGCCTTCAGGAAAAAGGCATATTGCCGTCGCATCGCATAGGCCACCGGGCCGGTGCTGCGCCCGGCGGTATGCTCGCCGCCGGGGATGACCAGCAGGTCGAAATCCTTGTCCGCCTTGATCAGCGCATCGACCACCTGGGTCGTGCTGGCGGGATCGACATTGGAGTCCTGTTCGCCGACGACCAGCATCAGCTTGCCCTGCAACTGGTGCGCATGGACCACGCCCGACGCGTCCAGATAGCTCTGGTCGACCGGATAGCCGAGCCATTGTTCGTTCCAGTCGATCTTGTCCATCCGGTTGTCGAAACACCCGGCATAGGCGACCCCGGCCTTGTAGAAGTCGGGGTGGAACAGCAGCGCGTTCAGCGTGCTCTGCCCGCCCGCCGAGCCGCCATAGATGCCGACGCGGGAAAGATCGACGGCGGGGTCCTTCGCCGCCAGCGCCTTCATCCAGGCGATCCGGTCGGGAAAGCCGCTATCGGCCAGGTTCTTCCAGGCGACGTCGTGAAAGGCCTTGGAACGGTTGGCGGTGCCCATGCCGTCGATCATCACGACGATGAAGCCCAGATCGGCGAGCTGCTGCATCCCCATGACCTTGTCGCCGCCCGAAAAGCCGCCGAACGGCCAGAAGGCCTTGGGCACGAAGCTGTCATGCGGCCCGGCATAGATGTTCTCGATCACCGGATAGCGCTTGGCGGGGTCGTAATCGCGCGGGCGGACGACCAGGCCGTGGATATCTGTCCGGCCGTCGCGGCCCTTGGCGGTGAAGCGCTCCGGCGGGCGGAACCCGGCGGCGGTCAGCGCGGTGATGTCGCCCTTTTCCAGCGTCTGGATCAGGCGGCCGTCGCGCGCGTCATGCAGTTCCATCGTCTCCGGCAGGTCGGTGCGCGAATAGACGTCGACATAGGTGGACATGTCGGGGGAGAAGCGGACCTCGTGCGTCGCATTCTCCTGGGTCAGCCGGGTCAGGTTGCGGCCGTCGAAATCGACCCGGAACCATTGCTTGTAATAGGGATCTTCGCCGGGCACGAAGCCGCTGGCCGAGAACCAGATCTGGCGCTTGTCGTCATCGACCTTCGCGATGTCGCGGACGATCCATTGGCCCTTGGTGATCTGGCGAACGATCCGGCCGGTCGTGCCGTCGATCATATAGAGATGCCGCCAGCCGTCCCGCTCCGACGCCCAGAGAATCTCGCGGCCCATATCCTTTACGTCGTGCGACCAGATGCGGTCGCGAAAGACGAAGGTCTTCGCGGTTTCGGTCACGGCGGCATGCGCCTTGCCGGTGTCGGCATCGACCGCGATGATCTTCGCCTCGCCGAAGCCGCGCTTCAGATCGTCGAAGGCGAAGCTCCTGCCATCGGCCCGCCAGGCCGGGGCCGACAGGGTATAGGCATTTGCGAACAGCGACGGGTCGATCTCGGTCCGCCTGCCGTCGGCGACGCGGAACAGGACGGGCGCTTCCTGATCCACCGCGTCGCCGGGCTTGGGATAGAGTTGCTGGACGACCTCGGGCTGGACTTTGCCCGGCGGCGCGGCGAGGACGCGGGTGACCATGCGGGGATAGCCGGGGCGGACGCGCTGGAGCGCGACATGCTGGCCGTCCGGGCTCCAGGCGATCGTCTCGGGATCGTAGAAATTGGCGGGGCTGCCGTCCTGGGACCGCCACAATTCCTTGCCGCCCCCCGCCTCGCGCACGACCAGATTGTCGTCGAGAACCAGCGCCTCCAGCCTGCCGTCGGGCGAGAGGCGGGGATGGTTATCGGCGGGCACGCGCAGGTCGCGCACCACGCCGAATCCGCGCGGGCGGCTGGGGTTTTCCGGCGGGACGACGGTGCAGGCGGGCCGGGCGAGGACGCAGCGATAGGTGACGCCGTCCTCATAGCCGATGCTGAAGGTGATCGCCGAACGATCGGGCGTATAGGCGAAATGATCGAAGGGCAGGCGGAGCGGCGCGATCGGCTTGCCCATGACCCTGGCCAATGCGGGGGCGAGCGCAGCAGCGTCGAAGGCGGGGGCCTTGGCGCGGCTGGTCGCGTCCACATCGACGAAGGCGAAGCCGCCCGCCACCGTCTTGCGATAATGGAAATGCCGTCCGTCCGCGTCCCACTCGGCGGGGGAGGCGATGTCACGGGTCAGCCATTGCCATTGCTCGCGAAGGGCCAGCGACTTGGCGATGCGGTCGGGCACGCCCTGCGCGGCGACCGGACCGGCGGCGAGCAACAGCGAAAGCGTCAGCAGGGTCTTCAACGGGCCGCTCCAATGGTGAAGCTGTAGGTCAGGGGCTGGAGCGGAATGCGGTATGGCATGTGCGCCCGGCCATCGAGGTTCCAGCCGGTATCGCCGCCGACTCCGACCTGCGCGGCGTCGATCAGCAGCGTGCCGTCGCCATGCGGGCTGATGTCCGAGCTGTGCGCTTGGGACGGCGGCTTCATCGCCAGGTCGGCATAGGGGAAGGGCAGGGCGTTGACCGAAAGCGGCTGCGCCCCCGTCACGCGGAGCCCGACGCCGGTGCCGGTGAGTTGCAGCCAGCGCACATCGGTCTTGTTGCCGCTCTCCTGCGGGCGGGCATAGTCGTGATACTGGTCGGCCAGCGCCCCGCTCCAGCGGGCGATCATCGCGCCGGTCTTGCGGTCGGCATAGCTTTCCCACGGGCCGCGCCCGAACCAGCTGAGCTGGGTGAATTGCTGCCCCGGCGTCGCGAAGGCGAGGCCGACGCGCAGGGGATCGGGCAGCGTCGCGCGCAGCGGCGTGAAGCGGACGGTGGCCGTCGCATTGCCGTCCGGCGCCATGGTCCAGCGGGTCTGCATCTTGACCGATCCGACGCCCATGTCGTGATCCACGACGATGGCATCGCCCTCGCGCCGGATCGCGTCGAGGCGGCGATGCTCGGAGAAATATTGCCACATCGCATGGCTCTTGGGCACGCCCGCGCCCACGTCATTGTCGGTCGGTGCGCGGGTGAAATCGGGGGTGCCACCGGTCAGCAGCGTCTTGCCGCCCCGCGCATAACGGCGGACGAGCCCGGTCGTCCGGTCGATCTCCAGCACGGCATCGCCCGCCGCCAGCGTCATCGAATCGGCGCTTTCCTGCGGCGCGACCGACCCGGCGGGCACGGCGGCGAAGACCGGGCCGGTCAGCGCGAACTGGTCCCAGCCGACGACATGGCCCGCGGGCAGCGGCGGGATCGCCCCCGCTTTGGTCCGCGCGCGCAGGATCAGCGAACGCTCGGCCGAGGCATCCCTGGGCGCGGGCAGGGCGAAGGACAGGGGCGCGCTGGCCCCCGCCGCCACGGACGGCGTGGCGATGCTGCCGCGGGCCGTCTCGACGCCATTCTCCAGCACCGTCCAGTCCAGCGTGAAGCGCGAAAGGTCGATATGGTCGTGGCGGTTGACCACCTGCCACCCGCCGTCCTTGTGGGTGAAATGGATCGGCGACTGGACATGCGCCATCTCGTAATATTCGGGGTCGGGCGTCCGATCCGACTGGATCACGCCGTCGCCGACCGGGCTGTCGTCGCCGTGCAGCCCGGCATCCTTGGGATCGGGATCATAGTCCAGGCCCTGTCCCCAATAGGGGCGGCCGTCCTTGTCCTTCAGGATCATCGTCTGGTCGACCCAGTCCCAGACGAAGCCGCCCTGGAGTTTGGGATATTTGCGGAATACGTCCCAATAGCCCTGGAAGTCGCCCAGGCTGTTGCCCATCGCATGGGCATATTCGCACAGGATCAGCGGCTGGGTGAATTCGGGCCGCTGGGCATAGTCGGCCAGCTTCTCGACATCGTCGTACATGGGCGCGAAGATGTCGACATAGGCATTGGTCGGATGTCGCCAGCCGCTCATGCTGTAACCCAGGAAGTTGATCAGCCGGGTCTTGTCGTGCTGGCGGATCCATTTCGCCGCCGCCTCGAAATTGGGGCCGACGCCGCTTTCATTGCCCAGCGACCAGAAGATGATCGAGGGGTGGTTGCGATCGCGCTCGACCATCCGCTGCACCCGGTCGAGATGCGCCGCCGCCCATTCGGGCTTGTGGCCCAGGTTCAGCGTCGGATCGCCCTTTTCCTGGGTGAGGCTCAAGTAACCGTGGCTCTCGATATTGGCCTCGTCCATCACGTAGAGGCCATATTCGTCAGCCAGGTCGTACCAGCGCGGGTCGTTGGGATAGTGCGAGGTGCGGACCGCGTTGATATTGGCGGCCTTCATCAGCTCGATATCCTTGCGCATCGTCTCTTCGGACACGACGCGGAAGGTATGCGGGTCATGCTCGTGCCGGTTGACGCCGCGGATCATGATCCGCTTGCCGTTGACCCGCACCTCGCCGCCCGCGACCTCGACGGTGCGGAAGCCGATGCGGCGGCTGGTCGCCTCAATCAGCTTGCCCTTCGCGTCGAGCAGTTCGACCAGCAGCGTGTAGAGATTGGGGTCCTCGGCGCTCCACGTCTTCACCGCCGGAACCTCGGCGGCGATCGTCGCGGTCGTGCCGGTCGGCGTCGCGGTCCGGGTCAGCACGACCCGCTTGCCGTCGAGCAGCGTGGCGCGCACCGAGGTCGCCTGCGCCGCGCCCGCCAGGTCGATCGCGGCCGACAGCGTCCCGTCGCGATAGTCATGGGTCAGCCCGGCATCGATCGCCAGATCGCGGATATGCGTCTGCGGCGCGGCATAGAGGGTGATCGAGCGTTCGATCCCGTTGACCCGCCAGAAATCCTGATCCTCGAGGTAGCTGCCGTCCGAATGGCGATAGAGCTCGATCGCGATGGTGTTCTTGCCCGGCTTCGCGGCGCGGCTGATGTCGAATTCGGCGGGGAGCTTGGAATCCTCCGAATAGCCGATCTTCTGGCCGTTGACCCAAAGATAATAGGCCGCCCCCGCCGCGCCGATGTTGAGGAGCAGGCGGCGTCCGGCGAAATGCGCCGGAACGGTGAAGTCGCGGCGATAGGACGCGACCTCGTTCAGCCGGTGCTCGATAAAGGGTTCGTTGCGCGGAAAGGGATAGCCGCTGCCGACGAAGACCGGACGGCTCAGCCCCTGCGCCTGGAGGATGCCGGGGACCGCCACGTCGTGCCAGCTCGAAACGTCGCGCGCCGGGTCCTCGAAGCCGATCGGGCGCGCCTCGGGATTGGGCGACATGTGCACCTTCCACGTCCCGTCGAGCGACAGGTGATAGCGCGACCGGGCGACATCGCCCGCCAGCGCCGCCGACCGCGTCTCGAACCCGGCGAAACTGCTGTGCATCGGCTCCGCGCCGATCCGGTTGATCGCGGGATTCTCCCAATCGGGGCGGGGCGGGACGGGTTGGGGAGCCGGGGGTTGCGCCAGCGCGCTGCTCGCCATCATGGCCGACAGGCTTGCCCACAGGGCCAGTCGCTTCGTCGCCATATCCCATCCTTCTCCTCTGAAACCGCGCCATGCTAGATTATACGGAATACAATTTAAAGGCATGGTCGTCGGATTTAGCGCTTGTCATCCATGATACAAAATATCATTAGCCGCTGCCGGGGGGCGAATGGGAAAGGCCCGGATGATGACCGAACGCAACGATGGCGACGAGGCGGCGCTGGCCGCCATGCCGGGAGGAGCGCCGCATCATCGCGGCGGCTGGGGCGTGGACCGTCTGGCCATCTCGGCATCGACCCTGTGCCTGATCCATTGCCTGTTCCTGCCCGTGCTGGCCGCCTTCCTGCCCGCGCTCGCCCAGTGGACCGACACCGGCGAGGCGTTCCATCTCGTCATGCTGGCCATCGCGGTCCCGCTGAGCAGCTTCGCGCTGATCCGGGGATGGCGGCAGCATCGCGTGGTGGGCCCGCTGCTGGCCGGCGCGAGCGGTCTGCTCCTGCTGATGTTCGGGGTGATGCTCGACCATATGCTGATCGGCACGATCCTGACCGTCGGTGGCGGCATCACGCTGGCGCTGGCGCATATCGCCAATCTCCATGCCACCAACATGCGGCTGCTGGCCGCGCTGTAACCCGATTTCTTCAACCCGAGCCGTGAGTGGGGGACGCCGTGTCCAAATCGAAGTTCGTCGCATCCTGTCTGGTCCTGGCCCTGATGGGCACCGCCGCGCTGGCCGAAGTGCGCGAGGGGGACGAGCCGCCGCACTATCTGCCCGCAGGCGGGTTCGACCTGCTCGCGATCCTGCCGCCCGCGCCCAGGCCGGACGATGCGCGCGGCAAGGCCGACCGGGCGATCTTCCGCCAGACGCGCAAGCTGGTCGGCACGCCGCGCTGGGCGCTGGCGACCAACGACGTGAAGCTGGACGATGCGGACATGGCGCATGACTTCTCCTGCGCGCTGGGCATCACGCTGACCCCGCAGAACGCCCCGGTGACGATCCGGCTGATCGACGCGGTCGGCTCCGACACCGCGCGCGCCACGGGGATCGCCAAGCGCTATTACAAGCGGCAGCGCCCCTATCTGATCGACCGGGGTCCGGTCTGCCAGCCCGCATCCGAGCTCACGGGCAGCTATGACTATCCCTCGGGCCACACCACGGCGGGATGGACCTGGGCGATGCTGCTGGCCGAGATCGCGCCCGACCGCGCGACGCCGATCCTGGCGCGCGGGCGGGCCTTTGGCGAAAGCCGGATCGTCTGCGGCGCGCACAATGCCAGCGCGGTCGAGGGCGGGCGGCTGTCCGCCACCGTGACGCTGACCGCGCTGTCGCAGAGCCCCACCTTCCAGCATGACCTGGCCGCCGCGCGGGCCGAGATCGACGCGCTGCGCCGGAACCCGGCGACGCCGCGCCCGGACGCGGCCGCCTGTCGGCAGGAGGCGGCGCTGGTCGCGCAACCGATCTTCTGACCATTCACCCGTTTCATGACGGAACTGTCATCCGCCGTACCTGTTCGGGTGGGGCGGGCGGCTTTTCGGCAAGGAACGGGATTATGGACAAGATTTCGGCATCGCGGCGCGCTGTCCTCGGTGGAGCGGCGGCGGCCGTCGCGGCCCCTGCGGTCGCGGCGCAGGCGACCGGCCCCGCGGCCACGCCGGTCAACACCGTGCAGGACCCGGTCAACCGTTACCCCAGGCCGCCCTTTCCCCGCCAGCCCCAGGCCTGGCCCGGCCTCGCCAGCAAGATGCAGCCGCTGCCCGATCATGGCGAGAAGAGCTATCGCGGCTCGGGGCGGCTGTCGGGGCGCAAGGCGCTGATCACCGGCGGCGATTCGGGGATCGGGCGCGCCGCCGCCATCGCCTATGCGCGCGAAGGCGCCGATGTCGCGATCAACTATCTACCCGCCGAGGAATCGGACGCACGCGAGGTCATCGCGCTGATCCGGGCCGAGGGGCGCAAGGGCGTGGCCATCCCCGGCGACATTCGCGATCCCGCTTTTTGCCGCAAGCTGGTCGCCGGTGCCGTGCGCGAGCTGGGCGGGCTGGACATATTGGTCAACAATGCCGGGCGCCAGCAATCGGTCGAGGACCTCGCCGATCTGGACGAGGCGGCGTTCGACTGGACGATGAAGACCAATATCTATGCGCCTTTCTGGATCACCAAGGCGGCGCTGCCGCATCTGAAGCCCGGATCGGCGATCATCATCACCGCCTCGGTCCAGGCCTTCCAGCCCTCGGGCAATCTGTTCGACTATGCCCAGACCAAGGCGGCCAATGTCGCCTTCGCCAAGTCGCTCGCCAAGCAGCTCGGCCCCAAGGGCATCCGGGTGAACGCGGTCGCGCCGGGCCCGTTCTGGACCCCGCTCCAGCCCTCGGGCGGGCAGCCGACCGACAAGGTGGCGAGCTTTGGCGAGGATACGCCGCTGGGCCGTCCGGGCCAGCCCGCCGAGCTGGCGGCGACCTATGTGACGCTGGCCGCGCTCGAACAAAGCTATGCCACGGGGCAGGTGTTCGGCGCGTCGGGCGGTACCGGCGTGGGCTGAACCGTCCCGCTCCCGCCAGGCTTTTTGCAGCCTCGCTCTTGACCGCGACGCGCGGTTTCGCGCAGGCGCGCACATCTTAGCGAATAAGAGTCTGGCGGGAGAATGGAATGACCGAGGCACAGGATCGGATCGTCGCGGGGGTCGAGCTTGGCGGTACGAAATCGATTGTACTGATCGGGCGCGGACGGGACATTCTGGTATCCGAACGGTTGCCGACGACCACGCCCGCCGTCACGCTGGCCGCGCTGCGCCAGCGTCTGGCCGAATGGCGCGACGAATATCGGCCCGAGGCGCTGGGCATCGGCAGCTTCGGCCCGATCGCGCTGGACAAGACCGGCATGGACTATGGCCATATGCTCGCCACCCCCAAGCCCGGCTGGGCGGGGGCGGACGTGGCGGGCGCGCTGGCCGAGGGCTTTGGCGATCGCGTCGCGATCCATACCGACGTGACCGGCGCGGCGCTGGCCGAGGGGCAATGGGGCGCGGCGCGCGGCCTGTCCGACCATGTCTATGTCACCATCGGCACCGGCGTCGGCATGGGCATCATCGTCAACGGCCAGCCGGTGTCGGGCCGGATGCACCCTGAGGCGGGCCATGTCCGCGTCCGCCGGGTGCCGGGCGACACCTTTGCGGGCTCCTGCCCGTTCCACGGCGATTGCCTGGAAGGGCTGGTGGCGGGCCCCGCCATCGCCGCGCGCACGGGCAAGCCCGCCCAGGAGCTGGCGGCGGACGATCCCGCCTGGGGCTTCGTCGCCGATGCGCTGGCGGAGAGCTTTGCCGGGCTGTTCCTGACGCTGGCCTGCGGGCGGATCGTCATCGGCGGCGGCGTGGGCGTGGGCCAGCCGCACCTGCTCGACATGGTGCGGGCCGCCACGGTCGAGAAGCTGTCGGGCTATCTGCCCTTCGTCGACGCCGCACAGGTCGCCAACCGGATCGTCCATGCGCAGCTGGGCGACCAGGCGGGGCCGCTGGGCACGCTGGCCCTGGCGCGCAGCGTCCTGCCCCAGGCGTAAAATCCCTGTCCTACAGCGAACCGATATGGTTCTTTCCCTCCTGTCATGGGAGGGTGATATGGGACAGGGGAACAAGACGGCGGGGGTCGATGCGCTGATCGCACAGGTGATCGCGCGCGAGGGCGATTACAGCGATCACCCCGCCGACCGGGGCGGCGCGACGCGGTTCGGCATCACCGAGACGGTCGCGCGCGCCGACGGCTATACCGGGCCGATGCGCCGCCTGCCGCTGGCGCGGGCGGAGGCGATCTATCGGCGGCTCTACTGGACCGCGCCGGGGCTCGACCGGGTGGGTGCGCTGGCCCCGACGCTGGCCGAGGAGCTGTTCGACACCGGCGTCAACATGGGGCCGGGGGTGGCGGCCGGGTTCCTGCAACGCGCGCTGACCGCCCTGAACCGGGGCGGGCGAGACTATCCCGACCTGGTGCCCGACGGGCGGATCGGCCCCGCCACGCTGGCCGCGCTGGCGGCGTTCCTGCGGCATCGCGGGGCGGCGGGCGGGACCGTGCTGCTGAAGGCGGTCGAGGCGTTGCAGGGCGAACGCTATCTGACGCTCGCCGAGCGGCGGCCCGCCAATGAGGCGTTCCTGTACGGCTGGCTCGCGGACCGGCTGTCGTGACCGGCGGCGACGGCATCGACGAAGCGGCGGGAGAGGGCGGCGATGCCTGGACCCGCCGGGCGCGGCCGACCTTCCTCTATGTCATGTACGCGCTGCTGCTGTGGAGCATCCCGATGGGGCTGCTCGCCGGTCTGCGGCCTGGCATGGCGGCGGCGATGATCCGGGGCATGGCGCAGTATCTCGCCGCCATTCCCGAGCCGCTCTATGCGCTCTTCGGCACCGGCTATCTGGGCTATACGGTGGCGCGCGAATGGGGAAAGCGGCGATGACGGCTCAATAGAAGCGCGCCAGCGTCAGCGAGCGGTCCTGGCCGTCGCAGGTGCGCAGGCGGACGACGGTGCCGGGCTTGCCGACCGTCCAGCGGGCGAGCGGGCTGTCGACATAGTCCTTGGGGATCGGCTGTCCGTCGATGGCGCAGATGGTGTCGCCGTCGCGCCAGCCGGTCTTCGCCGCCGGGCCGCCGCGCATGACGTGCAGCACGCGCAGCCGGTCGCCCGCCACGCCCATCAACAACCCCGCCGTCGAGCGCAGCATGGGCTTGTCCGCATCGGGGCCGGGCGACAGGATCATCCGCCCCGCGCCGGGATCGAGCAGGACGCGGTAGCGCTGGAGAAAGCCCGACCCGATCCGTCCCGCCGCGCCGACCGATTCGCTGAACCCCTGCGCGGGCTCGATCCGCACCTCGACCTCATGCGCGGTGAGCGTGCCCAGCCGGACCGTGGGGACGATCGCCAGATCGTTGATACTGGCCCCCGCCAGCCCGAAGCCGATCGCGGTCGTCGTCGGCAGCGCGGACAGCCGCGCCGCGCGCCATCCCGCCTGGGTCACGGTCAACGACGATCCATCCCCCGTATCCACGATCACCGGCGACAGCTTGGCGGCCCCCAGGCCGACCGCGCTTTCATAGACGCGCCGCTCGGTCGAGACGGTCAGCGGCGCCGTCGCCCCGGTAAAGGGCATCCGGCCCGAGGGGATCAGGCGGAAGCGCTTGGCGGCATAGTCGATGTCGAGCGCATGGGCGGCCAGCAGGTCGCGCCCGACCAGCAGGTCGACCGGCGTCGCATCCCCGGTCGCCAGCGCGGGCAGCGGCGCGACCACGACGCCGCCGCCCCTGCGGGTCAGACCGCCCAGCGCAAGGGTGCGCGTGGGCATCCATCCGACCGCCACCGCGCCGCCGATCGCGCTGGCCTCTCCGCCGGGGCGCACTTTGGCCTTGGCGGCGACGGGCGAGTTCTTGGACAACAGGGTGAAGCTGACCCCGGTGTCGAGGATCGCCGAGACGCGCTGCCCGTCGATCGTCATGGCGAAGCGGATCTGGTTGCCGGGGGTCAGCTGGAAGGGAATCCAGCGTTGCTCGGCATCGGGGGCCAGCGTCTGGACCCCCGGATCGCGCGCGGCGGCGGCGACGATATCGTCCGCCCCGGCACCGGACGCGGCGGGCTTGGAAGCCTGATCGGCACGGGGGACGGCCATCGCGGCGGCCAGCAGGAACGGGACGGGGAGCAGATAGAAGAGGCGAGGCATCGTGCCTCAACGCCTAGCCCAGCCCGAAGCTGCGCGCGCGGGAAATCGCGCGCGCCCGGCGTTAGGTCGGATCGACATTCAGTATTGCTTCTTCTTTCCTCTCCCCTGGACAGGGGAGAGGGTTAGCGACGCTTGCCAGCCTGCTGGCTAGCGCAGCTTGGGTGAGGGGTTGAGCGAGCCCAAGGGCTCGCGCGCTCGCTTCGCGAGCGCCCACCCCTCACCCAGCTCCGACTAAGCCTTTACTCTTGCAAAGATTAAGTCTGCGCAACCCTCTCCCCTCTGCGAGGGGCGAGGGACAGAAAGGCATCGCTGAATGTCGATCGGCGTTAGAGGCATGCCTCCAGCAGCGCCTCGTCAAAGCCGTATTGCTTGGCCTTTTCCAGCGTATAGGGGCGCAGGCCCGCCGAGCGGAACTCGCCGATGATCTTGCCGTCGGTGCCCTCGTCCAGATAGGCGAAGGCGAACAGCTCCTGGGTCACGATCACCGGGCCTTCCATGCCGATCACCTCGGTGATGTTGGTCACGCGGCGGCTGCCGTCGCGCAGGCGCTTGACCTGGATGACCAGATCGACCGAGTCGGCGATCTGGCGGCTGATCGCGTCCTTGGGCACCTTGATGTCCGACATCATCACCATATTCTCCATGCGGGCCAGCGCCTCGCGCGGGGAATTGGAGTGGAGCGTGCACATCGACCCGTCATGGCCGGTGTTCATCGCGGCCAGCATGTCGAAACATTCGCTCCCGCGGATTTCGCCCAGGATGATCCGGTCGGGCCGCATGCGCAGCGCGTTCTTCACCAGGTCGCGAATCGAGATCTCGCCCTGGCCCTCCAGATTGGCGGGACGCGTCTCCAGCGGCAGCCAGTGCGGCTGTTGCAGGCGAAGTTCGGCAGCGTCCTCGATGGTCAGCACGCGCTCGCCGGGGTCGATCATCTTGGACAAGGCGTTCAGCATCGTCGTCTTGCCCGAGCCGGTGCCGCCCGAAATGACGATGTTGAACCGGCACGCCCCCGCGATCTTCAACAGGGTCGCCATGTCCTGGCTCATCGATCCGCCCGCCGCCATCATGTCGATGGTGATCGGCTTGGCGGAGAATTTGCGGATCGAGATGGCGGTGCCGCGCAGGGACAGCGGCGGCACGATGACGTTGACGCGACTGCCGTCCTTCAGCCGGGCATCGGCCAGCGGCGTGGTCTGGTCGACGCGGCGGCCGACCGAGTTGACGATTCGCTGCGCGACCTGGAACAGATGCTCCTCGTCGCGAAAGCGGATGGGGGCGAGTTCCAGCCGGCCCTTGCGCTCGACATAGGTCTGCTCGGGGCCGTTGACCATGATGTCGGTGATGTCGGCATCGGCCAGCAATTCCTCGAGCGGCCCCAGGCCGAGCAGTTCGTCGACCAGCACCTTTTCCAGCGCGAATTGTTCGCGCCGGTTGAGCGTCAGCTTCAGCTCGGCCAGCACCTCGCCGATGATCGGGCGGAATTCCTCGGCCAGCTCGTCCTTGCCCAGCGTCGCGGCGGCCTCGGGATCGACGCGTTCGAGCAGGCGGGGTAGGACCTGTTCCTTGATCCGGTGGATCGACGCCTCGAAGCCCTCGCCGCGCGCGGCGGTGCCGTCGACCGGGGCGGCCTGGCGTTCGGCCAGCCGCTGCATCGCATCGGCGGCGGTGGCGGGTGCGGCGCGCGGGCCCTCGGCAAAGGGGGGCGGGGACAGCGGCTGTCCGGCGGCCGCCGAATCGCCATCGGGGCGCGGAGCCGGGCCGGGGCCGTGCATCGGCCGCGCGACGCCGAAGGCGGGGCGGCCCGCTTGCCCGCTTCCCAGACCGTGACGGCTACCGAACGCACTCATCCCGCAATTCCCCATGACATGGCGGGCAGGGGTAAATGGCAAGATTTACCATAAGCCTAACCGATCCCGGTTGCGGGGCATGGAAATGGCGGGATATGGCGCGCAGGACATGTTGAGCCGGTTCGTCCTCGCCCGTTTCCTGCCGCTGATGCTGGCCGTGCTGGGACTGATGCCCGTCACCGCCGGGGCGGACGACATCGCCGCGACCGCGCGCGGGGTGGTGCGGGTCGTCACCATCGCGATGGTCGATGATCAGGTGGCGGGGTTCGGCCATGGCTCGGGCTTTGCGGTCGCACCCAACCGGATCGTCACCAACGCGCATGTCGTCGAACTCGCCGAGCGCTATCCCGACAATGTCGTGATCGGCGTCGTGCCGTCCGAAGGCAGCAAATCCTATCAGGGCCGGGTCATCGCCTATGACGCGCACCGCGACCTGGCGCTGATCGAGGTCAGCGAGGCCAAGCTGCCGACCGTGGCGCTGTTCACCGGCCCGGTGACCGAGGGGGATCAGGTCATCGCGCTCGGCTATCCGGGCAATGTCGATCTGGCGACCGCGCAGTCGGCCGCCGACTATATCCGCCCGCTGTCGCCCGTCCGGTCGCAGGGTGTCGCCTCGGGCCGCCGCGCGCTGACCGGGATCGAGGTGCTGCTCCACACCGCCAGCATCGCGCGCGGCAATTCGGGCGGCCCGCTGCTCGACCCGTGCGGGCGGGTGATCGGGGTGAACTCGGCGCTGACGCGCGCGGATGACGGCGATTCGACCTTCGGCTTCGCGATCGCCGATACCGAGCTGATGGCATTTCTCCGCGCCGCCAAGCAGCCCTATACCGCGGTCGGCATGCCCTGCACCTCGATCGAGGAGCGGCTGCGCGAGGACAGCGCGGCGGATGCGCGCGCGATCGCCGATGCCGCCGCCGCCCGGCGCGAGGCCGCCAACACCGCCGCGATCCGTCGCGAGGCCGCGCTGGCCACCGCCCGCGCCCAGGCCGAGCGGTCGCGGGAGAATGTCATGGCGATCGCCGCGCTGCTGCTGGTCGGCGGCGCACTGGGCATCGGCGCGGCGGGGCTGCTCGAATCGCGCGGTCGACGGCGGCCCGCCATCTGGACCGTGTCGGCGGGCGGGGCGGCGATCGTCGCGGCGGTGGTCGTGTTCCTGCTGCGCCCCTCCGGCGAGATCGCGCTGCCGCCCGAAATGACGACGACACCCAGCGCGTCGCCGCCGGGCAAGGCGCTGGGCGCGCTGATCTGCACCCTGGAGCCCGATCGCAGCCGAATCACCATATCCTCCACCGCCGAGGCGCGGCTGGACTGGGGCGCGGACGGCTGCGCCGACCGCAACGTCCAGTTCCTGGAAGGCGAGGGCGGGTGGCAGCGTATCCTGGTCCCCGATGACGAGCAGACGGTGACCGTCGCGCGCTTCGACCCCGTCACGCGCCGCTATACCCAGACCCGCTATCTGCTGCCCGCCGCGACGATGGAGGCGATCCGCAAGCTGCGCCAGCCCGCCACCCCGCGCGCCTGCACCCGCGACGATGCCGCGCTCCAGCGGCTGCAGAGCGAACAAGCGCAGATCCGCCAGCAACTGCCGCCGCTTCCCAACGAGAAGCTGGTCTATAGCTGCCGCTCGACCTGACAAAGTCCGGGGGCAAGGCCCTATGGGGCTTGCCTCGATCCTTCCTTGCGGTGAGAAGGGGCCTTGGCTGAAGCGGCTTGGGAGGGCCGGGGATGATCCTGGGGGGAATGCGCGCGCGTCGCTGGATGGCGGCGGCGCTGATGATGGTCTGCACGGCGTTTCTGGGCAGTCCGGCACAGGCCGAATGGCGCGAGGCGCGCGCCCGGCACTTCGTCATCTATGGCAACATGTCCGAGGACGCGATCCGCGCGATGGCGACGCGGCTGGAGCAGTTCGACGGCGTGCTGCGCTATTTCTACCATCTGCCCGAGGTCGACGGGCAGGAGAGCAACCCCGTCACCGTCTATGCCGTGGCCAATGTGGCGGCGATCCGTCGGCTGTACGGCAAGGACGGCGATCATGTCGCCGGCTTCTACCAGCCGCGCGCCTCGGGTTCGGTGGCGTTCACCCCGATCCGGGGCGATGGCGACGGCCCCAATGCGCTCCAGCCGCAGATCGTGCTGTTCCACGAATATGGCCATCATTTCCTGTTCGGCAATTCGACCGTCGCCTATCCCGCCTGGTTCTCGGAGGGCTTTTCCGAGTTCGCCAGCACGGCACGGTTCGATCGCGACGGGGTGATGGTCGGCGTCGCGGCGCAGCATCGCGCCTATGGCCTGCTCGACAGCAGCAAGCTGCCGATCGAGACGCTGTTCGATTCGTCGCGGCGCAAGCTGGGGCCCGCCGAGCTGGATCAGGTCTATGGGCGCGGCTGGCTGCTGACCCATTTGCTGATGTTCGACCCGGCCCAGAAGGCGAAGTTCAATCGCTATCTGACGTTGCTCAACACCGGCACGCCCAGCATCGCGGCGGGCGACCAAGCCTATGGCTCGCTCAAGCAGCTCGACCGGGAGCTGGAGAGCTATCTGCGCAAGAGCCGGATTCCGGGGATGCTGATCCCCTATGACCGGCTGCCCAAGCCGCAGGTCGCGGTGCGCGTGCTGAGCCCCGGCGAACAGGCGCTGATCGAGCTGCGGATGCGGTCGGATCGCGGCGTCGACCAGACCAGCGCACGGCAGGTCTATGAGCGCGCCGCATCGCTCGCGGCCTCCTATCCGCAGGATGCGGTGGCGCAGGGCTGGTTCGCCGAAATGGCCTATGACGCGGGCGAGGATGCGGCGGCCGAGGCGGCGGCGGACCGCGCGCTGGCGGTCGACGCCAAGTCGCAACAGGCGCTGCTCTACAAGGGGCTGATCCATCTGCGCCGCGCCCAGGCCGAACATAGCAGGGATCCGAAGCGCTGGGGGGAGGCGCGCAGCTGGATCATCCGCGCCAATCGCGCCGATCCCAATGCCGCCGAGCCGCTGGCGATATTCTATCGCAGCTTCGTGATGGCGGGCGAAAAGCCGCGCGAGTCCGCCGTTCTCGGGCTGGAGCGTGCCTTTCAGCTGGTGCCGCAGGACAAGGGGCTGCGCTTCACGCTGGCGGCGCATGAGATCGGCGCCAACCATATCGATACGGCGAAGGGCCTGCTGCGCCCGCTCGCCTTCGACCCGCATATGCCGCCCGACAATCCGGCGGCGCAGCTGCTGATGCTGCTCGACGCGGGCAATGGCGATGCGGTGCGCAAGGCGCTGGGCGCCATGTCGGGGCAATCGCCCGGCGAATAGGCCTTAGGGCCGATCGACATTCAGCGATGCCTTATCCTTCCCTCGCCCCTCGTCAGAGGGGAGAGGGTTGCGCAGACTTGGTCTTTGCGAAAGCAAAGGCTTAGTCGGAGCTGGGTGAGGGGTGGGCGCTCGCCAAGCGAGCGCGCGAGCCTTTGGGCTCGCTCAACCCCTCACCCAAGCTGCGCTAGCCAGCAGGCTGGCAAGCTTCGCTAACCCTCTCCCCTGTCCAGGGGAGAGGGAAGAAGACGCAATCCTGAATGTCGATCTGCCCTAGCCGCAGGTCCGCCACGCGCCCGCGACCGCCGCGATGAAGGCGGTCCGTCGCGCGGGTTCGGCGAGCAGCGGGTCGGGCGGGGTGGCGGCGGCGACGGCGCTGGCGAGGCGGTCGCGGGTCGTCCCCTCCGCCGGCCGGATCGTGGCGGAGGGGAGGGATTGGCGCAGGCCCGCCGCGTCCCCCTCAAAGGCGATCCGCGCCACCCCGCGCGGCGTGACCGCCACGAGCAGCGCGCCCAGCGGGGAATCGACCACCGCCCATTCGATCGTCACGCCCTCGCCGCCGCGCCGCCACTGGCCGGGCGCCATGCCCAGCCGCTGTTCGCTGTCGGCGTAGAATCGGCTCGGCCCGGCATAGCCCGCCTCGTACACGGCGTGCGTCACGCTCGATCCGTTCGCCAGCGCCCGCGCGGCGCGGTCGGTGCGCAGCGCGCGGGCATAGGCGGCGGGCGTCACCCCGGTCGCGCGTCGGAACAGCCGGTGGAAATGATGCGGCGCATAGCCGACCCGCGCCGCCAGGTCGTTCAGCGCGGGGGTGCCTTCCATGGCCTCGAGCAAGGCGACCGCCTCGGCCACCGCCTGCCGGTCGCGCGCGACGTCGTCGGGCAGGCAGCGCAGGCACGCGCGATAGCCCGCCGCCCGCGCCGATGCGCCATCGGCATGGAAGCGGACATGTTCGCGCCGGGGTCGCCGGGCGGCGCAGCTGGGGCGGCAATAAATGCCGGTGGTCTGGACCGCGACGACGAACTGGCCGTCCGCCCGCCGGTCCCTGCGGCAAAAGGCATCCCAGGCGGCATCCACATCGAAAAGGCGGGGCAAGTCAGTCATTTCAACGGCTTCCGACGATCCCCGGCCTGGGGACGGGGGCATGATAGCAGCGCCGCTGTGGCATACATCCCACGGCCTGCGCCCAAAGCCGTTAAACTTGCGTCACCATCCTGTCACAAGATGCGCCACGCAGCTTGCATCCCAAGGTTCCCGATGCTAACCGCCCGCCAACCCATCGGAGGCGCGTTTTTCGCGCCCCGTTCCCCATGGGGCCAACCCGTTCGTTGTTCGAGGAATTCGCATCCGTGGAGATGTCCGGCGGTACTATAAGCGGCACAGGCGGCATCCAGGCGAGCCTGGGTGGACGTTATGCGCTCGCGCTGTTCGAAACGGCCGTTGAGGGCCGTTCGATCGACACGATCGAGGCGAGCCTCGTGACCCTTCGCGATGCGCTGGCCGCCGACAAGGATCTGGCCGCGCTGACCAAGAGCCCGGTCGTGGCGCGCGGGGCCGCCGTCAAGGCGATCCTGGCGGTCGCCGACACGCTGGGTCTCGACGGCGTGACCAAGAATTTCCTCGGCGTGCTCGCCGAGAATCGGCGCCTCTCGGCGCTGCCGCAGATCATCCGCGCGTACCGCCAGCTGGCCAGCCGCCATCGCGGCGAGGTCGCCGCCGAGGTGACGAGCGCCCACCCGCTGACCGAGGACCAGGTCGCAGCGCTCAAGCAGCAGCTGCGCACCCGCGTCGGCCGTGAGGTTTCGGTCGACCTGTCGGTCGATCCCGACCTGCTCGGCGGGCTCGTCGTCCGCATCGGTTCCCAGATGATCGATAGCTCGATCCGCACCCGTTTGAATGCGCTCGCCAGCGCGATGAAAGGCTGACGTTCCATGGATATCCGCGCCGCAGAAATCTCCAAGGTCATCAAGGACCAGATCGCCAATTTCGGCACCGAGGCCCAGGTCAGCGAGACCGGTCAGGTGCTGAGCGTCGGTGACGGCATCGCGCGCATCTACGGCCTCGACAATGTCCAGGCGGGCGAGATGGTCGAGTTCGCCAATGGCGTGCAGGGCATGGCCCTCAACCTCGAAGCCGATAATGTCGGCGTCGTGATCTTCGGCTCGGACGCCGAGATCAAGGAAGGCGACACCGTCAAGCGCACCGGCACCATCGTCGACGTGCCGGTCGGCCGTGGCCTGCTGGGCCGCGTCGTGGACGGCCTGGGCAACCCGATCGACGGCAAGGGCCCGATCGAGGCGACCGAGCGTCGCCGCGTCGAGGTGAAGGCGCCGGGCATCATCCCGCGCAAGGGCGTGCACGAGCCGGTGCAGACCGGCCTGAAGGCGATCGACGCCCTCGTCCCCGTCGGCCGTGGCCAGCGCGAGCTGATCATCGGCGACCGCCAGACCGGCAAGTCGGCCGTCGCGATCGACGCCTTCATCAACCAGAAGACGGTCAACGCGGGCACCGACGAGTCGAAGAAGCTCTACTGCATCTACGTCGCCGTGGGTCAG
Source organism: Sphingomonas sp. NCPPB 2930 (assembly GCF_042867205.1). NCBI lineage: Bacteria > Pseudomonadati > Pseudomonadota > Alphaproteobacteria > Sphingomonadales > Sphingomonadaceae > Sphingomonas > Sphingomonas sp. NCPPB 2930. Next base: position 404,501 of record NZ_JBHZQU010000001.1, on the reverse strand, counting down.
AAGCGCTCGACCGTGGCGCAGCTGGTCAAGACGCTCGAAGAGAATGGTGCGATGGAATATTCCATCGTCGTCGCCGCGACCGCGTCGGAGCCCGCGCCGCTTCAGTTCCTGGCGCCCTACACCGGCACCGCGATGGGCGAATATTTCCGCGACAACGCGATGCACGCGCTGATCGTGTTCGACGATCTGTCGAAGCAGGCCGTTGCGTACCGCCAGATGTCGCTGCTGCTGCGCCGTCCGCCGGGCCGTGAAGCATACCCTGGCGACGTCTTCTATCTGCACAGCCGTCTGCTCGAGCGTGCGGCCAAGATGAACGACGCCAATGGCGCCGGTTCGCTGACCGCGCTGCCGATCATCGAGACCCAGGCGGGCGACGTGTCGGCGTACATCCCGACCAACGTGATCTCGATCACCGACGGCCAGATCTTCCTCGAAACCGACCTGTTCTTCGCGGGCATCCGCCCCGCGATCAACGTCGGCCTGTCGGTTAGCCGCGTCGGCTCGGCCGCGCAGACCAAGGCGATGAAGAAGGTGTCGGGCTCGATCAAGCTGGAGCTCGCCCAGTATCGCGAAATGGCCGCCTTCGCGCAGTTCGGCTCGGACCTCGACGCCTCGACGCAGAAGCTGCTTAACCGCGGTGCGCGCCTGACCGAGCTGCTCAAGCAGCCGCAGTTCAACCCGCTGCCCTTCGAGGAGCAGACGGCGTCGATCTTCGCGGGCACCAACGGTTACATCGATAACGTGCCGGTGGCGCAGGTCGTCCGCTACGAAGCGGCGATGCTCGCTTACCTGCGCAACGATCATGCCGATGTGCTGGCGATGATCCGCGACACCAAGGATCTGGGCGACGAGGCCAAGGGCAAGCTCAAGGCCGCGCTCGACCAGTTCGCGAAGATCTTCGCGTAAAGCAGACATAAGCCCTCTCCCCGCTGGGGAGAGGGTTGGGTGAGGGGCCGCCCCAAGCGACCTCGCCCGTGGCAACCCCTCACCCCGACCCTCTCCCCCGAGGGGAGAGGGAGGCAGAAGGACGAAGATGGCGAGCCTCAAGGCCCTCAAAATCCGGATCAACTCGGTCAAGTCGACCCAGAAGATCACCAAGGCGATGAAGATGGTCGCCGCCGCCAAGCTGCGCCGGGCGCAGGACGCGGCGCAGAATGGCCGTCCCTATGCCGAGCGGCTGGAAACGGTGATGGCCGGCATGGCCGCGCGCGTGGGCGGCGTCGGTGCGTCGCCGCTGCTGGCGGGCACCGGCAAGGACGATGTCCAGCTGCTGGTCGTCGCGACCTCCGAGCGTGGCCTGGCGGGTGCGTTCAACACCAACATCGTCCGCGCCGCGCGCCGCAAGGCCGAAGAGCTGACCGCGCAGGGCAAGACGGTGAAGTTCTATATCGCGGGCAAGAAGGGGCGCGTGCTGAAGCGCTTCTTCCCGAACGCGATCCTCGCCGATCATGACATGAGCGCGATCAAGGCGCCCAAGTTCGACGACGCGCGCGTCATCGCCGACGATCTGATCGCCCGCTTCGAGCGCGGCGAGTTCGACGTGGCGCACTTGTTCTATTCCAAGTTCGTCTCGGCGCTGGTGCAGGACCCGGTCGCGCAGCAGCTGATCCCGGTGCCGATGCCCGCACCGACCAAGGCCGAAACCTCGGTCGAGGCGGTCGCCGAGTTCGAGCCGAGCGAAGAGGACATCCTCGACGCGCTGCTGCCGCGCAACGTCGCGGTGCAGATCTTCCGCGCGCTGCTGGAGAACCAGGCCGGTTTCTACGGTTCGCAGATGAACGCGATGGACAATGCCACCCGCAATGCGGGCGACATGATCCGCCGCCTGTCGATCCAGTATAACCGCACGCGTCAGGCCGCGATCACCACCGAGCTGGTCGAAATCATCTCGGGCGCCGAGGCGCTCTGATGAAGGCTGCGCTCCTTCTTGGCCTGACGGTCGCACTGGCCGGATGCGGCCAGGCGTCCGATCAGCCGAAGGACGCACCCCGCGCGACGCCGACGCCGCTCGTGACGGGCGGCTGGGCCACCGTGTTTGGCCATGCGGCCGAGACGGTCAGCCTGCTCGACCGGATGGGCTTTCGCATGACCGGCTACGCGCCCGTCCAGGGCCAGTATCGCGCGGTCGCGCAAGCCACGCCGATGGCCGATCCGTCGGTGACGCCGGTCAACATGGCCAATCTGATCGTCGAGGGCGATGCGAAGGCGCTGAACACGCTTCGCTTCACGCTCGATCTCGTCAATCTCGACTCCAGCCCGTTCGCCAAGACGCAGTTCATCCGCTGGGTGACCAAGCCGATGGATCAGCTGGGTCTGGACGGCAAGGATGCGGTTGCGGCCGCGATCCAGACCGAAAGCGCCACCACCGGCCATCTGACCGGCGCCGATTACCATGTTACCCGTGACAAGATCGACGGTGGCCGCCGTCTGGTCGTGACCTTTACCCGCCCCGAAGCTATGTCGGGCTCTACCGAACCAAGGAAGCAATGATGGCAACCGCCGCTGAGGACATCCGGCCGACCACGGCCACCAACAATGTCGGCACGATCGCCCAGGTCATCGGCGCGGTCGTCGACGTTCACTTCCCCGATCACCTGCCCGCGATCCTGTCGGCGCTGGAGACGGATAACAACGGCACCCGTCTGGTGCTCGAAGTCGCGCAGCATCTGGGCGAGAACACCGTCCGCACGATCGCGATGGACACGACCGAGGGCCTGACCCGCGGGCAGAGCGTGACCGACACCGGCAACCAGATCCAGGTTCCGGTCGGCCCCGCGACCCTCGGCCGCATCCTGAACGTCGTCGGCGAGCCGATCGACGAGCGCGGGCCCGTCGCCACCGACCTGCGCGCCCCGATCCACGCCAAGGCGCCCGAGTTCGTCGAGCAGTCGACCGAGAGCGCGATCCTGGTCACCGGCATCAAGGTCATCGACCTGCTCGCGCCTTATGCGAAGGGCGGCAAGATCGGCCTGTTCGGCGGCGCCGGCGTCGGCAAGACGGTTCTGATTCAGGAACTGATCAACAACATCGCCAAGGGCCATGGCGGCACCTCGGTCTTCGCGGGCGTCGGTGAGCGGACCCGCGAGGGCAACGACCTGTATCACGAATTCCTCGACGCGGGCGTCATCGCCAAGGACGCCGAGGGCAACGCGATCAGCGAGGGCTCGAAGGTCGCACTGGTTTATGGCCAGATGAACGAGCCGCCGGGCGCCCGTGCCCGCGTCGCGCTGTCGGGTCTGGCCATCGCGGAATATTTCCGCGACCAGGAAGGCCAGGACGTGCTGTTCTTCGTGGACAACATCTTCCGCTTCACCCAGGCGGGTGCGGAAGTGTCGGCGCTGCTGGGCCGCATTCCCTCAGCCGTGGGCTATCAGCCGACCCTGTCGACCGACATGGGCGCGCTGCAGGAGCGCATCACCTCGACCAACAAGGGCTCGATCACCTCGGTGCAGGCCGTGTACGTGCCCGCCGACGACTTGACCGACCCGGCGCCGGCCACCTCGTTCGCCCACCTCGACGCGACGACCGTGCTCAACCGCGCCATCTCGGAACTGGGCATCTACCCGGCCGTCGACCCGCTCGACTCGACCAGCCGCGTGCTGGAGCCGCGCATCGTCGGCCAGGAGCATTATGAGACGGCCCGTGCGGTCCAGTCGCTGCTCCAGCGCTACAAGGCGCTGCAGGACATCATCGCGATCCTGGGCATGGACGAGCTGTCCGAAGAGGACAAGCTGACCGTCCAGCGCGCCCGCAAGATCCAGCGCTTCCTGTCGCAGCCCTTCCACGTCGCGGAAGTCTTCACCGGCATCTCGGGCAAGTTCGTCCAGATCGAAGACACGATCCGCTCGTTCAAGGCGGTGGTCGACGGCGAGTACGACCATCTGCCGGAAGCGGCCTTCTACATGGTCGGCGGCATCGACGAAGCCGTCGCCAAGGCCGAGAAGCTGGCTCAGGAAGCCTGATGACAGGGGGGACGGCGCGGTCCGTCCCCCTCTTTCCTCTCCCCGGCGGGGAGAGCGATGCGAGATACTAGACCATGCTGCACTTCGAACTCGTCACGCCCGAAAAGCTCCTCCGCTCGGAGGAGGTGCATATGGTGGTCGTTCCCGGCACCGAGGGCGATTTCGGCGTGCTGGAGGGCCATGCGCCCTTCATGTCGACCATCCGGGACGGCGCGATCCAGGTGTACCGCACCGACAAGGGCGAGCCGGAATCGATCCAAATCCGCGGCGGCTTCGCCGAGGTGGGCCCCAAAGGCCTGACCGTGCTGGCGGAGCATGCGGGGTAAGGTTTTTTCCTTACCGGGGTTTTGAAACGGTCGTGGCGGAAGCCGCGGCCGTTTTCGTTTGTGGTGAGGGGCAGGGCGTGGCCTTCGACTTCGCTCAGGCTGAACGGAGCGGGGGTAAGGCGGCTATCCCCAATCGCCGTTCAGCCTGAGCGAAGTCGAAGGCCAAGGGAAATCACCTCCACAGTCAGTAAGCCCCTCCCGCAGGCGGGAGGGGTTTGGGGAGGGCATGGGTTCTCGCAGAGACCATCGCTCGCGGCTTTCCCTCCCCCATCCCCTCCCGCAGGCGGGAGGGGCGTGCCCGGGGCGGACGACCTGCTCCACCCCCACAGCGCTCACAAGAAACTATACGGGTCCACATCCACCGCGACGCGCACCTTGGTGGACCATTCCACCCCGCCCAGCCATTCGCGGATCACATCCTGCACCGCCAGCGCCCGCCGGGCATGGACCAGCAAGCGGAACCGATGCCGCCCGCGCAGCATCGCCAGCGGGGCGGGGGCGGGGCCGAAGACGTGCATGCCCTCGACCTTGGGCGCGGCGCGGGCGATCATGGCTGCGGTCGACTGGGCCGCACCCTGATCCTCGGACGAAATGATGATCGCGGCATAGCGGCCGAAGGGCGGGGCATCGGCATCGCGCCGCGCCTCGGTTTCCGCCGCGTAGAAGGCTTCGGCATCGCCCGTCACCAGCGCCTGCATCACCTGCGCCTTGGGGCTGTGCGTCTGGATGAAGACATGGCCCGGCTTGGCGCCGCGTCCCGCGCGACCCGATACCTGGCGGATCTGCTGGAAGGTGCGTTCTGCCGCGCGCAGGTCGCCGCCATCCAGCCCCAGATCGGCGTCGATCACCCCCACCAGAGTCAGATTGGGGAAGTGATAGCCCTTGGTAATCAACTGCGTGCCGACGACGATGTCGATGTCGCCCGCCTCCATCCGCCCGACGAATTCCGCCGCCTTGGCGGGGGACCAGATGGTGTCGGAGGTGACGACCGCGATCTTGGCCTCGGGGAACAGCGCGGTCGCCTCGTCCGCGATCCGCTCGACGCCGGGGCCGCAGGCGACCAGCGTGTCCTCGCCGTCGCATTCGGGGCAGGCGCGCGGGGTGGGCAGGACATGGCCGCAATGATGGCAGGCCAGCCGCCGGACCAGCCGGTGCTCGACCATCCAGGCGGTGCAGTTGGGGCACTGGAACCGATGCCCGCAGGTCCGGCACAGGGTCAGCGGGGCATAGCCGCGCCGGTTGAGATAGAGCAGCGACTGTTCGCGCTTCTCCAGCACCTGCTTCATCGCCGCGACCAGCTTGGGCGCGATCCAGCGGCCGCGTTCGGGCGGGTCCTGGATCAGGTCGATCGCCTCGATCGTCGGCATCTGCGCCGGGCCGAAGCGGCCGGGCAGCTTGACCTCGGTATAGCGGCCCAGCGCGACCTGTTGCCGCGTCTCGATGGCGGGCGTGGCGGAGGCGAGGATGACCGGGCACGGCTCGAACAGGCCGCGCATCACCGCCACGTCGCGCGCATGATAATGGACGCCGTCTTCCTGCTTGAAGCTGGTCTCATGCGCCTCGTCGACGACGATCAGGCCGAGATTGGCATAGGGCAGGAACAGCGCCGAGCGCGCGCCCACCGTCACTATCCCCTGGCCGCTGGCGATCGCCCGCCAGGCGCGCCGACGCTGCGATGAGCGCAGGCCGGAGTGCCACGCCACCGGCTCGCAGCCGAAGCGGTCGTGGAAACGCTTGAGGAACGGCTCGGTCAGCGCGATTTCGGGCAGGAGGACCAGCACCTGCCGCCCCTCGGCCACCGCCTGCGCCACCGCCTCGAAATAGACCTCGGTCTTGCCCGATCCGGTGACGCCGTCGAGCAGCACCGGCTGAAAGCTCCGCGCCGCCACGCCCGCGACCAATATGTCCGCTGCCGCGCGCTGGTCGTCGGACAGGGTCGGGCGGTGGTGATCGGGATCGGGAAGGGGGAAGGGGCTGTCGATATCGACCTCCACCCCCTTGATCGCGCCGTTCTTGACGAGGCCCCGGATCACCGCGTCGGACACGTCCGCCATCGTCGCCAGTTCCCGGATCAGGCCCTGTCTGTCGCCGATCCGCTCCAGCGCCTGCGCGCGCTGCGGGGTCAGGCGGTCGGGGACATGGCCGGTGACGCGATATTCGGTGACGGTCCGCGCCCCCTCCAGCGCGGAGGTGGAGGACAGCGCCATCCGCACCACCGCGGCGGGCGGAGCGAGATAATAATCCGCCGTCCATTCGATCAACCGGCGCAACGGGGTCGGCAATGGCGGGGCATCGGCCACGCCGAGCAGCGGGCGCAGGCGATTGTCGCCGACCTCGGCGTCCGAGGGCATCCGCTCGGGCTCCCACACCACGCCCAGCAACTGGCGGGGGCCGAGCGGCGCGACGACGATCGATCCCGGCTCGACCGCCATGCCCTGGGGAACGCGGTAATCGAGCGGGCCGAGGGCGGAATTCAGGACGAGGACGCGGGCGCGCGAGGACATGGACCCGCTATATGGGGTTGGCCGGGCCCGAGGAAAGGGCCGAGCGCGTCAGCTCGCCTGTCGCCGATCGTCCTGCCGCCGATCCCCCTGGCGCCGGTCGTTCTGGCGCCTGTCGCCGCGCCGCCGCTCGCCGACCCGCTCACGCTTGGCGCCGTACAGGCGGCTGTCGGCGTGATGCATGAAATCGCGCGTCGTCGCGCATCCCGGCGGCAGCGTCGTGAGGCAGACCGTGCCCGAACAATGCATGGTCAGGCCCTCGGCGGTGACGGCGATGATCAGCAGCGCCTCGATCCGCGTCCGGATCCGATCGGGATCGGCGAGGAGCGTGGGGTCCTGGACGATCACGCCGAACTCGTCACCGCCCAGCCGCGCGACGAAACAGCCGTCCAGCCAGTCGCTGCGCAGCCGCTGGCCGACGACACGCAGGACCTCGTCCCCGGCGGGGTGGCCGAGCGTGTCGTTGACGAGCTTGAACCCGTCGAGATCGATCAGCACCAGCCCAAGCGGGGTGTCGTTCGCCGACGCCTCGGCGATCGCGGTTTCCAGCGCACGGTCGAACGCGGCGCGGTTGGCCAGCAGGGTCAGCGCGTCGGTATCGGCGTTGCGGCGAAGCTGGGTCTCCAGCAGATGCCGCTCGGTCACGTCCTGGAACATGCCGACCACCCCGCTCGGCCGCCCGTCCAGCATCTCGCGCTCGCCCATCACGCGGACCCGGCGACGCCGCCCCAGCGCGGTGATGAAATCCAGTTCGATGTCGAACGACTCCCCGGTCCGAATGGTCTGCTCGATGGTCGAGCGCAGCTGGTCGCGCGACTGGGGCGGGTAATAGGACAGGCCCTGTTCGACCGTGAACGTCTTGCCCGGCGGCAGTTCGTGGATGCGGTACACCCCCTCGGACCAGGTGGCGTGTCCGTCCGCCAGATCGATCCGCCACGATCCGATCAACGCCAGCCGCTCGACCTGGCGCACGGTATGTTCCTTGGCGCGCAGGTCCTCGGCCTGGCGATCGCTCAGCTCGGCCATGGCGGTGGCCCGGCGGGCGATGGCGCGCGCGGCGATCAACGCCTCGGCCAGCCTGGCGAGATGGCGCAGCGTCCGCTCCCCCGCCGCGCTCAGCGACCGAGGGCTGGCGTCCATGACGCAGAGCGAACCGATCGCCTGGGGGGTGCCGTCCAGGTCGGGAACGCGGATCGGCATGCCCGCATAGAAACGGGTCGCCGCCTCGCCGGTGACGAAGGGATTGGCCGCGAAGCGCGGATCGCGCGTCAGGTCGGGCACCATCATCAGGTCGGGGGCCTCGATCGTGTGGTCGCAAAAGGCGACCTTGCGCGGCATCTCGCTGGGCAGCGGGCCGACCGCCGACTTGACCCAGAAACGGTCGCGATCCGCCAGGGTCAGCGCCGCGACCGGACAGCCGAGCATATCGGCGGCCAGCGAGACCAGCGCATCGAACTCGGCCTCCGGCTCGCTGTCGAGCAGCGCATGAGCCTGGACGGCGGCCATGCGGCGCTCTTCGCGGGAGGGCATGGGCAGGGGATCGACCTTCATGACAGACATTCATAAAAGCAAGTCTTGTCAAAATCTTAAAAATAGATCGGGAAGCGGAGCCTTTATTTGCTCCGAAGCCGTGGGCATCGCTGGGCGGGCCGGGTGCAGGATGACGTATTTTTCACGTTATGGTCACCCCAGGGTATCCCGTCAGCCTGTAGCCCTGCGGTCACAGAGTTCGAAGAGCTCGGCGCCCGACACTCCCGGGGGTGCCGTCGGGGCCGGCGGAGAGCGCGCTTTCCGCCGGCCTTTCACTGGCATCGCTTATCCGGGCGGCGTGATCGACCGGCGACGGTCGTCCTTGTCGCGGCACCGATCCTGATTGACAGAAAGTCGTCCGATGCCGGAGCAGACGAGCCGATGAGTCGCAAAATCCTGATCGTCGAAGACGATGCTTCCACCGCCGCCTATGTCGCCAAGGGACTGGCCGAGGCGGGCTATGCCGTCGAACAATGCGGGGACGGGCGCGACGGCTTGTTCCTGGCGAGCGAAGGCATATTCGACCTGATCATCGCCGACCGGATGCTGCCCCGCCTGGACGGGCTGGCGATGGTCAGCGCGATCCGCGCGGCGGGGATCTCCACGCCGGTGCTGATCCTGTCGGCGCTCGCCACGGTCGACGACCGGGTCGACGGCCTGAAGGCCGGGGCCGATGACTATCTGTGCAAGCCCTTCTCCTTCGCCGAGCTGTCCGCGCGGATCGAGGCGCTGGTCCGCCGGTCGGACCGCACCGCGTCCGAGCCGACGCGGACCAAGCTGAGCGTCGGCGACCTGGAGATCGACCTGCTGGCACGCACCGTCACCCGCGCGGGCAAGATCATCCCGGTCGGCGCGCGTGAGTTCAACCTCCTCGAATTCCTCGCCCGCCATGCCGGGCAGGTCGTCACCCGCACGATGATGCTGGAGAAGATCTGGAACTATCATTTCGACCCCGGCTCCAACGTGGTCGACGTCCATATCGGGCGGCTGCGGCGCAAGCTGGAGGAAGGCTTCGGCACTCCGATCCTGCATACGGTGCGCGGCGCGGGCTATCGGCTGGCCGTGGAGGGGTGAAGTTGCGCCTGACGATATCGGCGCGGATCGCGCTGCTGTCGGTCGTCCTGGCGCTGTTGTCCAACCTCGTGCTGGTCGGTTTCATCTGGAAACAGACCAGCGCCGATGCGGTCGCCGCGCTTCATCGCGAGATCGTCGAGCAGGCGGATGCGCTGCGCGCCGTCTGGCGGACGGGCGCGTTGCCCGCGCTGGCCGATGCCATCACCCATGCGCGCGAGCCGGGCGACGTCACGCTGGTCCTGGCCATCTATGACAGCCGGGGGCACCGGATGGCGGGCTATGCGCCGCGCCATCTGGCGGTGCCGCTGGCGGATACGCCGTTCCGCATCGCCATGCTGGGGGGCGAGGGTGTCTGGGCCTCGCGCGAGGCGGGTTATACGCTGCATCCGATCGGCGACGACTGGTTGCTGGTCGGGCGTCCGCTCGACCTGATCGAGGCGCAGCAGATCGCGATCGAGCGGGCGCTGGCGCTGGCGGTCTTCCTGTCGCTGATGCTGGGGGTCGGCACCGGGCTGGTGCTGGCGCATTATGTCGCGGGGCGGCTCAACACCATCGTCGCGGTGATCGACGCGGCGGGCGAGGGTGACCTTACCCGGCGCGTGTCGCTGGTCCGCGCCGACAGCGACGAGGGCGACGCCTTCGACCGGCTGGCCGAGCGGCTGAACGCGATGCTGGGCAAGATCGAGCAGCTGATGGCCGAGCTGCGCGTCGTCACCGACAGCCTGGCGCATGATCTCCGCTCGCCGCTCGCCCGGTTGCGGACCAAGACCGAGCAGGCGGTGCTGATCGCCGATCCGCACCAGCGCGAGGCGGCGCTGGGTGGGCTGCTGGTCGAAACCGATCTCATCATGCGCATGCTGACCATGGTGATCGAGATCAGCCGGTCCGAATCGGTGACGCGCGACCGGTTCACGCTGGTCGCCCCCGCCGATCTGGTCGAGGAGATTGGCGAGCTGTATGCGCCGGTCGCCGAGGATGCCGGACTGCGTTTCCTGATCGAGGTCGAGGATCGCCCCGCGCCGCTGCCGCTCCACCGCGAGCTGATGAGCCAGGCCCTGTCCAACCTGATCGACAATGCGCTGAAGCATGGCGCATCGGGGGCGCAGGTCACGCTGCGCCTGTCGCGCGGGGTGGAGGGGATCGTGTTTCAGGTCGAGGATCGCGGGCCGGGCATCGCCGCGGCGGACCGGGCGCAGGCGCTCAAGCGGTTCGGGCGACTCGACACCGCGCGCACCACGCCGGGGGCGGGGCTGGGCATGGCGCTGATCGAGGCGGTCGCCCGGCTGCATGGCGGGCGGTTCGAGCTGGCGGACAATGTGCCGGGGCTGATCGCGCGGCTGGTGATTCCGTAACGATGCTTTCCTCCCCTTGCAGGGGAGGCATTGCAGGCACTTGCCCGCTCGCCTCAGCGCTTTACACCCCGCAGCATGGACTTCCTTTCCTTGTTCGGCCTTGCCGCCGTCTCCTTCACCCTGGTCTGCTATGCGAAGGAATCGGGCGCGCATTGGTGGACGCTGGGCTTCGTGTTGGGATGCCTGGCGGGGTCGGCCTATGGCTTTTTGCAAGGGGCCTGGCCGTTCGGCGTGGTCGAGCTGGTCTGGGCCGTCGTGTCCTTTCGTCGATGGTTGGAATTGCGACGGATTCGGGAACCGATCGCTTGACAGTGGGTTTCGCGGGCCCTAACTGACCATCCTTCCACCACCCCCGGTTTCACGACGCGCGATCTGCGTGCGTCGCGCTTCCGCGTGGCGGAACCATCGCGATGAGATGGAGCATGTGCGGCCATGCCATGCTTCGTGGAGCTAGGAGAATAAATTTCATGGCACGTATTGCGGGTGTCAACCTCCCGACCAACAAGCGCGTATTGATCGCGCTGACCTATATCCATGGCATCGGTCCGGCCAAGGCGAAGGAAATCACCGCCAAGCTGAACATCGCCGCCGACCGTCGCGTCCAGGACCTTTCGGACCAGGAAGTGCTCCAGATCCGTGAGACGATCGACTCCGATCACACGGTGGAAGGCGATCTGCGTCGCGAGACCGCGATGAACATCAAGCGCCTGATGGACCTGGCCTGCTATCGCGGCCTGCGTCACCGCAAGGGCCTGCCGGTCCGCGGCCAGCGTACGCACACCAATGCGCGCACCCGCAAGGGCAAGGCGAAGCCGATCGCGGGCAAGAAGAAGTAAGAATTTCGCCCGGGGGGCGAAATTTACTTCTTCTCCGCCGGAGGGCGGCGCGAGGCAGACTGCTTCCCGCTCTCCGCATCTGAGATACAGGTCAGGATAGAATTCAATGGCACGTGAACCGCAGCGCATTCGCCGTCGCGAGCGCAAGAACATCACCGCCGGCGTCGCGCACGTGAACGCCAGCTTTAACAACACCATGATCACCATCACCGACGCGCAGGGCAATGCCATCTCGTGGTCGTCGGCGGGCATGATGGGCTTCAAGGGCTCGCGCAAGTCGACCCCGTATGCGGCGCAGGTCGCGGCGGAAGACGCGGGCAAGAAGGCCGCCGAGCATGGCGTGCGCACCCTGGAAGTCGAAGTGAAGGGCCCGGGTTCGGGCCGCGAGTCGGCGCTGCGCGCGCTGCAGGCGGTCGGTTTCCAGATCACCTCGATCCGCGACGTCACCTCGATCCCGCACAACGGCGTGCGGCCTTCCAAGCGTCGCCGCGTCTGATGCTTCCCATGGCCGGCTGACGAGTCGGCCATGCCTCTCTCCACGGCTGGAACCGTCCCCGTTCCGGCCCATAACTCAGGGGAACCACGTGTCTGTCAACGCAAAGAACTGGCAGGAACTCAAGAAGCCCAACGCGCTCGAGAAAAAGGGTGGCGATGGCAAGCGGAAGGCGACGTTCGTTGCCGAACCGCTGGAGCGTGGCTTCGGCCTGACGCTGGGCAACGCGCTGCGCCGCGTGCTCCTGTCGTCGCTCCAGGGCGCGGCGGTCACCTCGATCAAGATCGAAAACGTGCTGCACGAGTTCTCGTCGCTGGCCGGTGTGCGTGAAGACGTCACCGACATCGTCCTGAACGTGAAGCAGCTCGCGATCCGCATGCAGGGCGAAGGCCCCAAGCGGCTCCAGCTGTCCGCGACCGGCCCCGCCACCGTCAAGGCCGGCGACATCGCCGTGTCGGGCGACATCGAGGTCATGAACAAGGACCTGGTGATCTGCCATCTCGACGAAGGTGCGACGCTCAACATGGAGCTGACCGCCGATATCGGGAAGGGCTATGTCCCCGCCGCGTCCAACCGTCCGGCCGATGCGCCGATCGGTCTGATCCCGGTCGATGCGCTCTACTCGCCGGTTCGCCAGGTGTCGTACAAGGTCGACCCGACCCGCGTCGGTCAGGACCTGGACTATGACAAGCTGACGCTCTCGGTCGAGACCGACGGCACCGTGACCCCGGAAGACGCCGTGGCCTATGCCGCGCGCATCCTTCAGGACCAGCTGGCGCTGTTCGTGCACTTCGACGACTCGGCGCTCACCCGCGCGGCCCCCGTGGGCCAGGCGGCGCTCCCGGTCGCCGGTGGCGAGCCGCAGAGCGACGCGCAGCAGATAAACCGTTACCTTCTCAAGAAGGTCGACGAGCTGGAACTGTCGGTGCGTTCGGCCAACTGCCTCAAGAACGACAACATCATCTATATCGGCGATCTGGTCGGCAAGACCGAGGCCGAGATGCTGCGCACTCCGAATTTCGGCCGCAAGTCGCTGAACGAGATCAAGGAAGTGCTGTCGTCCATGGGTCTGCGCCTGGGCATGGAAATCCCCGGCTGGCCGCCCGAGAATATCGAGGAAATGGCCAAGAAGCTGGAACAGGAGATCATGGGCTGATTTCGCACCGGCGCAAGAAATTGCGCCGGAGACGAAAACAGCCCGGCCGGCGGGTCGCCCACAGGCGACCCGTTCGACGTCAGGATCGCGGCTTCGCCGTGATCCGGTCGGGCCGCTCCACCAGCTTCGCTGGTTCCCTCCCCAAACAAGCTTGGGGAGGATTGGAATAGGCGAAGGTGACGGCCTCAACGGTCACCAGGTCTGGGGTACCGTGACACGGCCCCTTAACGAACGAAGGAACTACCCATGCGTCATCGCGTCGGCGGCCGTAAGCTGCAGCGTACCTCGGCTCATCGTACCGCGCTCTTCCGCAACATGTCGGCCGCGCTCATCAAGCACGAGCAGATCACCACCACCGTCGCCAAGGCGAAGGAACTGCGTCCCTATGTCGAAAAGCTGGTGACGCTGGCCAAGAAGGGCGGTCTCTCGAACCGTCGTCTGGCCCATGCCCGCCTGCTCGACGATGCGCAGCTGGTGAAGCTGTTCGACGTTCTGGCGTCGCGCTATGCCGACCGCAACGGTGGCTATACCCGCATCATCAAGGCCGGCATCCGCGCGTCGGACGCCTCGCCGATGGCGATCATCGAGTTCGTCGACCGCGACGTCTCGGCGAAGGGCCAGGATTCGGGTCCGGTCATGACCGAGGAAGATTTCGACGAAGCCGCGTAATTTCCGCGCGTCTTTCGAGACACCTTCGAGAGAGGGCCGTGCCAGCGATGGCGCGGCCCTTTTTCGTATCCGCCATTTCACGCATATTCAGCCTAGCGAAAGCCGGGACGTATAACGTTACGGGTACGAATCGAGGGAGGCTGGAAATGCGTCGCATGGCGATCGGGTGGATTCTGGCGGGTCTGGCGCTTCCCCTGCCGCTCGCGGCGCAGAACGGGGCGCCTTCGCCCACCACGTCGACGCAGGTCGTGCCGGTCGCGCCGTTCATTCCCAGCGACCGCGAACGGCAATGGCAGACCCCGCAACAGCGCAAGCAGGCAGACGCCGTCGCCGGGGGCTTCGTCGCGGGCGCGCTGCTCACGACGGCGGTGGCGCTGACCGCGGGCAAGAATCTGACGCCCCATAGCGATTCGGGTGCGATCGATGTCTCCCGTCCGGTTCGTGCCGCCGAGGCGCCATCGCCCTATCGCGCGGAAACCGACGACGAGGCGGCGGTCCATGCCTGCGCCAAGGCGGCGGAAGGCGAGGGGCGGCGCAGCTTCGCGCTGGCGCAGGTCGGCCAGGTTCGCTCGGCCCATCCGCTGGGCAATGGCTATGACGTGCAGGGCGATGTGTTGCTGCGCACCAGTTACCGCGAGGCGGGCGAGAGCCGCGCCTTCCGCTGCCGCGTCGATGCGCAGGCGGTGCGGATGATCGCGATCGACGGGATTCAAACCCTCCCGACCCGGTAGCATTTTCCAAAAGACATCGCTATCGGACCGCCATGGAGCACCCCGACAGCATCCTCATCGTCGATTTCGGCAGCCAGGTCACCCAGCTTATCGCGCGCCGCGTGCGTGAGGCGGGGGTCTACAGCGAGATCGTTCCCTTCCAATCGGCCGAAGCGGCGTTCGCGCGGATCAAGCCCGCCGCGGTCATCCTGTCCGGCGGCCCGGCCTCCGTGGTGGACGAGAACTCCCCGCGCATCCCGCAGGCGATCCTCGACAGCGGCCTGCCGATGCTCGGCATCTGCTATGGCCAGCAGGCGCTGACCCAGCAGCTGGGCGGCAAGGTCGAGAAGGGCGACAGCGGCGAGTTCGGCGAGGCGTTCATCACCGTCGAGGGCGATTGCGCGCTGTTCGACGGTGTGTGGAACATGGGCGAGCGGCACCAGGTGTGGATGAGCCATGGCGACAAGGTCACGGCGCTGGCGCCGGGCTTCCGCGTCGTCGCGACCAGCCCCGGCGCGCCCTATGCGATCATCGCCAATGACGAACGCCGCATCTTCGCGATGCAGTTCCACCCCGAAGTCGTCCACACCCCCGACGGCGCCAAGCTGATCGGCAATTTCGTCCGTCACGTCGCCGGGCTTTCGGGCGACTGGACGATGGCCGAGTTCCGCGCCTCCAAGATCGCCGAGATCCGCGAGCAGGTGGGCAGCGGCCGGGTGATCTGCGGCCTGTCGGGCGGGGTCGACTCGTCGGTCGCCGCGCTGCTGATCCACGAGGCGATCGGCGACCAGCTGACCTGCGTCTTCGTCGATGGCGGCATCCTGCGCCAGGGCGAGGCCGAGCAGGTCGTCAGCCTGTTCCGGGGCCATTACAACATCCCGCTCGTCCATGTGGATGCGCAGGACCTGTTCATGAACGGCCTGGCGGGTGTCACCGACCCCGAGGCCAAGCGCAAGTTCATCGGCAAGACCTTCATCGACGTGTTCGAGGCGGAGGCCAAGAAAATCGGCGGCGCCGAATTCCTCGCGCAGGGCACGCTCTACCCCGACGTGATCGAGAGCGTCAGCTTCACCGGCGGCCCGTCGGTCACGATCAAGAGCCACCACAATGTCGGCGGCCTGCCCGAGCGGATGAACATGAAGCTGGTCGAGCCGCTTCGCGAACTGTTCAAGGACGAGGTCCGCGTGCTGGGCCGCGAATTGGGGCTGCCCGACGTGTTCGTCGGCCGCCACCCATTCCCCGGACCGGGCCTCGCCATCCGCATCCCCGGCGAGGTGACGCGCGAGCGTTGCGACATCCTGCGCAAGGCGGATGCGATCTATCTCGAGGAAATCCGCAACGCCGGGTTATACGACGCCATCTGGCAGGCCTTTGCGGTCCTGCTGCCGGTGCGGTCGGTCGGCGTGATGGGCGACGGGCGGACCTACGATTCGGTGCTGGCGCTGCGCGCGGTGACCTCGGTCGACGGCATGACCGCGCAGGCGTTCGACTTCCCCGGCGACTTCCTGCCGCGCGTGACGACCCGGATCATCAACGAGGTCAAGGGCATCAACCGCGTCGTCTATGACTATACCAGCAAGCCCCCCGGCACGATCGAGTGGGAGTGACACGGCCCCGCGACCCTGCCGGACAGGGTCGCGGCAATGCCGACCGACACGTCATGCAGCGCCTCGGCGAAAGCCGGGGCGTTTTGCTGTCTGCGATGGGGAGTGGCGCGCCCGAGGTGAAAGCGATGGGCGCTCAGATTATTGGGAAATTTCGCTCAAACGAGTTTTTGGATAACTGCAACGCGCCCTAATTATTGTCTTTAAGGGCCCACTCCAACGATCCCTAAACCAACTGTTCGTTGATCAACAAAGCAATGTGGTTGTTGGAATGCTTCGGCAAGAGATTATCGGATTGGCGCCACATTCCGATACCGCTCCACGAGATAGATCGCACGTTGGACGCTGGACCGAGTGGCTTTCAGCCCGCGCTTCTTCATCTCCCTGACAAGCCGATCAACAAATGTATGGGGAGCTGGAGCAGGACCGGTCGGTCGGACGCGGTGTGTTTCATAATCGCGAGCCTCTATGAACTCGGCCTCGGAGAAGCCAAGCCGTTCCGCCATCTCGTCGAGTTCGCTAATTTCGATGCGCTTCCGGCGCACCTCCGGATCTTCGATTTGCCAGCTGGTGACGATCGATGGCGACATGAAGCCATCTGGATTTGAGAAGCGACCTTCGTCGTCTTCGGCCCATTCGACGAATAAGTCTTTGATCATCTTAACGTCAAAATGGTAGGATAATCGTGCCTTCAACATATCGACCACTTTGGCGCAGGCAGTGAGAAGCACATGGTCGAGCGCTGCTCTGGGACCGGGGTCGCGATCCTTGAGACTGTAGAGGCAATGCTCAACCCCATGGATGAAGAAAAGCTCGTTTGAAGGGCGCGTATGATAGCCCATACCCCGTGATTCCGCTCGCCGCCAAACAACGAAATCGCAACCCTCGACATCGCCAGACTGCCCCCAATGATCCACGTCGCGTGGGAACCACTCCGCCTTAAAATTACCTTTGTTTGTAATCTCGAGGACAATATCGATCTGCGGCTTAGCTGGAACTTCTGTATGATAGCCGCGGCCACGTTTCAGCAGCTTTGGCAAATCATAGGTCCAGTAGGCCAGCATTTCGGCGAGAGCTTCCTCATCAAGCGGATCTGAGAGATCGCGCAGCACGTCGCGCTGATAAGGGATCGGTGGCTCGTCTTTGACACCTGCTCGCTCAAGCGCTCGCTCTATAAAGGCGACGCATTCGGTCACGCCCTTGTGTCGATAAAAGCCATCCAAGGAGATTGGCTGAGAAACTCGAGTGGGCGACCGGCGGCTTTTAGGCATATCCTCAGGCTGGGGCAGTTAACGACATTCAGTCAAGACCATTCAATCAGTCACCAATACGCCCATGGTTAGGTTTGACCGCGGATCACGTGTTTAATGAACTAAAGCCGCTCTTCCGCGCTCAGCCCAAGTTCCGTCATCTGGGTGCCCAGCGCTTTCCTGCTGGCTTAAAAATGGCGCGCCCGGAGGGATTCGAACCCCCGACCGAGGAGGTAGAAGCTCCTTGCTCTATCCAACTGAGCTACGGACGCGCGGATGGCGGTGTCCCTAGCGTGGTTTGACCGCTAAGGGAATGGCGATAAACAACGGTCCGTACGGCTTTGAGGGGATCGTAATGAGCGGGGAACGGATGGTCGCGGGCCGCGATCTGGAGCGGTCGGCCTTTCGCTGGTTCGACTTCGTCATGGCGGCGTTCGTCACCATCCTGCTGCTGTCCAACGTCATCGGCGCGGGCAAGGTGGCGGTCATCACCCTGCCGCTGGTCGGGCAGTGGCCGTTCGGGGCGGGCATCCTGTTCTTTCCGCTCAGCTATGTCATCGGTGACGTGCTGACCGAGGTTTACGGCTATGCCCGTGCGCGGCGGGTGATCTGGGCAGGGACGGCGGCGGTGCTGTTCATGGCGTTCATGAGCTGGATCGTCGTCGCGCTGCCCCCGGCGCCCAGCTGGACCAACCAGGCCGCTTATGAGGTGATCTTCGGCCAGGTGCCGCGCATCGTGCTGGCCAGCGTCTGCGCCTTCTGGGCGGGCGAGTTCGTCAATGCCTATGTCATGGCGCGGATGAAGCTGTGGACCGGCGGGCGGCACCTCTGGTCGCGGACGATCGGCTCGACGTTGGTGGGGCAGGGGGTGGACAGCCTGATCTTCTATCCGCTGGCCTTCTGGGGCGCGCAGGGGTGGACCACGCATCTGGTGGTCGTCGTGCTGTTCACCCAATGGGCGCTGAAAGTGGGCTGGGAGGTGCTGCTGACCCCATTGACCTATCTGATCGTCGGCGGGCTGAAGCGGGCCGAAGGGGTGGATGTGTTCGACGAGGGGACCGACTTCACGCCGTTCCGGGCGCGGGTTTGATTTGGGTTCACGCGAAGACGCGAAGACGCGAAGGTGATGTAGCTGGCGATAGCCGCCAATCTCTGCCATCGACATGCGTTAGAAGGGATAACGCCCGCAACGAGGCCAGACACCTCCGCGTCTCCGCGCCTCCGCGCGAACCCAATATTCTTCGCGCCATCGCGGCTTCGCGCGAACAAAAAAGGGAAGCGAGTCGCCTCGCTCCCCCCTTTGTCAGATGTAGTCCCGTGGCCTTCGACTTCGCTCAGGCTGAACGGGGGAGAGGCGGTTAGGCCCCCACCATCTCCAGCAGGCCCTCGAACAGGCGTCGGCCATGGTCGCCGCCATGGGCGGCTTCGATGCGGCGCTCGGGGTGGGGCATCATGCCCAGCACGTTGCGCTTCTCGTTCAGCACGCCCGCAATCGACCGCGCCGAGCCGTTGACGTCCTCGGCATAGCGGAAGGCCACGCGGCCTTCCCCTTCGAGGCGGTCGAGCGTGTCGGCATCGGCGAAGTAATTGCCGTCATGATGCGCGACCGGGATACGGATCGTCTCGCCCTGCTGGTACAGCCGGGTGAAGGCGCTGTCGGTGTTAGCCACCTCCAGATCGACGTCGCGGCAGACGAAGTTGAGCGAGCGGTTGCGCATCAGCGCGCCCGGCAGCAGCCCGGTTTCGGCCAGCACCTGGAAGCCGTTGCACACGCCGAAGACCGGCGTGCCCTTGTTCGCCGACTCCACGACCGCGCGCATGATCGGCGAGCGGGCCGCGATCGCGCCGCAGCGCAGGTAATCGCCGTAAGAGAAGCCGCCCGGCACGCCGATCAGCCCCAGCCCCTCGGGCAGTTCGCTGTCGCCATGCCAGACCATGGCCGGCTTCACGCCCGTCACCGCCTCCAGCGCGACGGCGAGGTCGCGGTCGCAGTTCGAGCCCGGAAAGACGATTACGGCGGTCTTCATCAGGCGCGCTCCACCCGGTAATTCTCGATCACGGTGTTGGCGAGCAGCTGGCGGCACATCTCGTCGATCTGCGCGTCGGTCGTCGCGTCGGCGACTTCCAGCTCGATCAGCTTGCCCGCGCGGACGTCGTTCACGCCCGCAAAGCCCAGGCTTTCCAGCGCGTGGTGGATCGCCTTGCCCTGCGGGTCGAGCACGCCGGGCTTCAGGGTGACGAAAATCTTCAGCTTCATTACTTGCCCCGGCTCTTGCGGTGTTCTTCGAGGTCGAGGACGGCGGTGTCGCCCCCCTCGGGCAGCAGGCCCAGACGGCGCGCCACTTCCTGATAGGCTTCCACCTCGCCGCCCAGGTCGCGACGGAAGCGATCCTTGTCCAGCTTTTCGTTGGTGGTCATGTCCCACAGGCGGCAGCCATCGGGGCTGATCTCGTCGGCCAGGATGATGCGACCGAAGTCATTGTCCCAGATGCGGCCGAATTCCAGCTTGAAGTCGACCAGGCGGATGCCGATCGCGGCGAACATGCCCGACAGGAAGTCGTTCACGCGGATCGCCAGGTCGGCGATGTCGTGCATCTCTTCCTGGCTGGCCCAGCCGAAGCAGGCGATATGCTCATCGGTGACCATCGGGTCGCCCAGCGCATCGTCCTTGTAATAATATTCGATGATCGTGCGGGGCAGCTTCACGCCCTCTTCGATGCCCAGGCGCTTGGACAGCGAGCCCGCCGCGACGTTGCGCACCACGACCTCGATCGGCACGATCTCGACCTGGCGGATCAGCTGCTCGCGCATGTTCAGGCGGCGGATGAAGTGGGTCGGCACGCCGATATGGTCGAGCATGGTGAAGACATGCTCGGAGATACGGTTGTTGAGCACGCCCTTGCCGTTGATCGTGCCCTTCTTCTGGGCATTGAACGCGGTGGCGTCGTCCTTGAAATACTGGATCAGCGTGCCGGGCTCGGGGCCCTCGTACAGGATCTTGGCCTTGCCTTCGTAGATTTGGCGGCGGCGAGCCATGCGGCGGTCCCCTGAAATGAGTACAGCCCCGGTGCCCCACATGCTGAGGCCCGAGGCGGGATGGCGCGGCCTATAATCGAAGGTGCGGGCGGGCGCAATGGAGGCGTGTGGCCTTGCGGTGCGGACAGGCTCCTTCCGTCGCCCAAGCAACGAAACGCGTATGGAAGATGAAGATCGCGTAATGTCCCGGCCATGATGGACGTAATTTTCACGAAATATGAAAAAATGGTAAGGTGAAAAGTATAGGAAACCGATCGTCCAAGTCATGGGTTCTGTCGATGCTTGCAAAGGAGGAAGTCATGAACAAGCTGATGATCGGTGTTGTTGGTGGGGCTCTGATGCTGACGGCGGGTGCTGCCGTGGCGCGGCCGATGCACATGGCTCAGGCGCCGCTGGTCTATGAGCAGGCGCGTGTTCCGCTGGCCAATGGCATGGAGGCCATCGCGGTGGTCAAGAACGGCAGGACGGAGCGGACCGTCGCCTGTCGCGATACCGCCGATGTCCTCGCCACCTTCCGCCCCGAGGCCATCGCCTTCGCGCCCGGCCATAATGCCAAGGGCAAGGCCGTGACCGACGAGGAGGTCGCCGGGGTCGAGACCTTCACCCCCGTCGCGTTCCAGAACTGCACCGTCGCGGCGGGCAACCACTTCACCCAAGACGTCAACCAGGCGCAGGCGAACCACGCCTGACCGGGATGGCCGCAAGGCAGGGCGGGCGCGGCGCTCCCAACGTGCCCGCCTTGCCCCGGCGATCCTGTCCTCGGCGATTTGTTCTCTTTTTGATCCGCCCGATTGCCCCTGCGCGCATCGCTTGCTAGAAGCGACGCTCCCATGGCGATCGATCTCCGCGACAATCCCCCCGTCGGCATCCTGGATGCCCCCTTCGACAGCGCGCTGTCCGAACGGTATCTGGTCTATGCGCTGTCCACGATCACGGCGCGCTCGCTGCCCGATGTGCGCGATGGCCTGAAGCCGGTGCATCGCCGGTTGCTCTGGGCGATGCGGCTGCTCAAGCTCGACCCGGCGGCGGGCTACAAGAAATGCGCGCGCGTCGTCGGCGACGTGATCGGTAAATATCATCCGCATGGCGACCAGTCGGTCTATGACGCGATGGTCCGTCTCGCGCAGGATTTCGCGCTTCGCTATCCGCTGGTCGACGGGCAGGGCAATTTCGGCAATATCGACGGCGATAACGCCGCCGCCTATCGTTATACCGAGGCGCGGCTGACCCAGGTCGCGATCGACCTGATGGATGGGCTGGACGAGGATGCCGTCGCCTATCGCCCGACCTATAATGGCGAGGAGCAGGAGCCCGAGCTGTTTCCCGGCCTGTTCCCCAATCTGCTGGCGAATGGCGCGAGCGGGATCGCGGTCGGCATGGCGACCAGCATCCCCCCGCACAACGCCGCCGAGCTGCTGGAAGCCGCGATCCTGCTGGTCGATCGGCCCGATGCCGATGACGATGCGATCCTGGCGCTGGTCAAGGGGCCCGATTTCCCGACCGGCGGCATCGTCGTCGATGCGCCCGCGATCCTGCGCGAAAGCTACACCACCGGGCGGGGCGGCTTCCGCGTCCGCGCGCGCTGGGAGATCGAGCGCGAGAAGGGCGGCGGCTGGCAGATCGTCGTCAGCGAAATCCCCTACGGTGTCGCCAAGGGCAAGCTGATCGAACAGATCGCGACGCTCATCAACGACAAGAAGCTGCCGATCCTGGCCGATGTCCGCGACGAATCGGATGCGCAGGTCCGCATCGTGCTGGAGCCGCGCGCGCGCACCGTCGATCCGCAGGTGCTGATGGACGGGCTGTTCCGTTTCTCCGACCTGGAGACGCGGATCAGCCTGAACCTCAACGTGCTGGACAAGGACCGCACCCCGCGCGTCATGTCCCTGCGCGAGGCGCTGGCGGCCTGGGTCGAGCATCAGTTCGTGGTGCTGCGGCGCCGTTCCGAACATCGGCTCGGCAAGATCGCCGACCGGATCGAGCTGCTCGACGGCTATCTGGTCGCCTATCTCAACCTCGACCGGGTGATCGAGATCATCCGCACCGAGGACGAGCCCAAGGCGGTGATGATCGCCGAATTCCGCCTGACCGACCGTCAGGCTGAGGCGATCCTCAATATGCGCCTCCGTTCGCTGCGGCGGCTGGAGGAGTTCGAGATTCGCGGCGAGCGCGACAAGCTCGACAAGGAACGCGAGCAGCTCACCCTGCTGCTCGGCTCCGAACAGCGCCAGCGGACGCGGATGAAGAAGGATCTGGGCCGGATTCGCGACCGCTATGGTCCCGAAACCGCGCTGGGCGCGCGCCGCACGCTGATCGAGGAAGCCGCGCCGACCCGCGACATCCCGCTGGAGGCGATGATCGAGCGCGAGCCGATCACCGTCATCCTGTCGCAGCGCGGCTGGATTCGCGCGATGAAGGGGCATGTCGACCTGGCCTCGGCGGATACTGCCAAGTTCAAGGAAGGCGACGGCCCCGCCTTCGCCTTCCACGCGCAGACCACCGACAAGCTGTTGCTGGCGGCGGCGAACGGGCGGTTCTTCACCCTGGCCGCCGACAAGCTGCCCGGCGGACGCGGTTTCGGCGAGCCGGTGCGTGCGATGATCGACCTGGACGGATCGATCGGCATCGTCGGCTTCCTGCCCGCCGCGCGCGCGGCCAAGCTGCTGGTCGCGGCCTCAGACGGGCGCGGCTTCGTCGTGCCGACCGCCGACACCATCGCCGAGACTCGAAAAGGCAAGACGGTGCTGACGCCGCGCGCCGGGGCGGCGCTGAAGGTCGTGCGTCCGGTGGGGGCGGACGACGATTATGTCGCGGCGATCGGCGACAATCGCAAATTGCTGGTCTTCCCGCTGACCGAGTTCGTTGAACTGTCGCGCGGCACCGGCGTCCAGCTGCAACGCTATCGCGACGGCGGCCTGTCCGATGCGACGACCTTCGTCTTCAAGGACGGGTTGAGCTGGCCGATGGGCGGCGAGACGGGGCGCGTGCGGACCGAGGCCGATCTGTCCGCCTGGCGGACCGCGCGCGGGGCGGCGGGGCGGATGCCGCCGACCGGCTTCCCCCGCGATAATCGTTTCGATTGACCGCGCCCGATCGACCGGGTGTTTCCGATTATGGCGGACTGAACCGTTTACGGCATCGATTTCGCTGAAATTTTAGGGGGTTTTAACGATCGGCCGATAAATGGTCGGTAGATGGCTTCGACCGCTTATCCAATCCCACGACCCTTGCCGCGCCCAATCGCGACTCTGACGTCGTGCGCGGTCGAGATCATGGCGATCCCGGCGGCGGAAATCGCGATGCGCGCGGATGGGCCCGGCATCGTCACGGTCAACGCCCCCTATCGCCGTGCCGGTCTGACCGAGGCGCGGTCCGATGCGCTGATCATGGCCGAGGTGACGAAGCGAATCGGCGATCTCCAGAGCCTGGGCGGCAAGTCGATCGAATTCCCGCTGGCGCTCGGCGAGGCCATCGACTGCCGGTATTTCCAGGTCACGCTCGCCCGCTCGGCGGAGGAACGCGCGGACCAATATGTCCTCATGCTGGTCGACCAGACCGCCCAGCATCATACCGAGCGCAGCCTGCGGCGCGAGATGACGACCGACAGCCTGACCGGCCTGCCCAATCGTCAGGGATTCGGCGACCTGATCGAGGCGATGATGGCGACCGGCCATTCGCATGCGGTGCTGGTCATCGATCTGAACCGTTTCGGTCGGCTGAACGCCTGTATGGGCTCGCTGGTCGGGGACGAGCTGCTGATCACCGTCGCACGCCGGTTGAAGGGCGCGCTGCGGTCGCGCGACTCGATCGGGCGGATCGGCGGCAATGAATTCGGCATCCTGATGATGATCGACGAGAGCGAGGACGAAGCGCATGTCCTGGCCGACCGGATCGACCGCGCGCTGCGCTCGCCCTTCCGGCTGACCGATTACGAGGTGAATGTCGAGGCGTCGGTGGGCATCGCCTTCAACGCCGACGACGATGGCGACGGCGATGCCGAGGAGCTGATCCGCCACGCCCAGTTCGCGGTGAAACGCGCCAAGGCGGCGGGCCGGACCGAGGTCTATCACCCCCAGGCCTTCACCATCGCGCGCGCCCAGTTCGCGATGGAGACCTCGCTGCGTCGCGCGATCGAGCGCGAGGAACTGCATCTCGCCTATCAGCCGATCTGCGATCTCTCAACGGGCCGCATGGTTTCGTTCGAGGCGCTGGCGCGCTGGCGCGATGCCGAGGGGTGCGACCATTCCCCGGTCGACTTCATCCCGGTCGCCGAGGAATCGGGGCTGATCGTGCCGCTCGGCCGCTGGGCGGTGCAGCAGGCGACGATGCAGCTGGCCGAGTGGGACCGCATCGCGGGCGGCTCGTGCGGGATGCGGATGTCGGTCAACGTCTCGGCGATCCAGCTTCAGCGCGATGCCATCCCGGCCGTGATCGACGGCGCGCTGGGCAAGGCTGGGATCGCGGGCGACCGGCTGACGCTGGAGCTGACCGAAAGCGCGATCGTCGGCGATCCCGACGGCGTGACCATGATCATGGAGGGGCTGAAGGAACTCGGCACGACGGTGGCGATGGACGATTTCGGCACCGGCTATTCC
This sequence comes from Sphingomonas sp. NCPPB 2930, assembly GCF_042867205.1. NCBI lineage: Bacteria > Pseudomonadati > Pseudomonadota > Alphaproteobacteria > Sphingomonadales > Sphingomonadaceae > Sphingomonas > Sphingomonas sp. NCPPB 2930. The sequence goes on along the minus strand of NZ_JBHZQU010000001.1, from coordinate 379,407 downwards.
AATCTCGCCTATCTCCAGAAACTGCCCATCGACATTCTCAAGATCGACCGCAGCTTCGTGAACGGCATGCTGGCCGACCGCGACAAGATCGCCATCGTCCGCGCGATCATGGGTCTGGCCCAGGCGCTGGGCATGAAGACCACCGCCGAGGGGATCGAGACGATCGAACTCGGCCAGACGCTGGCCGCGCTGGGCTGCACCTATGGCCAGGGCTATCTCTACGCCAAGCCGCTCGATCCCGAGGCGGCCTGGGCGATGATCGCGGCTCAGGCCTGAGCCACCGCCGCGTCGGCCAGCTCGGCGACCCGGCCCGCGTCCGGAAAGCCCTCCGCGATCCACCGGGTCTCCACCTGACGCAGCAGCCGCGCGACATCGGGGCCCTTGCGCACGCCGCGCTCGACCAGCGCCCCGCCGGTCAGCGGCAGGGCAGGGGGCGTCCAGTCGCGGATCGCCGCCACCGATTCGCCCGCCAGCAACAGTCGGTCGACCGCGCCGGTCGTGCCCACCCGGTATGCCAGCGCATGGGGCCCTTCATCGCCCGGCCCGGCGGTCGCGGCGATCAGGCGCTTGCGGTCCAGGTTGGACAGCTTCAACCGCGCGCCCACCGGCTCGGCGGCCTCGGGGGGCAGCAGCGCGGCGAGACGGCGGATCGGGTCTGGGGCGATCCCCGCCGCCGCTTCCGCTTGGGCGAGGCGGGCCAGCCGGTCGGCCCCGGCGCGGTCGATCTCGGGGATGACCGCGCGGAAGATGCCCTGTTCGACCATCAGCGCGACCACCGGCACCGCGCGCGCCGCCACCAGCAGCTTCAGCAATTCGGCCGCGATCCGCTCGCGCGATAGTGCCATCAGGTCGTTGGCGCGCTGCGTACAGGCGTCCAGCCCGGCCTGGTCGATCGCCTGGCCGAAGCGCGCATGAAAGCGGAAGAAGCGCAGGATGCGGAGATGATCCTCGGCGATACGCTGCAACGGATCGCCGATGAAGCGGACCCGCCCCGCCTTCAGATCGTCCAGCCCGCCGAAATAGTCGAACAGCTCGGACGTCACCGGATCGGCATAGAGCGCGTTCATCGTGAAGTCGCGCCGCGCCGCATCCTCGCGCCAGTCGTCGGTGAAGGCGACGACGGCGTGGCGGCCATCGGTCGACACGTCGCGGCGCAGCGTCGTGACCTCGACCGGGCCATCGGGCAGGACGGCGGTGATCGTGCCATGCGCGATGCCGGTCGGCACCGGCTTGAACCCCGCCTCGCGCACGCGCGCGATGACCGTCTCGGGCGACAGCGGGGTGGCGAGGTCGATGTCCGCCACCGCCTGGCCCAGCAGCGAATCGCGCACCGCGCCGCCGACGAACCGCGCCTCCAGCCGCTCGGCCAGCGCGATCAGGTCGGTTCGGTCGGTCCAGGGGGCGGTGGCAGGCGTCATGCCGCCCATTGCAGCCGCCGCGACAGGTTGACGATCATCGCGGCTGTCGCGCCCCAGATGCGCCGGTCGTTCCATAAAATCTCGTAAAAATGACGGGTTTGCCCGCGCCAGGGTGCGCTGACCCGGCGGTGATGGGCGGGATCGAGGACATAGGCGAGCGGCACCTCGAACAGGTTCGCCACCTCCGCCTCGGATGGATACAGGGTCAGGTCGGGCGGGATGACACCCAGCACCGGCGTCACCTCGAACCCGGTGACGGTGCGATAGCGGTCAGCGAGCCCGACCACCGTCACCGCGTGCGGCGACAGGCCGATTTCCTCCTCCGCCTCGCGCAGCGCGGTGGCGACCAGATCGACATCGCCCGGATCGGCGCGGCCGCCCGGAAAGGCGATCTGCCCGGCATGGTTGCGCAGATGCTCGGTCCGCTGGGTCAGGACCAGGCCCGGCTCGGTGCGATCGGTGACGGGCACCAGCACCGCTGCGGCGGTGGGTGTCGCGGCGGTTTCGGGCAGAATGTCTCCGTCGCCGGTCAACAGGTCGGCAACGGGTATCCGCGCCATCGCCTGTGCCAGCCTTTCGGCCAGCGTCATGCGTCGGTCGCGGGCGCGATGGGGAAGAAGGCGCCGTCGCTCCACAGCCCCGGCGGCGTGTCGCCCGCCGCCAGCGCCCGTTCGGCCAGTTCGTAATAGACCGGCCGCGCGATCAGCGCCTCCAGTCCGTCGCGGACATGCAGATAGGGGCGGGGGCCATCCTCGCCCTCGGCGAAGCGCAGGCCATGCGCGGGGCCCGCCGCGACAAGGTCCCCGGTGTTGAGCTGGAAGGTCAGCCGCGCGTCGGGGCCCTCACCCTGCGCCTTGAGCGTTACTGCGACGAAGGGCGCATCCTCGACCGCGATGTCGAGCTTTTCGACCGGCGTGACCAGGACGTGGCGGCCATCGGCTTCGCGGCGCAGGATGGTCGAGAACAGCCGGACCATGGCGGGGCGGCCGATCGGGCTGCCCTGATGATACCAGGTGCCGTCGCGGGCGATCCGCATCTCGCTGTCGCCGCAATGGGTGGGATTCCATTGCGAGACGGGGGGCAGCTTCTGCGCCTCCATCGCGCGCACGATCTCGGCGAGGCTGAGCGAGGACAGGTCGGGGGGCGGCGCCATGGGCATGATCGGTCTGAGTTAGGGACGCAGGGGGCGCAGGTAAAGCCCGGCCTCAGCCCGCGGCGCTCAGCATGCCGGGACAAGCCGGCACATCGGGGCCGCGCGCCAGCAGCCGGTGCCGCTCGACCGGGCCGGGCAATCGCCAGTCCGTCGTCCGGTCGGCGGTGAAGCCGAAGAAGCGGCCATAATATTCCGGGTCGCCGATCAGCATCATCGCGCGGTCCAGTCCCTGTTCGGCGGCGGCGGCGAGCATGTGCGTCAGCAGGCGGCGTCCCAGGCCGTCCCGCTGATGATCGGGGGCGACCGCGACCGGGCCGACCATCACCATGGGATGCACCCCGCCCGCATCGTCGGCGAGCGCGACCGGCCAGCACTGGATCGAACCCAGCAGCGCGCCGTCCTCGTCCAGCGCGGCAAAGCAGAGCGAGGCGATCGCCGCGACGGTCCCGCGCACCTTATAGGCGGTCCGCGCCTGGCGCCCGGGCGGAAAGGCGCGGTCGAGCAGCGCCTCCACGGCGGCGGGATCGACCCTGTCGAGCGGAACAAGGGCAGTCGTCTCGGTCACAACGGGTGGGGTCCGATCGCGGCAGAAGGAGAGGGGAGAATGCGCGCGCCCTTAATCCGCTCCTCGGCGGATGCAAAGCCCCGCGGCTCCGCGCCGCCACTTCCCTTGCGCGCGGGCTCTGCTAGAGCCCTGGCATGGAAGACCGTCTCCAGCTCGAAGTCCACGACCTCGAAGTCCAGGTGCTGACCGGCATCTACTCCGAGGAAACGCATCTGCCGCAACCGCTGCGCATCTCGCTGACCGTCGATCTCGACTGTCCCGCCCATTATGCGCCCGACACGCCGCTGGGCGAGTCGAAGAATTATCTCGACCTGAAACATGCCGCGACGCAGTTGCCCGAAGGCGTGCATTTCACGCTGATCGAGGGGGTTGCGGACCATATCTGCGACACGCTGTTCCTTCAGGACAAGCGGGTTCGGCGCGTGAAGGTGAAGATCGTGAAGCTGGCCATCGCCGAGGATGGCGAGGCGATCGGCATCACGCTGGTCCGCCACCGTCGCTGATCGGGGCATGGTCGCGCGGCGAATCGACGTGGCGCCGGGGGAGGATGTCGCGGCGCTCGTCGCGGCGAATCCCGGCTGCGACCTGATCCTGGTGCTGCGCCCCGGTCGCGATCCCGTGGCGCAGGCGATGGCGGAGGCGGCGATCGGGCCGCTCGCGGTCGCCGCCGCTCCCGATGCGCGGATCAATGCCGTGATCTGCCGCGATACCGCGTCCGATCAGGCGGTCGCGGCGGCGGTCGCCTATCTCGCCGCCGCGCACGCCGTCACGGGTCAGTTGCTGACGCTGGGCAACTGACGCTCACGGACGCAGGGGCCGAGCTTCTGGATGACGAAGCGGTAATCCTCCTGCGCCGCCTGGGCATCCTGCGGCGAGAGCGACGCGGTGCTGCGATCGGGCAGCGATTCGGGCAGCGCGCAGGCCAGCCGGTACCAGAGCAGCGTATCGCGCGCGGGCGGGGCCGCCGATTCGTCGACGATCTCGCTCAGCGCCACGGCATAGCGGCGTTCCTCGCCCGGACGCCGCAGGACCGACAATGAGACCGGGCGATTCTTGGCGGTGGTGAGGAAAATCTGCGTCTCGCCCTCGCCGGGCAGGCTGCCCGCCACGTAAAAGGCATTGCCGACGCCGGTGATGACCGGCGGCGCGTCCGGCGACAGCGCATCGCGCGCGATGGTCCGGCTGCGCTGCTCGGTATCGGGCGTCCAAGGGAGTTGTGCATCGGGCGCGACCAGCTGGAGCTGGTCGGGGGCATTGGGCACCCGCCGTGCATAGATCAGCACGCGCATCTTCTTCAGCCGCGGCGCGCGACCCCGCGCATCCGTCGCCGCATCATAGAGATAGCCGACGCGCGCCGGCAGGCCGCCCGATCCGCGGATCAGCGTGCCGACATCGGCCTCGACATAGAAACGCTGCCGACCGGGAGCGACGCCGGCGGCCTCTGCGCCCTTGATCGCGGCCGCCGACCGGATCGTCACGTCGGCGATCACCGGGGCGGACAGGACCAGGTCGGCGAGGTCGGCATAGCCGGGGCCTGTTTGCGCTACCATCGGATCGCCCGCGCGCACCGACGGCGCGGTCGCCACTTGCGCCCCGACCGGGCCTGCAAACGATAGCATCGCGGCCGCGATGGTGGTAGCATGGAGGGCGTGGGAGAGGGGTTTCATCGCTTCGCGCTACTCCTTCGTGTATTAACGGTACAGAAATAATTTTGTCATGGCGTGCTTGTACGTTTATTACGTCCGACAAACTGATTGCACCGCGCCAGCCGTGACGATAGGGTCCGAGGCTCTGCCGCATGCGTGAGCGCATGGCAGGAGTTTCCCACGTCCCCACGCTACGGCGAGGCGAAACTGGCAGACTGAGGAGTTTCGTTGCTGAATGGCCTATACTGACCAGAAGATGTCCGGGGGCAAGGTGGTCGCGATCGTTATCGTCGTGCTCATCCATGCTGCCCTGGGCTACGCCTTCGTCACGGGACTGGCATACCAGTACGTGAAGAAGGCGACCGAAAAGCTCGACACGTTCAACGTGGAGGAGCCGCCGCCCCCGCCACCGCCGGATGAACCGCCGCCCCCGCCGCCGGAGCAGCCCAACCTGCCTCCGCCGCCGACCACGGTGGTGACGCCGCCGCCGATCGTCAACGTGCCCTCGCCGGCGCCGACGATCTCGACGACGAGCATCATCCCGCTCAGCCAGCCGACCGCACCGCCGGCTCCGCCTGCGCCGCCGGCTCCGCCCGCGCCGCCGCCTGCGCCGACGGTCTCGAAGGCTGCCGGTCTGCGCGGTAACCCGGGCCAGTATTTCGGTCCCGACGCCTATCCGCCCTCGGCCCAGCGCGAAGGCGCGGAAGGCCGCGTGTCGGCCAAGCTGTCGATCGGCACCGATGGGCGCGTCACCGACTGCACGATCCTGTCGGGCAGCGGCAACCGGGCCCTTGACGATGCCACCTGCCGCATCTCCAAGGCGCGCGTGCGTTTCACGCCCGCTCAGGACGCGGCCGGCAACCCCGTCGCATCGTCGTACACGCTTAACATCCGTTGGCAGCTGCCACAGGAATAACGGCTAAAAGCCGATCACACCCAACGCTTTAGTCAGAGGACCTAACCAATCATGCTCACCACCATCCTCGCCGCGGGCGGCGCTGCGGCCGGTGCCGAAAATCCGTACGGCCTCGGCCAGGCTCTGAAAGAGGGCGGCCTCATCTCGCAGTCGGTGTTCACCATCCTCTGCCTGATGTCGATCGTGTCGTTCTACATCCTGTTCTCGAAGCTGTTCGAGCAGCAGAAGATCATCAACCAGGCGAAGCGCGTTCGTCAGGGCTTCTGGTCGTCGAACTCGCTGCGCGAAGGTTCGGCCAAGCTCGAGAAGAACTCGGCCTACAAGCAGATCGTCGACGACGGTCTGGCCGCGCAGGACCAGCATTCGAAGCTGACCGATCCGGTCGAAGCGCATGACTGGCTGCACGGCTCGCTGGCGCGTTCGGAAGCCGCGATCAACTCGAAGCTGGGCGGCGGTCTCGCCTTCCTGGCGACCGTCGGTGCGACCGCGCCGTTCATCGGTCTGTTCGGTACGGTTATCGGCATCTACCGCGCGCTCATCAAGATCGGCTCGTCGGGCCAGGCGTCGATCGACGCGGTCGCCGGTCCGGTCGGTGAAGCGCTCATCATGACCGCGCTGGGTCTCGTCGTCGCCGTTCCGGCGGTGCTCGCCTTCAACTGGCTGCAGCGTCGTAACAAGGGCATTGCGGAAGACCTGTCGTCGTTCTCGAACGACGTGCTGGGCTTCCTGGCCTCGAACGGTGCGGTTCGTCCGGCCGTTGCCGGTGCCAAGCCGACCGCCGTCAAGGCGACCCCGGCGACGACCACGGCCGGTCAGGCCGGTGGCGTTCAGACGCGCGCCTGAGCCTAAGGGGGCGGGGACCGGCCGTTCGCGGCACGGCCCCGCCACCCCCCGTCGACCCGGCTCCGGGACGGCGAAAGAATGCATGGATAGGATAGCTCTCTCATGGCGATGAGCGTTGGCGGGGACTCCGCCGAGAAACCGATGTCGGAGATCAACACGACGCCCCTCGTGGACGTCATGCTGGTTCTCCTCATCATCTTCCTGATCGCGGTTCCGGTCGTGATTCAGACCGTTCCGCTCAAGCTGCCGAGCGTCCGCTTCGATCCGACGACGACGAAGCCGGAAAACGTCTCGCTTTCGGTGACCAGCGAAAATGGTCAGTGCAAGGTGTATTGGGGCCTCAGCCCCGTGACCTCGACCGAGCTGCGTGACAAGGCGGTTCAGAAGCTGAAGGCCGAGATCGAGCGGCTCGGGCCGAACATCACGCCCGATCAGCTGCCCGAGGCGCATATTCGCGGCGACGTGAATACGCCGTATCGGTGCATTGGCGGCACCATCTACACGATGCAGCAGGCCGGTTTCGCCCGTGTCGGCTTCATCTCCGAGCCGCCCCCCGGCGGCAACCCCCGCGCCTGATCGGCCGGGCGGACAGAATAGGAGTTAGCACGCCATGGCAATGAGCGCCGGATCCGATGATGGCGAGCCGATGATGGACATGAACACGACGCCGTTGATCGACGTCATGCTCGTGCTCCTCATCATGTTCATCATCACCATCCCGATCCAGACTCACGCGGTGAAGGTCGACCTGCCGGTCAACTCGAAGAACAACACGCCCGTCGTGAACAGCGAGAAGAACAAGGTCGGCATCGACGCCGCCGGTACGGTGACCTGGAACGGCACGCCGGTCGACGAGGTGACGCTGCGTCAGTATCTCGACCAGACGGCCGCCATGAACCCCGAGCCGGAACTGCACTTCCAGCCGGCCCCCGACGCCAAATATGTCAAGGTCGACGAGATCCTGGCAGTGATCAAGCGTTCGGCGGTCAGCAAGCTCGGCTTCATCGGCAACGAGCAGTATCGCAACGACTTCTGATCGACGCGATTCCGTTCGTGACGGACCAGGGCGGCCTCTTCGGAGGCCGCCTTTTTTTATGCCGGGGGACAGGGGGGAGAGGCGGGGCGTGAGCGCGGCCGATCACGGAGAGCGTCGCGCTGATGCCGGACACCGGAGGGGGAACGGACCCCATGATCACACTGGGCTATCCTGCGGTGATCGGCCTTAGGCGAAGGCGGCCATCACCTGTTTTCTTCCGGAAGAACTCTCGAAGCCACGGCGGAAATCCGGTTTCGCGCGGCCGTTGGTAACACCCTCGACCCTTGCGGTGGTTTCACAAAAATGACAACATGCCGTCATAAAAGTGAAACATGGAGAAGGGCGATGCGTGGCATGTCTTGGGCTCTGATCGTCGCGGCGGCGGGTATGGCAGCCCCGGCCATCGCCCAGGATCGCTGGCCGCAACGGACGGGCTATCACGAGATCGCAGCCGGGAAGCTGGTAGCAGCGGAGCGGACCCTGCTCCAGGAACGACGCACCAGCCCCGACAGCCCGGAACTGATGCTCAACCTCGCCGCGGTCTATGCCCAAACCGGACGCGCGTCCGAGGCGCGATCGCTCTATGCGGCGGTCTTGCAGGAAAAGCCGATTGCCATGGACATGCCTTCGGGCGCGGTGATTTCCTCGCACCGCGTCGCGGAAACGGGCCTTCGCCAACTGAACCGAACATTCGCTTCGCGCTGAACCGACAAAGGGCAGGTCAGGTTCGAATCTGCCTTGATGTCGTGCGCCCGGAAAGATGATCGTGGGAGGCTCGAGGGCCATGCCTGAACCCGGCCGTCGACCTCATTCGGGCCCAACGGGGCGGGGCTACATCTCCGCTAGTGGGGTTTGACGCGCCCTGTTGTCCCGCGCCCGGATATATCCCGCGGCGATGTCTAAGGCCGATCGCCATTCAGCGATGCCTTTTCCTTCCCTCGCCCCTCGCAGAGGGGAGAGGGTTGCGGAGACTTGGTCTTTGCAAAAGCAAAGGCTTAGTCGGAGCTGGGTGAGGGGTGGGCGCTCGCTCTGCGAGCGCGCGAGCCTTTGGGCTCGCTCAACCCCTCCCCAAGCTGCGCTAGCCAGCAGGCTGGCAAGCTTCGCTAACCCTCTCCCCTGTCCAGGGGAGAGGGAAGAGGAAGCAGTCCTGAATGTCGATTGGCCTTACTATTGCTGGATAGGCGGCGTCCGCCATCATCCCCGCGATTTGCACCGTCGTCCTGCCCTTGGCGGGGTTCCTTCGCCAGAGGCGGCCCGTTGCCTAAGGGGGCCCACCCCGGCAGAGGCCGGGGTGCAGTCAGGCGATGATTAGAGCAAATCACAATCCCCGAACGGGATCGCCGCTCTCGCTGAATGCTCCTGAGGAACTTTCGTCGGGGAATACCGGCAGCGAAGTAACAGGCCGATGGCCCGACGAAGAATGTCCCAGCCAACAAACTGTAGCCGGGGCTCGCGATCCGGTCTTTCGACAGGGGAGCGCGCCGTAGGTTGTCATAAGGCTCGCGTCCGCGCGCGACGGAGGGTGGTCGGCGCGGAAGGGGCTTGTCTGCTGCCACCGACCGTGATCGAACAGCGGAATGTGCAATCTTTACAGCATCGAGGTGGACCCCCGAACCTATTTCGACGCGCTGGGCGCGGCGGTGGACGCGGCCAATGGGCTGGCGGTGGAGAAGGATTACGCCGCTCCCGGCAAGCCCGCTTATGTCGTCCGTCTGGACAAGGGCCAGCGGGTGCTGAGCACGATGCGCTGGGGTTTCCCGACCCGCAAGCCGCGCAAGCGGCCCGCGCGCGAGGGGGAGTTGCCCTTTCTCAACGACTGGTGGACCAATGCCCGCAACATGCAGAGCGGCATGTGGAAGCCCTGGATGGCGAAGGCCGAACATCGTTGTCTCGTGCCCTTCACCCGTTTCTCCGAACCCAAGGCGGCTGCCGATCGCCATGGGCCGGGCGACACCAACTGGTGGTTCACCGTCGAGGATCAGGCGGTGCCGTGCTTCGCCGGGCTGTGGAAGGTCGACCGGGATCATGACCGGGTCTATGCCTTTTGCACGACCGAGCCCAATCCGCTGGTCGCGCCCAGGCATCCCAAGGCGATGCCGGTCATCCTGTCGGCCGAAGATCAGGAGCGCTGGCTGACCGCGCCGGTCGAGGAGGCGCTGGCCATGCTGTCCGCCTATCCCTCGCAATTGATGCGGGTCGCCTGACCATGGCCCGCAACCGCTATTATGACGGTCCGCCGAGCGACCATTTCGACGGCACGCGCTTCTTCAATCCGGGCCAGGCCAGCACCGATCGCGGACTCCGCGCGATCCTGCGCTGGAAGCTGGCGGGTGCTGCCGCCAAATGGCCGGTGACGGTGCCGGTCACGCCAGCGATGCCACGGCCGCGCCTCGATGGCCTGTCCGTCACCATGGTCGGCCATGCCGCGATGCTGGTCCAGGCGGCGGGGGTGAACATCCTCACCGATCCGGTCTGGTCCGAGCGTGCCAGCCCCTTTCGTCGCGTGGGGCCCAAGCGTGTCACCGCGCCGGGAATCCCGTTCGAGTCTCTGCCGCCGATCGATGTCGTGCTGCTGAGCCATGCCCATTACGACCATCTCGACGTCGCGACGCTGCGTCGCCTTCACGCCGTACACGATCCGCTGATGGCGATGCCGCTGGGCAATGATGCGGTCGTCCGCGCCGCGGTGCCGGGCGCGCGGTGCGTGACCGGCGACTGGTGGGATCGGATCGACCTGGGCAACGGCGTCGCGACGACGCTGACGCCCGCCAACCACTGGTCCAATCGCTGGCCGAGCGACACGCGGATGACATTGTGGAGCGGCCATTATCTGGAGACGCGCGCGGGCACGATCTGGTTCGTCGGCGACACCGGCTATGGCGACGGGGCCATCTTCCGCCAGGTGGGCGAGCGGCTGGGCGCGCCCGACGTCGCTCTCATCCCGATCGGCGCCTATGAACCCCGATGGTTCATGGCAGCGCAGCATGTCGACCCGGCCGACGCGGTGCGGATCTTCACCGATGTCGGCGCTGGGCGGGCGCTCGGCATCCATTGGGGAACGTTCCAGCTCACCGACGAAGCCCGCGACGCGCCGGTCGAGGAACTGGCGGTGGCCCTCGACGCCGCGCGCATCCCACGCGATCGCTTCGTCGCGGCCGAGCCCGGCGGCGTCTATCATTTCGGCCGGGCCCTGGGGACACCGCGCTGAACCAACATGAGCCCCTTGCCGGAAGGGGAGGGGCAATCTCGCGTCAGCGCAGGATGATGTCGGCGCCGTGCTTGTGCTCGCGAATCTCCGCCTCGGTCAGCCCATTGATCTCGTGCGGGAAGATCAGCCAATCATTGGTCTGGTGGACGAAGAAATCGGGCTTCAGGTCGGTGACGTTGCGCGAAGGTTTGTAATAGACGGTCGCGACCTTCACCTCGTCCGGGATGTTGTTCCGGCACCGCTCCTTCAGTTCCTTCAGGACCGCGCGGATCGAGCGCCCCGAATCGAACACGTCGTCGATCAGCAGCAGCCGATCCTCGGGGTTGAGCACATCGACCAGATAGCCGAGGCCATAGATGCGGACCTGCGGGTCCTGCTGGTCGATTCCCGTGTAGGAGGTGGTGCGGATCGCGATGTGATCGCTCTGGACGCCGCGATATTCGAGCAGTTCCTGGACGGCGATGCCCACCGGCGCGCCGCCGCGCCAGATGCCGACGATATGGGTCGGGCGAAATCCGGAATCGAACACCAGATTGGCCAGGCGGAACGAGTCCTCGAGCAGGCGATCGGCGGACAGATAGACTTTGGTGACCACGAAACTTCCATCATCCTTGTTGGGCCGACCGGGTCTATTCCTGCCCGAAGTCGGCGCTCGTCTTCTACCCCCTGGCGTCGCCAGGGCAACCGTCGTCGCTTATCCGGAACGCTGCGCGAAAGTGTCGAGCCGCGCGAGATGCGCCGCGATCGCGGCATCGTCCAGAAACGATCCGAGGAAACTGTTGCGCGCCAGCGTCACCAGATCGGCGCGGGACAGGGCTCGGGCTCGGGCGACCGCCCTGTAATTGTCGCCGACATAGCCGCCGAAATAGGCGGGATCGTCCGAATTGATCGTCGCCCGCAGGCCCAGGCGTAGCATCCGGTCGATGGGATGGTCCGCCATGTCCTTGACCACGCACAGCTTGTGGTTGGACAGCGGGCAGACGGTCAGCGTCATCGCCTCCCGCGCGAGGCGGGCGGTCAATAGCGGGTCCTCCAGCGCGCGATTGCCATGGTCGAGCCGATCGATTCCGAGCAGATCGAGCGCCTCATGGACATAGGCGGGTGGCCCTTCCTCCCCGGCATGCGCGACGCGCTTGAGGCCCGCATCCCCGGCGGCGGCGAACACGCGGGCGAATTTGGATGGCGGATGGCCGACCTCGGACGAATCGAGCCCGACGCCATCGATGCGGTCGAGCCATTTCCCGGCCTGGTCGAATGTCGCGAAGGCGGCGTCCTCGTCCAGATGGCGCAGGAAGCACAGGATCAGCTTGGACGTCAGGCCATGGCGTTCCTTCGCCGCGGCCATTCCGGCCAGCAGCCCCTCCATCACCACGTCGAACGGGATGCCCCGATCGGTATGCGTCTGCGGATCGAAGAAGATTTCGGCATGGACCACGCCATCGGCCGCCGCCCGGTCGAAATAGGCGACCGCCAGATCGTGAAAATCCTCCGCCATCCGCAGCACGTCGGCGCCCGCATAATAGATGTCGAGGAAATCCTGCAGATTGGAAAAGGCATAGGCCGCCCGAACCTCCTCCACCGAGCGGAACGGGATGGAAACCCGGTTACGGCGGGCAAGGTCGAACATCAACTCGGGTTCGAGGCTGCCCTCGATATGCAGATGCAGTTCGGCCTTGGGCAGCGCGGTGATGAAGTCGTCGTCGGTCATGCGGGCAGGCTCCATCGGCCGGGATTGGCGGGCGCGGGCGTCATCATGCGCAATCGTGCACACAGGCGATAGCCCGGATGCGCGATTTCCGATGCCGTTCGCGAGGGAACGGCATGGCGGGCCGGGAGCGATGCCTTTTCTCGATCGCTCCGTTCCAGAATCGGCGCTGGTGGCGGCCGCTTCGATATCGATACGATGACCGTCATCACCTCATCGACAGACGGAGATCCAAGCCCATGCAATCGGCGACACGGAAGTTGCCCCTGGCAGGCCAGGACATGTCCGATCCGTCCGTCGCGCCCGCGATCGACCGGGCCGGGGACGGCGTCGACGCGGTGCTGCCCGCGCGGCGGCTGGTTCCGCTGGCCTGTCAGCATGTGCTGGTCATGTATGCCGGGGCGGTGGCGGTGCCGCTGGTCGTCGGCCGTGCGCTGGGCCTGCCCCCTGCGGAGTTGGGCATGCTGATCAGCGCCGATCTGGTCGCCTGCGGGTTCGCCACGCTGATCCAGACGCTGGGCCTGCCGCTGGTGGGAATCCGCCTGCCGATCGTGATGGGCGTGACCTTCGCCTCGATCAGCCCGATGCTGGCGATGATCGCCACCGGCAAGGCCGATGGCACGCCGCCCGCCATGGTCTTGCAGGGCATTTACGGCGCGGTGATCGTCGCCGGGCTGTTCGGTTTCCTGATCGCGCCGTTCGTCGGCCGGGTGTCGCGGCTGTTCCCGCCCGCCGTGACCGGAACGGTGATCCTGTCGATCGGGCTCAGCCTGATGCGGGTCGGCATCAACTGGACGGCGGGCGGGCAGCCGACCGATCCCGGATATGGCGCACCGGCGCATCTGCTGCTGGCGCTGCTGACGCTGGCCATCGTGCTGTGCCTGATGCGCTTCGGTCGCGGGTTGTTGCGAAGCGGTGCAGTGCTGGCGGGGACGGTGGTCGGTACGATCATCGCGGGTGCGACCGGCCAGGTCGATCTGACCCAGGTTCGCGAGGCGCCGTGGTTCGCGCTGGTGCGCCCCTTCCAGTTCGGCTTGCCGACCTTCGACCTGCCCGCGTCGATCGCGATGTGCCTGGTCATGATGACGGTGATGATCGAATCCTTCGGCATGTTCATGGCGGCGGGGCAGATGGTCGGTCGGCCGATCGACCGGCGCCAGATGGTGCGGGGCCTGCGCGGCGATGCCGCCGGTACGCTGCTGGGCGGCATCTTCAACACCTTTCCCTATACCTCGTTCGCGCAGAATATCGGTTTGCTGAGCATCACCGGCGTCCGCTCGCGCTTCGTATGCGCGGGGGCGGGGGTGATCCTGTTGACGCTGGGCGTCTGTCCGAAGCTGGCGGCGCTGGTCGCGGCGGTGCCCTTGCCGGTGCTGGGCGGGGCGGCGCTGGTCATGTTCGGGATGATCGCCGCGACGGGCATCCGCATCCTGGGATCGGTCGAGCTGACCTTCGAGCGGCTGGTGACGATCGCGGTGTCGATCGCCGTCGGGCTGATCCCGGTCCTGTCCGACCGCTTCTTCCAGGCGATGCCGACCGCGCTCGCCCCGCTGCTGCATTCGGGGATCGTGCTGGCATCGATCAGCGCGGTCGGGCTGAACGCCTTTTTCGGCAACCGGACGAGCGGCGACGACGCGGTGGCCTGACCGCGCCGCGCCAGGGCGGCGGCGCATCACCGCGGCGGGGTCGTGGCGTAGCGATCCCAATGGGACAGCAATTCCTCCACCACCCGGTTGCCGACCCGGTAGAGGCTCTCGACCGACGCGTTCAGCCCGGCATAGCCTTCGTTCTCGCGCAGCAGATAGTCGGCGGCCGTCACCCCCGGCGGCGGCATGGTATAGTTGCTGCCCGCGCGCAGCACGAGGACGCGGTCCTTGTCGACCCGGCCGATCTTCGAGAGATAGGCGATCGCCTGGAGCGTGCCGGTTTCCTCCATCGCGCTGGTGACGAAATTGCCCTTGCCCTGGGTGAAGTACCGGGTGTGATCATTGGCCCAGCGATTGAGCAGCGCGCCGTGCCAGAAGGTCATCGCGGAAAACTGGTCGCCGATCAGGACGAAGGGCGGCTTTCGCGCATTGGGATGGTCGGTATAGCGGGCCCGTTCGCGCGCGATCCCCGGATCGTCGGGCAGCGGCACGTCGCGCGTCAGCCGATAGGCCCATTCGGTCAGGCCGGGGTTCAGCGCGAACACCTCCCCGCCATTGGGCCGGGCCGGGGCGGGATCGTTGGGCCCCTTGCGGTCGATCGGGAAATAGCCGCTCTTCCAGTCGGCGGGTATCTCGCGCGCGTCGATCTCATGCGCCAGATCGCCGTCGACGCTATAGCGCGCCCAGGCCGCCGAGCCGATCGAGGCGTCCTCGGGATCGATCCCGGCGATCCCGGCAACCAGCCAATAGGCGCGTGACAGGTCCAGCCGCGTGTCGAGGCCCAGCGCGGTGATCGCGGCGGCCGATCGGACCGAGCCGACGCCGGTGACGACCCCCAATATCTGCGTGTCTGGGTTGTAATAAAGGTCGTGATAGCCGTGCGGGAAGGGGATGCGCTGGCGCAGATCGCGCCGCGTCTTCCACAGCTGGAACTCGCCCGCGACATCGCCTTCGTCCTTGCCGATCTCGAACATGGTGACGACGACCATCCGCACGGGCAGGGGGCGGGGGCAGGGGGCGGCGATGGCGCAAAGCGACGGCGGCGTGGCGGGTTGCGCAGCGGGTTGTGGGGCGGGGGCCATGGCGGCGAGCAGCAGCCCGGTGACGAGAGGGTTCATGATCGATACTCCGGCGGGACGGGGATGCGAACGGGCGGCTCGCATCCCCGTCCGCACATTCAGAATTTATAGACGGCGGAGGCCAGGAAGCTGCGCGGACGCTCGGGCAGGACGATGGTGCTGCCGAACAATTCGGTGAAGTTGGCGCGGAAATAGCGCGCATTGGTCGCGTTCTTGACGACTAGGCGGAACAGCCAGGGGCCGGTCTGATACGAGGTCGACAGATCGACCAGCGTGTAGCCGGGCAGCCGCACCGCCTGCGACTGGCCCGAAAAGACCGAGTCGACCTTCACCACGCTGCCACTGACCGACAGGCCGTTGTCGAAGCCATAGGTCGCGGTGGCGGAATAGAGGTTGGCGGGAATGCCTGCGCGCCGCGCCTGATTGCGGTTGGTGATCGGCACCAGGCCGATCGGCTGGCCACCCAGATACAGCGTCGGGTTGGTGACGTTGACCAGATCCTCGATGCCGAAGAAGCTGAAGAGCGAACCCGCTTGCAGGCCGGTCAGGTTGACGACCTCGGTATGGGTATAGGCACCGGTAACGAGCAGGTGGCGATCCACTGCCCAGCGGGCTTCGGCCTCGACCCCCTTGGTCTCGACCGCCTGGTTGACGGTGATCGACTGGATGTTGAAGTCGGTCCGGTTCTGTTTGTAGACCGAGAGCGCCGCATAGAGCCGCTCGTTCAGCCAGCTTCCCTTGATGCCGCCTTCGTACAGGCGGGAGGTCGACATGAAGCCCGATGCCACCGCCTCGGGCAGCACCTCGGCGCCCTGGCCGACGACGATGGTCGCCTGCTGCGACGCGGTCGCATAGGGGATCAGGCCGAAGGGCAGCTTGTACGACGCGCTGGCGGTCCACGACCAGCCATCGTCGCTGCCCTTGGCCGAGGTCCGGGTCGGCACCCGGTCCATGACGGTCGGATCATAGCGCGACGCGGCGTCCACCTTGTCGTACCGCCCGCCCAGCAGCAGATCGAGCCCGAAGTCGAAATCCAGGTCGACCAGCGCGGCCAGGCCAAAGTCGGTGGTGTGGCCGAAGACCCGGTCGGTATAGCCGCAATTGCACTCGTTCGCGAGCAGGCGGTTCGACGCGGGCGTATAGCTTTGCGTCAGGTCGACCCGGCTGAAATATTCGTAATCGAAATCATCGCCATAATCGAAGTTGACATAGCGTACCGATGGCGAGAACTGGCCGGAGAATTTGCCGATATCCGTCTTGATCGACTTGGCGATGACGATCTTGTCCTCGATCACATAGGATTTGACGCGCTGCGAGAAGCCGTAATCATTGTTGTTGATGTTCTGGGTGTGGTCGAAGAACAGCTGGTTCTTGACGGTCAGGTCGCTCGGCCCATCGAAGGTGATGTCGTAATAGAGCGTGGTCTGCTTGTTCTCCAGCTTGTCGTTCGGCCCGGTCAGCACGTTGCGGCGGCTGAGCGTCGTCGTGCCGGTGTTGACCAGGTTCAGCTGCGGATAGGTCTGGGTGAAACAGGCATTGGTGAAGCCGGTGGCGAACGCGCTGAACGTGCTGTTGGGGCAGGTGTAATTGCCGAAGATCGACAGGCCGCCGGGGATGGATGCGTTGATCTCGCCCTGGGAGATCTGGCCATCGCCATTGGTGTCGAGCGGCTTGGCGGTGCCGGTGATATAGGTGCCGTTGTCGACCAGCTTCTGCGTCAGGCGGTTCCAGCCGCCATTCTGCTGGCCCTTGAAATTCTGATACTGGCCGCCGAACTCGATCTTGATCCGGTCGGTCAGCTGATGGTCGAACGCGCCTTGCAGGATCGTCTGCCGGGTCGACATGTTGCGGTAATAGCTGCCCGAATCCTCGACCTCGGCATAGAGGCTATAGCCCAGATCGGCGCCCGCCAGATGCAGCGGCCCGCGCACCTCGGCGCGCAGGTTGTTCCGGTCCCAGCTGCCGCCCGTATAGCTCACCTCGCCGGTCGGACCGCTCAGCAGCGCGCCGCCCGCGACCCGCGCCGATTTGGGCACGAAGTTCAGATAGCCACCCGTCTTGGACGGGCCGTAGATGGGCGAGGCGGGGCCGCGGACGATGTCGATCCGGTCGGCCGCCGCGATCGGCGTCGGATAATTGCCCGCATTGTCGAGCCGGCGGACGCCGCGAAAATAGGTCTCGCCCGGCGTGCCGCGAATGTCGAGCGCGCCGCCCACTCCGAAGAAGGAGTTGGTGAAGGTGCCGGGCGATTGCGCGACCAGATCATAGATGTCGGTGATGCCGAACCGCTCGATCTGCTCGTCGCTGATCGTCGAGGCGGAGCGCGGCGTTTCGACCAGCGTCTTGTCGAACCCGAAGACCGAGCCGACATCCTTGACCGGCAGCGCGTCGAGCGATCCGGTGACGACGATCTCCGCTCCGTCCTGCGCGGCGGGCTGGGGCGGGGTGGCCGTCGTCGCCTGCTGGGCGAGGGCGGGCGTGGTCATCGCGGTGCCGCACAGCAGCGACAGGAGCAAAGCGATCCCGGTGCGGCGCCCTCGCCCAGGCGCGCGCGAAATGGTCGATAGCGAGCAAGCAAGCGTCATCAGTGTCAGCCCCCCATGTGACGCCCGGCCCATTCCCCTGGACCGGTCCGTCGCTGTTTGTCCCTGATCTCTCCCCCGTGATCGCGGCGGCGTCTGGCCATCGTCGTCACGCCGGTCCGTATTGCGCGGCAATCGCACGGTGGCCGCGTCATGATACCGAACCGGCAGTTGACCTACGGGGCGGGATCGTTGCATTCAAACGCAATGATGACGACGATCCGTTGCATAAATTAGAGCATGCCCGCCCTATCGCGCTTCATCCGATATTTCATGGCGGTCGGGCGGCTGGGCTCGATCCGGCGCGCCGCCGATGAGCTGGCCGTGTCGGCCTCGGCGATCGACCGGCAGATACTGAATGCCGAGGCGCGGCTGGGGGTGCAGCTGTTCGAACGGCTGTCCACCGGCCTGCGGCTGACGGCGGCGGGCGAGGTGATGATGGCGGCGGGCGGACGCTGGCAGAAGCAGCTCGGGGACACGCTGGCCCAGATCGAGGACCTGCGCGGGCTGAAGCGCGGCCATGTCGACATCGCGGTCATCGACGCGCTGTCCAAGGGCTATATGCCCGCCGCGATCCATGCGATCCAGCAAAGCCATCCCGGCATCACCATGGGGGTGCATGTGCTGGGCAACGAGCAGGTGCGGCGCGCGATCGCCGCCAATGACGTCGATTTCGGCATCCTGTTCGACCCGCAATCCTATCAGGATCTGACGGTCCGCGCCTTTGTCGACGTGGTGCTGGGCATCGTCTCGCCGCCGGGGCATCGGCTGGCGGGGCAGCCGGAGATTCGCTTTTCCGATTGCGACGGCGAATCGGTGATCCTCCCGGCCGCGCCGCTGGCCGTGCACCAGCAGGTCGCGGTGCTGGAGGCGACGTCGGGCGTCACGCTCCACCGTCGGGTGACGTCGGACAATATCCAGATGATCGCCTCGCTGATCGAGCAGGGCGACAGCGTCGGCATCCTGACCTCGCTGGACGTATCGACCGAGGTGCGCACCGGATCGCTGGCGTTCACGCGCATCGCGGACAAGGTGCTGCGCCCGATGACGCTGGCCCTGTGCACCGCGACCGCGCGCACGCCCTCCTATGCCGCCGCGATGGTGCTGCGCGAGATCGAGGCGGGCTTCACCCAGTTCGCCTATCAGCCCCCCGCAGCCTGAGGCCGGGTCGGACGGGCCAGCAACCGCAGCATCAGCGCCTCCAGCCGGGCGGGATCGACGGCGCGGATCACCTCCGCGCGCTGTTCGCCGATCCCCGGCTGATAGCCCGGGCTCCACGACAGCATATCGCCGTAACCCGGCCCGAACTGCGTATCGTAATCGACAAAGGCGGTGTCGCGCGTGGTGACGATCCTCGGGTCGAGCCAGACCGCGGCGGCGATCTCGTCCCACATCGGAAAGCCGGGTTCGAGCGACCCGATCCAGCCTGCCATGGCGGGCGGCGACACCGCGCGCAGCCGCGCGATCAGCGCGGGCGTCAGTTCGGTCGCGGTGGACGGGTCGGCGGGGACGACGGTGATGTGCCGCCACGGGCTGCGCGACACGATGCTCGCCGCCTCGGGATCGAAGCGCGCGTTGAACTCGCGGCGCGGCGAATGGACGAATTCGCGCGCGAACTGGCTGGCCGACACGCCGTCCCGCATCTGGCGGGGATTGAGGCTGCCGCCCATATAGACCAGCTCCTTGGCCAGACCGGCAAAGGCGGGGTCGAGCCGCTGCGCCAGCGCCAGATTGGTCAGCGGCCCCATCGCGATGATCGTCACCTGTCCGGGATGCTCGTGCACCATGCGCAGCAGGAAATTGGCGGCGATCTCGGGCGAGGGGCGCGTGGTCGGATTGCCGCCGGGCAACGCGACCGGATCGTCGGCGCGGTGATAGGGCGGGGTGCTCTGTTTCGTCGGCTCGACCCATTGGCGCATCCAGGCGCCCTTCCAGGTCAGCTTGCCGTACAGCGCCTCCCAGCGTTCGGTCAGCACCTCCGAATTGACCAGCGGATAGGTCGCACCCTGCGCGACGGGCACGCTCCGGCCCATCCGCTCGACGCCCTTGAGCGCCAGGGCGGTGGCGCGGTTGACCCAGACATTGCCCGTGACGGTGGTGATGCCCAGCACCTCGACGTCCGGCGCGTCGAGCAGCATGACATGGCCCAGCCCGAAGCCTTCGTCATCGATGACGACCAGGCGGCGGTTCTCCTGCGCCTGCGCGGGCATCGTCGCCGCGAGCAGTGCCATTAAACATCCAAGAAGCTGCAACCCCAGCTTGCGCATCAGCCGATCCCCCGATCCCAGGCGCATTCGCCCATCACATAGGTGCGCCGCACGGTGCGGTCGTCGCCCAGCACCTGCATCGCGAACAGCCGCGCGGCCAGGTCCGCGCCGGCGGTCCGCCGCGCAAGCAGCGGCGTGGCGGCTTCGTCCAGCACGACGAAATCGGCCTCCTGTCCGGGCAGTAGCGCCCCGACCCGGTCGCCGATGTTGAGCAGCGCCGCGCTGCCCGCCGTGGCCAGATAGAGCGCGCGGAACGGATCGAGCCGCAACTCGCGCGCGAGCGCCGCCTGATAGGCGACCCCGGCGGTGTGGAGCATCGAAAAGGACGTACCCGCGCCGATATCGCTGCCCAGGCCCAGCCGCAGCCGGTGCGCGTCCGCCTGTCCGAAATCGAAGAAGCCCGACCCCAGGAAGAGATTGGAGGTCGGGCAGACCGCGATCCCCGCCCCGGCCTCGGCGAGCCGCGCGCAGCTCCGGTCGGTCAGGTGGATGCCATGCGCGAACACCGATCGCGGGCCGACCAGTCCGAACCGGTCATAGACGTCGAGATAGTCGTGCGCGTGCGGGAAACGGTTCGCGACGGCGGCGCATTCGTGGCGGTTCTCGGCCAGATGGGTGTGCAGCAGCACATCGGGGTTCGCGTCGAGCAGCGCGGCGGCCTGTACGAGCTGTTCGTCGGACGAGGTCAGCACGAAACGCGGCGTGACCGCATAGCCCAGCCGCCCGCGCCCGCGCCATCGCTTGATCAGCGCCTCGCTATCCGCACGGGCGCTCTCGGGCGTGTCGCGCAGGCCGTCGGGCCCCAGGTCCATCAGCACCTTGCCCGACAGGATGCGCATTCGCCGGTCGAGCGCCGCCTGGAACAGCGCGTCGACCGATCCGGGGTGGACGGTCGGGAAGACCAGCGCGCTGGTCGTGCCGTGGCGGAGCAGCTCGGTCAGGAAGGCATCGGCGACGGCGGCGGCATGGGCGGGATCGGCAAAGGCTTTTTCGGCCGGGAAGATATGGCGTTCCAGCCAGTCGAGCAGCTGTTCGCCATGCGAGGCGATGCGGTCCATCTGCGGATAATGGACATGCGCATCGACAAAGCCGGGGACGACGATGCCGGGCAGCCGCTCGACGGCGACGCCCTCGAACTGCGGCGCCAGCGTCGCATAATCGCCGCGCGCCACGACCAGTCCGTCCTCGACCGCGAGCAGCCCGTCGGGCTCATGCCGGATCGCGGTCGGATCGTCGCGGGGATCGGCACCGATCGACAAAAGTTCGGCGCGGAAAAGGCGAAGGGTCATGGTCACTCGGCAATAGCGGGGTGGGGGGCGGGCTCACGGCCCAGCGCGAGAAGCTGGGCCAGGACCGACAGCGCGATCACATCGGGTTCCTTGCCGGTAATCGCCGCCAGTCCGATGGGGCAGGTCAGCCGGGCGCGGGCTTCGTCCGGCACGTCGTCGCGGGTCAGCCGGGCGAGGAAGCGGGCGCGCTTGGTCGCCGATCCGATCAGCCCGACAAAGGCCAGCGGCGGACGCGTCAAGGCGGCGCGGGTCAGCCGGTAATCGAGCCCATGGTCGTGGGTCAGGATCAGCACCGCCGCCTCGGCGGGGGCGTCGGCCAGACAGGCGGGCAGGCGATCCTCGTCGACGATCGTCACGCCCTCCAACTCCTGCATCGTCGCGCGGCTGTCGAACCAGGCGAGCCGCAGCGGCAGGCCGATCACCTGACGCGCAATGGCCTGGCCGACATGACCCGCACCGAACAGATAGAGCGGCCGATGCCACTGGCCGAGCCGCTCGGCCCAGCATGCGCCCGCGCCGGGGCGTTCGCCGCGCGCGGACAGGGCGACGATTGCCGCCGCCGGATCGACGGTGCGCGTGATGCCGGACGGGTGCAGCAGGGTGGTCAGCGTCGCGCCGAGGGTCGCCGTTTTGATCCAGCCCAACGCATCGGGGTCGATCTGCTCGATCAACAGCCGGACGCGCCCGCCGCAGCATTGGCCGAGCAGCGGCCCGAGCGGATAATCCTGTATCCGCCAGGTGCCGGGTGGGTGGGCCAGGATCGCACGGGCCTGTTCGATCGCCTGATGCTCCAGCGCGCCGCCGCCGATCGTGTCGAACGCGGCGGCGTCCGTCACGACCATCCGCGTGCCCGCTCCGCGCGGTGCGGACCCCTCGGTCGCCAGCACCGTGATCAGCGCGATGCGCTCGCCGGGTGTGGCGGCGCGCAGCTTGGTCATCCACAGGGCGTTCATGCGCGGTGGGCGGCGATCGCGCGCAGGATCGCCTCGGGCGTGGCGGGCGCGTTCAGCGGCGGAAAGCCGCGCCGTTCGGGCGCGGTGGCGGCCACCGCCTCGCCCAGCGCGGACAGCACGCACTGGGCCAGCATGAACGGCGGCTCGCCGACCGCCTTCGAGCGGTTGATCGTCGGCTCGACATTCTCCCCGTCCCACAGCGCGACCCGGAAACGGTGCGGGCGGTCGGCGGCGGTCGGGATCTTGTAGGTGGCGGGCGAATGGGTCAGCAACCGGCCATCCTCGGCGAAGACCAGTTCCTCGGTGGTCAGCCAGCCCTGGCCCTGGAGGAACCCGCCCTCGATCTGGCCGAGGTCGATCGCCGGATTGAGCGACCGGCCGACATCGTGGAGGATATCGACCGCCAGGACGCGGTGTTCGCCGGTCAGCGTGTCCACCACCACCTCCGCGCATGCCGCGCCATAGGCGAAATAGTAAAAGGGGCGCCCGCGATGCGCCGCACGGTCATAGGCGATGTCCGGCGTCGCGTAGAATCCGGTCGAGGATAGCGACACCCGCGCCAGATGCGCCTTGCGGCACAGCGTGTCGAAGGGGATCGTCTCCGCCCCCGCAACGACCCCGGCCGGGGTGAAGCGCACCGCCTCCACCGCACAGCCGCCGATCGACGCCGCCACGCCCGCCAGCCGCTCGCGAATGGCGCGCGCCGCCTCGAACGCCGCCATGCCGTTCAGATCGGCCCCCGACGAAGCGGCGGTGGCGGAGGTGTTGGGCACCTTGTCGGTGCGCGTCGCGGTGATGCGCACCTTTGTCACCGGCACAGCGAAGACGTCCGCCACGACCTGCGCGACCTTGATGTACAGGCCCTGGCCCATTTCGGTGCCGCCATGGTTCAACTGGATGCTGCCATCGGCATAGACATGCACCAGCGCGCCCGCCTGGTTGAGATGAGTGGTGGTGAAGCTGATCCCGAACTTCACCGGGGTCAGCGCGATACCTTTCTTGAGGATGGTGTGGCGGGCGTTGAATTCGCGGATAGCGGCGCGGCGCGCGTCATAGTCGCTGTCGTCGCGCAACCGGGCGATCAGCGCGGGCGCGATATTGTCGGCGATCGTCATGCCATAGGGCGTCACGTCGCGCCCCGGCCCGTAGAGATTGGCGATGCGCACCGCGAGCGGATCGCGGCCGAGCGCGGCGGCGACGGCATCGATCACCCGCTCGATCGCCAGCATGCCTTGCGGCCCGCCGAAACCGCGAAAGGCGGTGGCGGAGACGGTATGGGTCTTCAGCCGTTCTGAGACGATCTCGATCGCGGGCAGCCAATAGCAATTGTCCGCATGGAACATGGCGCGGTCGTTGATCGCGGGGGACAGATCGACCGTCGCCCCGCACCGCGATGCCAGCCGCAGCACCAGTCCGACGATCCGGCCGTTGTCGTCGAAGCCGACATCATAGGCGATCTCGAAATCGTGGCGCTTGCCGGTCAGCACCATGTCGTCGTCGCGGTCGCAGCAGAATTTGGCGGGGCGACCCGTCTTGGCGGCGACCAGAGCGGCGGCGGCGGCGAAGGGGGCCGCCTGCGTCTCCTTGCCGCCGAACGCACCGCCCATGCGACGTACCTCGACCGTGACGTCCGCCGACGTCACGCCCAGCAGGTCGGCGACCAGATGCTGGACCTCGCTGGGATGCTGGGTCGAGCTGGTGATGTGAATCTGCCCGTCCTCGCCGGGACGCGCGAGCGCGACCTGCCCCTCCAGATAGAAATGGTCCTGCCCGCCCATCGCGAACCCGCCGGACCGGCGATGCGGGGCGGTGTCGAGCGCGGCGGCGGCATCGCCGCGCGCCATGCGCTGGGTCGGCTCGATCAGCGAGGCGGCGGCGCGGGCGTCGGCGATCGACAGCAGCGCGGAGCGGGGGGCATAGTCGATCCGTCCCAGCCGCGCCGCCCGCCGCGCCGCGCCCCGGCTGGTCGCCGCGACGAGGAAGACCGGCTGGCCGCGATACAGGACTTCCCCGTCCGCAAGCAGCCGGTCGTCATGCGCGACCGGGCTGACGTCATTATGCCCCGGAATGTCGGCCGCGGTGAAGACCGCCACGACGCCCGGTGCGGCGCGCACGGCCGACAGGTCGAGCGCGACGATTTCGGCATGCGTCTCGCTCGACTGGCCGAAGGCGAGGTGGAGCAGGTCGGCGGGCTCGGGCTCGTCATCGACATAGCGCGCCGCGCCGGTGACATGCAGGACCGCGCTGTCATGCGGCAGCGAGGGCTTGAGGATCGGCTCGGCGGCATAGGGCGCGGTGGGATCGGCCATCAGACCGCCTCCCGGACCGAAACCGGCTCGCCCTGTTCGCGGTGCCACAGCCGCCACAGCAGATTGCCCGCCGCTTCGTGGCGATAGGCCGCGCTGCCGCGCACATCGGTCAGCGGCGCGAAATCCTCGCGCAGCGCGGCGACGGCGCGGGCGATCGTCGCTGGCGAAAAGGATGCGCCGGTCAGCGCCACTTCGCACGCCGGGGCACGGCGCGGCGTCGCCGCCATTCCGCCGAACGCGACCCGCGCCTCGGCGATGACGCCGTCGCGCAGCGTCAGCGCGAAGGCGCCGCACACCGCGGATATGTCGCTGTCGAAGCGGCGCGACAGCTTGGCGATATGGATGATCGCATCGGGGGCGGGGCGGGGGATATGGATGCGCTCGACAAACTCGCCGGGCGCCCGGTCCTGGCGGCCATAGCCGAGGAAATAATCTTCAAGCGCCAGCGTCCGACGCCGATCGCCGCGACGCAGCGTCAGCGACGCGCCCAGGGCGATCAGCGCGGGCGGCCCGTCGCCGATCGGCGAGCCATTGGCGATGTTGCCGCCGATCGTGCCCGCATTGCGGACCTGCAACCCGCCGATCCGCCGCACCAGCTCGCCCAGATCGGGATGCAGCCGCCCGAGCGCGTCATGCGCCTCGGCATAGCGCACCGCCGCGCCCAGCGTGACCCCGGCGGTGTCCTCCATGATGGTGCGCAGTTCGGGCACGTCGCCGATGAAGACCGGCGTGTCGATGTCGCGCAGTCCCTTCGTCACCCACAACCCGACATCGGTCGCCCCGGCGATCAGCCGCGCATCGGGATGGTCGAGCAGCAGCGCGGCGAGGTCGTCGGCCGATCGCGGTGCGAACCAGTTCGTTTCTGTCGGCTCTGGGGCCGTCCGAAGGTCGCGCAGCGCAGTGGCCAGTCGTGCATCGTCGCGGTCGATCCGGGGCGCGTCCTCGGCGGCGGCGAGGATCGGGCCATAGCCGGTGCACCGGCACAGATTCCCTGCGATCACGTCGGCAACCGACAGCGCGTGCCCCGCCGCGCCCACCGCGCGGCCATAGAGCGACATGACGAAACCCGGCGTACAGAAGCCGCATTGCGAACTGCCGTTGCGCGCCATGCACGACTGGAGCGGGGTCAGCGTCTCGCCGCGCGACAGGCTTTCGACGGTCAGCACCGCCTTGCCGTCGATCATCGGCAGGAACAGGATGCAGGCATTGACCGCGCGCCACGCGATGCCCTCTCCGTCCGGCTCGCCGACCAAGACGGTGCAGGCGCCGCAATCCCCCTCGGCGCAACCCTCCTTGGTGCCGGTGCGGCGCAGGCGATAGCGGAGATGGTCGAGCAGCGTCGCGGTCGGCTCCGCGTCGGCGACCTCCACCACCGCATCGTCGAGAAGGAAGCGGATCGTCATCGCCTCACGCCGCTCCCATCCAGACGAAGCGCGCGACGAACAGGGCGGCGAGCAGGAACAGGAACCAGTCGGCCCGCGTCGCCTGTCCGCGCGCCGCCTTCAATATGGCATGCGCGGTGATGCCGAAGGCCAGGCCATTGGCGATCGAGAAGGTCAGCGGGATCATCGCGACGGTCAGGAAAGCCGGGATCGCCGCCAGCGGATCGTCCCATTTCACCTCGGCCAGCGGCAATAGCATCAGCCCGCCGACGACGATCAGCGCGGGCGCGGTGGCGGCCAGCGGCACCAGCTGCGCATAGGGCGCGACGAACATCATCAGCAGGAACAACAGGCCGGTGACGATGGCGGTCAGCCCGGTGCGCCCGCCCGCCTGCACCCCCGCCGCGCTCTCGACATAGCTGGTGACGGTGCTGGTGCCCGCCACCGCGCCGACCATGGTCGCCACCGCATCGGTCAGGAGGATGCGGTTCAGGCCGGGAATACGACCCGCCGCGTCGATCAACCCGGCGCGTTTGGTCACCGCGACCAGCGTGCCGATATTGTCGAACAGGTCGACGAACAGGAACACGAACAATATCTCGAACAGGCCCAGCCCGTGCCGCCCGCCCGCCCCGAACACGCCGGGCAGGTCGATGCGGAACGCGGTCTCGGTCAGCATGGTCAGGCTATAGGGTTCGGGCTTCACCGTGACCTGGCCGGTCATCCAGGCGACGGCGGTGGTGACGACGATCCCGATCAGCATCGCGCCGCGCACGTTCCAGATGCTCAGCATCGCGATCAGCAACAGCCCCAGCAGCGCGAGCGCCGCGCCCGGCTGGGTCAACGGGCCCAGCGTTACCAGCGTCGCGGGGCTGGCGACGACGATCCCGGCATTCCTCAGCCCGATGAAGCCGATGAACAGCCCGATCCCGCCCGCCACCGCCGCGAACAGATGCGACGGAATGACCGAGACGATCAGCTGTCGCACCCCGGTCAGCGTCAGGATCAGGAAGCAGACGCCCGAGATCAGCACGCAACCCAGCGCGACCGGCCAGGGGATGCCCATCTGCTGGACGACGGTGAAACTGAAATAGGCGTTCAGGCCCATGCCCGGCGCCAGCGCCAGCGGCACATTGGCGACCATCCCCATCAGGATCGAGGCGAAGGCGGCGGCGAAGCAGGTGGCGGCGGCGACCGCCGCGACCGGCATCCCCGCCTGTCCCAGGATCGCGGGGTTCACCAGCACGATATAAGCCATGGTCAGGAACGTGGTGGTTCCCGCCAGCACCTCCGTCCGCAGCGAGGTGCCGCGCTCGCGCAACAGGAAACGGCGTTCCAGCGCGGTCGATGCCGGTCCTTCCGTCACTGCTGCTCGATCTGTCATTGCGTCCCCCGAAATCCGCCTCACGGGCGTCATGCCACTCAGTGCCCGACCGATCTACATCAATGAACGGGATAGATCGTTGCAAAAATGAGCGCACCCCTTGGTACGCCTCGCGCGCGGTTTAAGGCAACGCGACGTGCCGGATATTGCGATGGGCGGAGCGGAATCCGCTCCCTAGACAGGCTGGCATCATCAAGGGGGATAGCGAATGAACGCCCGTTGCAATGACGGTCGCAGGGGCAGGCGCGGGCGCGCCGGTGCGACCTGCGCGATGCTGGTGCTGGCGGCGGCGATGCTCGGCGGGGCGGCCGCACCGACATCGCCCGAGGCACGGACCGCCGCCTATCTGGACAGTATCGCGGACAGCCCGCCACGGCTGCGCATGTTCCTTCAGACCATGCCCAAGGGCGGCGACCTGCACAATCATGCGGGCGGCGCGGTCTATGCCGAGGATATGTTGCAATGGGCGGCGGCGGAGGGACTGTGCCTGTCGACCGATCCCGTCGGCGTGGCGCCCGCACCCTGCGACGCGCCCGGCCGGGTCGCGGCGGCCGATCTGGTCCGCGACTATCCGCGCTACGCCGCCTTTGTCGACGCTTTTTCCACGCGAGGCTTCGAAGCCGGGACCGGCGATCCGCGCATATCCGGCTATGACCGATTCTTTGCGACCTTCGGGGCCTTCGGGCCGATCGCCGCACGGCATGGCGGCAAGGTGCTCGCCCTGGCGCGCGAGCAGGCCGCCGCCGACGGCGTGTCCTATGCCGAGTTGAGCACCGGTTCGGCCGCGACGCAGCCCTTGCTGGCCAAGGTCGGGGAAGGCGATGTGGGCGATCTGGCCGCGCTCTATGCCAGGATCGCGCCGGAACTGCCCCGCGCGGTGCAGGCGACGCGGGCGGAATATGACGCCTATGAGGCGGAGATGGCATCGATCGACGGTTGCGCCACGGCCAACCCGAAGCCCTCCTGCGCGACGGAAATCCGGTATCAATATGCCGCCATCCGCACCCGGCCGCCGGTGCAGGTCTTCGCCGAACTCGCGCTGGGATTTGCGCTGGCGCAGGGCGACCCGCGCTTCGTGGCGGTCAATATCGTCGCGCCCGAACATGATCCGGTCGCGCTGCGCGACTATGCGCTGCACATGCGGATGCTGCGCTTCCTGAAGGCGCGCTATCCCGCCGTTCCGCTGTCGCTGCACGCGGGCGAACTGACCTTGGGGCTGGTCCCCCCGCGCGACCTGGCCTTTCATATCCGGGACGCGGTGGAGGTCGCGGGCGCGCGCCGGATCGGCCATGGTGTCGACATTTCCTATGAAACCGATGCCCGCGCCTTGCTCGCCCGCATGGCCCGCGACCGGGTGGCGGTGGAGATCAACCTGACCAGCAACGCGGTGATCCTGGGCGTGAAGGGGCGCGACCATCCGCTGTCGCTCTATCGTCAGGCGGGCGTGCCGGTGGTCCTGTCGACCGATGACGAGGGCGTCTCGCGCAGCGACATGACCAACGAATATCTTCGCGGAGTGACCGAGCAGAAGCTGCGCTACCCCGATCTCAAGCAGATGGCGCGCGACTCGCTGCACTATTCCTTCCTGCCGGGAGACAGCCTGTGGCGCGACCGCGCGGGCGGGGCCCGTGTCGCGGCCTGCGATCGCCTCGATACCCCCGCGTGCCGCGCTTTTACCGCGACCCATGCCAAGGCGCGGCTGGAGGCACGGCTCGAACGCGATTTCGACAGGTTCGAGCGGCAGAGCTTCGACTGACCATGCCGAAAGGGTGAGCGAAAAATGCGCGCGCTCGAGGCGGAATATTGCGCTTCTGCCGCCCCATTTGTCGACGCTAACACAGCCCTCGAAAGCGGGCGGCGCCGCGCGACATCATCCGGCGGATGGATGAAGAACGGCGCCCGGCCCATGCGGAATCAGGTGCGGGGGCAAATGATGAACTGGACGAAATGGTCGCTGCTGCTGTCCTGCGCGACGCTGCTGACCGATCCGTGCGCTGCGCAGGTCGCGACGCCGGCGGATGCGGCGCAGGAGGAATATCTGCCCGACATCGTCGTCACCGCCGAAAAGCGCGAGGCGGGGTTGCAGCAGGTGCCGCAGGCGATCACCGCGCTGACCGGCGATGCGCTGGTCGCGAACAACATCAACACCTTCCAGGATCTGAGCGCGCTGGCCCCCGGCCTGACCGTCGGCAATGCCGAGGGGGAGCGCACCACGCTGTCCATTCGCGGCGTCGGGCAGGAGGCGAACCAGAATGACGTCGCCGCGCCGTCCGTCTCCTATCACCAGGACGGCGTCTATATCGTGTCGCCCTTCGCGCTGGGCGGCAACTTCCTGGATGTGGGGCGGGTCGAGGTGTTGCGCGGGCCGCAGGGGACGCTGTTCGGCCAGAACTCGACCGGCGGCGCGATCAATCTGGTCACGGTCGCGCCCGCGCTCGACCGGACCGAGGGCTATGTCGATGCGGCCTATGGATCGTTCGACTATCGCAACCTGCGATCGGCGGTGAACTTGCCCATCGGATCGACGATGGCGGTGCGCGCGACGGGAAGCTGGCTGAAGCAGGACGGCACCACGACGAACATCCGGCTGGGGCAGAAGCTGGACCAGCGCAACGACGCGGCCTGGCGGTTCCAGCTGCTGTGGAAACCCGCCGACAATTTCCATATCGACCTGACCGCGCAGCAATTCCGCAGCGACACCAACGGGCCCGCGCGCTTCGGTCTGCTCGATCCGACCCCGCGCCGCGACGCGGACGGCCACCGGCAACTGGCGCAGGACTCGCCGTCGCACCTGTTCCTGCGCTCGCAACTGTACAGCCTGGTCGCGACCTGGGACCTGCCGGGCTTCACCGTCAAATATCTGGGCAGCCACCAGCGCGAGGATGTCCGCAAATATCGCGACAACGACTTTTCCGACGTGGCGCTGGTGGGGCCGCTGGCCGTCGAGCGCAGCTTCTATGAGCGGCAGGACCAGGCGCATCGCTCCTATACCTCCGAGCTGAACCTCGTGTCGCGCACGCCTTTGTTCGGCAGCGTCGACTGGGTGCTCGGCGCCTTCTGGTTCCAGCAGAAGATCGAGGCGCATTCGTTCGAGCGGGTGGATCGCAACCGCAACGGGGTGCTCGATCCGTTCAACGCGGTCGCCAATAACGGCCTGCCGCCCGCCGGGGACATCGGTTTCCAGAGCGATTTCTTTCCCGAGCGCCGCTCCTTCTCCTTTTACGGACAGGCGACCTGGCATGCGACCGACCGGCTGCGGATGACCGGCGGGCTGCGCTATACCGACGACCGGGCGACCAACCGCAACTATAACTTCTTCACCCTGTCGACCGGCCGACCGACCGCGCTCATTACGTCGCAGGGGACGGCGGTGACGGGGCGCGCGGCGGTGGAGTTCGACCTGGGCCGCAATCGCATGGCCTATGCCTCCTATACGCGCGGGTTCAAGCCGGGCGGCAACAACCTGACCTATGGCATTGCCGATGTGGCCGAGGATCTGGTGTTCCGCACCTTCCGCCCGGAACGCATCGACGCCTATGAGCTGGGGTTGAAGGCCGACTTCCTCGACGGACGGCTGCGCACCAATCTGGCCGGGTTCGGCTATGACTATGTCGACCTGCAATATATGACCAGCGACCCGCGCAATCGGTCGAGCGGCGTCGCCAATATCCCGCGCAGCCGCATCCTGGGGGCGGAGGCGGAAGTGACCTTCGCGCCCAGCCGCGACCTGCGGTTCAACACCGGCCTGACCCTGCTCGACAGCAAGGTCAGCGGCCATGCCCGCGCGCTGGACAGCGTGAATGCGACGGCGGCGGAGCGGAATCTGGTCGTCAACCAGCGGCTCAGCATCTTCGCGCCTGCCGTGACGCTGGCCCGTGCGGCGGTCATCGGCGATTTGTACGGCAACCAACTCGCCAAGACGCCCGCGTTCAGCGCCACGGCGGGCGTGAACTGGGACCATCAGTTCGGCGACGGGCTGCGCGGCTATGCCTCCGGCTTGTTCATCCGGCGCGGCGCGATGCAGGCGCGCGTGTTCAACAATCCCGCGATCGACCGAATCCCCGGTTACAATCAGGTCAACCTGACCGGCGGCGTCCGGTTCGGCGGCGGCTGGGACATCAGCCTGAGCGCGCAGAACCTGTTCGACACCGACGGCATCAGCACGCGCTTCACCGACGTGTTCGGCGTCAACGCCACCTTCGACCAGCTGATCCCGCCGCGCACCGTCATCGGCCGCGTGCGGTACAGCTTCTGACCGCGCGCCGAGCGATGGGGAGACGATAGCATGACGCAGCCGACGGAAGCCGAACGCAACGCCGCTATCCTTCAGGCCGAACGCCTGGGGCTGGTCCTTCCGGCAGCGGCGCTGGACGGCGTCGTCGCCAACCAGCAATTGCTGGCGCGGCATCATGCCGTCGTGCGCGAAGCTCTGGCGGAGGACGCGGAATGAGCGCGGTGCCCGAAACCGCCTGCGCCATCGCCGCCCAGGTTCGCGAGGGGCGGCTATCGGCCCGGCAGGTCGCGATCGACACGCTCGACCGCATCGCGCGGCACGATGGCCTGAACGCAGCCACCCGGTTGCTGCGGGAGAGGGCGCTGGCCGATGCGGCGCGGGTCGACGCGGCGGTCACCGCCGGACGCGATCCCGGCCCGCTCGCAGGCGTGCCCTTTGCGGTCAAGGACCTGTTCGACGTCGCCGGGGAGACGACGACGGCGGGTGCCCGGCAACGCGCGCAGGCCCCGGCGGCGGCCCGCGATGCCGAGGTCGTCGCGCGGCTGTGCGCGGCGGGGGCGGTGCTGGTCGCGACGGCCAATATGGACGAGTTCGCCTATGGCTTCTCCACCGAGAACGCCCATTACGGCACCACCCGCAACCCGCACGATCCCGATCGGCTGGCGGGTGGCTCGTCGGGCGGGTCGGCGGCGCTGGTCGGTGCGGGGCTGGTCCCGCTGGCGCTGGGATCGGATACCAACGGATCGATCCGCGTGCCCGCCAGCCTGTGCGGGATATTCGGGTTGCGGCCGAGCTTCGGCGCGCTGTCGGTCGAGGGCGTCTATCCCTTTGTCGAGCGGCTCGACACGGTCGGATGCTTCGCCCGCTCGTCCGAGGATATGGCGCTCGCCCATGCGGTGATGCTTGGCGAGGCGGTGTCGCCGTCAGAGGCCGGGCCGGTGCGTGTCGCGGCGCTGGGCGGATGGTTCGCCGGGCGGGCCGATGCCGCCGTCCTTGCCGGGATCGATCGGATCGCCGCGCATCTGGAGGCGGGGCCGCCGGTCGTGCTGTGCTATGCTGCCGCCGCGCGGTCGGCCGGTTTTCTGCTGACCGGGGCCGAGGGTGGCCATCGCCATTTGCCCGCGCTGCGCCGCGACGCGATGGCGTTCGATCCGGCAACGCGCGACCGGCTGATCGCGGGGGCGCTTCAGCCGGTCGCAGCCGTCCGCGATGCCGAGGCGGTCGCCGCGCGCTTCGTGGCCGAGGTCGCCGACGCGCTGGCCGGGCATGACCTGCTCTTGGCCCCCGCGACGCCGATGCCTGCGCCCCGGATCGATGCGACGACGATCGTCATTGACGGCCAGACCCTGTCCGCACGCGCCGATCTGGGCCTGCACACCCAGCCGCTGAGCCTGGCGGGGGTGCCGATCCTCTCGGTGCCGCTGGCCCAGGCCGAGGGGGTGCTGCCGATCGGCGTGCAGTTGATCGCCGCGCCGGGGCGTGAGGCGCTGTTGTTCGACACGGCGGCGGCGCTGGTCGCGGCGGGGCTGGTGGCCTGTCCGCCCGTTCCTCTTCTGGCGGAGGCGGCATGATGCGCGCGACCCCCCGTTGCTTGCGCGGCATGGTCAGCGCCCCGCACCATCTGGCGGCGCAGGCCGGACGCGACGTGCTGGCCGAGGGCGGCAGCGCGGTCGAGGCGGCGGTGGCGACCGCCGCCTGCCTGGCCGTGGTCTATCCGCACATGACCGGGATCGGCGGCGACGGCTTCTGGCTGGTCGCCGAGCCGGACGGCCGGACCTGGGCGATCGACGGCTGCGGTGCGGCGGCGCTGGCGGCGGACCGCACGCTATACCGCGACCATGCGACCATTCCGTGGCGCGGGGCCCTGGCGGCGAACACGGTGGCAGGGACCGTCGCGGGGTGGCAGGCGGCCTTGGCGCAGAGCGGCGCGACCCTGCCGCTCGACCGGCTGCTGCGCGATGCCATCCATCACGCCCGGAGTGGCGTGGTCGTCACGGCGGGCGGAGCGCAGGTCGCCGCCGCCGCGTCGCCCGCACTACGCGATCTACCCGGCGCCTATGCATCCGTCTTCGAGCCCGAAGGCCGTCCGCTGGTCGAGGGGGATCTGCTCCGCCAGCCCGCGCTGGCGGCGACGCTGGAACGGTTGGCGGGGGAAGGGCTGGACGGCTTTTATCGCGGCGCGCTGGCACAGCTAATCGCCGACGACCTCGCCCAGCTCGGCAGTCCGCTTGCGGCGGCCGACCTCGCCGCCTTCGACGCGCGCAATGTCACGCCGCTGGAGGTGGCGATCACCGGCGCGCGCCTGTTCAACCTGCCGCCGCCGACGCAGGGGGTGGCGTCGCTGCTGATCCTGGCGCTGTTCGACCGGCTGCGGGCGGCCGAGGCCGACGGATTCGACCATGTCCACCGGCTGGTCGAGGCGACGAAGCAGGCGTTCCGCTGGCGCGACGCGCATGTCGGCGACCCGGCGACGATGACCCAGGATGCGCAGGCGTTGCTGCGCGATGCCGCCGCGCTGGACCGCATGGCCGGGGCGATCGACCCCGACCGCGCCGCGCCATGGCCGCATCCCCCGGCGCTGGGCGACACGACCTGGTTCGGCGCGGCCGACGCGCGCGGCCAGGTCGTCAGCTGTATCCAGAGCACCTATTTCGAGTTCGGATCGGGCATCGTCCTGCCCCGGACCGGCATCGTGTGGCAGAATCGGGGATGCTCCTTCGCGCTCGACGGTGACGGCCCCAACCGGTTGCGACCCGGAGCGCGGCCGTTCCACACGCTGAACCCGGCGCTGGCGCGCTTCGACGATGGCCGGGTCATGGCTTATGGCACGATGGGCGGCGAGGGACAGCCGCAGACCCAGGCGGCGATCTTCACCCGCCACGCGCTGTTTGGCCAGCCTTTGCAGGCGGCGGTGGACGCCCCGCGCTGGCTGCTCGGGCGGACCTGGGGCGACCAGAGCACGACGCTGAAGATCGAGGCGGGGTTCGACCCGGCCTTGTACGACCGACTGGCGGCGGCGGGCCATGCGGTCGAACACGTGCCCGGCCGGTCGTCGATGATGGGCCATGCCGGGGCGATCCTGCGCCATCCCGGTGGGATGATCGAGGGCGCGGCCGATCCGCGCAGCGACGGGATGGTGGCGACATGGTGACGACGACCGCATCCGGCGCGCGCGCGGTGGCGCGCTGTCTCGAACTGTCGCGGGCGCCCTATAGCGACCGGGCGGACCGGCTGTTTCGCGGCTGGCTGACCCCCGCCTATCGCGCGACGATCGAACGCGTCGGGGCGTGGATGGAGGCGGCGGGCATGACGGTCCGCCATGACGCCGCCGTCAACCTGATCGGCCGCTATGAGGGCGCCCGCCCGGACGCGCCCGCGCTGGTGATCGGCAGCCATCTCGACAGCGTGCGCGATGCGGGGGCCTATGACGGGCCGCTGGGCGTGATGCTGGGCATCGAATGCGTCGCCGCACTTCATGCCGAGGGGCGCAGGCTGCCCTTTGCGATCGAGGTGATCGGCTTTGGCGACGAAGAGGGATCGCGCTTTCCCGCCGCGATGCTGGGCAGCCGCGCGGTGGCGGGCACGCTGACGCCGGGCGCAGCCGACATGGCCGATGCGGCGGGGATCAGCGTCGATACCGCACTGCGTGAGTTCGGCAGCCAGGCCGCCGCGCTCGCCACGGCACGTCGCGCGCCGGGCACGATGATCGCCTATCTCGAGGCGCATATCGAACAGGGTCCGGTGCTGGAGGCCGAGGGGCTGGCGCTGGGCGTCGTGACCGGCATCGCAGCGCAACTCCGCCTCGAGGTGACGGTAAACGGCGTCGCGGGCCATGCCGGAACCGTCACCATGCCCTTGCGCCGCGACGCGCTGGCCGCCGCCGCGCGCATGGTGTCGGCGGTCGAGGACATCGCGGTCGCCGCCGCGTCCGATCTGGTCGCGACGGTCGGCCGGATCGAGGTTGCGCCGGGGGCGGCGAACGTAATTGCGGGCGAGGTGCGCTTCACCGTCGACATTCGCGCAGGCGCGACCGACCGCCGCGACCGCGCCGCCGCCGCGATCGGCGCGGCGATGGAGGCCATCGCGCGCGATCGGGGCGTGACCCTCACCGTCGCGACGGTCCACGACCTGCCGCCATGCCCGTGCGATCCGGGGCTGATGGATTTGCTCGACACGGCGGTCGTCGCCACCGGGCAGGGCTCGCGTCGGCTGATGTCAGGCGCGGGGCATGACGCGATGGCGATGGTCGCGCTGGGGCCGATCGCGATGCTGTTCCTGCGCTGTGCCGGGGGGATCAGCCACAACCCGGCCGAGCATGTCGACCCGGCCGATGCCGATGCCGCCTTTGCCGCGATGCGCGGCTTTATCGACCGATTGGGAGAAGATTATCGTGACGCCTGACCTTTTCGGCGAGATCGATCCGCCGCAGCGGCTGCTGATGGGGCCGGGGCCGGTCAATGCCCATCCGCGCGTGCTGCGCGCGATGAGTGCGGACCTGCTCGGCCAGTTCGATCCGGAAATGACCGGTTATATGAACCAGGTCATGGCGCTGTACCGGCCGGTGTTCGGGACCGAGAATTACTGGACCTTCCTGATCGACGGCACCGCGCGTGCGGCGATCGAGGCGTCTTTGGTCTCGCTGCTCGCGCCGGGGGACCGGCTGCTGATCGTCGATTTCGGCCGCTTCGGGCTGTTGTTGCAGGAGATTGGCGAGCGGATCGGCGCGCAGGTCGAGCGGCTGTCGGTCCCCTGGGGGCAGACCGTGCCGCTCGACGCCATCGCGGACGCGATCGAGCGGACCGCGCCGATGGTCGTCGCCTGCGTCCATGGCGACACCTCGACCACCATGGCGCAGCCGCTCGACGGGGTGGGGGCTCTGGCACAAGCGGCGGGCGCGTATCTCTATGTCGATGCGACCGCGACGATCGGCGGGATGGAGATCGCCACCGACCGCTGGGGGGCGGACATCGTCACCGGCGGCTTGCAGAAATGCCTGGGGGGTCCGTCTGGATCGGCCCCGATCACCGTCTCGCCCCGCGCCGCCGAGCGCATCCTGGGGCGTCGTCATGTCGAAAAGGGCATTCGCCGCGACGATCTGGTCGATGCGGGCGGGGTGCGGATCGGCAC
This sequence comes from Sphingomonas sp. NCPPB 2930, assembly GCF_042867205.1. NCBI lineage: Bacteria > Pseudomonadati > Pseudomonadota > Alphaproteobacteria > Sphingomonadales > Sphingomonadaceae > Sphingomonas > Sphingomonas sp. NCPPB 2930. Next base: position 342,665 of record NZ_JBHZQU010000001.1, on the reverse strand, counting down.
CAACTATTTCGACCTCGCCATGATCATGGACTATTGGTCGGAGAAGCGGCTGAACCACCATACCGAGGCGACGACGATGCTCTACGGCGCGCGCGAATGCGCCCGCGTGGCGCTGGGCGAGGGGCTGGAGGCGCGGTTCGCGCGCCATGCGGCGGCGGGCCGGGCGGTGGTGGCCGGGGCCCGTGCGCTGGGGCTGGAGGTGTTCGGCGACGATCGCTTCCGCATGACCAACGTGACCGGCATCGTCATCCCGCCCGGCGTCGACGGCGAGCGGGTGCGCGCCCGGATGCGCGAGGATTTCGAGATCGAGATCGGCACCGCCTTCGGCCCGCTCCAGGGCAAGGTCTGGCGGATCGGCGCGATGGGCTACAATGCCATGAAGCATAAGGTGCTGCTGACGCTCGCCGCGCTGGAGGCGGTGTTGCGGGCAGAGGGGATGACATTGCCCGCCGGCGCCGGGGTCGATGCCGCACTCGAAAGCTATGCCGTATGACCGCGCCGCGCGATCTGGTGGGCTATGGCGCGTCGCCGCCCGATCCCCGCTGGCCCGGCGGCGCGCGCGTCGCGGTGCAGTTCGTCGTCAATGTCGAGGAAGGCGCGGAGAACAGCGTCCTGAACGGCGATGCGGGGTCGGAGGCGTTCCTGTCGGAGATGGTCGGCGCGGCCAGCCATCCCGCCCGCGCCATGGCGATGGAAAGCCTGTACGAATATGGCGCGCGCGCCGGTTTCTGGCGGCTGCACCGACTGTTCGCCGAGCGACAGGTGCCGGTGACGGCCTTCGCCGTCGCCACCGCCATGGCCGCCAATCCGGCGGCGGTCGATGCGATGCTGGCGGCCGACTGGGAGATCGCCAGCCACGGCTATCGCTGGATCGACTATCAATATGTCCCGCCCGAGGTGGAGCGCGCGCACATCGCCGAGGCGATCGCGCTGCACACCCGGCTGACCGGCACGCGCCCGCTGGGCTGGTATCAGGGGCGCACCTCGCCCGCGACCGCCGCTCTGGTCGCCGCGGAGGGCGGGTTCGTCTATGACGCCGACAGCTATGCCGACGACCTGCCCTATTGGGATCGTCGCCATGCCGAGGCGAATGGCGGGCGGGCGCAGCTGATCGTGCCCTATACGCTCGACGCCAATGACATGAAGTTCGTCGCCTATAACGGCTTTGCCGATGGCGAGCCCTTTTTCCGCTATCTGCGCGACACGTTCGAGCAGTTGCGGGCCGAGGGCGGGCGGATGATGTCGGTGGGCTTGCACGGGCGCATCGTCGGACGGCCCGGCCGCGCGGCGGCGCTGGCCCGCTTCGTCGATCATGTGATCGCCAGCGGCGACGCGTGGATCGCGCGCCGCATCGATATCGCGCGACACTGGCAACAGGTGCACCCGGCATGACGCCCGAGATGATGATCGACGATCCGCAAGTGGTGGCCGAGGTCATGGCCGCCTTCACCGCTTATGAAGCCGCACTGATGGCCGATGACGTGCCCGCGATGGACCGGCTGTTCCACGATCATCCGACCACGATCCGCTATGGCGTGGGCGAGGTGCTGTACGGCGCGGAGGCCATCCGCGCCTTTCGCAAGGGACGCGGCGGTTCGCCGCAGCGTCGGCTCGGAACGGTCGCCATCCATAGCTTCGGCCGCGACCATGCCACCGCCAACGCCGAATTCTTCCGCGAAGGCGATGCCCGGCGCGGGCGGCAGAGCCAGACCTGGGTGCGCTTTCCCGATGGCTGGAAGGTCGTCGCCGCGCATGTCTCGATCGAGGGGGCGGGATCATGACCGATAGCGATTTCAATGCCATGTCGAGCGAGGCCTTCGTCGCGCGCTATGCGAGCGTGGTCGAGCATTCGCCCTGGGTGGTGGAGCGCGCGGCGGCGCGGCGGCCCTTTGCCGATCTGGCGGAGGGGATCGTGGCGGTGCTCGCCGACGCCACGCCCGACGAGCGGCTGTCGGTGATCCGCGCCCATCCCGAACTGGCGGGGCGCGCCGCGATCGCGGGCACGCTGACCGAGGAGTCGCGCAGCGAGCAGGCCTCGGCCGGGCTGGACCGCATGACCCGGGAAGAGTTTGAGCGCTTCCATGCGCTGAACGCCGCCTATGGCGAGCGGTTCGGCTTTCCCTTCGTCATCTGTGTCCGGCGGACCGACCGGGCGGGCATATTGCGCGCCATGGCCGAGCGGCTGGCCAACGACCGCGAGGCCGAGGTCGAAACCGCGCTGGCCGAGATCGGCCATATCGTCCGCCTGCGACTGGAGACCCTGGCATGACCCAACCCATCGGCCTGGCCGCGCTGGCCCAGCAGGTCGCGACCGATCTCGAACGCCTGGCGCATGGCGGCCCCGCCTGGACGGTGCCGCAGCCCATGGCGGAGGGCCATGTCCATGACGTCATCATCGTCGGCGGCGGGCAGAGCGGGCTGGGCGCGGCGTTCGGGTTGTTGCGCGAGCGCGTGTCGGACATCCTGGTCCTCGACGAAAATCCGGCGGGTTATGAGGGGCCGTGGGACACCTATGCGCGGATGATGACGCTGCGCACGCCCAAGCACCTGACCGCGATCGACCTGGGGATCCCCTCGCTGACCTTCCGCGCCTTTTGGGAGGCGCAGCATGGGGCGGAAGGATGGGACGCGTTGGACAAGATCCCGCGCCGCGACTGGATGGCCTATCTGCGCTGGTATCGCGCCGTCCTGAACCTGCCGGTGCGCAACGAGGCGCGGGTGACGCTGATCGAGCCGCTGGGCGGGCGGTTTCGCGTCCACCTCGCCGACGGTGCGCCGCTGCTCGCGCGCAAGGTCGTGCTGGCGACCGGCATCCAGGGGGGCGGCAACTGGCACGTGCCCGAACTGGTGCGCGATCGGCTGCCCGCGACCCGCTATGCCCATACCTCGGCGGCGATCGATTATGCGGGGCTGGCCGGAAAGCGCATCGCGCTGCTGGGGGCGGGGGCTTCGGCGTTCGACAATGCCCATGCCGCGCTGTCCGCCGGGGTGGCCGAGGCGCATGTCTTCGTCCGCCGCCCGGAACTGCCGCGCGTCAATCCGATCCGGCATATGGAGCGCAGCGGGATCATCGGCCGCTTCCCCGCGCTGGACGATGCCGCCAAATACCGGATGATGGTCGCCTTCTTCGACCGCAGCCAGCCGCCGACCAACGACACGTTTGACCGCGCGTCGGCGCTGCCCGGCTTTCACCTGCATCTCGGCACGCCGTGGCTGGACGTGGCGGACACCGGCGATGCGGTCGCGGTCACCACCCCGCGCGGGACCGAGACGTTCGACTTCCTCGTCCTGTCGACCGGGCTGGTCACCGATCCGGCGCTGCGCCCCGAACTGGCGCTGGTCGCCGACGGCATCGCGCGCTGGTCCGACCGCTATCGCCCGGCGGAGGCGTCGCATCCGCTGATCGATGCGCATCCCTATCTGGGGCCGCAATTCCAGCTATTGCCGCGCACGCCCGACGATGCGGCGGCGCTGCACGGGCTGTTCGCCTTCAACTATTCGGGACTCATCAGCCTCGGCCTGTCGGCCTCCGCGCTGTCGGGACTGCGCCACGCCTTGCCCCGGCTGGTGGCGGGGGTGGCCGACCAGCTGTTCCTCGACGACCGCGATGCGATGATCGCCGCCTATCTCGACTATGACGAGCCCGAATTCATCGGGGCATGGCCGCGCACGGGGGCGGTGGCATGAGTGCGACCCTGTCCACCCATGTTCTCGACACCGCGCATGGCCGGCCGGCGGCGGGCATCGCCGTCACGCTGCTCGACGGCGACGGAATGCGGTTGTTCGATGGCGTGACCAATGCCGATGGGCGCTGTCCCGCGCTGGCCGCCGTGCCGGTTTCGCCGGGACGCCATGCATTGTGCTTCGCGGTCGCCGACTATTTCCGCGCCGCCGGAGTGGAACTGCCCGATCCGCCCTTTCTCGACCGGGTGACGATCGATTTCGGCATCGCGCCGGAGGGGGGGCATTATCACGTGCCGCTGCTCGTCTCGCCCTACAGCTATTCCACCTATCGGGGCAGTTGATCCCGTTCCTTCCCGCCGGAGTGCCCCGATGATCCGTCGCCTGCTCGCCACGATCGAGCCCTATGTCCTGATGCTACTGGCGACCGTGCTGATCGCCACGCTGCTGCCGCCGCGCGGTGTCGGCGTGCGGGTCTTCGACCTTGCCGCCGATACCGCGATCGTCGCGCTGTTCTTCGTCCATGGCGCGAAACTGTCGCGCAGCGCCCTGCTGGCGGGGGCGCGGCACTGGCGGTTGCATGCGGCGATCCTGGCGACCAGCTTCGTACTGTTCCCGCTGCTGGGGCTCGCCATCGCGGGCAGCGGCCTGCCGTCGCCCAGCCTCGCCACCGGCCTGTTGTTCCTGACCCTGCTGCCCTCGACCGTGCAATCCTCAATCGCCTTCACCGCGATCGCGCGCGGCAATGTCGCGGCGGCGGTGTGCAGCGCCTCGCTGTCCAACCTGCTGGGTATCGCCGTCACGCCCGCGCTGGCCGCCCTGCTGCTTCCGGGCACCGGGGGCGTCGAGCTGTCGTTCGGCAGCGTGCGGGCGATCGTGCTGCAATTGCTGGTGCCGTTCGCGGCGGGGCATATGTTGCGCCCCTGGATCGGCGCGTGGATCGCGGCGCGCAAGCGGCTGGTGACGACGCTCGATCGCGGATCGATCCTGCTGGTCGTCTATACCGCCTTCGGTGCGGCGGTGAGCCAGGGCCTGTGGTCACAGGTCGGCGCGCTGGAGCTGGCGGAACTCGTCGGCTGGTGCGCGCTGCTGCTGACGGTGGTGCTGGTGCTGACCGGCGTGATGGCGCGGGCGATGAAGCTGGCGCCCGAGGATGCGGTCGTGATGCGCTTCTGCGGGTCGAAGAAGAGCCTGGCGACGGGCGTGCCGATGGCGGGCGTGCTGTTCCCGCCCGCGCAGGTCGGCGTCGTCCTGCTGCCGGTCATGGTGTTCCACCAGTTGCAGCTGATCGCCTGCGCCTTCCTCGCGCGGCGGCTGGCGGACGCGGTGGAGGCGGAGCCCGCCATGCCGGGCGCGGTGGCGTCGGGTTAAGTCGACTATTCGCCCAGCCGGGCGAACTCCTCCTTCAGCATGTCGACAAAGGTGCTGAGATAGATGGGCAGCACCCGGCCGCGTTGAAGCAGCATCGACACGCTGGCCGGGCGGACGATCCCCTCGGCCAGCGGAATCCAGCAGAGTTCGCCCGCCGCCAGCTCGCGCTCCAGCCCGATGCGCGAGAGAAAGGCGATGCCGACCCCGGCGCGCACCAGATTCTTCAGCGTATCGATCCGCTCGACCGTGGCGACCCGCTTGAGCGGCACGTCGCTCATGTCGAACAGATCGTGCAGCACGCTCTGCTTCAGCCAGTCGTCATGCGGCGTCACCACCGCATGGGGAACGCAGTCGGACAGGGTCACACGGTCCAGCAGGGAAAGGGGATGGCCCGGCGGGGTGATGACGCCGATCGGCGTCTGGACATGCGCCACCGTCGCGGTGCGCGCGGTGCCCGTCAGGTCGAAGGCGCAGATGACATCCGCCTCCTTGGACAGCAATTCCGCCTTCACCCGGTGATTGTCGCCCGCCAGCAGCGAGAATTCGATCAGCGGGAAGCGCTCCTTGTAGCGGACGATGGTGCGCGGCACGAGGTCGTCGGCCAGGCTCTCGGCGGCGGCGATCCGGATATGGCCACGCTCCCCGCCGCGCAGCCGCAGCATCTCGTGGCGCAGCGCGACGCTCTCGCGCTTCCAGCGGCGGATATAGGCCAGCAACGCCTCGCCCGCAGCGGTGGGGCGTATCCCGCGCGGCATGCGGACGAACAGTTGCACGTCCAGCTCCTCTTCGAGCTGCAACAGCTGCCGGTTGACCGCCGAGGATGCGATGTTGAGCGATTCCGCCGCCTTGCGGATCGAGCCGTGGCGGATCGCCTGATCGAAATAGATCAACCCGGTCTTGATGAGGGCCATCATCGTCCTCGTGTCGCCATCCGGGTCGCAACCGACGGTCGAGGCCCGTGAGCTTTGGGAGCGTTACGGTTGCCCGGTCACAGCCGGGGCAGGGTGACGCCGCGCTGGCCCATATATTTGCCCGCGCGGTCGGCATAGCTGGTCTCGCAGGGCTCGTTGCCCTTCAGGAACAGGAACTGGCAGGCGCCTTCATTGGCATAGATTTTCGCAGGCAGCGGCGTGGTGTTGGAAAATTCCAGCGTCACATGCCCCTCCCAACCCGGCTCCAGCGGCGTGACGTTCACGATGATACCGCAGCGCGCATAGGTCGACTTGCCCAGGCAGATGACCAGCACGTCGCGCGGCACCCGGAAATATTCGACCGTCCGCGCCAGCGCGAAGCTGTTGGGCGGGATGATGCACACATCGGTCTTGCGATCGACGAAGCTGTTCGACGCGAAGTCCTTGGGATCGACGACCGCGCTGTCGACATTGGTGAAGATCTTGAACTCGTCCGCCACCCGCGCGTCATAGCCATAGGAGGACAGGCCATAGCTGATACAGCCGTCGCGGCGCTGGTTCTCGACAAAGGGCTCGATCATCCCTTGGGTCTGCGCGGCTTCGCGAATCCAGCGGTCGGACAGGATCGACATCTTCATTCCCCTTAAGCGTTGCCGCTCATTGCCGGATCGCCCGGACAGGGCAAGCGTGGAAACGCAAAATGGGGCTTGCGGTTGACGTTGCGTCAAGCGGTAGGCTGCTCCGCATGACGAAGATGCTGGATATTGCCGAGATCGCGAAGGCCACGGGGCTCAGCAGCCGGGCGTTGCGCTTTTACGAGGCGCGCGGGCTGATCCGGCCGCTGCGCAGCGAGGGCGGGCGGCGCATCTTCGGTGCAGGGGAACTCGAGCGGCTGCACGCGATCGTCGCGCTGAAACGGGCCGGGTTCACGCTGGCGGCGATCGGGCGGATGCTCGACCTGCCCGATGCGCGGCTGGGACCGATGGTCGCGGCGCAACTGGCGGTGGTCGAGGCGCAAGCCGCCGTGCTGGCCGATACGGCGACCCTGCTTCATTCCATCCAGTCCCGCATCGATGCCGGCGAGCGCATCGACGTCGCGACGCTCTGCTCGCTGATTCGCAAGGGAAACAGCATGACGACGACCCAATGGAAGGCCGTGGCCGACCAGCATTTCACCAAGGAGGAACAGGCCCATTGGGCCGAGCGGATGGCCGCGCTCTCCCCCGATTTCGATCAGGACGCCTATCAGGCGCAATGGGCCGATCTGGGCCAGCGGATCGCCGCCGCATTGCCGCTCGACCCCGGTTCGGAGGCGGCGCAGGCTTTTGTACGCGAGTGGTTCGCGTTGCTGGCGCCGTTCCGCGCGGTGGCCTCGCCGGAGATGTGGGCGGGCGCGACGCGGCTGCATCAGAACCGGGCGGCGTGGGACGGGCAGGCCGATCCGGGCTTTTCGGCCGATGTGTGGCAGTTCATCCAGGCGGCCGCTGCCGCGATGCGGGTGCGGGGCGAAGAGCCGGGCAGCTGAGGCGAAGTGTTCGCGCGGAGGCGAAGAGACGGGGAATCCGCTCACGGCGATGAGGCAGGCAAGGCCGGAACGTCTACTCTGCGTCTCTGCGCGAACACATCTTCGTGTCTTCGCGGCGTCGCGCGAAGTTCAGCCGATCCCCAGATCCGCCGGACCAAAGGCATCCGGCAGCAATTCGGACAGCCGATAGCTGCGCACCGCATCGCCTTCCGCCGCGCCGCAATGGACGGGCAGGTCGCGGCCGCCCATCTGCGCGGCCTCGTTGATGACCTGCCGACACCGGCCGCAGGGGCCGACCGGGGCGGTGCCGGTGGGCACGCCGTTCGCGTCCATCGCGCCGCCGATCACGCCGACCGCGACGATCTCGCGCAGCCGCCCGGCGGCCGAGGCGGTGGCGATCGCGACCGTCTCGGCGCAGAGCGACAGGCCATAACTGGCGTTCTCGAAGTTCGCGCCGGTGATGACCGACCCGTCCTCCATCAACAAGGCGGCGCCCACCGCGAACCGGCTATAGGGCGCATGGGCGTGGCGCGCGGCGGCGCGGGCGGCGGCGATCAGGCGCTCGGCGGTCGGATCGATCTGGCTCATGGTGTGACGACGTCCCAGTTGACGGGGCCTTCCACCCCCTCGACCCGGCGGAAATCGCTCGCGCGCCACATCCGCCAGGGGCGGGCGGCATAATCGGGTTTGAACATATTGCCGACCGCCCAGATCGGGCGGTCGAACGCGGTGGTGATGCTGTATTCGGACTCGAACGGCTTGGCGACGCGCAGCATCACCGGCTTGCGCGTATGCGTCTCGACCATCGTCACGAACCGGGTCAGGTCGGCGACCAGCGTCGCGCGATCGGGGCGCGCGGTGCAATCGTCGTGAAAGGACAGGTCGATCGCGGCGGGCAGCGCATCCCCGGCGCGCGGCACGAAGATATTGAAGGCATCCGCCTGCGCTGCGGCGGGCTGGCACAGCGAATAGATATGGATCGCCCCGCGCCGCAGCCCCGCCTCGGGCAGCGCGGCCCAGTTCGCCTCGAACGCGGGATCGCGGCGGTCCGCACCCGAGGTGGCGACGATATAGGCGAAGTCGGCGCCGCCCGCGCGCAGCGTCCGCCACTCCACCGGCGGCGGATTTTCGGCCAGGTCGATACCCTGCAACGCATAATGGTCCGCCGAGGGGCGCCAATGCGTCGCCCAGTGCCAGCCGCCCATGCCCGCCGCACCGAGCGCGAGCAGCCCGGCACCGATTTTCCAGAGAATCGCCATCAGTTGCGGATATGCAGGACGCACAGCAGTGTGAAGAGGCGGCGTGCGGTATCGAAGTCCACCTCGATCTTGCCGGTCAGCCGGTCCTTCAGCATTTCGGCGGCGTCGTTATGGATGCCGCGCCGGGCCATATCGATCGTTTCGATCTGTTGCGGCGTGGCGGCGCGGATCGCCTGGTAATAGCTGTCGCAGATCGCGAAATAGTCCTTGATCGGCCGCCGGAACCGGCCGAGCGCCAGCACCAGCGTCTCGATATGCGTGCCGTCCTCGCGGTACATATGGATGCCCAGGCGACCTTCCTCGGACTCCAGCTTGATCCGATAGGGCCCGGCATAGCCGTCCGCCTGCGGCCGTTGCGGCGCGAAATAATTTTCCTCGATCAGGTCGAAGATCGCGATCCGTCGCTCCTGCTCGACATCGGCCGACCGCCAGCCGAGGCTGCGTTCGTCGAGATCGATGGATATGATCCGCGGATCGGCCATCCGGCAGGGATAGTCGCGAAGCGCGTGCGCCGCAAATCCCCCGCTGATCGACGCAATGCGTTTTCATCCGGCGCCACTCCGCGCTAACGCCGAAGAAATGGCCACCCTCGCATTTCCGAACACCGCTGCCGCCACCGAGCCGCAGCAGCTCCCCCGCAATATCGAGGCGGAGGCCGCGCTGCTGGGCGCGATGATGATCGACAACCGGCTGGCCGACGATTTGGTCGACCGGCTGGACCCGGACCATTTCTTCGAGCCGGTCCATGGTCGCGTCTTCGCCGCGATCAAGAATCTGCGCGCCACCGACATGCTGGCGACCCCCGTCACGCTGCGCCCGATGTTCGAGGCGGACGAGGGGATGAAGGCGCTGGGCGGCCCGGCCTATCTGGCGCAGCTGACCGGATCGGGCGCGGGGCTGATCGGTGCGCGGCAGTTCGCGACGCAGATCTATGACCTGGCGATGCTGCGCGCACTGGTGACGGTGGGGCGGACGCTGGTCGACCGGGCGATGGATACCTCGGAGGAGGTCAATCCGCGCGCGCAGATCGAACTGGCCGAGAACGAGCTGTTCAAGGTCGCGGCGGACGGCGGCTCCGAAAATGCGGTGAAGAGCTTTGCCCAGGCCACCACCATGGCGGTCAAGAATGCCGAGCGCGCGCTGAATTCGGGCGGCCATGTCTCGGGCATCACCACCGGCCTCGACTCGGTCAATGCCAAGATCGGCGGTATGCACCGCTCCGACTTGATGATCCTGGCGGGCCGTCCGGGCATGGGCAAGACCTCGCTCGCCACCAACATCGCGTTCAATGCCGCGCGGCGCTGGATGCGCGACATGCAGGACGGCATCCCGCCGTCCGAGTCGGTCGGCGCCAAGGTCGCCTTCTTCAGCCTGGAAATGTCCGCCGACCAGCTGGCGACGCGTATTCTGGCCGAGCAATCGGGGATCAGCTCCGAGGCGCTGCGCATGGGCAAGATCAGCCGCAACGAGTTCGCGCAGCTGGCCGCCGCCGCCGCCGAGCTGGAGCAGCTGCCGCTGTTCATCGACGATACCGGCGGCCTGTCCATCTCGGCGCTGCACACCCGCGTCCGGCGGTTGCAGCGGCGGCATAACAACGAGATCGGGCTGGTCGTGGTCGACTATCTCCAGCTGCTGACCGGCTCGGGCAAATCGTCGGAGGGCAACCGCGTGCAGGAAATCTCGGAGATTTCGCGCGGGCTCAAGACGCTGGCCAAGGACATGAACGTGCCGGTGCTGGCCCTGTCGCAGCTGTCCCGCGCGGTCGAGCAGCGCGAGGACAAGCGGCCGATGCTGTCCGACCTTCGCGAATCGGGCTCGATCGAGCAGGACGCCGACATGGTCTGGTTCGTGTTCCGCGAAGACTATTACATGATGCAGCGCGAGCCCAAGCGCCCGATGGAAGGCGATGACGGCAAGGTCTTCGAGGACCACGCGAAATGGGCGACCGAGGTGGAGCGGGTCTACGGCCTGGCCGAACTGATCGTCGCGAAACAGCGTCACGGTGCGACCGGCAAGGTGGTGATGAAGTTCGACCCGACGATCACGCGGTTCACCGACTTCGCGGGGTATTGATGCCCCTTTGCCCCTGACCGGGTCGGAACATGACGTAAAGGATGGACTCAGCCCTTTTTCTTACCGCATCTTAAGTCTGCGCAGGCAAGGATGCGGCCGATATGGGCGTCGATTTACGAATAGCGATTGAGGGCGCCTATGCGGCGGCGCTGGACGAAAGCCTATGGGCCGAATGGACATGGCAGACCGCGCATATGCTCGGCGGTGTCTGTGGCACTTTCTATGTGGTCGAAGCGCCGGGCCGTATCCGGCTTCAGCATATACGGCATGAAAATTCGGGTTTGGTGGAACGCTATATCTCGGAAAACATCATGCGCTTCGACCCGCAAATCTCCTATGCTGCCAGTCGGCGCTCGCCCCATATCTATACCGATACCGATCATGCCGACCGGGATGACCCGGCCACGCGGGAATATTTTGCCTGGCAGGCGTCGAATGGAAAGATGCAGCATTATCTGACGGCTGCGGCACCACTGGATGGCGGCCGTATCTATGCGGGCCTGTCCATCCACCGACATGTGGATGATGGGCCGACCCCCGATGAAATGCGCCGACGACTGGACAAGCTGTTGCCCGATATCCACAGGGCGCTCGACCTAGGTTTCGTTCATGCCGAGAAGATGGCCAGCGCATATTGGGACGGCCTTCTGTCCAGGCGGACGGAACCCTGTCTGTTGTTGGACGAACAGGGAAAGGTGCTTCGGACTACCCCCGAAATGGAGGCGTTGCTCGTTCGGGGCGACGGGTTGCGATGCGTGCGGAGGCGACTGACCTGTGGCGGCGGCATCGCCGACGCTGCGCTGGACCGATTCGTCGGCCTGCTGACGGGGGGATCGGACGTGCCGGGCCTATGTCGGATCGATCGCCCGTCCGGCAAGGCGGCCTATATTCTCAACGGTTATCCCTTGCCCGGACGAGCGCGTATCATGGCGCCGATGGAGGCGGTCGCGATGGTTACGCTGATCGATCCCGCCGCCGTGCCACCATCATCGGCGCATAGCTGGCAACTGGCCTATGGCTTGACCCCACGGGAAAGGGAAATGGCCGAGCTTATGGTGGCGGGCCAGTCCCTGGATGATGCGGCGACCATTCTCGCGATCAGCAAGGCGACCGCGCGGGTTCATCTGCGCCAGATATTCGCCAAGACCGACACCAATCGACAGGCGGAAATGATCCAGCTTCTGTCCCGGATCGGCGCCTGACGCGGCTCTTCAGGACATCGTCGTCGGCCGGTGTATCCCGCATTCCACCTTGTCGAACCCGCGCCATCTTCCCGCACGCGGGTCTTCGCCGGGCTTGACCTTGCTGGTGCAGGGCGCGCAGCCGATCGATAGATAGCCCTGCGCCTCCAGTGGATGGCGCGGCAGGTCGTGTTCGGCGAAATAGCCGTCCAGCGCCGCCTTGTCCCAATCCGCCAGTGGGTTGAGCTTCAACCGGCCATCCTCGACCTCGAACCGGGGCAGCGCACGGCGGGTGCCGGCCTGGAAGCCCTTGCGACCCGAAATCCAGGCCTCGAACGGGGCGAGGCCACGCGCCAGCGGCTCGACCTTGCGCAGGCCGCAGCAGCCATCGGGATCATAGCCATGGCGGATGCCCTCCGGGTCCTTCGCCGCCAGCAGTGCGGGGTCGGGCTGGATGACGCGCATATCGAGCAGGCCCAGCCGCGCGACCAGCGTATCGCGATAGGCGAGCGTCTCGGGAAACATCTTCAGCGTGTCGGTGAAGACCACCGGCGTCGCGGGATCGGCCTGCGCGACCATGTGCAGCAGCACGGCGGACTCGGCGCCGAAGGAAGACACCGCCACGATTTGTCCGCGCAGCTCGCGGGTTAGTAGACTGATCGTCACCATGCAATGCGACGGTGCGACCGGCAAGCTCGTGTGAGATTCGACCCGATAATCACGATTCACCGGCTTCGCGGTGTGGTGAAGATCCGTGATACACATACCGCAGTCAATGTAAGTCCTAGAACAATTTATAAATAAATTCATGCAACATAGGCTTACCTAGGCCGCAAACGGGCGCATTTCCTCGGCCGTATCGGAATGATGGGGGAAAGCATGAATTGCGTTAGGATTGCCGCCTTGTGCTCGGCATTTTCAGTTGTGATGGTCGCGGTGCCAAGCACCGCCCAGACGGTAGCGGCAGTAGGAAACTCTCCTGAGATGGAGGTTCGCCCCGTGGTTGCCCATGACGATGGTCCACGCGTGACCGCCGCATTGACAGGGGGCACATTGGGTGTCGGGCCCGAACTGGGGCTGCGGATCAGCGACCATTTCGGCGTTCGTGGCAGTGCGGCTTTTCTTAAGGTGTCGCCGAGCTTTGACTCGAAAGACATTCACTATAATAGTGATTTCAAGCTTCACTCCTATGGTGCCATGGCCGATATTTATCCGTTTGGCGGGGCGTTCCGCATCTCGGCAGGGGCGCGGATCAATCGAACGCGCGTCGGGCTGGTGGGAACACCCCTGAACAGTACGGCAGAGGTCAAGGTCGGCGGCCAGACCTATTTGGTGCCGCAGGTTGGCATCCTCACGGGCCGAGCGGAGCCGAAGCGTTTTGCACCTGCGCTGACGCTGGGTTGGGCAGGCAAGAAGCGTCGCGGCTTTTTTGTCGGCATCGAAGGGGGGGTGCTGTTTCAAGGCTCCTTCCAGCTGAAGGATTTCCGCGCCAGCGGTCCGATCAATAGCAACGCCGCGTTTCAGACGGTACTGGAACGCGAGCGTATCGATTTACAGGAAGACGTGGATAAGGTGAAAGTGTGGCCGATTCTTCAGGCCTCGGTCGGTTGGCGCTTTTGAGCCCCGACTGACGTTCTGGTGACTCCCCAACGCCAAATCAGGGCGGCATCGGTCTATCCCCACTCGATCGTCAACATGTAATGACGCATGAATGGCCGAGTAGGAACCAGACCGGTGCCGCTTTTATATGAGCGGATGATGAAAACGGATGCGCCGCACAGCTTTATGCTTGCGGCGCGAACAGCCAGGCGCGGGCTTCGTCCTTGTCGGTGAAGAAGCGGAATTCGTCGTGCTTCTGATTGGCCCGCTCCGCCTGGAATTTGGTGAGCGCGCCCTTGGTATAGACCGCGACGCGGCCGGAGCGGACGGCCGGGCTTTCCATCATCTGGACAAAGGCCGCTACGACCTCCTGGCTCTGCACCATCGCGTTGGAATAGTCACACAGGCTGACGGGCGACCGGCCGGTGGCGCGGATGCGGCGGATGGTCTGCTCCAGCTCGCGGGTGAAGTCGGCCATGGTGTCGAGGGTCCAGAACCCGTGGGTCGTGACCTCGAAATAGCCGCGTTCCAGGTCGACCGTCACCTTGTACATCGAATGCACCTTCATCCTGCCCGGTGCCTTGTGTCGCGGCGCGGTTAAGACAGGATAAATTGCGGGCCTGTTCTGACCTTGCTTATCTCGCCGAAACCGGCCGGTGTATCCCGCATTCGACCTTGTCGAACCCGCGCCATCTTCCCGCACGCGGGTCTTCGCCGGGCTTGACCTTGCTGGTGCAGGGTGCGCAGCCGATCGATAGATAGCCCTGCGCCTCCAGTGGATGGCGCGGCAGGTCGTGTTCGGCGAAATAGCCGTCCAGCGCCGCCTTGTCCCAATCCGCCAGCGGGTTGAGCTTCAACCGGCCTTCCTCGACCTCGAACCGGGGCAGGGCGCGGCGGGTGCCGGCCTGGAAGCCCTTGCGACCCGAAATCCAGGCCTCGAACGGGGCAAGACCACGCGCCAGCGGCTCGACTTTGCGCAGGTCGCAGCAGCCATCGGGGTCATAGCCATGGCGAATGCCCTCCGGGTCCTTTGCCGCCAGCAGCGCCGGGTCGGGCTGGATGACGCGCACGTCGAGCAGGCCCAGCCGCGCGACCAGCGTATCGCGATAGGCCAGCGTCTCGGGAAACATCTTCAGCGTGTCGGTGAAGACCACTGGCGTCGCGGGATCGGCCTGCGCCACCATGTGCAGCAGCACGGCGGACTCGGTGCCGAAGGACGACACCGCCGCGATCTGCCCGCGCAGCTCGCCGGTCAGCAGGGTGCGCAGCATCTCGGGCGCAGCCACGCCCGCGAAGCGCGCTTCATAAGCCGCAGCGTCCTCCGCCGTATAAGTCGGCCGAACGTCGATCCGGTCGAGCGACCGCTCAGCCATGGCGCCGCTTCCACACCGGCACGCGGGCATCGGCGGCTTTCTGATAGGGTTGCGGATAGAGGTTCAGCAGCTTGGTCAGCGTCGCCGCGTCGACCGGCTTTTCGGGCGCGAAGCTGTCGAAGCCGCAGCGGCGCATATGCGGGATTTGGTCGACCAGCACGTCGCCCGCCGCGCGCAACTCGCCCTCGAACCCCGCTTCGCGCAGGATCCGCGCCGCCGAATAGCCGCGCCCGTCGCGGAAGGTCGGGAAGCTGATCTCGACCAACGCGATCTGCCCCAGATGCGGGAGGAGCGCGCGGGCATCGTCGCCCGCCTCCAGCCGGACGGCGGTGGCGTTGGTCTGGCCCAGGAACGCGTCCAGCGTCACTGCGGGTTCGTCATGCACCACATCGTCGCGAAAGCGCAGCAGCGTCTCGCCGGCATCGGTGTTCACGGTGATCGGATCAACCATAAATGGCTTCCTTGAACGGCTGCATGCCGACGCGGCGATAGGTGTCGAGGAAGCGTTCGCCGCCCTCGCGAAGCTGGACGTAACGGTCGGTCACGCGCTCGATCGCGTCGACCACGCCGTCCTCGTCGAAACCGGGGCCAGTGATCTTGCCGAGCGACACGTCCTCCGCGCCCGACCCGCCGAGCAGCAGCTGGTAATTCTCGGTGCCTTTCTTGTCGACGCCGAGAATGCCGATATGCCCGGCATGATGGTGGCCGCAGGCGTTGATGCAGCCCGAAATCTTCAGCTTCAACTCGCCCAGCTCGCGCTGCCGCCCGGCGAAACGCTCGCCGATCTTCTGCGCCAGCGGGATCGAGCGGGCATTGGCCAGGCTGCAATAATCCAGGCCGGGGCAGGCGATGATGTCCGAGATCAGGTCGAGATTGGCCTCGGCCAGCCCGGCATCGCGAAGCGCGGTCCAGATGGCGTGCAGGTCAGCCTTGCGGACATGCGGCAGGACGATGTTCTGGGCATGGGTGACGCGCAGTTCGTCATGGCCGTAACGCTCGGCCAGGTCGGCCATCAGGTCGATCTGGTCGGCGGAGGCGTCGCCGGGGATGCCGCCGATCGGCTTCAGGCTGATCGTGACGATGGCATGGCCGGGCTGCTTGTGGCGTGCGACATTCTGGTCGAGCCAGACCGCGAAGTCGGGATCGGACCGGTCCACGCTATCGGGCGCGTCGCTGGCAAAGTCCGGTCCGGCGAACATCGCGGTGATCCGCGCGAGCTCGGCCACGGGCGGATCGATGCCCAACTCGCGGATCGCGGCGAATTCCGCCTCCACCTGGTCGCGATAGGCGTCGACGCCGATCTCGTGCAGCAGGATCTTGATCCGCGCCTTGTAGATATTGTCGCGCCGGCCATAGCGGTTATAGACCCGCAGGCACGCCTCCAGATAGCTCATCAGATGGTCGGCGGTGATGAAGTCCTTCACCTCATGCGCGATCATCGGGGTGCGGCCCATGCCGCCGCCGACGAAGATCTTCGCGCCGAGCACACCGTCCCGCTCCAGCAACTGGATGCCGATATCGTGCAGCCGCATCGCCGCGCGATCCTCGTCCGCGGCGATCACCGCGATCTTGAACTTGCGCGGGAGGTAGGTGAATTCGGGGTGGAAGGTCGACCATTGCCGCAGCAATTCGGCCCAGGGGCGCGGATCGGTGACTTCATCGGCGGCCGCGCCCGCGAACTGGTCGGACGAGATGTTGCGGATGCAGTTGCCCGAGGTCTGGATGGCATGCATCTGCACGGTCGCCAGCTCGGCCAGGATGTCGGGCGCGTCGGCCAGCTTGATCCAGTTATACTGGATGTTCTGCCGCGTGGTGAAATGGCCGTAGCCGCGATCATATTTGCGCGCGATATGGCCCAGCATCCGCATCTGGCGGCTGTCCAGCGTGCCATAGGGCACCGCGACGCGCAGCATATAGGCGTGAAGCTGAAGATAGAGCCCGTTCATCAGCCGCAGCGGCTTGAACTGATCCTCGGTCAGCGCGCCCGACAGGCGGCGTTCCACCTGGTCGCGAAACTCCTCGACACGGGCATCGACGATGCTCTGGTCATATTCGTCGTAACGATACATGCGCTATTCTCTCAAATGATCCAGGCGCCGGCATCGGCATCGGCGGGCTTCAGCGTCAGGTCGGGGCGCACCGTGGGGCCGAGCGCGCGGATACGGTCCTTGATATGCGCGGGACGGGGGCCCTGCCCGGTCGCCTCGGCGTCGATCAGATAGGGGACGTTGACCCGGCGCGCGCCTTCCTCGGCGCGCAGGATCGCCTCGCCGGATGCGCCGACATCGACCGCATCCTCGATATGGCGCGACCAGTCGCGCCCCGTCCACCAGACGACATCGCCGGTCGCCAGATCATTGCCCGTCAACAGCTTCATGCGTTCATCCCTTCCGCCACGCGGGCCCAACGCGCCAGCTTGTCCTCGGCATCCGACAATTCCACCACCTCGCCCACGACGATGATCGCCGGGCTCTGCACCTTTTCGCGATCCACCATCGGGCCGAGATCGGCGAGCAGGGTGCGGATGGCGCGGTGGCCCTCCAGCGTGCCGCGCTCGAGCACCGCGACCGGCATGTCGGGGGCGACGCCGTCCGCCATCAGCTTGTCGGCGATGCCGTTCGCGGTCGCGACGCCCATATAGATGACAAGGGTGCGGCCCTGGCCCGCCAGCCCCGACCAGTCCTGATCGGTCAGCCCCTTGCACTGGCCCGCGACGAACGACACCGCCGAGGCATGGTCGCGGTGCGTCAGCGGCAGCATCGCCTCCGCCGCGCAGCCGAGCGCGGCCGAGACACCGGGGATCACCTCGACGCGCAGGCCGGCGGCGCGGACCGCCTCCACCTCTTCGCCGCCGCGCCCGAAGATGAAGGGGTCGCCGCCCTTCAGCCGCACGACGATCGCGCCGGTCTTGACGTGCGCGACGATCAGCGCGTTGATCGCGTCCTGCGACAGGGTGTGCCGCGCGCGCCGCTTGGCCACCGAAATGCGCTGTGCCGTGCCGGGCGCGATGTCGAGCACGCGCGGATCGATCAGCCCGTCATGCACGACGACATCGGCCTGTTTCAGCGCCTCGACCGCGCGAACCGTCAGCAGGCCCGGATCGCCGGGGCCTGCACCGACAAGGATCACGCGTCCACGCGCGGCGGGATCGAGGAGACTAGCCATGATGCCCATGTGCGCCCGCTCCGCGCCTGCCACAACCGAGCGATGCTTGGGACAGGGGTAGATCAGCTTGGGTGCCGCCCAGGGAGGGACCGGACCGATAGTATATTATATTTGTGATTCGCATTTGGATGTGCTTTGATGAACGAAAGTAGAAGAAGCTGATGGGGGGCGTAGCAATGAAGACATCATATTGCTCCAAGATGGGGATTGGCGCATCTTTGATTGCGCTGGCGTGGACGGGGGTTGCGTCGGCGCAAACGACTCCGGCGGGTGACGATGACAAGGCGAAGATCGAGGCCTCCGTCGTCACGGGTGTGGCGGCATCGACCGACAGGATCGACGCCAAGCAGGAAAAGGTCGATCCCGGCGACGTGATCGTCACGGGCACGCGCATCGTGCGGCCGAACATGGAAAGCAATGCGCCGATCACCACGATCGACGCCACCTATCTGAAGGAGCGGGGGCTCGCCCGCGTCGAGGACGCGCTGGCGCAACTGCCGCAGGTCACGCCGATGCTGGGACTTCAGGGCCAGAGCTGGGACTCCGGCGCGGCGCCGGTCGGGCTGCGCAGTCTGGGGGCGGGCCGCACGCTGACGCTGCTCAACGGGCAGCGGATGGACAATGACGTCAATATCGTCCCCGGCGCGCTGATCGAGCGCATCGACATCATGACCGGCGGCGCATCGGCGGTCTATGGTTCGGACGCGATCGCGGGCGTCGTCAACTTCATCGTGAAGCGCAAGTTCAACGGCATCGCCTTCGATGGCGAAGTCAGCGGCTTCAACCACAACAATAACAATCCGTTGCTGGCCAAGGTGGCGCAGGAAGCGGGCTACACCTATCCGCGTGGCAGCTATCTGGGCGGCGGCAATTACTATGCGTCGCTGGCGGCCGGGCATTCGTTCCTGGGCGACAAGGTCAATCTCAGCGCCTTCGCGACCTACAAGCGCGCCGACCCGATCCAGTACCGCAATCTGGACACGACCAACTGTCCGCTGCTGATGTTTGACCCGAACAAGGTGGAGGCAGGCAACACCAAATGGACGTGCAACGGCACGACCTACAATCCGTACAGCTATTTCGGGATCAACAACCAGGACCTCACCAACGCACGCGATGGTTCGCGCAGCTTCCGCCCCTATGACGTGCAGGACGAGCAGCGCATCCAGCGTGTCGACGCGGTCCAGCGTCGCAACGAGCAGGTCAATGTCGGCGGCTTCCTGACCGCCGACCTGCCGGCGGGCATGCGGCTGAACGGCAGCTTCCTGTACAGCAGCATCGTCGAGCGTGGCGCCCTTTCGATCGATGGCGGCATCTGGACGCCCAGCGCCCGCGTCAACTGCGACAATCCCTTCCTGGGGCAGCAGCAGGCCCAGGTGATCTGCGGTGCGGCGGCGGGCACGACGGCGCTCAGCGATCCGATTTCGGTGTCGCTGTTCCGGCCGGGCATGATCCAGAACTTCCGCAACACCACGGCCGATTGGCGCGGATCGTTGAACCTGTCGGGCACGATCGTCGACAAGATCCGCTTCGAACTCAGCTATCAGCAGACCCGCAACATCATGCGGGGCTATGCGGACCATCTGCCGGCAGCGGACCAGGAAACCCGTATGGGGCGCGGTCTTCAGGTCCGTAACGTCAACGGCGTTCCGACCTGTCTGTCCAAGATCGACGGAAGCGATCCGACCTGCCAGCCGGTCGATGCCTTCTCGGTCAACTCGCCGGTCAGCGACGCGGTCTATAATTATCTGACCACCGATGGCAGCCGCCGCCAGCAGAACGATCTGCAGGTCATCAACGCCATCGTGTCGGGCACGCTGGAGGATTACGGGATCAAAAGCCCATTTGCCGAAAGCGGCGTCGGCTTTGCGATCACCGGCGAATATCGCAAATATCGCAACCAGTCGAAGGGGATAGGCGCTTGGTCGACCTTCACAACGTTTGACGGCCGGACTAGCGTGAAGGAACTTGGCGGCGAAATCGATATCCCGCTGATCGAGAACAAGCCGTTCTTCAAGGAACTCAGCGTCAATGGCGGCTATCGGATTTCCGATTACGACGTCTATCAGTCGCTGGTGCATAGCTGGAAGGCGGAGGCGAGCTGGGCCCCCGTGGACGGCATCCGCTTCCGGGGCAGCTATAACCGCGCGGTGCGGGTCGGCGTGCTCCCGCGGCTGGAAGGCGAGAACCGCTATCCCAATTCGCTGATGCTCGACCTGTGTGCCCCGCCCCGTGCGTCCAGCGGCGCCAACACTGTCCAGCGTTACACCTTCGATCAGTGCTCGATCGGCATGACGCGAGCACAATATGACGCGCTGACCAGCTATACGGGATGCAATTCACAGGGCTATTGCCCGACGACCCTGGTCAATGGCGGCAATGCCGGGCTGCAACCCGAACGTTCGCGCAGCAAGACGCTGGGCGTGGTGCTGCAACCGCGCGGTATCCCCGGTCTGTCCGCCACCGTCGACTGGTATGACATCGATATCCGTGGCGCCTTCGAATGGACGCGGATCGGTATGGCGTTCGACCAGTGTTACAACAACAAGGTCGAGTTCTTCTGTCAGTTCTACAAGCGTGACCCGCAATCCGGGCAGCTGCTCGTCGCCGATGCGCGGTACAACAACTCCGGCTATACCAAGACGCGGGGTATCGACTTCGGGGCCAACTATGCACTCGATCCGAAGCGTCTGGGGATTGCCGACGATATCGGCACCTTCGGCCTGAACTTCAACGGAACGCTGACTACCAAATATGAGCGCCAGTTCGCACCGGGCAACACACCCTGGTCGTGCCTGGGCTATTTCGGCTTCGCCTGCGTTGATCCGATGCCGCGTTGGCGCCATGTCGCCGGAGTGAATTGGCAGTTGCCATGGATCAAGGGCGGCGTCGGGTTCACCTGGCGCTATGTGGGGGGCACCAGCAATGCGAAGCTCTCGAAGAACTCGGTGCTGGCTGCCAAGGCGGGTGAGACCTATCCGCTGGTCCAGCGGATTCCGGCCTATAGCTATTTCGACTTCAACACCAATGTCACGCTGGTGAAGGGGATCGACGTACGCTTCAACGTCCAGAACATCTTCGACAAGGATCCGCCGCTGATCGGCGATGCCGCGACGGCTTCGAGCGGATCGTACTTCAACACCTTCCCGGCCTATTATACGGTACGGGGACGGACCCTGCGGGTCGGCATTTCCGCCCGCTTCTGATTGGGGATGGCCCGGAACCCTGGTTCCGGGCCATTTCTCCATCAGCGAAGACCGACCGGGATCGCGGCGGCGATATGGTCGGTCTCGGCGCTGGCGACCGGATAGGCGCAATAGTCGGCGGCGTAATAGGCGCTGGGGCGGTGATTGCCCGACCAGCCGATGCCCCCGAACGGCGCGCTCGACGCCGCGCCATTGGTCGGGCGGTTCCAATTGACGATCCCGGCGCGGATGCCGATCCAGAATTGTTCGTACCGCTCGCGCGAGGGCGAAATCAGCGAGGCGGACAGGCCGTAGCGGGTGGCGTTGGCCTGTTCGATCGCCTGCCCGAATTCCCGCGCGCGCGAAACCTGTAGGACCGGGCCGAACAGCTCGTCATCGGGCCGCTCCGTCCCATCGGTCACGTCGAGGATCGCGGGGGTCAGCAGCGGCAGGCCGGGGGTAAGACGCGCCAGCGGGCGGACGACCGTCGCGCCGCTCGCGATCAGCTCGTCGGCCCGTGCGAGAAGATGATCGGCCGCCGCATTGTCGATCACCGGCCCCATGAAGGGCGCCGGGGCGTCATGCGGCGCGCCGACGATCAGCCGGTCGGTCAGCCGGGTCAGCGCCGCCATCACCGGATCGTAAAGCCGATCCTCGACGATCAGCCGCCGCCCCGCCGTGCAGCGCTGTCCGGCGGTGGTGAAGGCGGACTGGACGATCAGCGCGGCGGCGGCATCCGGATCGGGATCGTCCCAGACGAGGATCGGGTTGTTGCCGCCCATCTCCAGCGCGAGGATCTTTTCCGGCCGCTCGGCGAACTGGCGGTTGAGCGCGATGCCGGTCCGCGCCGATCCGGTGAAGAGCAACCCGTCGATACCCTCATGCCCCGCCAGCGCCCGCCCCTGGTCGGGCCCGCCGACCAGCAGCCGCACGACCCCGTCCGGCACGCCCGCCGCATGATAGCATTCCACCAGGAACGCCCCCGTCGCGGGCGTCTTTTCGGATGGTTTGAACACCACCGCATTCCCGGCGAGGAGCGCGGGCACGATATGGCCATTGGGCAGGTGCGCCGGGAAATTATAGGGCCCCAGCACCGCCAGCACCCCGTGCGGCCGGTGGCGCAGCGCCATGCGCCCGCCGCCCGGCTGGTCGGTGAAGCGCTCGCCCGCACGCTCGGACTGCGCGGTGATCGAGATGGCAACCTTGGCGACCACGGTGTCGACCTCGGTCGCCGCCTCCCACAGCGGCTTGCCGGTTTCGCGCGCGATCAGCTCGGCAAAGGGTGCAGCGCGCTCCCGTACCAGTTCGGCAAAGCGGTGGAGCGTGGCGATCCTCTCCGCCAGCGGGGTGGCCGCCCAGCCCGGCCATCCGGCACGCGCGGCGGCGACCTCGCGCGTGGCATCCCCGATCGGCAATTGGGCGATCAGCGCGCCGGTGGCGGGCTCATGGGTCGACAGGAACTGGGTCATGGCGGCGAGGCTAGGCCGTGCCGGGACCCCCGGCAAGCGCCGCGCCCATCGCGCGAATCCGCTCCACCTTGTCGTAGAGCGGCGTCCAGTCGTCCCGCTCGGCGATGGGCGCCCAGATCGCCTCGACCTCGTCGATCAGCATCGATTCGGGCGAGCCCTGCCAATAGGCGTGATCGCGGGCGCGTCGCGGCGCATAGGGCTCGATCAGGTCGCGGAGCGCGTCCCACGTCTCGTCATAATGATCGGGCACCGACCCGCCGAACAGGTCGAAATAGGTCCGGTCGATCGAGGCCTGGCTGGTGCGCAGCGCGCGCTCGAACGTCTGGACCAGCGCGCGGTCCTCGGTGGCCTCGCGCGGGGTGACGCCCAGCCGCCAGAGGATCGCCGCGACGATCGCCGTCTGATAGGTGGTGGCAAAGCCGTCGAGCGCCGCGATCAGCGGCTCGCTCTCGGCGATCAGGCGCAGGCTGGAGGCGAGCTGCATCACGTCCCATTGGATCGCCTCGGGCTGACGGCCCAGCGCATAGAGGCCGCTCTGGTCGAAATAGGCGGCGGTGAATTCGGGGTCCCAGACCGGGGCGAACCGCCATGGGCCATAGTCGAAGCTCTCGCCCGTGACGTTGATATTGTCCGAATTCAGCACGCCATGGACGAATCCGGCGGCCATGTAGCGCGCCGCCAGGGTCGCGGTCCGCTCCGCCACCAGCGTCAGCAGCCGGACGGGATCGTCAGAGTCCTCGCCATAGAGGTGATGCAGGGCATAGGCGACCAGCCGCTTCATCCCGGCCTCGTCGCGCTCGAAGGCGAGCCGCTGGAAACTGCCGATGCGGATATGGCCATGGCTCATCCGCACCATCACCGCCGAGCGGGTGGGGGAGGGCTCGTCGCCCCGGTGCAGCGCCTCGCCCGTCTCGATCAGCGACAGCGTGCGCGAGGTGGGGACGTTCAGCGCCTCCAGCATCTCGGTCGCCAGGATTTCGCGCACCCCGCCCTTCAGCGTCAGGCGACCGTCGCCGAACCGGCTGTACGGCGTCTGCCCCGATCCCTTGGTGCCGAGTTCGAGCAGCCGGCCATCGGTCGCGGTCATCTGCGCGAAGGTGAAGCCGCGCCCGTCGCCCAGGTCGGAATTATACTGGCGGAACTGGTGGCCGTGATAACGCAGCGCGACCGGGCCGGGCAGCGTGTCGGGCAGCGGCTGGAACCGGCCGAGATGCGCGACCCATTCGTCGTCGGTCAGCGTGTCCAGCCCGATCTCGGCTGCCGCCCTGTCGTTGCGGAAGCGCAGGATGGTCTGCGGAAAGTCGGCGGGCGCGACGGGATCGGCGAGGATGTCGGCGATCTCGGTCAGGGCGCGGGCGGGGCGATAGGCTTGCGGGGAAACGGGCATGCCGCGATATGGAGGCGGCACCGGAGGACCTTCAAGCATGACGGCCTATGAGAATCGTTATTGGTGGTCGAAAGACGGGCTGCGGCTCCACGCACGGGACTATCCGGGGTCGGACGCGCTGCCCCCCGTCATCTGCCTGCCCGGCCTGACCCGCAACGCGCGCGATTTCGAAGGGCTGGCCGAGGCGCTGGCGGGCCGCGCGCGGGTGATCGCGGTCAGTTTCCGGGGGCGGGGCGAGAGCGCCTATGCCAAGGACCCGATGAGCTATGTGCCGCTCACCTATGTCCAGGATGTCGATGCGATGCTGGACGAACTGGGCATCGGCCGGTTCGTCGCGATCGGCACCTCGCTGGGCGGGATCGTGACCATGGTGCTGGCGGCGACCGCGCGCGGGCGGCTGGCGGGCGCGGTGCTCAACGATATCGGGCCGGAGATCGAGGCGGCGGGGCTGGCGCGCATTCGCGGCTATGTCGGCAGGGGGCAGAGCTTCCCGACCTGGCTCCACGCCGCGCGCTGCGTCCAGGAAACCAATGAGGACATCTATCCCGGCTGGGGCGTCGAGGACTGGCTGGCCATGGCCAAGCGCACCCACCGCCTGACCAGTGCGGGGCGGATCGTCCTCGACTATGACCTCAAGATCGCCGAGCCGTTCCGCGTGCCCAATACCGAGGGCGGACCCGATATGTGGGCCGCGCTCGACGCGTTGAACGGCGTGCCGACGCTGGTCGTGCGCGGCGAGCGGTCCGACATATTGGGCGCGGGCGTGGCGGAGCGCATGGCGGCGCGCCTGTCGCCGTCCGAGCTGGTGACAGTGCCGGGCGTCGGCCACACGCCGCTGCTGACCGAGCCGGAGGCGCTGGCGGGGATCGGCCGGTTGCTCGACCGGGTGGCGGGGTAGGGTGGCGCTTCAAGAACCCACCAGCCCCATCCCGGCGAAGGCCGGGATCCAGTTGGGTAAGCGCTGCTGATCTGCCCCCTCCGTGCCGCAACTGGACCCCGGCCTCCGCCGGGGTGGTTCAGGTTTTGGGGCAGGGGCCGACGATCGCGACGACGCTTGGTTGTTCGGGAAAAGACGAGTGCTGGGCGGCGCGAGTGGTTTTCAACGTTCCCGATGCCCGCTAATCCGGCGGGCATGGCCCGTCCGCTCCACATCCTCCACCTGCATTCCTCCTTCTCGCTGGGCGGCAAGGAGGCGCGGGCGGTCGCGCTGATGAATGCGTTCGGCGATGCCGCGAAGCACACCATCGTCTCGGGGCTGCCCGACGAACTCGGTGCGCGCGATGCGATCGCCAAGGGGATCCGCTACGAGATCGCGCAGGATGCGCCGCCGCTGACCGGCAAGCCCTCGGTCAAGCGCTACGAGGCGATCGCCGCCTATATGCGCCGCTTCGATCTGGTGCTGACCTATAATTGGGGCGCGATCGACGGGGTGATGGCGCGCCGCGTCTATGCCAAGGGCGCGCCGCCGCTGGTCCATCACGAGGACGGGTTCAACGCCGACGAGGCGCGCGGGCTGAAGCTGGAGCGCAACATCTATCGCCGCATCGCCCTGTCGGCGGCGGATGCGCTGGCGGTGCCCAGCCATGTGCTGGAGGGGATTGCGCGCACCACCTGGAAACAGCCCGCCGAGCGGGTGCATCGCATCCCCAATGGCATCAACACCGCGCTCTATGCCCGCGACCCCGAGCCCAAGGCGATCCCCGGCTTCGTCCGCCAGCCCAAGGAGGTGGTCGTCGGCGCGCTGGCGGGCCTGCGCGTCGTCAAGAACCTGCCGATGCTGGTCCGCGCAATGGGCGGCATCGCCGGGCGCTTCCGGCTGGTGATCGTCGGCGAGGGGCCGGAGCGCGCGACCATCCAGCAGGCCGCCGCTGCGATGGGCATCGCCGACCGGCTGGTCATGCCGGGCTTTCTCGACCGGCCCTATCGCTTCATCCGGCATTTCGACATCGTCGCTTTGTCCTCCCTGTCCGAACAGGCGCCGATCTCGGTGCTGGAGGGGATGGCGGCGGGCCTGCCCATCGCCTCGCTGCCGGTCGGCGACGTGGCGTCGATGGTGTCGGAGGCCAATCAGCCGTTCATCACCGACCATCCCAACGAGGTGCGCCTGCGCGACGTGATCCAGGCGCTGATCCTCAATCCCGATCACCGCGCGGCGGCTGGCGCGGCCAACCAGGCGCGGGCGCGGGCCGAGTTCGACGAAAGCCTGATGGTCGCGCGCTACAAGGCCCTGTACGAAAAGGTGCTGGGCCGACCGGGCGCGCTCGGCTGATCCGCCATGGAGCGTCGTACCGGGCCGTGCCGTTAATTCCCGCTCGCTAAGCGGTCCTAACACGCTATATGAGGCCCTTTCGGACAGACAAGGTAACGACGTGTTCAAAGGCTTGAGCCCCATCCTGTACAACGGCCGCGAGGTATGGCCGCTGATCGAAGGCGGGAAGGGCGTTGCCGCCACCAACCACGCCTCGGCGGGGGCCTGGGCTGCGGCTGGCGGCGTCGGCACCGTCTCGGCGGTGAATGCCGACAGCTATGATGCCGACGGCAAGATCATTCCCCAGATCTACCGCGCGCTGACCCGGCGCGAGCGGCATGAGGAACTGATCGAATATGCCATCGAGGGCGCGGTCCAGCAGGTGAAGCGCGCCTGGGACATTGCCGGTGGCAAGGGCGCGATCAACATCAACGTGCTGTGGGAAATGGGCGGCGCGCAGCGGGTGCTGGAAGGCGTTCTGGCGCGTACCAAGGGGCTGGTCGCGGGCGTCACCTGCGGCGCCGGCATGCCCTACAAGCTGTCCGAGATCGCGGCGCATCACCAGGTCAGCTATCTGCCGATCGTCTCTTCGGGCCGGGCCTTTCGCGCGCTGTGGAAGCGGGCCTATTCCAAGGCGTCGGAGTGGCTGGCGGCGGTGGTCTATGAGGATCCCTGGCTCGCCGGTGGCCATAACGGCCTGTCCAACGCCGAAGACCCGTTGCAGCCCCAGGACCCCTATCCGCGCGTAAAGGCGCTGCGCGATACGATGCGCGAGGGCGGGATTTCGGACGAGGTGCCGATCGTGATGGCGGGCGGCGTCTGGTACCTGCGCGACTGGAACGACTGGATCGACAATCCCGAGCTGGGCAAGATCGCTTTCCAGTTCGGCACGCGGCCCTTGTTGACCCAGGAAAGCCCGATCCCCGAGGAGTGGAAGCAGCGGCTGATGACGATCGAGCAGGGCGATGTCCTGCTCCACCGTTTCTCGCCGACCGGCTTTTATTCCAGCGCGGTGCGCAATCCCTTCCTGCGCAGTCTGGAGGCGCGCTCGGACCGCCAGATCGCCTTCTCGACCCAGGAAGCGGGCGACCATGTCTTCCAGCTCGACGTGGGCGTGAAGGGCAAGAATTTCTGGGTGACCAAGGGCGACCTGTTGCGCGCGCGCGAGTGGTTCGGCAGCGGTTTCACCATGGCGCTGAAGACCCCCGACAATACGCTGGTCTTCGTGACCCCGGAGGAGGCCAAGGAAATCCGCAAGGATCAGGCCGACTGCATGGGCTGCCTGTCGCAATGCCTGTTCTCCAGCTGGGCCGACAGCGAGACCAACTCGACCGGCCGCCTGGCCGACCCGCGCAGCTTCTGCATCCAGAAGACGCTGCAGGAGATCGCGCATGGCGGCGATGTCGAGCAGAACCTGATGTTCGCCGGGCACGCGGCCTATAACTTCAAGCGCGATCCCTTCTATTCCAATGGCTTCGTGCCGACCGTGAAGCAGCTGGTCGACCGCATCCTGACCGGCGACTGATCGCCGTCATGACGCCGGAGCTTCGCGCGACATTGCAAGGTGTCGCGCGGGCGATGGCGGTGTTTCCCGAAGGCTGGTGGATCATCGGCAGCGCGGCGGTCCTGCTGCACGGGGTCGAGGCCGGGCGGGTGAACGACATCGATCTGCTGATCGATGTGTCGCTGGCCGAGGCGGTGCTGGAGCGGCTGGGCATCAGGTCGCTGACCCTGCCGCCCGATCCGCTATTTCGCTCGGCCGTCTTTGCACGGTCCGAGGCTTGGCCCGTTCCGGTCGAGGTGATGGCGGGATTTCAGGTCAAGGCCGGGGGGCGCTGGCGGCGGGTCGAGCCGCTTTCCCGGGATCGGGTCCCGGTCGACGATGGCGTGCTGTTCGTACCCGACCAGGACGAACTTCTGTCGCTGTTCCATCTCTTCGGGCGGTCCAAGGACGCCCCGCGCATCGCGGCGCTCGAACGGGCGGGAGCCAGGCCGAGCGCGGCCTCTCCCGCCCGATAGGATCAGTCGGCGACGGTGCCGACCACCGCGCCCGCGGTGCCGCCGACGGCCGCGCCCTTTTCCACGCTCCCCCCGGTCGCCGCCGCGACCCCTGCGCCCCCGGCACCGCCGATCGCGGCACCCTTCAGCGTCGAACAGGCCGACATGGAGAAGGCGGTCGCGGCAAGGGTCAGGCCAATAGCCAGCTTTTTCATAGGGGTAGCTCCTGTTGTGATGACAGGAGGGGAATGCGGCGACCCGACGACGGTTCCGCGCCGCAACATTTTGATATGGATGGCGAGAGGCGGGCACCGCCGGTCCGAATGGGTGCGGGTGAAGGACATGAGCCGCATCGGAGCAATCGAGTCCGGGCAGGCTCACAGGAATCGAACAGATCGGCGCGATATGCCGTCATGCCTTTCCTTCCCTCGCCCCTCGCAGAGGGGAGAGGGGAGAGGGGAGAGGCCCGAGGCCTAAAGCCACCCCTCCAACACCTGATCCGGCGGGCGGTGGCCGTCGGCCCAGCTTCGGATATTGGCGATGACCCGATCGCCCGATGCCATGCGGCCCTCCAGCGTCGCCGAGCCCATATGCGGGGTCAGCACGACATTGGGCAATGCCAGCAGCCGCGGATCGATCTCGGGCTCGTGCCGCCACACGTCCAGCCCCGCGCCCGCCAGCCGCCCGGCCTCCAGCGCGTCGACCAGCGCGTCCTCGTCGACGATGCCGCCCCGGCTGGCGTTGATGAGATAGACATGGCTGCGCATCAGGCCGATCCGGCGGCGGTCGATCAGGTCGTGGCTGTCGGCGTTGAGCGGCGTATGGATCGACACGATGTCGACCGCGCCCAGCATCGTGTCGAGGTCGCCATACCAGCTCGCGCCCAGCTCCGCCTCGATGCTGGCGGGCAGGCGGCGGCGGTTGTGGTAATGGATAGACAGGCCGAAGGCCCGCGCGCGCCGCGCGACCGCTTGTCCGATCCGGCCCATGCCGACGATGCCCAGCGCCTTGCCGCCGATCCGGTGGCCCAGCATCCCGCCGGGGCTCCAGCCCTTCCACGCGCCCGAGCGGACCAGCTTTTCCCCTTCGGGCAGGCGACGCGGCACCGACAGGATCAGCGCCATCGTCATGTCGGCCGTATCCTCGGTCAGGACGCCCGGCGTGTTGGTGACGATGATGCCGCGCGTGCGGGCGGCCTTCAGGTCAATATGGTTCACGCCCGCGCCGAAATTGGCGATCAGCTTCAATCGGGGCCCGGCGCGCGCGATCAGATCGCCATCGATCGCGTCGGTGACGGTCGGGACCAGCACGTCGCAATCCGCCACCGCCTCGGTCA
This sequence comes from Sphingomonas sp. NCPPB 2930, assembly GCF_042867205.1. Taxonomy (NCBI): domain Bacteria; kingdom Pseudomonadati; phylum Pseudomonadota; class Alphaproteobacteria; order Sphingomonadales; family Sphingomonadaceae; genus Sphingomonas; species Sphingomonas sp. NCPPB 2930. The sequence continues at coordinate 312,904 of NZ_JBHZQU010000001.1, read as the reverse complement.
GTTGCGCGCGGTCCCACTTCTCGTCGCTGCGGTTGAGGCGCGTGTCGAACAGCGCGGCCATCCGGTCCATGATCGGATCGGGCAGTTCGCGGGTGACGACCACCCTGGGGTTCAGGCAGCGGCGCGGATCGACCATGGCCAAGGGATTGGGCCAAGCCCGCCGGTCCGTCAACCGGCGATCCCGCGCCAGCCGTCCCTCGCCACTCGTGCGAACAAGGTTGAAGCGCCCCCCCGCCTCGGCGTAGAGCCGGGGGCGGGGCGAATTGAAGGAATTATGATGCGCAGGTCCATGTTCGGACTGGCTTTGATGGCGGTGTTCCTGTCCGCTGGACCGATCGCCCCGGCGGCGATCGCCGCGCCCGAAAAGCGTGCCATACCCTATTACGGCTCGATCGGCGCGTCGCTGGCGCGGATGCGGACCGGCCCGGCGCGCGCCTATCCCGCCAGCTGGACCTATCGCCGCCCCGATTTGCCGGTGAAGGTCGTCGCCGCGTTCAAGGAATGGCGCAAGGTGCAGGACCCCGACGGCACCGAGGGGTGGATGCTGGCGGTCCTGCTGCGCAACACCCGCACCGCGATCGTGCGCGGTACCGAACCGCTGCCGATGCGATCGGCCCCCAATGAGACCGCCAAGACGCTGTGGCGCGCCGCGCCGGGCGTGGTCGGGCGGATCAGCGAGTGCAATGGCGGCTGGTGTCGGCTGGACGTGAAGGGGCAGGCGGGCTTCGTGCCGGTCGGGTCGATCTGGGGCGTCGAGCCGGGGGAGGTCGTTCCTTAAGGGCAGTCTCTGCGAGGCACCTGGCCCTCCCCCGGCCCCTCCCGCTTGCGGGAGGGGAGAAGAAGAGGGGCGGTGACGGGGGCGATCTGGCCCTGCCGATGCACCAGGCACGCCCCTCCCGCAAGCGGGAGGGGATGGGGGAGGGCAGGCCGCAGGCGATGATCTCGGTAGGATTCCGGTCCCGCTTAGCGATCGACCCCGGATCGCCTACATCAACTCCACCGCCATCGCGGTCGCCTCGCCACCACCGATGCACAATGACGCGACACCTCGCCGCGCACCCTGGGTTTCCAGCGCCGAGAGCAATGTCGCCAGCACCCGCGCGCCGCTGGCGCCGATCGGATGGCCCAGCGCACAGGCGCCGCCATGGACGTTCAGCCGGTCGTGCGACAATCCCATGTCGTGCATCGCGATCATCGCGACGGCGGCAAAGGCCTCGTTGACCTCGTAGAGATCGGCATCGCCGGTCGACCAGCCCGCCCGCTCCAGCACCTTGCGCATCGCAAAGACCGGCGCGGTGGTGAAGCGGGCGGGGGCATGGGCATGGGCGGCCTGCGCCACGACCCGCGCGATCGGGGTCAGGCCCAGCCGCTCCGCGACGCTCGCCCGCGTCATGACCAGCGCCGCCGCACCGTCCGAGATGGACGAGGCATTGGCCGCCGTGATCGTCCCGTCCTTGGAGAAAGCGGGCTTGAGCGTCGGGATCTTGGCGGCATCGCCCTTGGCGGGCTGCTCGTCGCGCGCGACCTGTTCCTCGCCCTTGCGGGTCTTGACCGTGACCGGCACGATCTCGCGGTCGAACGCGCCCGAGGCCTGCGCCGCCTTGGCGCGTTCCAGCGAGGCGATGGCGAAATCATCCTGCGCCGCCCGCGTGAACTGATAATCCTGTGCGGCCTCCTCGGCGAAATGCCCCATCAGCCGCCCGCGCTCATAGGCGTCCTCCAGCCCGTCGAGGAACATATGGTCGTAGAGCGTATCATGCCCGATCCGCGCACCACCGCGATGCTTGTGGCTGAGATAGGGCGCGTTCGTCATGCTCTCCATGCCGCCCGCGACGATCAGATCGGCCGAGCCCGCCGCCAGCGCCTCGGCCGCCATGATCGCGGCCTGCATCCCCGATCCGCACATCTTGTTGACCGTGGTCGCCTCGACCTGCTCGCCCAGCCCCGCGAAGATCGCCGCCTGCCGCGCGGGCGCCTGGCCGAGCCCGGCGGGGAGGACGCAGCCCATATGGATGCGCTCGATCGCCGAGGGATCGACGCCGGCACGCTCGACCGCGCCCTTGACGGCGGCGGCGCCCAGTTGCGTCGCGGACAGGCCCGACAGGCTGCCCTGGAACGACCCCATGGGGGTGCGGGCATAGGACAGGATGACGATGGGATCCGTCATGGCGGCATGCTCTCCGTGATCTGTGTTTTGCTGCGGCCTTACGCCTTTTGCCCGTGGCGCGCAAAGGGGCGGGCGGTTAGGGGCGGGGCCATGACGTTCGGGGCGGCATCGGGGCTTTGGGCCGGTATCTATGGACTGGCGGGGGCGATCGCCGGGTCGTTCGTCGCGGCGCTGGTGCTGCGCTGGCTGGACGACCGGTCGGTGTTGCGCGGGCGATCGGCCTGTGACGGCTGCGGCGCGCCGCTGCGTCCCTGGGAACTGGTGCCGATCCTGAGCGCGCTGGCGCTGCGGGGGCGTTGTGCCCGGTGCGGGACGCGGATCGATCCGGTCCATTTTCGGATCGAGTCGCTGGCCGCGCTGATCGGGGTGTCGGCAGGGTGGGTCGCCGGGCCGGATGGCTGGACCGGCGCACTGCTCGGTTGGTCGCTGCTGGCGCTGGGCGCGCTCGATGCGATGGCGCTGTGGCTGCCCGACCGGTTGACCGCCTGGCTGGCGGGGGCGGGGCTGCTGACCGGCGCGCTGGGCTTCGCGCCGTCACTGGGGGACCGGATCGTCGGCGGGCTGGCGGGGTTCGGGACGCTCTGGGCCATCGCCGCCTCGTATCGCCGCTGGCGGGGGCGTGAGGGGATGGGGGGTGGCGACCCCAAGCTGATGGGCGCGATCGGGCTGTGGCTGGGCTGGCGGATGCTGCCCGCCCTGCTGCTGGCGGCGTGCGTGATCGGGCTGGGCCATGTCGCGTTTCGCCGCCTGTCGGGCAGGCGGATCGCGGGGGACGATATGGTGCCGCTGGGGCTGTTGCTGGCCATCGCCGCTTACCCGAGCTGGCTGTTGATGATAGCATCGGCGCCATGATGTCGCCGCTCCTCGCCCTGGCGCTGATCCAAGCGCCGCCAGCCGCCCCGCCGGTGCTTGGCACCCTGCCGCGCCAGCAACTGCCCGAACGGGGATGCGCCGCCTATCTGTGGACGGTGCAGGATCAGCGGCTGGTCGCCATGGCGGAGCCCGCCCGGCTGCGCATCCTGGTCGACGGGACAGTCCGCGACCTGCCTGCCGCCGAGGGAAGCGGGGCGGGGACGCTGGGCTTCGCCGACAGCACCCGCTTTGCCGGGGGCGGATGGACCGCCACCCTGTCGATGACCATCGCACAGCGCGAAACGCTTCAGGACGGGGCGATCGTCTCCGATGCGACGCTGCGGATCGGCCGCGACGGACAGGATGAGATCGCCGTGCCGGTCGGCGGGTTGGTGGGATGTGCGCCCGCCGCGCGGTGAGAAGTGAACTGTAGGGGGAACTCCAACTGACCTTCCGGCGTTGACGGGATAGTGGGGGATCGATCCGAATGACGGAAGGCCCTGTCGGATAAAGGGGCTTTGAACGGCGTGGCGGGACGGATCGGCAGACATACCTGGCTTGCGTTCGCGCTGATCGCTCCACCGCTTTCCCTTCCCGCTCAGGCACAATTGTCCAAGCCCGGCACCGCGCCCGCCCAGGGCCCCAGCCTGTCCGACGCGCAGCGCCAGGGTGGCGACAATGCGACCGCCGGCGATCCGCAGGGCAATGCCCCGATCGTCCCCGATGCCGAGTTCAACGCCGCGCTGCCCCCCTTGAGCGGCGACATCAACGCGCCGCTGGAATCCATGTCCTCGATGACCAAGGGCCAGCCCAAGGTCGAGGCGATTCCCGTGCCGCAGACCGCGCCGCCGCTGCCTGCTGCGCAGACGGCGCAACCGCTCGCCACCGGCGACACCATCGGCCCGATCGCGCCCGAAGATCCGCAGCTGGCGCAACCGCTGACCCCGCTGACCGGCTTCGACTCCACCCCGCTCCAGACCGCCGCCGACATCAAGGGGACGCGCGCCCCCGAAATCCGGTACGACATGGACGTGCGCGGACTGGCCGAGCTGAAGCTGGAGGACGAGTTCCGGGGGCTGTCGGCGCTGCGCGAAGGCAAGGGCAAGGCCGCGAACGCGACCCAGGTCGCCGCCCGCGCGCGTGAGGACGAGCAGCTCGCGATCCGGCTGATGAAGTCGCTCGGCTATTATGACGCCACCGCCGTCTCGACGCTGCAACGCGAAGCGGCGGGCGATGCCGAGGGAGACGCGCAGGCGGGCCGGTTGAAGGTCGTACTGACCGCGACGCCGGGGCGGCTCTATCGCCTGTCGTCGATCACGGTGAAGGCCGATCCCACGGTCCCGCCCGACCTGATCCGATCCAACCTGCCGCTCAAGGTCGGCGAGCCGATCGAGGCGGCGCGGATCCAGGGCGCGGAGGCCAATGTCAGCCTGGTCCTGCCGCAGCGCGGCTATCCCTTCGTCAAGGTCGGCGACCGCGACATATTGCTGGAGGATCAGGGGCCCGAGCCGGTGGGCGCCTATACGCTGCCGGTCGATACGGGGCCGCGATCCGCGTTCGGCAAGCTGACCACGGTCGGCGACCGGGTGTTCGATCTCGACCATCTGAACGTCTTCCCGCGCTTCGTCGAAGGCCAGCTTTACGATTCGCGGCTGACCGACGATCTGCGCAACGCGCTGGTCGCGACGGGTCTGTTCAACGGTATCGCGGTCGAGCCCAAGCGGACCGGGCGGATGAACCCCGACGGGACCGAGCAGATCGACCTGCAGGTCACCCAGACCAAGGGCCCCGCGCGCACCCTGTCGGGCGAGGGCGGCTATTCGACCGGGCAGGGCGTCCGGTTGCAGGGCAGCTTCACCAACCGCAACGCCTTCAAGCCCGAAGGGGCGCTCATCGCCTCGGTCATCGCGGGCACGCAGGAACAGGGACTGAGCGGCACCTTCCGCCGTTCCAATGCCGGGCGGCGCGACCGGACCTTCCAGGTCATCGGCTCGGCCAGCCACCAGAATTACGACGCCTTCGATGCGTTCATCGGCACGGTGGCGTTCCGCTGGAGCTACGACTCGACGCCGATCTGGCAGAAGAAATTCACCTATGCCTATGGCGGCGAGCTGACCGGCACCAACGAAAGCGTCTATGACTTCGCCCGCGGCGAGCGGCGGCGCGCGACCTATGGCATCGCGGCCATCCCGGCGCAGGCGGTGTTCGACCAGTCCAACGACCTGCTCAACCCGACGCGCGGCTATCGCCTGAAACTGAACCTCAGCCCCGAAACCTCGGTGCGCGGCGCGGTGCGGCCTTATGTCCGGACGATGGTCGAGGGGACCTTCTACTATCCCTTCAACGACAGCCTGGTGCTGGCGGGACGGGCGCGGGCGGGCGCGATCTTCGGGATCGAGCGCGACGATCTGGCCCCGTCGCGGCGCTATTATGGCGGTGGCGGCGGTTCGGTGCGCGGCTATGGCTTCCAGCGGCTCGGGCCGTTCGATCCGCAGGGCAATCCGGTCGGCGGGCGCAGCCTGAACGAATTCTCGCTGGAGGCGCGCTATCGCTTCGGCAATTTCGGCATCGTGCCGTTCGTCGATGCGGGCAACAGCTATGAAAGCACCTTGCCGACGGGCAAGGACCTGCGCTTCGGCGCGGGCATAGGCGGGCGCTTCTACACCAATTTCGGGCCGTTGCGCGTCGATGTCGCCACCCCGCTGAACCCGCGCCCGGGCGACGGCAAGGTCGCGCTGTATATCTCGATCGGACAGGCCTTCTGATGGCGGACGAACAGACCATGGTGCCTGAGCCCGCGACCGAAACCGTCGTCGTGCGCCGCCCGCTCTGGCAGCGTGTGCTGAAATGGATCGGCTTCACGATCCTGGGCCTGATCCTGCTGGTCGGGGCGATCCTGCTGGGCATCAACACCGATCCCGGCCGCCGCTTCGTCGCGGACCAGCTGGGCGGCTATACCACCGCCTCGGGCCTGAACATCCGGGTCGGACGGATCGAGGGTTCGCTCTATGGCCGGATGAACCTGATCGACCTGCGGGTCAGCGATCCCAAGGGCGTGTTCCTGTCCAGCCCGAAGCTGGCGGTCGACTGGCGCCCCTTTGCCTATACGCGCAATCATGTCGATGTCCGCTCGCTGAGCGCCGATCTGGTCACGCTGGCGCGCAAGCCCGAGCTGAAGCCGACGCCCAGCGACCCCAATGCGCCGCTGCTCCCCGATCTCGACATCGATGTGAACCGCCTGACCATCAAGCGCTTCGTCCTGGGTGCGCCGGTGACCGGGCAGCGTCATATCCTGGCGATCGACGGCAAGGTGCATATCGCCGACCGCCGCGCGCAGGTGACGGCCAGCGCCGATGCGCTGCGCGGACCCGGCATCGCGGGCGGCGACCGGTTGCGGCTGGTGCTCGACGCGGTGCCCGATGCCGACCGGCTGGCGGTCGACGTCAAGCTGACCGCGCCGACCGGCGGCGTGGTCGCGTCGATGGCGGGGCTGAAGGCGCCGCTGACGCTGTCGGTCGACGGGCGTGGCGGCTGGAAGGCCTGGCAGGGCCGCGCCATCGCGACGTTGGGCGGCGGCGAGCTGGCCAATCTGAACGCCACCGCGCGCGACGGGCATATCGAGGTGCGCGGCGTGACGCGGCCCGGCCTGTATCTGGAAGGGCCGGTCGAACGGCTGACCGCGCCCGCGCTCCAGGTCGCGATCGACACCACGCTGAACGAACGCCGCGCCGACACGCGGATGAAGCTGCGCTCCTCGGCGCTGCTGGTCGATGCGGGCGGTCTGCTCGATCTGGCGAACAGCCAGTTCGGCAATTTCGCGGTCGACGCCAAGCTGCTGACGCCGGGAGCCATCGCGCCCAACCTGACGGGGCGCGACGTGCTGGCGCGCGTGGTGCTGAACGGCGCGTTCGCGACGCCGACGGTGGATTACAAGATCCGCGCGGCGGCGCTCGGTTTCGGCGAGACCTCGGTCCAGAGCCTCTATGCCGAGGGACTGGCCAAGGTGAATGCCGACCGCATCCTGGTGCCGGTCAAGGCGCGGGCGAAGCGGATCGCGGGGCTGAACGCGGCGGTCGGCGGGCTGACCAACAATGTCGCGATCGAGGGCGATTTCGCGATCGCCATGCCCAATATCCTGTCGGACAATCTGCGCATCCGCTCCGACAATATCGACGCGACGGCGGTGGTCGTCGCGAACTTGTCGACCGGGCGCTATACCGGCGCGCTGAAGGGCCGGGTGAACAATTACCGGGTCGAGAGCATCGGCATCATCAACCTGACCACCGACGCCAATCTGGTGGCGACGCCGGGCGGGTTCGGGATGAAGGGCCGCGTGGTCGCGCGCACCTCGCAGATCTTCAACGAGGGCGCGCGCAACTTCCTGGGCGGCAACGCCGTCGTCCGCGCCGATGTCGAATATAGCCCGCAGGGGATCGTGACCTTCAGCCGCCTGAGGCTGGCCGCGCCGCAGTTCCGCGTGACGCGAGGCAGCGGTCGCTACAATCCCGCAAACGGCGCGCTGGCGGTGGAGGCGGATGCCTATTCCAACCAGTATGGCCCGCTGACCGCGCGCGTGTCGGGGTCGCAGACCAATCCGGTCATCGTGCTGCGCGCGGCCCGGCCGGGCGTCGGGGTGGGGCTGGCCAATCTCCAGGCGCGGATCGTCGGGCGGAACGGCGCCTATGCGGTCAACGCCAGCGGCGACACCAATTACGGCCCCTTCACCGCCAATGTGCTGGTCAGCACCGGGCGGCAGCTGGCGATCGACATTCGCAGCCTGGTCTTTGCCGGGATCAACGCCACCGGCCGCGTCGTCCAGACGGCGGCGGGACCGTTCGCGGGCGCGTTGCAGTTCGCCGGGCAGGGGATCAGCGGGCGCGTCCAGCTGGCCGACCAGGGCGGCAACCAGCGCGCCGACATCGCCGCGCGCGCCTATAATGCCCGCGTGCCGGGCATGGTCGACTTCACCATCGGCCGCGCCATCGTCAACGCCAGCATCGTCATGCTGCCCAAGGCGCCGCAGATCGTCGCCGACGCGCAGCTGGCCGACACCCGTTATGGCGAGGTCGTCATCCAGTCGGCGCGCGCCAAGGTGAACTACACCGGCGGGCGCGGTACGGCGCAGGCGGTGCTGACCGGATCGTCGAGCATTCCGTTCAACGTCGCGCTCAATGCGCGGCTGGCGCCCAACGACTATCTGGTGGCGGCCAAGGGGCAGGCCAACGGCATCGGCTTCCGGACCACCAATCCCGCGCGCATCCGGCAGGAGCAGGGGGCTTGGCGTCTGGCGCCGACCCGGATCAATTTCGATCAGGGATCGGTGCTGATGGCGGGTTCCTATGGCAAGGGGCTGAACGTCCAGACGCGGCTGGACAAGCTCCAGCTTTCGATCCTCGACGCCTTCATCCCCAATCTGGGCATCTCGGGTCAGGCGAGCGGCGCGCTGGATTTCACCCAGGCGCAGGGCAGCAGCTTCCCCGCGGCCGAGGCCCGGCTGACCATCAACAACTTCCGGCGCACCGGCCTGTCGGCGGTGTCGGAGGCGGTGGACATCGTCTTTGCCGGACGGCTCGTGTCCGACGGCGGCGAGGCGCGCGCGCTGATCCGGCGCGGACAGATGGTCGTCGGCCGGATGGTCGCGAACCTGCGTCCGCTGGCGCCGGGCAATGGCGGCTGGGTCAACCGACTGATGCAGGCGCCGCTGTCCGGTGGCCTGCGCTATAACGGCCCGTCCTCGGTGCTGTTCTCCTTCGCGGCGCTGCCCAACCAGCAGTTGAGCGGACCGATCGCGATCGCCGCCGATTTCGGCGGGCGGGTATCGGCGCCGCAGCTCAACGGCCTGATCCGCGCGGACAACCTGACCTATGACAATGAGGCGTACGGCACGCGGCTGAACAACATGCAGCTGGCGGGACGCTTCAACAACGACCGGCTGGAGATCACCCGGATGCAGGCCAAGGCGGGCGAGGGCAGCATCCAGGCGCAGGGCACGATCGGGCTGGCGGCGGACAGCGGCTATCCCATCGATCTGCGCGCCAGGCTGGATAATGCGCGGCTGGCGGACAGCGATGCGCTGGCCGCGACGACCAGCGGCACGATCCGGCTGACCCATGGCCGCGACGGCGGACTGATCCAGGGCGACCTGACCGTGCCCAATGCGCGCTATCAGATCATCCGCCAGGGCCAGGCCGAGGTGCCCGAGCTGACCGGCGTGCGCCGTCGCAGCGAGATCCGCACCCCGCGTCCGACCGACCGGCCCGCGCCCACCCCGCCGCCGGGGCTGTTCCGCCTCGACCTGCGGGTCCATGCCGACAACCAGCTGTTCGTCTCGGGCATGGGGCTGGAGTCGGAATGGGAGATGGACCTGCGCATCGGCGGCACCAGCGCGGCGCCGACGATCAATGGCGGGCTCGATCTGGTGCGCGGCACGTACAGCTTCGCCGGCAAGCGGTTCGAGGTGAATCGCGGCACGATCCGCTTCCGCGGCGGCGCGCTGACCGATCCGGACATCAATATCCAGGCGACGACGACCACCGACGGCATCACCGCGGTCATCAACGTCACCGGCACCGGCCAGCGTCCGCAGATCAGCTTCACCTCGACGCCGACCCTGCCGCAGGACGAGGTGCTTAGCCGGTTGCTGTTCGGCACCAACCCCGAGAATCTGTCCGCGACCGAGGCGATCCAGCTGGCCGCCGCGCTCAACTCGCTGCGCGGATCGGGCGGCGGCGGGCTCAATCCGCTGGGCAAGCTGCGCTCGGCGGTCGGCTTCGACCGGCTGCGCGTGCTGGGCGCCGACGAGGCGACCGGCCGGGGGACCAGCCTGGCGGCGGGCAAATATCTGACCGACAATATCTATGTGGAGATCGTGACCGATGCGCGTGGCTTTACCGCCACCCAATTGCAGATCGCGCTGACCCGCACGCTCAGCCTGTTGACCCAGACCGGCTCGTTCGGCGGATCGGCGGCCAGCCTGCGCTATTCGCGCGATTTCTGATCGAGGGCGAAACCCCGCCGGGCGGTCCCGGCGGGGTTTCATCGAAGTGAAACATCCGGCAGGATGGGGCCATGACCCCGGACCGCCTTGCCGCCGATGCGACCGCCATCCTTGCCGATCTGATCGCGATCGACACCACCTCGCGCGAGTCCAATCTGGACCTGATCGCCTATGTCGAGCGGCATCTGGCGGGGTTCGGGGTGACCGGGCGACGGGTCTTCAACGACGAGGGGACCAAGGCCAATCTCTATGCCAGCATCGGTCCGGCGGTGCCGGGCGGCGTCGTCCTGTCGGGGCATAGCGATGTGGTGCCGGTCGACGGCCAGCCCTGGACCAGCGACCCGTGGCGGCTGACCCGGCGCGGCGACCGGCTGTTCGGGCGTGGCACCTGCGACATGAAGGGATTTCTGGCGCTGTCGCTGGCGATCGCGCCGCATGTCGCCGGGGGGCGGATGGTCCGCCCGCTGCACCTGGCGATTTCCTATGACGAGGAGGTCGGCTGCCTCGGCGCGCCGTCGATGATCGCCGAAATCGCGCGCGAGCTTCCCGCGCCGGCGGCCGTGGTGGTGGGCGAGCCGACCGACATGGTGGTGGTCAGCGGTCACAAGGGCATCGCGACCTGGACCGTGACCGTCACCGGGCATGAGGCGCATTCCAGCCTGATCCATTTGGGCGCGTCGGCCAACATGGTCGCGGTGCGGCTGATGCAGGAGCTGGCCGATCTGGCCGACCGGCTGGCGGGCGAGGGCGATCCGCACGGCCCCTTCTGCCCGCACCATGCCACGTTGACCATCGGACAGATGGCGGGCGGCACGGCGGTCAACATTCTGGCGCGCGAATGCCGGTTCGCCTTCGATCTGCGGACGCTGCCGGGGCAGGAGCCGGAGGCGTTGCTCGCGCCCTTCTTCGCGGCCTGCGCCGACGCCGATGCCGCGCTTCGCGCCCGGTTCCCCGAGGCGGGGGTGCGTGTCGAGCGGCGCTCGCGCACGCCGTCCTTCGCGCCCGAGGCGGACGGAGCGGCCGAACGGCTGGCGCGGCGATGGGCGGGGGACAATGGTCCGGCCCGTGCGGTGCCCTATGCCGCGGAGGCGGGGCAGTTTCAGGGGGCGGGATTTTCGACCGTGATCTGCGGACCGGGCTCGATCGCTCAGGCGCATCAGCCGGACGAATATATCGAGGTCGCGCAGATGGAGCGCGGGGCCGCCTTCATGCTGCGGCTGGCGGACGATCTGCTCGGCTAGACCGGCCGATATGCGCCCTGAAGCGAGCGGATGCCGCGCATCCGACCCGCTTCAGGGGCGGATATGATTACCAGGGGCGAATCTGTTCGCCGTAGATCAGCGCGAGAATGAAGTTCAGCATGGGTACCTCCCTGAGAGCGCCCCTTTTGTTGGCGCGACGCCATGGTTAATACGCTGTTAACCATGGCGCAATGGCATTGCGACGAATTGCCAAGCGATTGAGATCCCCACGCAAAGGCGGTTAACACCTTGTTTAAGGATCGCCCTTAGATCCAGGGGCGTGAGTAAAGGATTGTCCCGAACCCCACCCGGTGACGCTATGTGCCTCACCCCCGACGGCCACCCGGCGGACGATCGCGATTCGCCCTGGCAGTTCCTGGTCCTGATCGGCCTGAGCAACTTCAACGCGCTGCGCCGTCGCCTGGGACGCGCGGGAAGCGCCACGCTGATCGAGGCGATCGCGGACCGGATCGCCCGGTGCATTCCCGATGCCGTCGCCCGCCCGTCCGGCCCCTCGCAGGTCGAGGTCATGCTGCACGCCCCCGCTCGCGTCGGGCTGGATGCCTATCTGGCGACCTTGAGCGAGGTGCTGGTCCACCCCTTCGCGCTGGGCGACGCGTCCTGCCGTATCAAGCCCATGCTGGGCGTCGCGGCCGCGCGGATGCCGCATGACGATGATATCCGCCTGCTGGAAGAGGCCGAGCAGGCGCTTGCCGAATCGCAGGTCGAGGGGCGGACCGTCATCCGCGACATGGCGACGCGGACCGACCGGCTCGACCGGCTCACGCTGGCGCAGGAGCTGAGCGAGGCGATCGAGCAGGATGCGCTGTTCATCGAGTATCAGCCCAAGGTCCATGTCCGCCAGCAGCGCGTGTCGAGCCTGGAGGCGCTGCTGCGCTGGCGTCACGGCACGCACGGCCTGATTTCGCCGGTCGAGTTCATTCCGGTGGCCGAGGAATCGCGGATCATCGCGCCGCTGACCCTGTGGGTGCTGCGCCGGGTCATCGCCGACCAGCGGCGTCTGGCGACGCTGGGCCATGCGCAGCGCATCTTCATCAACATCTCGGGCATGTTGCTGGGCGATCAGGATTTCGTGCGCGAAGCCTGTGCGATCGTCATCGACAGCGGCGCCAGCATCGGGTTCGAGATCACCGAAACATCGGTCATCCGCGATCCCGACAGCGCGATCGCCAATCTCCGCGCGTTCGCCGCCATGGGCATCGCGGTCGCGATCGATGATTATGGCGCGGGCCTGTCCTCGCTATCCTATCTCAAGCAGCTGCCAGCCTGCGAGCTGAAGATCGACAAGCTGTTCATCACCCAGCTGACCAGTTCGCACCGCGATCCCCTGATCGTCCGCTCGACCATCGACCTGGCGCATGCGTTGGAGATGGAAGTGGTCGCCGAAGGGGTGGAGACGCCCGCAACGCTCGCGCTGCTCAGCGTGATGGGCTGCGACATGGTGCAGGGTTATCTGATGAGCCGCCCGATCGCGCTCGATGCGCTGATCCCGTTCCTCGACGCCCAGGCGCATCAGGCGACGGTGGCGCCATCGCCGCCCATGCCCTTTGCCCGGCTCGCTACCCGTGCGCGTGCTTAGGGTCCTGCTGGTCGCCGCGGCCCTTCTGGTGGCGGTGGTAGAGGCGAAGGGGCAGGGGGCGGCGGTCGCGCCATGGCCGCCGGGCTTCGCTCATGCGATCGACGCGGCCAGGGCCGAGATGCTGCGCGACCCGGCCCAAGCCATGGACCAGGCCGAGCGCGCGCGGGACCAGGCGCAGGCCATGGCGCAGGGCGATCGCCGCCTGCTCGCGCTGGCGACGGCGGACTGGCTGCGCGGCGAGAGCATGATCCGGCTGGGGCGGGGCGAGGATGCCTATCCGATCATCGCACATGCGCTGACGACCGCGCGGCGGCTGGCGCCGCGATCCGATCTGTTCGGCAATCTCCTTTTGTCCAGGGGCGGGCTGGACCGCGACCGGGGCGATATCGCCGATGCGCTCAAAGCCTATCAGGTCGCGCACCGGGGCTTCCAATATCTGGACGACACGCGCGGACAGGCCCGTGCTCTCGTCCAGATTGCGGGCCTTTACAGCGACGGCAAGGACCTGACCTCGGCGCTGCGCTATCTGGAGCAGGCGCGCACCGCCTATCGCGGTGACGATGCGCTGCGGCTGGCGATCCTCAACAACCGCGCGCTGACGCTGGTCGAGCTGACGCGGTTCGACGATGCGCTGGCGCAGCTGCGCGAGGCGCGTCGTCTGGCCGAGGCGATGCACAGCCCCGGCCTCCAGGCGCTGATCTGGCGCAACATCGCCCGCGCCCGGCTGGAGGCGGGGCGGATCGCCGAGGGGCAGGCGGCGCTCGCCAGCGCGACCAGGGCCGATCCGCAGGCTGGCGAGGAGGATCGTCGCGCGCTGGACAGCATCGCGGCGCAGGCGGCGTTCCAGCGCGGCGATCTGGCGGGGGCGACGCGGCTGATCGATCGGAGCTTTGCGGGCGTCGATCCGAGCGGGACGCCGATGACGCAGCGCGACGCGCACCGAAGCGCCTATCGCATCTATGCCGCCGCCGGGCGGACAGCCGATGCGCTGCGCCATCTCCAGGCGCTCAAACGCATCGATGACGAGGCGACGCGGCTGGCGACCTCGACCAGCCTGGCGCTGATGGGGGCGCGGTTCGACTTCGCCAATCAGGAATTGCGGATCGCGCGGATGAAGGCCGCCGACCTGCAACGCAACATCGCCTTCGAGCGGGAGCAGTTGCGGACCGAGCGGCTGATCCTGATCGGGTCGGTCGCCGGGATCGTCGTCGTGCTCGCGCTGCTCGGCATCTGGCTGGTCACGCTGGGGCGCAGCCGCAACCGTATCCGCGCGGCGCATGGCGATCTGGCGATCACCAACGACCGGCTGGAAAAGGCGCTGGCGGTCAAGACCGAGTTCCTGGCGACCACCAGCCATGAGATCCGCACGCCGCTGAACGGCATATTGGGGATGACGCAGGTCATGCTGGCCGACCGGGCGCTGGCGCGCGACCAGCGCGAGCGGGTCGAGGTGATGCATGGCGCCGGGCTGACCATGCGCGCGCTGGTCGACGACCTGCTGGATGTCGCCAAGATCGAACATGGCGGCCTGACGCTGGAAAAGGCGCCGTTCGATCTGGTTGCGACGATCCGCGACGCCTCGCGACTATGGGAGGATCAGGCGGCGGCCAAGGGGCTGGGCTTCGCGCTCGATTTGGCGGACTGTCCGCACAGGGTGGAGGGGGATTCTGCGCGGATTCGCCAGATCGTCTTCAACCTCCTGTCCAACGCGTTGAAGTTCACCCCCTCCGGCCGCGTCGACCTGACGGCGCGGCGCAGCGGGCAGGGTGTCGAGGTCCAGGTCCGCGATACCGGAATCGGCATCGCGGCGGACACGCTGGAGGATATATTCGAGGCGTTTCGCCAGGCCGATGCCAGCACGACGCGCCAGTTCGGCGGCACCGGGCTGGGGCTCGCCATTTGTCGGCGGCTGGCGCGCGCGATGGGTGGCGACGTGACCGTCGAGAGCGAGCCGGGGCGCGGCACCCGCTTCACCCTGACCCTGCCGCTGACCGAGCTGGCGGCGGTGCCGCAGGAGGAGGGCGAACGCCCGCATCTGCTGCTCGTCGACCGGAACCCCATTCGCCGCGCCATGTTGGCCAAGCTGTCCGCGTCGCAGGCCGCCATCGTCTTTGCCGCCGACGTCGCGGAGGCGGTGGTTCGGCTGGGCGAGGGGGGCATCACCCATGTCCTGATCGACGACAGCGCGATCGACCGGGACGGCGTGGCCGCCGCGATCGCCGCGATCCGGGGCGCTGCTCCGGCGAACCTCCCGCTTCATCTCTTGTGGCCGAAAACGGAGTCGTTGGCTGGGAACGATTTTACCGAACGCGACTTGATCAGGGTTATCGCCAAACCGATCTCCGGGGGAGAGGTGATGCGCATGTTGTTCGGCACCTCATCGCAAACCGCTCCGTCGCCTCTTGTAACGCAAGCGGCATGATCGTTAGGGCGGACCCCATGACCTTGAGCATCAACGCATTCGGGCTCGACGTGGCAAAAGGACGCGGATGAACGTTCTTTTCATCGAGGATGACCGCATGAACCGCCGGGTCGTGCGCGACATGCTGGACGTCGCGGGCGCAACCATGGCCGAGGCCGAGAGCGCGGAAATCGGCCTGGAGATGATCGACCGCGATACCTATCACATGATCCTGATCGATCTGCGGATGCCCGGCATGGACGGCATCACCGCGATCCGCCACATCCGCGCGCGCGGCGACGACAAGGCGGAACTGCCGATCATCGTCGTCACCGCCGACAGCGGCGTCGACCTGCGCGAACGTTGCATGACGGCGGGGGCGGACGATGTGATCGTCAAGCCCGTCGCGATGGACCAGCTGTTCGAGGCGATCGGCCGCATCCTGGCGGGCGATCGCGGCGGGGCCATGATCTCCTAAGGCGGATCGACATTCAACGATGCCTTTCCTTCCCTCGCCCCTCGCAGAGGGGAGAGGGTTGCGCAGACTTGGTCGTTGCGAAAGCAAAGGCATAGTCGAAGCTGGGTGAGGGGTGGGCGCTCGCTTGGCGAGCGCGCGAGCCTTTGGGCTCGCTCAACCCCTCACCCAAGCTGCGCTAGCCAGCAGGCTGGCAAGCTTCGCTAACCCTCTCCCCTGTCTAGGGGAAAGGGGAAGAAAATGTCGATCCGACCTAGCTTATTCGGCCGGGGGCTTGGCCTTCAGCGCATCGGCCAGCGATGCGGTCGCGCTGCCCCGCTTGGCGGGTACGGGCTGCGACGGATCGGGGGCCCAGCCGGTCAGGAAGATCAGGCTGAACTGCTCGCTGGTCCGGCCGTCCTCGTCGGCCATGTCGGCAAAGGCGGCGGCGGCAGAGGCCAGAGCGGTCCGCCCGATCGGCCGCCGCTCGGCCAGCAGGTTGCTTGCCGCCATGCCGCGCAGATCGCCCAGCAGCCGCCCGAAATCGCGGTAGCGCACCTCCAGCGTCTCGATATCCGCGACCGGCAAGGTGAAGCCGGCGCGCATCAGCAGATCGCCCGCCGAGCGGACATCGACCTGCGGGTGAAGCCGCGCCACCGGTCGCTCCGCCTCCGCCACGCGCAGCGCGGCGCGAAGCCGGGGCAGCGAGCCGCCGCCGACAAACGCCCCCAGGAACAGCCCGTCGGGGCGCAGCACCCGCCGGATCAGCGTCAGTACGCCGGGCAGATCGTCGATCTGGTCGAGCACGCCCGCGCTGACCACCAGGTCGAAGCTGCGATCGGCGAAGGGCAGCCGGTCCTCGTCCGCCTGCACGCCGCCCGCCGCGCGGGCAAAAGCGAAACCGGGGTCCAGCCGCGCCACATGCGCGCCCGGCGGAACGGGAAACCCCCCGTCGAAACAGCCCAGGTCCAGAACGTCGCGGAACGGCCGCGTCACCGCATCCAGCCGCTCCGCCAGCCCGTCGAGCATCGCGGCGCGCAGAAAGTCGTGCGCGGCATAATCGGGCTGGGCGCGGTCGCGGCGGTGGCGGCGGGCGCTACGGTCGAAGATGGTGGTGGGGGTCACGGTCGCGCTTGTGCGCGCTCAACCGATCGGGGACAAGTCGGATCATGGGGCGGGGGACATGACGCGGCCGGGATTTGCGGCGGGGCGGGCGGCGTACAGGCTGGCCGGCTCGCTGATCCGCCTCGTCGCCGATTGGGCCTTGCCGCCGCGCTGTCCCGGCTGCGGCGAGCCGGTCGAGGCGGATCATCGCTTCTGCGCGGGCTGCTGGGGGCAGTTGCGCTTTCTGGATGACATGGGATGCGCGAGTTGCGGGCTGCCGATCGTCCCGGAAGCGGGGCGGGGCGCGCGCTGTGCGACATGCCTCGCCTCGCCGCCGGTCCATGCGGGGATCCATGCGGCGGTCGCCTATGGCCCGATCGCCCGCGAATTGCCGATCCGGCTGAAACATGGCGGGCGGATCGGCGTGGCCGAGACGATGGCCGGGCCGATGGCGCGGCGGATGCCGGAAGGGGCCGAACTGCTGGTGCCGGTGCCGCTGCATCGCTGGCGGCTGTGGCGGCGCGGCTTCAACCAAGCCGTATTGATCGGCGCCAGCCTGTCGCGGCGGACGGGCGTGCCGATGCTGCGCGACGGGCTGGTGCGGGTCAGGGCGACCCCGTTGCTGCGCGGTCTGTCGCCCCGGCAGCGGCGGGCGGCGATGACCTCGGCCTTTCGCGTGCCCGATCCGGCGCGGATCGCGGGGCGGCGAGTGGTGCTGGTCGACGATGTCTATACCACCGGCGCGACGACGGGGGCGTGCGTCCGCGCGCTGCTGGCGGCGAGGGCGGCTTCGGTGGCGATCCTGTGCTGGGCGCGGGTGGTCGAGGGGGCGGACGATTGACAATAGGGCCCGCGCGCCACACCTGAGGGGGATGGCAAAGGTCGAAATCTACACCAAGGCGTTCTGCCCCTATTGCACCCGGGCCAAGGCGCTGCTCGCCTCCAAGGGCGTCGAGCCCCAGGAATATGACATCACCATGGGCGGGCCGCAGCGCGCCGAGATGATCGAGCGCGCAGGGGGGCGGACCACCGTGCCGCAGGTCTTCATCGACGGCCAGCATATCGGCGGATCGGACGATCTGGCCGCGCTCGACAAGCGGGGAGGGCTCGACCCGCTGCTGTCGGCATGACCGACATCGCCGTCCTGCAGATGACGGCGGGGATCGACCCCGCCGCCAATGCGGCCGTGCTGGAACAGGCGATCGCCGAGGCGGCGGCGCGCGGCTGCGCCATGGTGTTCACCCCCGAAATGTCCGGGCTGATCGACCGCGATCGTGCGCGGGCGGCCGGGCATCTGGTGGTCGAGGCGGACGATCCGGTGCTGGCGCGTGTCCGGGCGGCGGCCGCCGCGCATGGGCTTTGGGTCCATCTGGGTTCGCTGGCGGTGCGCGGAGCGGACGGGCGGCTCGCCAATCGCGGCTATGTCATCGACGATGCGGGCGCGATCCGGGCCCGCTATGACAAGATGCATCTGTTCGACGTCGACCTGCCCAGCGGCGAGAGCTGGCGCGAATCCGCCTCCTACGCGCCCGGCGAGCAGGCGGTGGTGGTCGACACGCCGGTCGGGCGGCTGGGCCTCGCCATCTGCTACGACCTGCGCTTCCCCGCGCTGTTCGCCGCGCTGACCGAGGCGGGGGCGACGATCCTGTCGGTGCCCGCCGCCTTTACCCGGCCGACCGGCGCGGCGCACTGGCATGTGCTGTTGCGCGCGCGGGCGATCGAAGCGGGCGTGCATCTGGTCGCCGCCGCGCAGACCGGCGAGCATCAGGACGGCCGCGCGACCTATGGCCATTCGCTGGTCGTCGGGCCCTGGGGCGAGGTGCTGCTCGACATGGGCGAGGCGGCGGGGCTGGGCGTGGCCGCGATCGACCCCGCGCAGGTGGAGGCGGTGCGCGAGCGGCTGCCCGCCATCCGCCATCGTCGCGCCATTCCGCCGGTGGCCGTGGCATGATCGTCTTCGACCTGCGCTGCGGCCAGGCGCATGTGTTCGAGGCATGGTTCGCCTCGTCCGGCGCCTATGCCGAACAGCGCGAGAGCGGGCGGATCGAATGCCCGATATGCGGCGACCGCGACATCGAAAAGGCGGTGATGGCGCCGCAGATCGCGGCCAAGGGCAATAGCCGCCCCGACGCCCCGTCGCCCGAAGCGATCAAGGCCGCGCTCCGCCATCTGGCCGGAGAACAGGCCAGGATGCTGGAGAAATCGACCTGGGTCGGCACCGCCTTTGCCGACCGGGCCCGCGCAATGCATGACGGCGAGGCTCCCGTCGCCCAGATCCATGGCCAGGCCAGCCTCGCCGAGGCCAAGGCGCTGGTCGAGGAGGGCGTGCCCGTCGCGCCCTTGCCCTTCCCGGTGCTGCCGCCCAAGCTGACCAACTGACCGGCGCGCATGGGGGCGGCAAACGCTCTGGACCGGACCCCGCGTCCCCTGTATCACCGCGCCCGCATGGGGCCCCGTAGCTCAGCAGGATAGAGCATCAGATTCCTAATCTGAGGGCCACTGGTTCGAATCCAGTCGGGGTCACCATGTCAGATTTTCCAATGCCTTGGCCATCCCTGCCGGGTACGGAAGAAGAGCCGCAACCGGGGGCTGCGGCTCCGCTGCCGGACAGGCCGACCGGCTTATTTCTGCTTCTTGGCCTTCTTGGCATAATGATGGTGCGCCAGCGCGCAGCCCGCCGCTGCCCCGGCGACGCCATGCCCTTTTCCGACCATATGGCCCGCGACACCGCCCGTCACCGCGCCGCGGATACAGCCCTTGGCATAGACCGGGCTGGCGAGCAGCGTGGTACCGGCAAGGGCGATTAGAGCAATCCGCATGACATCCTCCTGGGTTGTTCGATCGCCTTCCAAGTATCGGGACCGATCGCCTGTTCCATGACAAATATGTCAGGGCGGTGTCGGGGACATGGCGGGGAACATCGCGGCGGCTTGATCGATCGGGGATCGGTGTAGAATGGACCCGATATGACCGAACCCTTGAACGCGGCCGCCCATGTCATTCAACTGGCGCTGACGCCAATCTTTTTGCTGACCGCCGTGGGATCATTGCTCAACGTGTTCGCCACCCGGCTGGGGCGGATCAGCGACCGGATCCAGGCGCTCAAGCGCGACGGACGGGCCAAGAGCTTCGAGATGCGCCGGTTGCGCCTGCGCTCGAAGATCCTCGACATTGCGGTGACGATGACGGCGGCGGCCGGCGCGATGACCTGTTGCTCGGCGATTACGCTGTTCCTGGGGACGTTGCGTGAATCGGGTCATGCCTCCCTGCTGTTCTTCTTCTTCGGCGGCGGCCTGCTGTTCGCGGTGGCGGGGCTGGCCTGTTTCGTCGGCGAGATCACGATCGCCGGACGCGCCCTGCGCGACGAGAACGACAGCCAGTGACCGGCGTTCGGAAGAGCCGCGCGCGCGATCACGCCGTCCGCCCGATCGCCTCACCCGCACGGATGGCCTGTCCCTCCGTCAGCGTGTCGAGCAATCGCATGCCCCGAGGCAGGAACAGGATGATGGTCGAGCCATGCTCGAACCAGCCCATCTCCTCGCCCTTGCCGATCCGCGCGGTGCAGGCGCGGCGGCCGGGGCCATGTTCGCGCAGGGTGCGTTCGGTGTCGAGGCAATGGAGCCGGATGCTCGCCACCAGGATCGCCGCGACCGGCACGATCAGCAGCGGCTGGCCCGACACCAGGGTCCGCGCCTCGATCACCGCGCGTTCGTTGCGACAGAAGAGCCGCTCGACCCGCTTGAGCGCGATCGGATTGACGTTCCAGCAATCGCCCGAGAGATAGGTCACGCCCTCGACCGCAATGTCGGTCGGCGCATGAAAGCGGTGATACATGCCCGCCGTCAGCCGCAATGTGACGAACGATCCGTTGCGGAACCGCTCGACCAGTTCGGGGTCGGGGATCAGGTCGCCCAGCCGATAGGGAAAGCCCTTTACCTGATAGAGTCGATCGTCCGCGATTTCGCCATGCGCGCCGACCAGCGCGTCGCAGGGGGATGCGACCGTGTCGGGATCGCCGTCGAACGGGCGGGCGCCGTCGCGCAAGGGACGGACGAAGCCGTCGCGCAACGACCGGAACCGCGTCGTCCGCGCGTCCGACAGGTCGACGCCCGCGAAGAATTTCCACAGGGCCAGGCAGGGCCGGGCGATCAGCGGATGCTCGATCCGTGCGATCCGACCGACCAGCTTGGTCGCGAACCGCCGCGGCAGGCGGTTGGTGACGAGGAAATTGATGTCCTCGTTCAGAAAGAACCGCATGATGGGTCCGCGCATTGTCATGCCTCCGTCATGGGCACGCGGTCAAAGGCCGCATGAACCCGATTCTCACTGGCCTGATGGCCGTCTCCGCCGGTGCGGTCGCCCTGATGAAAGGGCATCGCCGCCTGACCCTGTCGCGCGCCAAGCATCCCGGACTGGGCGGCCATGTCCGCATGGCCAAGCGGATCGCGGGGCAGATCCCGTTCTACAGCTATGGCGAGGATCGCGTCTTCCGGGTCGATGGCGCCCCCGACGCGGTGGCCGGGCAGCGGCGCGCAGGCTTCGAGCGGCTGGGCGCCTTGTTCGCGCAGCGTTATGCGCAGACGCTGGCGCTGACCCGCGAGACGCGGCCCGGCCTGTCCGACCTGCAATTCACCGGCGCGTACCGCGTGCCGTTCCAGTTTCGCGAGAAGGTCCGCACGACGCTGGCGACCGGGGCCTTTTACCAGCGATCGGAGGGGCCGATCCTGGTCGATCTGGACGGCAACAGGCTGATCGACTTGACCGGCTCTTATGGGGTCAATCTGTTCGGCAACGACTTCTACAAACGGACCATGGCGGAAGGGGCGGCGACCGTCGCCGATCTGGGCGGGGTGCTGGGGGCGTTCCACCCGGTCGTCGCCGACAATGTCCGTCGGCTGACAGTCCTGACGGGGATGGACGAGGTGTCCTTCCACATGTCGGGGACCGAGGCGGTGATGCAGGCGGTGCGGCTGGCGCGCTATCACACCCGCCGTCCGCGCCTGGTGCGGTTCGCCGGGGCCTATCATGGCTGGTGGGGCGATGTGCAGCCCGGCATCGGCAACCCCGTGCCCGCCGACCGCACGCTGACGCTGGCCGACATGTCCGAGCGGACGCTGAAGGTTCTCGCCACGCGCAAGGACATCGCCTGCGTGCTGGTCAATCCGCTCCAGGCGATGCACCCCAATGGCTCGGCACCCTCCGACGGGCAACTGGTCGATGGCGGGCGCAAGGCGGGGGCGGACATGGCGGCCTATCGCGACTGGCTGCACCGGCTGGCGGATGTGTGCCGGGCGAACGGCATCGTCCTGATCTTTGACGAGGTGTTCATGGGCTTCCGCCTGGCCAAAGGCGGGATGCCCGAATATTTCGGGGTGAAGCCCGACCTCATCACCTATGGCAAGACGCTGGGCGGTGGCTTGCCGGTCGGCGTGCTGTGCGGCCCGGCGCATCTGATGAAGCGGTGGCGCGAGGATCGCCCGGTCGACATCTGCTTCGCGCGCGGCACGTTCAATTCGCATCCCATGGTGATGGGGGCGATGAACGCATTCCTGCGGCGGCTGGAAACGCCCGAGGTGGCCGCGCTCTATGACGGGCTGGACGAGCGGTGGAATGCGCGGGCCGCGATGTTCAGCGCAGCGATGGCGGCGGCGGGGCTGCCCCTGTCGGTCGCGCATGTCCAGACGATCTGGACCATCCTCTATTCGGTCGCTTCGCCCTATAACTGGATGCTGCAATATTATCTCCGGGCGCAAGGACTGGCATTGAGCTGGGTCGGAACCGGGCGGCTGATCTTCAGCCTCGACATCGACGACACCCTGTTCGCCGAGATTTGCGACCGCTTCGTTGCAGCGGGGCAACAGATGCGTGACGATGGCTGGTGGTGGACCTCGCCCGATGCGCCGAAGGAGTTGAAGGCGGCGAACAAGGCGATCCGGCGGCGGGTGTTGAAGGAGTCGCTGGCGGTGCGACTGGGGCGGCGGGGGTGACGGATAGCGTTCGTCCGGCCCCAGCCCCTCACCCCGACCCTCTCCCCGGCGGGGAGAGGGAGTAGGAGACGCAAAAGCCCTCTCCCCATCGGGGAGAGGGTTGGGTGAGGGGCAGGGGCCGGGCGACCCCCTTTGAAAACGTGGCTTTGCGGTGGGCTTACGCCGCTTTCAAATCCTCGAAATCATCGACATCGTGATGATCCATCCGCTCGCCCTTCATCAGACGGCGGGGGGCGCTCTTGTACATCTTGAAGTCGTTGAACGGGTCGGTGACGATCTTGGTCGCCCAGACGAGGCCGGTCTCCAGGTCGCGCTTCGCCCAGAGCTGAAGGACGCGCACCACGATCGCGCTGACGCCCAGGCCCAGCCAGCCGATGCCGACATGGCGCAGATAGCCCATGAAGCCGTCCGGATAGTCGAGCGTCCCGAACAGGGTCGGCTGGACCAGCAGCACCAGCGGGATCGCGCCCCAGATGCCCATCAGCACATATTTGCGGACGAGGTTGTAGCCGACCTTGATCTCTTCCTTATGCTCATGCGTCGCCTTGTTCACATGGTCATAGCCCTTGGGCTCGAAGAAGAAGTGCCCGGCCTGGCGGCTGGTCATCGCCACGCCCCAGGCGAGGAGGCTGGCCACCGCCGGATCGATGAACAGCAGCACATAGGCGGTCAGGAAGGTGCAGGCGCTGACGAAGTGCAGGCTCTGATTGACCAGGCTGTGATGATAATAGCGATGATCGTCCCACCGCTGTTCGGCGAGTTGCGCACGAAAACCAGTCATTGGGCATGTCCTTGGGCGGAAGGCTGGCGCTTGGCGAAGCGGACCAGCGAGAAATGGCCGAGCGGGGGCAGGGGGCGGCTTTCGACCAGTTCGACATCGCCGCGCGTCGCCGCCCAGTCGGTATAGCGTTCGAACGGGAAGTCGGTGCGGAAGCCCAACCGGCTGGTGATCGGCATCAGCGTCTTTTCGATCGTGCCGCGAAGCCCGTCGCCCGCGCCCACCCGCGTCGTGATGACGATCTCGCCGCCGGGGCGGCAGATGCGCGCGAACTCGTCCAGCGCCTTTTCCGGGTTCGGCACGGCGGTGATGACATATTGCGCGACCACCACGTCGAAGCTGTTGTCGGCGAATTGCAGCGCCTCGGCATCGCCGTAAGCGATCTGCTCGACATGGCTCAGCCCGCCGCGCGCCACCCGTTCGCGCGCCTTGTCGAGCATCGGCTCGGACAGGTCGACGCCGACGATGCGGTTGTCGCGCGAATATTGGGGCAGCGATATGCCGGTGCCCACGCCCACGTCGATGATCCGGCCGCCGATGCGTTCGGCCGCGACGATCGCGGCGGAGCGGCCCTTTTTGAAGACGGGGCCGAAGACCAGATCATAGACAGGCGACCAGCGATCATAGGCCTTGGTGACGCTGGCGGTACTCATCTGCGTTGCCATCGAAGGGGCATCCCGTTGAACGACGATGCGGCCCCTGTTCGCAGCAGGCGGTGACAATTTGACGACAAGTGGCGAGTCTTTTGCGACGATTTCGCAGATCGGAAACCGAAGTGTCACATGGGTGGAATGAATATGTCGTAATGCGGTGCTAGAGGTTATTCTGAGATATGCTGTTCCCGACGAAGATCATCGCCGGGCAATGCTTTGTCTGTCGGTGACAGGTCTTCGTTGTCGGGGCAATATCTGTCGGCTGCGCGGCGAATCGTCGGGATTACGCGGCCCGGCGGGTGGGGCGGGCGGACTGTGCCCAGGCTGCCGCGTGCAGGGCGCTGCCATGGTCGAACCGGCCGACCGTATCGGCCATGCCCGTCGCTTCCTGCGCGAGTTCGCGCGCGGCGGCGGTGGCTTCCTCGACCATCGCGGCATTTTGCTGGGTCATCGAATCCATGTCGTTGATCGCCAGGTTGATCTGCGAGAAGCCGGTCGCCTGTTGTTGCGCCGAATTGGCGATGTCGGCGATCAGCCCGCCCATCTCGCGGACCTGCGCGGCGATCCGGTCGAGCGCGGTCCCGGCGGCATGGACATGCTCGACGCCCGCGCGGACCTGTTCGGCGGAGGCGCCGATGCGGCTCTTGACGTCCTTGGCGGCATCGGCGGACCGCTGCGCCAGAGCGCGCACCTCACTGGCGACCACGGCAAAGCCCTTGCCCGCGTCACCGGCGCGCGCCGCCTCGACCCCCGCATTCAGCGCGAGGAGATTGGTCTGGAAGGCGATGCCGTCGATGACCGCGATGATCTCCGAAATCTCGGTCGAGGTCCGCTCGATCCCGCCCATCGCATCGATCGCGCGGCGGACGACGGCGCTGCTTTCGGCGGCGTTGGTCTGGGCCGCCGTGGCGACGTCGGCGGCGCGGGCGCCGCTGACCGCCGATTGCTGCGCGGTCGTGTTGATCTGATGCACGGCGGCGGCGGTTTCCTCGATCGAGGCGGCCTGCTGCTCGGTGCGCATCGACAGGTCGTCGGCCGCCTTGCGAATCTCCCCCGCCCCGGCGAGCACGCGCTGTGAGGCGGCATCGATATCGCCGATCGACCGGCGCAGCATCGCGGCGGTGTCGTTGAAGCTGTTGCGCAGCGGTTCATAGTCGCTGCGAAAGGGCGTATTGATGCTGTAGGTCAGATCGCCCGAGGAGATGGTGGCGAGGCCGGTGCGCAGCGCATCGACGACTTGGCTGGTCTCGTCGAGATCCTGTATGATGACCAGCAGGTCGTCGGGCTTCACCACCGGCGCGGGCAGCAGCATGACCATGAAGCGGCGAAGCTGGCCGTTCGGGCTGGTGTTCATCCACTCGAAACGGGCCGAGCCGTCGCGCAGCGCCTGTTGGACG
This sequence comes from Sphingomonas sp. NCPPB 2930, assembly GCF_042867205.1. Taxonomy (NCBI): domain Bacteria; kingdom Pseudomonadati; phylum Pseudomonadota; class Alphaproteobacteria; order Sphingomonadales; family Sphingomonadaceae; genus Sphingomonas; species Sphingomonas sp. NCPPB 2930. The sequence continues at coordinate 287,273 of NZ_JBHZQU010000001.1, read as the reverse complement.
CGTTCCTGGATATGGATCGCGGTCGGCCGCCCGTCGCCCTGGGTGGGGGCGGAGAAGACCAGCGGGTCCTGGCCGATTACGTCGGCGCGGGGACGCTCATAGATGCGCTCGGCGGCGGCGTTGCAGGCGATGAAGCGACCTTCGGACAGCAGCATGATGGCATCGGGGGATCGGTCGAACAGGGCGATGGCGACGCGATCGTTCAAATTCGTATTTTCGCGATGAAACCACTTCATCCTGTCGCCTTCCATCCGGTCCTGTCCTGACGGTCGGCTTAGGATGATTCGCTTAACATAGCTTTAGGAAGACAGGGATTTTTCCGGCGGGCCCACAGGGGCTTTTCCCGCCGGGGGGCAGGGGATAAGCCGTCGCCTCCTCTTGTCCGGACTGTCGCCCATGCGTCGCGTGCCTGCCCTGATCCTTTGTCCGCTGGCGCTGGTCGCCTGCCAGCCGTCCGGCTCCGACGGCCGTACCGATGCGGTGGATGCGGCGGAAAGCCGGGAGCGCGCACGCCAGGAAAAGGCGGCGCGCGAGATGGTCGCGCAGACCGAGGATCAGGTGCGGGTCAAGATGCTGGAACAGCGGATCGCGACGCTGGAGGCGCAGGTCGCGGCGTTGCAGGGGGATCGCAAGCTGCTGGATGCGCAACTGGTCGAGCAGCGGCTGAACCAGATCGAACTGGAGCGTGTCGGGGCGGAGGCGGCGCCGGGCAATGTGCCCGCACCGACGGCGGCATCCGCATCGTCGTCCGCAAGGGGAGCGGCCAGAGCCGCCGGATCGGCCGTGTCCCGGCCCGCGACACCCCGGCCGACGCCGTCTGCGACACCGCCCGCGCGCAAGCCGCTGGTCCTCGACCTGCGATAGCTGGCACGCGGGCGGCGCGAGGGGGATTCCCCGGCGCGGTGGCCGGGGGCCCGGATAAGAAGCTTACTTCTTCAGGTGCGCCGAGATGAACTTGTTCATCTCGAACATGGTGCACTTGTCCTTGCCGAACACCTTCTTCAGCTTGTCGTCGGCCAGGATCTCCCGCTTGTTCTCGGGATTCTGCAGGTTGTTGGCCTTGATGTAATCCCACACCTTGCTGATGACCTGGCTGCGCGGCAGCTTATCGTTGCCGACGATCGCGCCCAGTTCCTCGGACGGCTGGACCGGCGCGTGGATGCCGGTGCCCGTGGTTGCGGTGGCCATGATATTCCTTCCCTTAATCCTTCAGCATCCCAGCCGCTTGGCGGGACGCGCGTGAATCACGCCTTCTTCAGCGCGTCCGCCTTGTGCGCCGCCTTTCCGCCATTGTCACTCTCTACTATGTATTGCGGCTCGTCCTTCGATGCGCGGACGGTGTGACCCTTGATGCTCGTATCGCTGGTCTGCTTCTTCACGACCTTGCCCTCGGCGGTGCCGCCATGGCTGTTCCACTCGACATGGTCGCCCTTCTTGAATTCGGTCATCGTCGCTCTCCCGGTTTGTGCAGCCCCATCAATCCGCCGGGGCGTTCGTTGGTTGCACATGCGGGCGCATCGGGGCATCAGGACGCCATCTGAGGAGACTGGAATTCATGAAGACCCGCGCCGCCGTCGCCTTCGAAGCGAAGAAGCCGCTCGAAATCGTCGAACTCGATCTGGAAGGACCCAAGGCCGGAGAGGTCCTGGTCGAGATCATGGCGACCGGCATTTGCCACACCGACGCCTATACGCTGGACGGCCTGGACAGCGAGGGCATCTTCCCCAGCGTGCTCGGCCATGAAGGCTGCGGCATCGTGCGTGAGGTGGGCGCGGGCGTGACCAGCGTCGTGCCGGGCGACCATGTCATCCCGCTCTACACCCCCGAATGCCGCCAGTGTAAGTCGTGCCTGTCGGGCAAGACCAACCTGTGCACCGCGATCCGCGCGACGCAAGGCAAGGGGCTGATGCCCGACGGCACGACCCGGTTCAGCTATAAGGGCCAGCCGATCTTCCATTATATGGGCTGCTCGACCTTCTCGAACTTCACCGTCCTGCCCGAAATCGCGGTCGCTAAGATCCGCGAGGACGCGCCGTTCGACACCAGCTGCTATATCGGCTGCGGCGTGACGACGGGCGTGGGCGCGGTGGTCAACACCGCCAAGGTCCAGCCGGGCGAGAATATCGTCGTCTTCGGTCTGGGCGGCATCGGCCTGAACGTCATCCAGGGCGCCAAGCTGGCGGGTGCGGGCCGGATCATCGGCGTCGACATCAACCCCGACCGTGAGGAATGGGGCCGTCGCTTCGGCATGACCCACTTCCTCAATTCCAAGGGCTTGTCGCGCGAGGAGACGATCGCGAAGCTCCTGGAGCTGACCGATGGCGGCGCGGATTACAGCTTCGACGCGACCGGCAATACCGAGGTGATGCGCACCGCGCTGGAGGCGTGCCATCGCGGCTGGGGCACCTCGATCATCATCGGCGTGGCCGAGGCGGGCAAGGAGATCAGCACCCGGCCGTTCCAGCTGGTGACAGGCCGCAACTGGCGCGGCACCGCGTTCGGCGGCGCTCGCGGGCGCACCGATACGCCCAAGATCGTCGACTGGTACATGAACGGCAAGATCGAGATCGATCCGATGATCACCCACCGGCTGACGCTGGAGGAGATCAACAAGGGCTTCGACCTGATGCACAAGGGCGAAAGCATCCGCAGCGTGGTGATCTTCTGATGTTCAGCCATGTCGTGCTGGGCGCGAACGATATTGCCGAGGCCAAGCGCTTCTATGACGCGATCCTGGGCGTGCTGGGCGCGCCCGAGGGGGTAATCGATCCCTGGGGGCGGCTGGTCTATAGCCATGAAGGCTCGCGCTTCCTGCTCACCCGGCCGTTGAACGGCGAGCCTGCGACCCATGCCAATGGCGGGACGCTGGGCTTCGCGGCGACGTCGATCGAGCAGGCGGACGCCTGGCATGCCGCCGGGCTGGCGCATGGCGGCACCGCGATCGAGGACCCGCCCGGCTATCGCTATCCGCCGGTCGGCAAGATCTATCTGGCGTATTTGCGCGATCCGACCGGCAACAAGCTGTGCGCGCGCTATCTGGTGCCCGCCGCCTGACGGTCCCGAGGGGGGAATGGACATGTACACCCATATCATGGTCGGATCGAACGACATCGCGCGGTCCAAGACCTTCTATGACGCGCTGTTCACGGCGCTGGGCGGCCAGCCCGGCATGCAGGACCCGAAGGTCGAGCGTGTCCTGTATCTGCACAATGGTGCGGTGTTCATCGTGACCCGGCCGATCGACGGCCAGCCCGCCACCCATGCCAATGGCGGCACGATCGGGCTGGGCGCGGTCGATCCGGCGCAGGTCGACGCAGCGCATGCCGCCGGGACCGCGCATGGCGGCACCGCGATCGAGGGGCCGCTGGGCGAGCGGGATACCGGGCTGGGCAAGGCCTATCTGGGCTATCTGCGCGATCCGGACGGCAACAAGCTCTGTCTCGGCTGTCGCCTGCCCGCCGCATGAGCGAGGCCGACTATATCCTGACGCTGGCGTGCCAGGACCGGGTCGGCATCGTCGCCGCCGTGTCGGGCGCGCTGGCGGGGATTGACGGGTTCATCCTCGACAGCCAGCAATATGCCGATCTGGAGACGGGGCGCTTCTTCCTGCGCATCGTCTTCACCGGCCAGGGCGCGCGTTTTCCCGCCTCGGTCGAAGGGGTGAGGGCGGCGCTGAACGAACCGGCGGTGCGGTTCGGCTTCGACTGGCATGTCGCACCCGCCAGCGAACGCCCCCGCATGCTGATCGCGGTGTCGAAGGGCTCGCACTGCCTGAACGACCTGCTCCATCGCTGGCGGACCAACACGCTGCCGGTCGAGATCGTCGGCGTGGTGTCCAACCATGACAGCCTTCGCCCGCTGGTCGAGTGGCATGGCCTGCCCTGGCATCACCTGCCGGTCAGCGACGCCAATCGCGCCGAGCAGGAGGCGGCGATGCTCGCCCTGATGGACGAAAGCCGGGCCGATTACCTCGTCCTCGCCCGCTATATGCAGGTGCTGGGCGAGCGGCTGGTCGCCGCGCTGCCGGGGCGGTGCATCAATATCCATCACAGCTTCCTGCCCGGCTTCAAGGGCGCGCAGCCCTATCACCGCGCCCATGCGCGCGGGGTGAAGCTGATCGGCGCGACCGCGCATTTCGTGACGGCGGACCTCGACGAAGGGCCGATCATCGAACAGTCGGTCGAACGCGTCGACCACCGCGCCAGCGTCGACGACCTGATCCGCATCGGCCGCGATATCGAGGCGCAGGTGCTGGCCCGCGCGGTCGCCTGGGTGGGCGAGCGGCGCGTTTTCCTCAATGACAACCGGACGGTGGTGTTCCGATGACGATCGAGACGATTTCGACCTCCAAGGCGCATGGCGGCGTGCAGGGCGTCTATGCCCATGACAGCGAAGTGACCGGAACGCGCATGACCTTCTCGGTCTTCGTGCCGGAGCATGAGGAAGGGGAGAAACTGCCCGTCCTCTGGTATCTGTCGGGCCTGACCTGCACCCATGCCAATGTCACCGACAAGGGCGAGTTCCGGGGGGCGTGTGCGGAGCATCGGGTGATCTTCATCGCCCCCGACACCTCGCCGCGCGGCGAAGGCGTGGCGAATGACGACGCCTATGACATGGGGCAGGGCGCGGGCTTTTATGTCGATGCGACGCAGGAGCCCTGGGCGAAGCACTTCAGGATGCGGAGCTATATCGAACAGGAGCTGCCCGCGCTGATCGCCGCGCATTTCCCCGTCGCCGATATGGGCGCGCAAGCCATTACCGGCCATTCGATGGGCGGCCACGGCGCGCTGACCATCGGCCTTCGCAACCCCGATCGCTTCCGCAGCGTCTCGGCCTTCGCGCCGATCGTCGCGCCGGGCCAGGTGCCATGGGGCGAGAAGGCGCTCGGCGGCTATCTGGGACCGGACCGCGCCGCATGGCGACAGGCCGACGCGGTCGCGCTGATCGAGGATGGCGCGCGGGTGCCCGACCTGCTGGTCGATCAGGGCGATGCCGACCAGTTTCTGGCGGAGCAGCTTCGCCCCGAATTGCTGGCGGACGCGTGCGAGAAGGCGGGAATCGCGCTGACCCTGCGGATGCAGCCGGGTTACGACCATAGCTACAACTTCATCTCCACCTTCATGGGCGACCATGTCGCCTGGGCGGCGCAGCGGTTGCGCGGGTAAATCCGGAGCGCCGTTTGGCCTGAGCATCGTCGAAGGCCATGCTGTATCGCCTGAACCTGGGTGGATTCCCTTGGCCTTCGACGTCGCTCCGGCTGAACGGAATGCGGGGCCATGGGTTACGGGGGGGACGGAGTTTTGCACCCCGACAATCGATCCGCTATCGCACCGGCTTTGACGTGAAGGACATGATATGAGCTGCGCGCATGGCGACCCGGAGGATGGCGACCTGATCGGAGAGGACGGCAAGGTCGTTGTGCCCGATCATGTGGCGCAGGCCATCCGCACGCTGATCGCCTGGGCCGGCGACGACCCTGCGCGGGAGGGGCTGGTCGATACGCCGAAGCGCGTGGCGCGGGCATGGCGCGAATATTGCGCGGGCTATGGCGATGACCCGGCCGTCCACCTGTCGCGCGTATTCGAGGAGGTCGGCGGCTATGACGAGATCGTGCTGCTGAAGGACATTCCCTTCCAGTCGCATTGCGAGCATCACATGGCGCCGATCATCGGTCGCGCGCATATCGCCTATCTGCCGCGCAACCATGTCGTCGGCATCTCGAAGCTCGCCCGCGTGCTGCACGGCTTCGCGCGCCGGTTGCAGGTGCAGGAGCGGCTGACCGCCGAGGTCGCCGATTGCATCTGGCAGAACCTGAAGCCGCTGGGCGTCGCGGTGGTGATCGAGGCGACCCATGCCTGCATGACCGCGCGCGGGGTGCGCACGCCGGGCGTGTCGATGGTGACCAGCCGGATGATGGGCGTGTTCCGCGACGACGACCGCAGCCGCAAGGAAGTGCTGTCGCTGATGGGCCTGGGCGGATGACGACCCGCACCGTCCTGGTGACCGGCGCGGCCAAGCGGCTGGGCGCGGCGATCGCGCGCCGGCTGGTCGCGGACGGACACCGGGTGGTGGTGCATTATAATGGCTCGGCGGACGCGGCGAAGGCGCTGGCGGCGGAGCTGGACGCGCCCGTCGTGCAGGGCGACCTCGCCGAGTTGGACGGGATCGACGCGCTGTTCGCCCGTGCCCGTATGGCGGCGGGGGGGGCGATCGACGGGCTGGTCAATTCGGCGTCGGCCTTCGTCTTCGACCGTCCGCCGGGGGTGGATGCCGCGCTGATGGCCAGGCTTTATGCGATCAACGCCGCCGCCCCGGCCCTGCTGGCCTCGGCCCTGGCGCGGCAGGACGATGTGGCGGACGGCGCGGTGGTCGATATCCTCGACCAGAAGCTCGCCAATCCGAACCCCGATTTCTTCGCCTATAGCTGCGCCAAGTTCGCGCTGGCGGGGGCAAACACGATGCTGGCGCAGGCGCTCGGCCCCCGCATCGCGGTCAATGCGGTCGCGCCGGGACTCACGCTGCAAAGCGGCGACCAGTCGGATGCGGAATTCGCGGCGGCGGCCAGCAAGAACCTGCTCGGTCGCCCGATCGGGGCGGCGGCGGTGGCGGAGGCGGTATCCTTCCTGCTGACCGCCAGGGGGATTGTGGGCCAGACGCTCTATGTCGATTGCGGCCAGCGTTTCTGCCGCCGCGACGGCGACGTGATGTTCGAGGGGCGGGGATGAGCGCGACCTATACGATCCTGCTCGACGATCTGCGGGTCGCGATGCGCCTGGGCATCCATCCGCACGAGGCCGAGCCCCAGCCGGTCACCCTGTCGGTCGCGATGACCGTCACCTATCCCGCCGCCCCCAGCGCCGACCGGATTGAGGAGGTGCTGGACTATGATTTCCTGCGCGAGTCGATCCTGGCGATGGCAGGAGGGCCGGGCTTCGCGCTTCAGGAAAGCCTGTGCGAGGCGGTGGCGGCGCTGTGCCTCGCCGACCGGCGGGTGGTGAGGGTCCGGGTGCGGTCGATGAAGACCGGCATCTATCCCGATGCGCGGGTGGGATGCGAGATCGAGCGGACGCGCTGATCGCCGGGGCTTGCGTGTCACGGATTTATCACCGAACTGTCATCAATCTGTTGCGGAACCGGCCGTCGCTGGCCTAAGCCGCCGCCGCATCAGCGGGTGCCGCAGGCATCGCGGCGAACAGGGCGGAATCAGCACGGTGAGCATGTCGAAACCCCATCGGGCCCGGTACCGGGTCGCCGTCGCGATGATGCTGGCGGCCTGTCCGGTGCCCGCCGCCGCGCAGACGGTGCAGGAATTGCAGCGCCAGATCGACGAGTTGAAGGCGCAGATCAAGGCGCTGACCGCCGCGCAGCAGGGCGGGACGGCGGCCGTCCCGGTATCGGCCGCGCCATCCCCCCAGCCATCGCCGCCCCCCGCGCCGCAGGTCGCTGCTGCTCCGCCCACCGCGTCGGCACCGGCGGCCAGCGCCCCGGCTCCGCGCATCGCGATCGCCAAACCGCCATCGGCGCGCGCGCCCTGGTATGAGCGGCTGCGCCTGCGCGGCTATACCCAGTTGCGCTATAACGGGATTCTCGACGAGCAGGATGCGCCCTCCGACACCGGATCGCGGCTACGTTCGGTGCATGACAGTTCGATCAACGAGGATGGCGGGTTCCTCCTGCGCCGCGTCCGGCTGGTGCTGCAAGGCGACATCACCGATCGGTTGCAGCTCTATTTCCAGCATGACTTCGGCACGGCGGTGAACAACCAGTCGAGCACCGAGCGGCGCGAGAATTTCGGGCAGCTGCGCGATGTCTATGTCGACTGGTTCCTCGACCCCGAACGGCGGCTGCGCCTGCGCTTCGGCCAGTCGAAGGTGCCGTTCGGCTGGGAAAATCTGCAATCCTCGTCCAACCGGCTGACGCTGGACCGGTCGGATGCGATCAACAGCGGCGTGCCCGGCGAGCGCGATGTCGGCATCAACGCCTATTACACCCCCGATGCGGTGCAGGCGATCTGGGACCGGCTGTCGAAGAAGAAGCAGAAGCTGTTCGGCAATTACGGCGCGTTCGGGCTGGCGGTCTATAACGGCCAGGGCACCAACCGGCCGGAGCGCAACGACCGGCTGATGAAGGTCGCGATGGCGACCTGGCCCTTCGCGCTCGACGGGCTGGGGCCGTTGTTCCGGGGGCAGGTGCTGGAGGTCGGCGGATCGGCGATGTTCAACCGCTATCGCCCCGAATTGCGCAGCGGCGGGATCAGCCCGATCAGCTATCGCGACGACCGGGTCGGCGTCCATGCCATCCTCTATCCGCAACCCTTCGGCATCCAGACCGAATGGATGACCGGCCATGGCCCGCAATATGACCTGGGGTTGCGCGCGGTGCGGAGCAGCCCGCTGGGCGGCGGCTATGTCCAGCTGATGATGGATGCGGGCAAGACCCCGGTCGGCCGCATGATCCCCTATGCGCGGTGGCAACATTATCGCGGCGGGTGGAAGGCCAATGTCGATGCGCCGCGTCTGGAAACCGACGAGTGGGAGCTGGGCGCCGAGATCCAGCTGGTCGAGGCGCTGGAGCTCACGCTGGCCTATGCGCGGATGGAGCGGCGCGAGGCCGATGCCCGGCGCACCGGCCGCGCGACCGGCGACCTGATCCGCACCCAGCTGCAATTCACCTATTGAGGATCAGTCCCCGCCGCCGGAGCTGTTGAAGTCGATCCGGATGCGGACCCATTCGCCGACCATCACCTTGCCCCCGATGCGCGGCGCGCGGACGCGGAACTGCCACGCCGCCTCGCGCATCGCGCGGGCCAGGCCCAGTCCGCGCGGCGATTCGCCCAGGATCTGGCAATTCTCGACCCGATAGTCGGGGATCGTCCGGCACGCGATCAATGCCCAGCTGTTCGGCGGCGGCGCGCTGTGCAGATAGCCGTTCAACTCGGCATTGCTCGGGCGATGGGGATACCATTCGGCATTGTAGAGCCGCTGGCCGCCCGGTCCCTCGCCGGGGCCATAGGCCGATGCGCTGTCCTGGCCGCGATCGTCGCCGTTGCTCGATCCCACGCCATTGCCCGCCCCCTTGGGCATGGCGGAAATATCGCCCGCCGCGAATAGCGACTTGTCACCCCATTGCCACGGCGTCGGCGCGGAGGTGTCGGCGGGCTTCTCGGTCGGCGGATTGGGGGTGTCGGGTTGCTTGGGGGTGACGGGGGCCTTGGAGCCGCCCGCCGCTGCGGGCTTGCGCGTGGCGATGCGCGTCTCGGGCACCGGCGCACCCGCCTCCCGGTCCGACGGGGTGACGGAAAAGGTGCTGAGCGAGGAGGATGGCTCGGGCGCGATCAGCCTGGGCGCCAGGTGGAACAGCAGCCAGGCGAGCAGCAAATGCGCCAGCACCGTCAGCGTGATCGAGGCGCCCCGCTCGCGCAGGGTTTCGCGATATCGCTCGGGCAGCCGGGTCAGCACCGCCATGTCGGGGGCCTTACGCCGTAAGAGCCGAGACCGCCCCGCTCTCCACGAACGTCATGGGGAAGAGCGGGGCGGGGACCATGGGCGTCAGGCCCGGTTGGCGGCGGACAGCACCGCGCGGACGCTGGCGGTGGCGATGTCGGTATCCAGCCCGACGCCGAAGACGGTCCGGCCATCGGCCGTCCGCGCCTCGACATAGGCGGCGGCCTGCGCATCGGCACCGTGGCCGATCGCATGCTCGTTATAGTCGACCACCTCCAGCGCGGGGCCGGTGGTGTCGGCCAGCGCCGCGATCACGCTGGAGATCAGGCCGTTGCCGCGCCCCGAGATCGACTTCTCCTCGCCGTCCACCTGAACGCGACCGACGAAGATACGCTGCCCGGCCGAGCCGCTCTCCTCATAGTCGCGCAGGACGAAGCGGTCGCCCTCGCGCGGCAGATAGGTCGCCTCGAACCCGCCCCAGATGTCGGCGGCGTTCAGCTCGCGGCTGGTCGCATCGGCCATCGCCTGGACATGGCGGCTGAAATCGGCCTGGAGCCGCTTGGGCAGCTTCAGCCCCTTGTCCTGCTCGATCACCCAGGCGACGCCGCCCTTGCCCGATTGCGAATTGACGCGGATGACCGCTTCGTAAGAGCGGCCCAGATCGGCGGGGTCGATGGGGAGGTAGGGGACTTCCCACAGATCATCATTGCGCGCGGCCTGCGCGGAAAAGCCCTTCTTGATCGCGTCCTGATGGCTGCCCGAAAAGGCGGTAAAGACCAGGTCGCCCGCATAGGGGGTGCGCGGATGGACGGGCAGGTTGGTGCAATATTGCACCGTGTTCACCACCTCGTCGATGTCCGACAGGTTCAGCCCCGGATCGACCCCTTGGGTGTACATGTTGAGCGCGACGGTCACCAGGTCGCAATTGCCGGTCCGCTCGCCATTGCCGAGCAGGCAGCCCTCGACCCGGTCCGCCCCCGCCATGACGCCCAGTTCGGCGGCCGCGACGCCGGTGCCGCGGTCGTTATGGGTGTGGAGCGAGATGACCACCGAATCGCGGTTGGGGATGTTGCGCCCAAACCATTCGATCTGGTCGGCATAGACATTGGGCGTCGCGCATTCGACCGTGGCGGGCAGGTTCAGGATCAGCGGATGGTCGGGCGTCGGCTTCAGCACGTCCATGACGGCGGCGCAGACCTCGACCGAGAAATCCAGCTCGGCGGTCGAGAAGGTTTCGGGGCTGTATTCGAAGAACCAGTCGGTGTCCGGGCGCTTGGCCGCCTCGTCGCGCAGGATCTTGGCGCCCTCGACCGCGATCTGGCGCACCTCGTCGCGGGTCATGCCGAACACGATCTTGCGCCAGGCCGGGCTGACCGCGTTGTAAAGATGGACGATCGCGGTGCGCGCGCCCTCCAGGCTCTCGAAGCTACGCTCGATCAGGTCGCGGCGCGACTGGGTCAGCACCTGGATCGTCACGTCGTCGGGGATGCGATCGTTCTTGATCAGGCCCGAGATGAAGTCGAACTCGGTCGCGCCCGCGCTGGGGAAGCCGACCTCGATCTCCTTCAGTCCGACCTTGACCAGCAGGTCGAACATCCGCGTCTTCTTCTCGGCGTCCATCGGGTCGATCAGCGCCTGGTTGCCGTCGCGCAAGTCCGTCGACAGCCAGCGTGGCGCCTTGGTGATCGTGCGGTTCGGCCATTGCCGGTCGGGCAAGGCGATGGTCGGGAAGGGGCGGTATTTGGTCGAAGGGTCGCGCAACATGATCGGGTCTTCCAGCATTCTCGGCCGCGTCTGGCCAGGAGGCACGGCGGGGACAGGCTTATCGGTTCATTCAGCCCTTAGGGAAGTCGCGCATGGCCACGCCGATCCTCCCCTAAGGGCGGATAAGTCGAAGCGAACGAAGCGGCAGCACGGCGATCATGATGAAGCGGTTCATGCCGCGTCGCGGCGGGCTTGTCCATATCCCGCCGCACCGCGTGAACGCTTTGTTAAAGCCGGGCGCGGCATCGACGGCCGGAATACCGGCGCCGCCGGGAAGAGGGGCCGGGAAGAGGGGGGACCGCGATGTTGCGCCAGCTCGTCTATATCAGCAGCGTGAAGGGCCCGGCGGCGGCGATCGATCCCGAGGCGATCCTGCAGGCGTCGCGCCGCAACAATGCGCGGGCGGGGGTGACGGGGCTGCTCTATTATGACGGTCGGCGTTTCCTCCAGGCGCTGGAGGGCGAGGCGGCGGCGGTGGAGCGGGTCTATCGCCACATCGCGGCGGATTCGCGTCACCATGCCCTGGTGATCCTGTCCGACCGGACGGTGGACGCCCGTGAGTTCGGCGACTGGGCGATGGGCTATGCGACCAAGGGCGAGGACAAGGCCAGGCTGGTCGCCCGCATCGCCGGCATGGCAGCGACGGCGTCGCCCGAGATCCGGGCCACGTTCGAGAGTTTCGCGGGGTTGAAGCGTCTGTTCTGATCCGGCCCCGACCGCCCGGTCTCGGGCGGCCGGAACCGGACGGCAATGGCTTATTGCGCGGTGAAGGCCGCGTTGATCACCAGGTCCACATCGTCACCCACGACCGGCACATAGGCGCCGACGCCGAAGTCCGAACGCTTGATCTTGGCGGTCGCGCGGAAGCCGATGTTCAGCTTCTTGGACATCGGGTTGGTGCCCGCACCGAAGAAGGTCGCGTTCAGGGTGACCGGCTTGGTCTGGTCCTTGATGGTCAGGTTGCCGGTGATGACCGCCTTGGTGCCTATGACCTTCACGCCCGTCGAGACGAAGCGCGCGGTCGGATAGGTGGCGGCGTCGAAGAAGTCCTTCGACTTCAGGTGATTGGCGAAGGGGGCGGCGGTGACCGACAGATTGTCGATCTTGAAGGTGACGTCGACCTTGGCCGCCTGCGGACGGGCCGGGTCGAGGGTCAGCGTGCCCTCGGACGCGCCGAACTGCCCCTCGAGCATCGAGAAGCCCATATGGTTGAGCGACCAGGTGACCTGGGTATGCGCGGGGTCGACGGCATAGGTGCCCGCGACGACGCGCGAGGCGACCGGCGCGCCGGGCGTGCCCGCCGGAGCGGTCTGGGCGATGGCCGGGGCGGCGAGGACGAGCGCCATGGCGGCGGGAAGGACGAAACGCATGGGTGGGTACTCCCTGTTGAACGGCGGCCTTTGTGGGCCGTGCGGTTAACGCACGTCAAAGGCCAAGGTCGCAACGATGCGTTTCCGGGGTGGGGCTCTGCGAGGCCCCTTGCCCTCCCCCATCCCCTCCCGCTTGCGGGAGGGGAGAGGTTTGGGGCAGTCGTTTTGCTTTTGTCGCAAACTGCGGGCTAGCCGAAGCGCTTGCGGCTTCCGCTTGGCGCACCCCTCCCGCAGGTGGGAGGGGATGGGGGAGGGCAAAGGTGTCTCACCGAGCCCACCCCCCGACAAAAATCAGTTTTTCGCCTTGTCCACCAGCTTGTTCGCGCCGATCCACGGCATCATCGCGCGCAGTTCGCTGCCGACCTGTTCGATCTGGTGGCGCTTGGCGGCGATGCGGCTGGCCTTCAGTTCGGGCTGGCCAGCGCGGTTGTCGAGCACGAAGTCCTTCACGAAGCGGCCCGACTGGATGTCGGCCAGGACGCGCTTCATTTCCTTCTTGGTCTCTTCGGTGATGATGCGCGGGCCGGTCTTGATGTCACCATATTCGGCGGTGTTCGAGATCGAGTAGCGCATGTTGGCGATGCCGCCCTCATACATCAGGTCGACGATCAGCTTCAGCTCGTGGAGGCACTCAAAATAGGCCATTTCGGGGGCGTAGCCCGCCTCGACCAGCGTCTCGAAGCCCGCCTGGACCAGCGCGGTCGCGCCGCCGCACAGCACGGCCTGCTCGCCGAACAGGTCGGTCTCGCACTCTTCGCGGAAGTTGGTCTCGATGATGCCCGAGCGACCGCCACCGACGCCCGAGGCGTAAGCGAGCGCCACGTCATGCGCATTGCCGCTGGCGTCCTGATGGATCGCGATCAGGCAGGGCACGCCGCCGCCGCGCACATATTCGCTGCGCACCGTGTGGCCGGGGCCCTTGGGCGCGATCATGATGACGTCGATGTCCGCGGGCGGCTCGATCAGGCCGAAATGCACGTTCAGGCCGTGCGCGAAGGCGAGCGCGGCGCCGGGCTTCATCTTGCCCTTGATGTCGGCGTCATAGATCGCGGCCTGATGCTCGTCGGGGGCCAGGATCATCAGGATGTCGGCCCAGGCGGCTGCTTCCTGGTTCGACAGGACCTTGAAGCCCGCCGCTTCCGCCTTGGCGGCCGAGGCCGAACCGGGGCGCAGCGCGATCGCGACATTCTTGACGCCCGAATCGCGCAGGTTCTGCGCATGGGCATGGCCCTGCGAGCCGTAGCCCAGAATGGCGATGTTCTTCTCGGAGATCAGGTTCAGATCGGCGTCGCGATCATAATAGACACGCATTGGTTTCTTCCCTTTCGATGAGGTCCGTCATGCCAGCGCAGGCTGGCATCTCTTGCGGTCAGAGCCAGTGCCCGGCCAGGAGACCCCAGCCTTCGCTGGGGTGACGATGGTGGTTGTGATGATGTTTCAGGCCGCGTCCTTGCCCCGCGAAATGGCGGCGATGCCGGTGCGGGCGACCTCGACCAGGCCGACTTCGCCCATCAGCTCGACGAACTTGTCGATCTTGGCGATGGTGCCGGTCACCTCGAACACGAAGCTGCCGATCGTCGCATCGACCACGCGGGCGCGATAGACTTCGGCCAGGCGCAGCGCCTCGATCCGGCGTTCGCCGGTGCCCGCCACCTTCACCAGCGCCAGCTCGCGCTCGACATGGTCGCCCAGCACCGACAGGTCGGTGACCTTGTGGACCGGGACCAGCCGGTCGAGCTGGGCGATGATCTGCTCCATCACCGACGGCGAGGCGCTGGTGACGATGGTGATGCGGCTGACGGCCTTGTCGGCGGTGATCTCCGACACGGTCAGGCTCTCGATATTATAGCCGCGCGCGGTGAACAGCCCGGCGATCCGCGCCAGGATGCCGGGTTCGTTGTCGACGATCACCGCCAGCGTGTGGCGTTCCACCTTCTCGGTCTTGATGTGCATATTCAATTCCTCCCCGGAACGGGGAGGGGGACCATGCGGAGCATGGTGGAGGGGGCTCTCCACTCATGCTGTCCTGCGCGGCGATCCCCCTCCACCGTGCCGCTTCGCGTCACGGTCCCCCTCCCCGTGCCGGGGAGGAGCTTTAAGGTCAGACCAGCGCCTTGGCCTCGTCGTCCATGGTGCCCGATACCTCATTGGCCTGCAGGATCATGTCGGTATGGGCCGCGCCGCTCGGGATCATCGGGAAGCAGTTGGCGAGCTTGGCGACGCGGCAGTCGACGATCACCGGGCCGTCATGGTCCAGCATCGCGGCGATGCCGTCCTCCAGCTGGTCGCGATGCTCGATGAGGATGCCCTTCCAGCCATAGGCCTCGCCCAGCTTCACGAAGTCGGGCAGCGAGTCCGAATAGCTCTCGGCATAGCGGCTCTCATAGGTCAGTTCCTGCCACTGGCGGACCATGCCCATATATTCGTTGTTCAGGATGAAGATCTTGACCGGCAGGCGATACTGGGTCGCGGTCGCCAGTTCCTGGATGTTCATCTGGATCGAGGCTTCACCCGCGATGTCGATGACGAGCGCACCCGGATTGCCGAGCTGCGCCCCGATCGCGGCGGGCAGGCCGTAACCCATGGTGCCCAGACCACCGCTGGTCAGCCACTTATTGGGCTTTTCAAAGCCGAAATGCTGCGCGGCCCACATCTGGTGCTGGCCGACCTCGGTGGTGATGATCGGCTGGCGCGCCTTGGTCGCATCGTACAGCGCCCGGATCGCCCGCTGCGGCATGATCGCGTCGCCATTCTCCGGGAAGGAGAGACAGCCGACCGCACGCCAGCCCGCGATGCGGCGCTGCCATTCGGTGGTGTCGGGCTTGGGATGCTGGCGCGACTTCCAGATGCGCACCGCATCCTCCAGCGCATGGCCGACATCGGCGATGATGGCCAGGTCGACGCGGACATTCTTGTTCACGCTCGACCGGTCGATATCGACATGGACCTTGCGGCTGTTCGGGCTGAACGCGTCGAGACGGCCCGTCACGCGATCGTCGAACCGGCTGCCAAGTGCTACCACCAGATCGGCCTGGTTCATCGCCATATTGGCTTCGTAGGTGCCGTGCATGCCCAGCATGCCCAGCCATTGCGGGTCGCTCGCCGGGAAGGCACCCAGACCCATCAGGGTCGAGGTGACCGGCGCGCCGGTGATGCGGGCCAGTTCGCGCAGCAGCTGCGACGCGGCCGGACCCGAATTGATGATGCCGCCGCCAGTATAGAGGATCGGACGCTCGGCCGCGGCCAGCATGTCGACCAGCTGCTCGACTTGGGCTTGGTCGGCCTTCACCTGCGGGCGATAGGTCTTGTGACGGATCGGACCCGGCTTCTGATAGCGGGCGGTGGCGACCTGCACGTCCTTGGGAATGTCGATCACGACCGGACCGGGGCGGCCCGAGGTCGCGATGTGGAAAGCCTCGTGCACCACCTCGCCCAGGCGTGCGGGGTCCTTCACCAGATAATTATGCTTGGAGCAGTGGCGCGTGATGCCGACCGTGTCGGCTTCCTGGAACGCGTCGGTGCCGATCAGCGCGGTGGGCACCTGGCCGGTGATGACCACCATCGGGATCGAATCGAGCAGCGCGTCGGTGATGCCGGTGACCGCATTGGTCGCACCGGGGCCGGAGGTGACGAGCACCACGCCGGGCTTGCCGGTCGAGCGGGCATAGCCCTCCGCCGCGTGCGTCGCCGCCTGTTCGTGGCGGACCAGAATGTGGCGGATGCGCTTCGATCGGAACATGGCGTCATAGATCGGCAGCACCGCACCACCCGGATAGCCGAAGACGACCTCCACGCCGAGATCGCACAGCGCCTCGACCAGGATATCGGCTCCGCTCTTCTCGGTCATCGTCTTTGTCCTTCTGCGTCCGTGCCCACTGACGGGGCTTGTCGGGAAAGGCGCGGCTACAAGTTTAAAAAGTGCGCGTCAACCGTCAACGGCGCAATAAAGTTTCTATTATGTTGCGACGCACATCGGTGTCAGGGTCCGGAATCACGGTCCAGTCGGGCCCCGGCTGGTGGCGGAACCAGGTAAATTGCCTTTTGGCATAACGCCTTGTTGCCAGCGCGCCCGCTGCCTCCGCCTCGGCGCGGGTCATGCGGCCTTCGAGGAGCGCGGCGGCCTCCGGCACGCCGATCGCGCGCCGGATCGGGGCGTCGGCGGGCAGGTCGGGGCGGGCGAGAAGCGCGGCCGCCTCGTCCAGCCCCTCGTCCAGCATTTCCTCGAAGCGTCGGTCGATGCGGGCGTTCAGCCAGTCCCGGTCGGGCAGCAGGATGACGGCGGACAGCGCGATGCGATCGCCGATCCCGCCTTCCTTATGTGCCTGCCATGCGTGCAGCGGACGCCCGGTTGCGCGCACCACCTCCAGCGCGCGGGCGACGCGGGTGGTGTCGGCAGGGTTCAGGCGCGCGGCGGACACCGGGTCTTCGCGGGACAGGGCGGCATGGGCCTCGGCGACGGGCAGCGCGCGCACCTCGGCGCGGATGGCGGGATCGATCTCCGGCACTGGCGCGATGCCGTCGAGCAGTGTGCGCATATAAAGGCCGGTGCCGCCGACCAGGATCGGTAGCGACCCCGCCGCCACGCAATCTTCGATCGCCCCGCGCGCCTCCGCTGCCCAGCGTGCCGCCGAATAGCCGGTGTCCGCGCCGTCGACATGGCCGAACAGCCGGTGCGGCGCCTGCGCCACCTCTTCGGGGGCGGGGCGGGCGGTCAGGATGGAGAGGTCGCGATACACCTGCGCCGAATCGGCATTGATGATGGTGCCGCCGGTCGCCTTCGCCAGATCGAGTGCCAATGCGGACTTGCCGCTCGCGGTCGGCCCTGCGATGAGCGCGACCTTTGGACGGTCAGAGGAGTTCGCCATGTTCATCGCCACGCTGATAGCAGCCGAATCGATCGCCGAGCGCGATATTTCGGAGGCGGTGGCGCAGGTGACGCCGCGATGCGCGGTCGCCGACTGGAACTGGATCGACCAAGGCCGCGCGGCCGATATTTGCTTCGCCGAGGACCCCGACTTTGCGGCGGGCGTGCTGCATGGCCGGTTTGACCGGACCGATGTCATCATCCAGCCCGCCGCGCACCGCCAGAAGCGGCTGTTGGTCGCCGACATGGACTCCACCATGATTACGGTCGAGTGCATCGACGAACTGGCCGACTATGCCGGGATCAAGGAGCAGGTCGCCGAGGTGACCGAGCGGGCGATGCGCGGCGAACTGGACTTCGCCGCCGCGCTGGACGCACGGGTCGCGCTGCTCGAAGGGCTGGACGAGCGGGTCATCGAACAATGCCTGGCCGAGCGGGTGACGCTGATGGCGGGTGCCCGCGCGCTGGTCCGCACGATGAAGGCGCGCGGCGGCCATGCGATCCTGGTGTCGGGCGGCTTCACCCGCTTCGCCGAGCCGGTCGCGGCCGAGATCGGTTTCGACCGCGCCATCGCCAATTACCTCGAGATCGCGAACGGCAAGCTGACCGGCACGGTGCGCAAGCCGATCGTCGGCTCGGACACCAAGGAAAAGACGCTGCTCGCCGCGCTCGACGAACTGGGCATCGGTGCGGTGGAGAGCATGGCGGTGGGCGACGGGGCCAACGACCTGGCGATGATCCGTCGCGCCGGGCTGGGCGTCGCCTATCGCGCCAAGCCGATCGTCGCGGGCGCGGCGGCGGCGCGGGTCGATCATAACGACCTGACCGCGCTTCTCTATGCGCAGGGCATTCCGCGTTCGGAGTGGGTGGTCGGTTAAGGACCATGATGCCCTTCCTTCCCCGGATAGGGGGGAAGGGGCGTCGTTTACGGGACGACCACCACGCAGGGCTGGCCCGAGCGGGTGCAGGCGGCCTGGGCTGCATTGCGATCGGCATAGCCGCCCGCCTGCAAGCGGATGACCCCGCCGGCGCTGACATAATGCGGCTGTGCGCCCGCCAGTCGCCCGCGCACCCGCTGCCATAGTCCCTCGGCATTGCCCCGGTCGCGGAAAGCGCCCAGCTGGATACGCCATGCGCCCCCGGCCGCGCGGGGAGGCGTAGGCTTGGCGGCATGCGGCGCGGCGGTGCGCGTCGACGCCATGGGCTTGGGCCGTTCGACCGGGGCGGCGGCCGTCTCGCGGACCGGTGGCGTCGGGCTCGGAGAGGTGCCGGGCGCCGGATAGCTGGCCCCGTAACCGGAAGCTGCGGATCGCGAGGGCGGGACCGGCACCGGCTGCACCGCCGGGCGCGCCTGTCCGGCGGTGCGGACCGGGGCGTCGGCGGCCTTGCCCGGCGACGCTTCGCTTCCCACCGTCACCCGCTTCGGCCCGGTGGTTTCGGGGGCGGGCAGGGCCGCCAGCCGGGCGCGATATTGCTGGGCCAGCTCGACGCCGCGCTGGCGATCCGGCGGGGTGATATACTGGTCCATCTGTGCCAGCGTCTGCGAAGCGGCTTGCAGCCCCGCCTGCGACGCCAGCGTCATCAGCGCATAGGCGCGCGGATAGTCGCGCGTCACCCCGTCGCCGTTGAACAGCATCGTGCCGAGCACCAGCTGCGCGCGCGGCTCGCCCCGCGCGACCGACTTTTCGAGCCAGGGCAGCGCCTCGGCCTTCTTGCCCGACTGGAACAGCGCCAGGCCATAATTGTCGGCGGCCTGGGCATGCCCCTGCGCGGCGGCCTTGCGGAACCAGCTTTCGGCCAGCGCGGGGTCGAGCGGTACGCCGCGCCCCAGCTTATAGGCCTGGGCCAGGTTGAACTGCGCATCGGCGTCGCCCGCAATGGCGGGGCCGCGCCACTCCTCCACCGCCTTGCGATAATCGCCCTGCGCCCAGGCATCGACGCCCGCCTTCACATCGGCCAGCGCAGGCGCGGCGAGGAGGCAGGTGGCAAGCGTGGCCAGCGCCGCGCCGACGACCGGGAACCTGCGCATCATCCTTCTTCCCCCAATAGCTGTCGCGTCCGTCATGCCCCGAGGCGGGGCGCGGGTAAAGCGTTCCTCAAGGCTTAACCGTTCCTTAGCGCGTCGCCGGATAGCGTCGGCCCCGATCGGGGAAACGGATAACGCCATGGGCGCGGCGGCGTGCCCGGCGCCCGCGACCCCATGGCTTTTGGCTGGTGACGATGATGACCACGATCCGCACTCTCATGGCCTGCAGCCTCGGCGCGCTGATGATCGGCGGCACCCTGACCGGCTGCACATCGGCGGATCGCCGTACGGCGCGACTGGCCGAAGGGGCAGCGCATGGCGGGGAGGCGCAGGCGACCGCCGCGCTTGCCGACCGGACGCGCCGCGTGCTGGCGCAGCGGGACGGCGAGGGGGCGGTGGCGCTGGCCGAACGGCTGGTCGCGGCCGACCCGCATCAGGCGGGCTATCGCGCGCTGCTGGGGCAAGGCTATCTCCAGGCGGGGCGCTTCGCATCGGCGCGACAGGCCTTTACCGACGCATTGCAACTGGACCCGAAGGACGGGCGCGCCGCGCTGAACCTGTCGCTGGCGATGATCGCCGGGGGCAATGGCGCGGGCGCGCGCGCCATGCTGGAGCGCCATGCGGCGATGATCCCCGCCACCGATCTGGGGCTGGCCGTGGCGCTGGCCGGATCGCCCGGCGACGGCATACGCATCCTGACCGCCGCCGCGCGCGAACCCGGTGCGTCGGTCAAGACCCGGCAGAATCTGGCGCTGGCGCTGGCCTTGGCGGGGCAATGGGACATGGCGCGCATGGCCGCCTCGGCCGATATGGCGCCCGCCGATGTCGAGGCGCGGATGCGCGAATGGGCCGATTTCGTCGCCACGACCAGTCCGGCGGATCAGGTGTCCGCGCTGCTCGGCATCCGCCCGGCGGTGGATAGCGGCCAGCCGCTGGCGCTGGCGCTCAACGCCGCACCCTCGGCGGCGGTGGTGCAGGACATGGTCCAGGCGCTGCCCCGCCCGGCCGACGCCGACGTGCCGGTCGCGATGGCCGCCAAGGGAGAAGACGTCCCGCCGCCGCCCGGCCCGCTGGTGGAACAGGCCGCGATCATCGATGCCGAGCCGACGCCGTATAAGCGCGCGACCCGCATGGCGGCAGCGCTCGTCACCACGCCCGCGCTGCTCCGCCGGGCCGAGGAACGCCGCGTCGCCGCACCCAAGGGCGAGTGGAACGTCCAGATCGGCGCCTTTGGCCGCGAAGATGGGGCCCAGCGTGCCTGGGGGCTGCTGACCCGGCAATTTGCGGGGCTTTCCGACTATGCGCCGCAGAGCGGCACGATCCGGCATTTGGGGGGCGACCTGCACCGCCTGTCGGTCGGGGGGCTCAGCCGGGAGCAGGCGGATGCGCTGTGCGGGCGCTATCGCCGGACCGGGGGCGCCTGCTTCGTGCGCCGCCAGGCCGACGACCGGATGGCGCATTGGGCACGGCCGGGGATCGGCCTGGCCTCGCTATAGGGCCGATCGACCGTCCGGGCGGGCGGCGCCGGACAGGGTTTAGTCCAACAGGCCGACGGCGGCATCCGCCCATATCGTGAGGACCAGCAGGGTCGAGCCAAGGACGATCAAGGCGCGGATGGGGGCTTGCGCGGGCAGGCGGGCCGCCACTTCGCACGCGACGCCGATCGTCCCCATCAGGACCGCCGCCATCAGGAAGTCGGCGGCGTCCCATTTCACCTCGCCAGTGAAGCGCATCGCGACGGCGGGGGCGAGGACGATAAGGGCCAGCATCGACCAGAGCGGGATCCGCCAGTGGCGGATGGGGCGCGCGCGGGACAGATCAAGCAGCGGCATAAGGATCCTTTCGTCCGGCAGGATAGACCGCCCGCGCGCGACGCGCCAGTCGGCGGACCGGACGCGGATCAGACGGCCTCGCCGGCGGCGCGCCCGCTCGCCCAGGCCCATTGGAAGTTGTAGCCGCCCAGCCAGCCGGTGACGTCCACCGCCTCGCCGACGAAATACAGCCCCGGCACCGCCTTCGCCTCCATGGTGCGCGAGGACAGCCCGGCGGTCGACACGCCACCGACCGTCACCTCGGCCTTGGCATAGCCCTCGCTGCCATTGGGGTGGAACGGCCAGTCGGCCAGCCGGGCGGCGGCGGCGGACAGCGCCTTGTCGGTCGCCGCGCCCAGCTCGCCCGGCAGCGCGAGGCGCTCGGCCAGCGTCTCGGCCAGCCGGTCGGGCAGATGCTGGCCCAACAGGCGGCGGGGCGAGGTGCGCGGGGCGGCGCGCTTGGCGGCCAGCAGCCAGTCGGCCGGGCAGTCGGGCAGGAAGTCGATCCCGATCGCCTCGCCATGCCGCCAATAGGAGGAGATTTGCAGGATCGCCGGACCCGACAGCCCGCGATGGGTGAACAGCGCGGCCTCGCGGAAGCGGGTCTTGCCCGACCGTGCGACGACCTCCGCCGCGACGCCCGAGAGCGAGCGGAACAGCGTCTCGTCGCCGCCCAGCGTCAACGGCACGAGCGCGGGGCGCGGTTCGACCACCTTCAGCCCGAACTGGCGCGCCAGATCATAGGCATAGCCGGTCGCACCCATCTTGGGGATGCTGGGCCCGCCGGTCGCGACGATCAGGCGGGGGGCGGTATAGGCCCGGCCGCCCCGCGTCACCCGGAATTGCGTGCCGTCATGCGCGACCGCCTCGACCGGCTGGCCCAAAGCGATGTCGACCATGCCGCCCGCCCGCCCGGCCTTGTCGCATTCGTCGAGCAGCATCGCCACGATCTGCCGCGCCGACCCGTCGCAGAAGAGCTGGCCCAGCGTCTTTTCATGCCAGGCGATGCCATGCGCCTCGACCAGCTCCAGGAAATCGGCCGGGGTGTAGCGGCCGAGTGCCGATTTGGCGAAATGCGGGTTCGCCGACAGGAAACGGTCGGGCACGGTGCCGATATTGGTGAAGTTGCACCGCCCGCCGCCGGAGATCAGGATCTTCTTGCCCGGTGCGTCGGCATGGTCGAGGACCAGCACCCGCCGCCCCCGCTGCCCGGCGGTCGCCGCCGCCATCAGGCCCGCCGCGCCCGCGCCCAGGATGATCACGTCATGATGTTGCATGGCGGAGCTTTAGGGGGATTTGGCGGGGCGGGATAGGGGACACGGCCTCCTCTTGGCGTTCCTCTCCCGCGGACGATGGTCTCTGTGAGACTCCAGGCCCTCCCCCGGCCCCTCCCGCCTGCGGGAGGGGAGAATCGCTACTCCGGTCCCTCCCGCCTGCGGGAGGGGGAGATTCAGGCGCTTGCCACGTTCAGAATTTCCACCGCATCCGCCTTGCCCCCGAACGCGACGGTTTCCCCTTCCATCGCGCCCATCAGCGCGCGGGCCAGCGGCGCGGCATAGGCGATGCGGTCATGGGCGGGGTCGGCTTCGTCGTGGCCGACGATGGTCAGCGTCTTTTTCTGTCCGTTGAGGCGGATCGTCACCACGCTGTCGATCCCGATCTCGTCCTCCGCTGGGGCGGGGGCCAGTTCCAGCGTCGCGGCGCGCGTGTTCCAGTAGCGCAGCTCGCGCTGGAGCCGGGTGCGCTCGTCCTCGTCCGACGCGGCGGCGAGCGCGGCCTCGACCTCCGTCACCTTGGCACGGGTCAACTCGGCCCCGCGCGGCGTGACTAGATTGGGGCCGGGCGGGATCGGCAGCTCGAACTTCGGTTCGAGATGCTCCTCATCGGATTCGCGGCGAAAGGCGACACTCATCGGGGATCAACGCATCGGGTCATGGCGCGGCTCCATGGCGGGGCGATCGGTTCGCCGCAAGCCCGGTTGAGTTTTCCGGCAATGCGTGTATAGGGCCTCGCTTTCACGGAACGCAAACATTCACCCGTGCCGCATGGGTGTATCCGCCAACCGAGAGGGATGGGTCCCTTGGTTCGGCGGTACGCGCTCCTTTTTCGTTGGAGTCCCCATGCCTTTCTCTGCCCTGCCCACGGTCCTTTCGACCGCTCTTTCCGCGCGTGGTTATGCCGCGCCCACGCCCGTCCAGGCCGCCGTCATCGAGGCGGATGCCGCCGGTCGCGACCTGATCGTCTCCGCCCAGACCGGGTCGGGCAAGACCGTCGCCTTCGGCCTGGCCATGGCGAACGACCTGCTGGTCGATGGCGAGAATCTGCCCCATGCCGGGGCGCCGATGGCACTGGTCATCGCGCCGACCCGCGAACTGGCGCTGCAAGTCAGCCGCGAGCTGGAATGGCTCTATGCCGGTGCACGCGCGCGCATCGCCACCTGCGTCGGCGGCATGGATGCCTCGCGCGAGCGGCGGGCGCTGAACCACGGCGCGCATATCGTTGTCGGCACCCCCGGCCGTCTGCGCGACCATCTGGAGCGCGGCGCGCTCGACCTGTCCTCGCTCAAGGCGGTGGTGCTCGACGAGGCGGACGAGATGCTCGACATGGGCTTCCGCGAGGATCTGGAGCAGATCCTCGACGGCACGCCGTCCGAGCGTCGCACGCTGCTGTTCTCGGCGACCATGCCGCGCCCGATCGTCCAGCTCGCCAAGCGTTATCAGAACAACGCCAAGCGGATCGAGACGATCAGCGAGGAAAAGGGCCATAGCGACATCGAATATCAGGCGGTGACGGTCGCCCCCGCCGATATCGAGGCGGCGGTGGTCAACCTGCTGCGCCTGCACGAGGCCGAGGTCGCGATCCTGTTCTGCGCCACGCGCGACAATGTCCGCCACCTGCATTCCAGCCTGGTCGAGCGCGGCTTCTCGGCGGTCGCGCTGTCGGGCGAGCATTCGCAGAACGAGCGCAACCATGCGCTCCAGGCGCTGCGCGACGGTCGCGCGCGTGTCTGCGTCGCGACCGACGTCGCGGCGCGCGGCATCGACCTTCCCGGCCTGACGCTGGTGATCCATGTCGAAATCCCCCGCGATGCCGAGGCGCTTCAGCACCGTTCGGGCCGCACCGGCCGCGCGGGCCGCAAGGGCACCGCGATCCTGATCGTTCCCTATCCGCGCCGTCGCCGGGTCGAGGGCATGCTGCGCGGCGCGCGGATCGACGCCCAGTGGCGGCGTGCGCCGACGCTGGAGGAAATCCGGGCGCAGGACCGCGAGCGCCTGCTGACCGCGCTGCTCGCGCCGGTCGAGGTGGACGAGTCCGATCGCGAACTGGCGACCCGCCTGCTCGCCGAGAAGTCGGCCGAGGACATCGCCGCCGCGCTGGTCCGCGCGCACCGCGCCGCGCTGCCCCAGGCCGAGGAACTGATCGAGGGCGACGCGCCCGCCCCGCGCGAGCGTCGCGAGGGCTTTGACGACACCGTCTGGTTCCGGATGAGCGTCGGGCGCAGCCAGAATGCCGATCCGCGCTGGCTCCTCCCGCTGATCTGCCGTCGCGGCCACATCACCCGCAACGAAATCGGCGCGATCCGCATCCAGCCCAGCGAGACGCTGTTCGAGATTCCGGCCGCGCTGGCGTCGCGCTTCGTCGCCGCGCTGAAGCGGACCGAGGCGGATCATGCCGAGGACGATATCGCGATCGAGCAGGCCGACGGCCCGCCCGCCGGCGGTTCGGGGCATGGCGGCCCGCGTCGCGGTCCGGGCGGCAACCGTCCGATGGGCGGCCGTCCCGCTGGCGGCCCCGGCGGCCCGCGCCGCTACTCGCCGCGCCCCACCCAGGGCGGCCCGCGCGGTCCCCGTCGCGGCTAAGCCAGGCACGGTCCAGCAAAAAGCCCTCCCCGAGACGTCTCGGGGAGGGCTTTTTTTGTTTCCCAGATCCTCCCCAAGCTGTGCTTGGGGAGGGGGACCGCCGGGCGTCAGCCCGGTGGTGGAGGGGCAGGGGGCCCTCGCTGACCTTGCCGGCCCCTCCGCCACGCCCTGCGGGCGCGGTCCCCCTCCCCATCGGTGATGGGGAGGATTTGGTTTAGAGGATTTCCCGTCCCGCCTTCCACAGCCGCTGCGCGCGGCCCTGGACGGGGAAGCCGTCGAACGGCGTGTTGCCCGCCGAGGCGAAGGCGTCGCCCGACACCATCCACGGCGTTTCGGCATCGAACAGCATCAGGTCGGCAGGCTTGCCCGGCTCCAGCGTGCCGGTGTCGAGGCCCAGTACCCTGGCCGGATTGGCGGCCAGCAGCGCGAACAGCCGGGGCAGGGTGATCCGCTCGTCGCGCACCAGCATCAGCGCCAGCGGCAACAGCGTCTCCGCCCCCGCCATGCCCGCCTCGGCATCGACGAAGGGCAGGCGCTTCGCCTCCGGGCCATGCGGGTCGTGGCCCGATCCGATGACGTCTACCGTCCCGTCCGCGACCGCCGCCAGCGCCGCCTGGCGGTCGCTTTCGTCGCGCAAGGGGGGCGAGAGGCGGGCGAAGGTGCGGAAATCGGTGATCGCGATGTCCGACAGGTGGAGATGCGCAGGCGTGATCCCACACGTCACCTTCACGCCCCGCCGCTTGGCCGCGCGGACCAGGTCGAAGCCCGCCGTCGTCGTCACCTGCCGGATGTGCAGCTTGGCCCCGGTTTCCTCCGCGAGCATCAGGTCGCGCGCGATGGCGAGCGACTCGGCGATGGCGGGGGCGGAGGGCAGGCCCAGGCGGCTCGCCGTCTCGCCCTCGGTCGCGACCGCGTCGGCGGCCAGGCCGCCATCCTCGGCATGGGCGATGACGGTCAGGCCCAGATCGCCCGCATAGGCGAGCACCCGGTGCATCACGCCCGAATCGGCGATCCAGCCGCGCCCGGTGCCGACCGCCTTCGCGCCCGCCGAGACACAGACGGCCATTTCCGCCAGATCGGTGCCCGCCAGCGAACGGGTCGCCGCCGCGATGGGGTGGATCCACAGGTCCGGCCGCCCGATCAGCGCGGCACGCTGCACCACGCCGGGATCGTCGAGCACCGGCGACTGGTCGGGCATCAGGCCGATGCGCACGATCCCGCCCGCGCGGAAGGCGGCATTGTCGACCTTGAACACGCCCAGATCGACGATGCCGGGGGCGAGCATCTTGCCCCCGCAGTCGATCACGGTCGCGCCCTCGGGCACGTTTCCGGTGCCGGTGATGACTCCGTCCTCGACCAGCAAAGCCTGGCCCCTGGTCTCGCCGCCGACCGGGCAGACCAGCACGGCGTTGGTGAAGGCGGTGACGCTCATGCCCAGCCCTCCAGCTTGCGCGCTCGGCGGGTCAACACGTCCAGGCACGCCATGCGCACCGCGACGCCCATCGCCACCTGCTCGGTGATCGCCGATTGCGGACCGTCGGCCACCTCCGAGTCGATCTCGACGCCCCGGTTCATCGGGCCGGGGTGCATCACCAGCGCACCGGGCTTGGCGCGCTTGAGGCGTTCAGGCGTAAGGCCGTAGCGCAGGCGATATTCGCGGGTGGAGGGGATATAGCCGCCCGCCATCCGCTCGTTCTGGACGCGCAGCATCATGACCACATCGGCGTCCTCGATGGCTTCGTCGAAATCGGTGAAGGGGGTGACGAACATCCGCTCGATCCCCTTGGGCATCAGCGTCGAGGGCGCGCAGACCCGCACCTCGGCCGCCAGCGCGGTCAGTGCGAGGATATCCGAACGCGCGACCCGGCTGTGCAATATGTCGCCGCAGATCACGACCTTCTGCCCCGCCACGCTGCCGCGACGGCGGCGAATGGTCAGCATATCGAGCAGCGCTTGCGTCGGATGCTCGTGCCGCCCGTCGCCCGCGTTCAGCACCGGGCAGTCGACCTTGTCGGCGATCAGGCGGACAGCTCCGCTCGCCATGTGGCGGATCACGATGACGTCGGCGCGCATCGCGTTCAGCGTCATCGCCGTGTCGATCAGCGTCTCGCCCTTCTTCACGCTCGACTGGGCGGCGTGCATGTTGACCACGTCCGCGCCCAGGCGCTTCCCCGCGATCTCGAAGGACAGCAACGTCCGGGTCGAGTTCTCGAAAAAGGCGTTGATCTGGGTCAGTCCCGCCAGCCGCGTGTCGGGCGTGTCGGTCGCGCCGCGATCGAGCCAATGTTCCGCCTCGTCGAGCAGGAACATGATCTCATGCGGTTGAAGGCCGTCGATTCCGGTCAGATGCCGGTGCGGGAAAACGGCGCCACCCTGAATGAGCGTGCCGGGGCGATGATCCGAGGTCTGCATTAAAGCCGCCGGGTAGCGAGCGGCGGCGCGATGGGCAAGCGGGCAGTTGGTCCCGACCCCGATAATCCGGGGCCGGGACGCGACCATCGGCGTCAGAATGCGCCGGACAGGGTGATGAAGCCCATGCGCGGCGGCTGGGCATAGCTGTTCCAGGTCCTGGACGCCGCACCGACGACCAGTTCGTAAATGCCCTTGCGGTTGGTGACGTTGGAGACGTTGACCGACAGCTTCAGGTCCTTGACGCCGAACCCGTCGATCTGCGGCAGGCTGTAGCTGGCCTGGAGGTTGACCAGATAGCGTCCGCCAATGCCCTGGTCATTGGTATAGGTGGCGAAGCGCGGGCCGACATAATCGCCGATCGCCTGAATCTCGAACGGGCCGTCATTGATCGAGACGACCGTTTTGTTCAGCCACTTGGCGGTGTTGGGGACATATTTGCCCGCGGTCAGGATGGTGCTGGTGCCGCTGACATAATTGTCGCGATATTTCGAACTGTTGTACGACAGCGCGTTGTAGATCGACAGAGGCGGGCCGAAGCGCAGCGTGGCGGCGGCGTCGACACCGTTGGTCTGCACCCGCCCGACATTCTGCAGGATCGATACGCCGCCGATGACCGAGGCGATGACCGGCGTCGCGCTGATCTGGAGCAGGCGATTGTCGAAATCGACATGATAGGCGCTGACCTGTCCCTCGATCGCGGTCAGCGGCCCCAGGTCGAGCGCATGGCGCGACCGCAGGCCCGCCTCATAGGTCCAGGAGGTTTCGGGCGAGGTGTTCGCCTTGATCTGGTCGAACGCCTGCTGGCTGCCCACCGCGAAGGGCGACAGGCCCGCCGCGACCGAGGCCTGGAACTGGCGGACATTCTTCTGGATATGGCCGAACAGCTGATCGTTGGTGGTGATGTCCCAGATCGCGCCGATGGCGGGCAGGAACCACTTCTTCGTGTTCAGCCGCCCCTCGGGATAGCCGGTCGAGGTACCGGGTAGCGCGCCGGGCAGCGGCTGGGTCGGCACGCGGCCGTCGGCGAATTGCAGGCTGGACTTGAAACCCGCCTCGACCGTCACCGCCGGGGTGACGTGCCAGCGATCCTGCACATGCGTCTGGATCAGGTCGTATTTCGTGATCGCGGCATATTGGGTCAGGCGGCGCTTGGCGGGATCGGCCCATTCATAGGGCGAGGGCGGGTTGTCGATGGGGGCCGCATACCAGCGGCGGAAGATGGTGTTGCGGTTATGCTCGTACCAGCCGCCCAGCTCGATCTCGTGATCGCCCGCATGGATGGCGAGCGTCGAGATCGCGCCCTTGCGGTCGATGCCATATTCGGTGGTGCGGAGCGCATAGCCCGATCCGCCGAAGACCTGCTTCAGATCCTGCCCCGGATAATAGATGCGGAACAAGCCCGGCAGACCCGCCGCCGCGATCGGGCCGGTGATCTGTCCCTGACCCTCGTCATGATGATAATAGACCTGGTTGGTCCAGGTCACCGCATCGCCGAAGCGGCGTTCATATTTGATATAGCCCAGATAGTCGGTGCGCTGCGCATCGCCGAAATAGTTCATGTAATTGTTGGGGTTGTTCGACGGCGGCGCGCCATTGGCGTCGACATAGGCGAGCGCGGCCTGCCAGTTCGGATAGAGCAGCGAGCGGTAATAGGGCTCGATCCCGCCCGCATTGTGCGCGACCGAATCCTGATTGGGCTCGGCCTTGTCTGATATGTCGAAATAGCCGGTCAGCGTGCCGTTCTCGCCCTTGTGAACGAACTTGGCATTGCCCTGCCACCCGCCCTGCTTGGCATTGAATTCCCAGGCGCGGGCCTTTTGCCGGACGACCGAGAGGTATCCGCTATTCGTGCCGCCCAACCCCTCGACCTCGCCGCTGTCGATGCGCAGGAAGGTGCGGCTGGCGTCATAGCTGCCCAGCGTCTGCGCGAAGCGGACGCCCATCGTCGCGGCCGGGTCGCTCGAATAGGTTTCGATGCCGCCGCCCAGATTGCTGGCCGAGGCAGTGCCCAGATCGGCGGCGCCGGCGGTCAGGCGGACGCGCGCGACATTCTCGCTGATGACCGCGCGCTGCGGCGTCAGGCCGTTGTAATTGCCATAGGACTGGTCGCCCAGCGGCACGCCGTCCATGGTGAAGCCGAGCTGGTTCTGGTTGAAGCCATGAACGAACAGCGCAATATTCTGCTCGTTATTGCCCCAGGGATCGGCGGTCTCGAACTGCACGCCGGGCAGCGTCTGGATCGCCTTGACCGGATTGGCGCCGGGCAGGACCTTCTGAATCTCCGCCGCGCCCAGCTCGACCGAGGAGCGGGTGGTGCGGGTCGCGGTCACGACGATCTGGTCGCCATTGGTCGCGGCCTCGGGCACCGCCGTATCGGACTGCTGCTGCGCCCGGGCGGGCATGGCGATGACGGCGGCGCCGATCATCAGCATCGAACGGGACAGAGTGGAAAAACGCTGCACGGCTGGGCCCCCCAAAGGCTTCGTAGGAAGCGGCGCAGCTAGGGGGCTTGAGTGACGGGTCGGCGACTGGTCGGAGACCGATATGTGACATTTGGCCGGTAAATGATCGTTTTGCGGTCAGTCGATGGGGATTGCGGTCAGGCCATCACCAGCGCGTCGATCGCCGCCTGAAGGATGTGCGCGGCGGCGAGATTGTCGATCCGCTCCGCCCGCTTGGCACGGCTCATATCCTGCTCGATCATCGTCCGCTCGACCGCGACCGTCGACCAGCGTTCGTCCCACAGCAATATGGGGCCCAGATCGGCGCAGTTGCGGGCAAAGGCACGGGTCGATTGCGAGCGCGGGCTCTCGCTGCCGTCGAGATTGAGCGGCAGGCCGATGACCAGCCCCTGCACACCCTGTTGCGCGATCATCGCGATCAGCTGTTCCTTGTCCTTGGTGAACTTGGTCCGGCGGATGAGTGTGGCGGGGCTGGCGAAGCTCCATCCGGCATCGCACAGCGCGGTGCCAACGGTCTTGGTGCCGACGTCCAGCCCGATCAGCCGCCCGCCCGAAGGGAGGGCGTTGCGGAATTCGGTACGGTCGGTGGTGATCAGGCTCATCGAAAGGCTTTCAAACGGCGCTCCGCATCGGCGCGGACATTCGCCCAGAACAGGCTATAGTCATAGACATGGTAATTGTTGCCCGGCAGCACATAGGGCCCGACATTCGGCCCTTCGCCGATGGTCAGGATGCCGCGCCCCTCGCACTTGGCGGGAACCTTGCCCGCCGTGATGTCCGCGCTCTTCAGATCGGCGGACGGATAGAGCGTCCCCAGATTGGCGGTCGCGGGCGCCGCGACGTCCGGCGTGCCGGTCAGCGGATTGGTGCACAGCATCGCCGTGTCCTTGCGCGGTGCCCCGGTATAGCCGTCCGTCTTGTCGAACACGTCGAGGATCAGTGACGGATCGGCGGGCTCGCCAAAGCTCTGCCAGCTCAGGATGCAGCCGGTCTGGTCGGCCCGCTCGCAGGCGGGCAGCCCCATGGCGGGCAGGTCGGCGGTCATCGAGATCGGCCAGCCCACGACATAGGCCGCGACGATCCGCCGCTTGAGGGCGGGGTTCTTCGCCACCCGGTCGGTCAGCAGGCGCGACAGGTGCAACGCGCCTTGGCTATGCCCTGCCAGGATCAGCGGGCGCTTGGGATCGACCTGCGCCAGAAAGGCGGTGAAGGCGGCATCCACGTCCCGGTACGCCAGGTCGAGCGCGCGTTCGGCATCCTGGACGCTGGTCAGGAACGCCCCGAAGGTCGCCTGTCGATAGCGGGGCGCCCAGATGTCGCCCGCCGCATTGAACGCGCTGGCCTGTCCGCGCAGGAACAGTTCGGCGCGCGCATTGGTGTCCGCATCGTCGATCGGCGCATTCCAGTGCGACTTGTTGATGTACGAGGTGGGGTGGATGAAGAAGATGGCGGCCCCGGTGCCGGGCTTGCCGGGTGCGTAGCCCGCCGGAACCCACAGGGCGGGATTGCCGGGGATGTCGGGTCGCGCCAGCCAAAGGACCTTGCGCTCGTACAGGTCGGCCGGGGGCGCCGCCTGGGCCTTGAACGACTCGGACGGCACCGTCGACCAGCGGAGCAGCTGGTTGCCGAACAGGCGATAGGCAAAGGCGGCGGCGATCGTCAGCATGATGAGTGCCGCCACCACATACAGGAATTTGCGCGCCAAATCCTCACTCCATTGTGCGTTGCAGCAAAATTGGGCGGCCCGCAATTGCTATCCATGACGCCTGACTTGCCCCCGTTGCAATCGCCGAGACGGCAAAAGCGTTGCGCGAAGCCGCGCGGCGATGCTAGCCGCAAATCCATGTCCGTAGATACCGCAACCGTGAAGAAGATCGCGAGCCTCGCCCGCATCGCGATCACCGAGGAGGACGCGACGCGCCTCGCCCCCGAGCTTGGGAATATCCTGGGCTGGATCGAGCAATTGGGCGAGGTCGACACCCAAGGGGTCGAGCCGATGACCGCGGTGATCCCGAACCAGCTTCGCCTGCGCGACGACGTCGTCAATGACGGCGGCATCCGCGACCTCCTCATGCAGAATGCGCCGCAGGCCGAACATGGCTTCTTCACGGTGCCCAAGGTGATCGAATAATGACTGATCTCACCACACTCGGCATCGCCGCCATTCGCGACGGCGTGCGCGACGGCCAGTTCAAGGCGCGCGAAGTCGCCGAGGCCTTCAACGCCAAGGTCGCGGGTGCCCGTGCGCTCAACGCCTTTCTGGTCGAAACCCCCGACCATGCGCTCGCCGCCGCCGATGCGGCCGACGCCGCGCGCGCGGCGGGCGAGACGCTCAAGCCGCTGGCAGGCGTGCCGATCGGCATGAAGGACCTGTTCGCGACCAAGGGCGTCGCGACCACCGCCGCCAGCAAGATCCTGGAAGGCTTCGTGCCGCCTTACGAGTCTACCGTTTCGCAGAATCTGTGGAACGCGGGCGCAGGCATGCTCGGCAAGCTGAACCTCGACCAGTTCGCCATGGGCTCGTCCAACGAGACCAGCGCGTTCGGCAATGTCATCTCGCCCTGGCGGCGTCCGAACGACACCGCCGCGCTCGCCCCCGGCGGCTCGTCGGGCGGTTCATCGACGGCAGTATCGGCGGGTCTGGCGCCGGGTGCGACCGGCACCGATACCGGCGGTTCGATCCGTCAGCCCGCCGCCTTCACCGGCATTTCGGGCATCAAGCCGACCTATGGCCGCTGCTCGCGCTGGGGCACGATCGCCTTCGCCTCCTCGCTCGACCAGGCGGGTCCGATGGCGCGCGACGTGCGCGACTGCGCGATCATGCTGGAGGCGATGGCGGGCTTCGACGCCAAGGATGCGACCTCGCTCAAGCTCGACGTGCCCAATTGGGAAGCCGCGCTGTCGGCGGACCTGAAGGGCAAGCGCGTCGGCGTGCCCAAGGAATACCGCGTCGACGGTATGCCCGCCGAGATCGAGGCGCTGTGGCAGCAGGGCATCGACTGGCTGCGCGATGCGGGCGCGGAGATCGTCGAGGTCTCGCTGCCGCACACGAAGTACGCGCTGCCCGCTTACTACATCATCGCGCCGGCCGAGGCGTCGTCCAACCTCGCCCGCTATGACGGCGTGCGCTACGGCCTGCGCGACCTGCCCGAAGGGGCGGGGTTGCAGGACATGTATGCCGCGACCCGCGCCGCCGGTTTCGGCGACGAGGTGAAGCGCCGCATCCTGATCGGCACCTATGTCCTGTCGGCAGGCTTCTACGACGCCTATTATACCCAGGCGCAGAAGGTCCGCACGCTGATCGCCCGCGATTTCGAGCGGGCGTTCGGTGAGTGCGACGTGCTCCTCACCCCGACCGCGCCGTCGGCGGCGTTCGCGTTGGGCGAGAAGCAGGCCGATCCGCTGGCCATGTACCTCAACGACGTGTTCACGGTGCCCGCCTCGCTGGCCGGGCTGCCCGCCATGTCGGTGCCGGGTGGGCTGGACAAGGACGGGCTGCCGCTCGGCCTCCAGATCATCGGCAAGCCGCTGGACGAGCAGGGCGTGCTGAACGCCGGGCTCGCCATCGAACAGCGCGCGGGCTTCACCGCCCGTCCGCAGGCCTGGTGGTAAGCGACCGCGCCTTCACGGCCCGCAACATCGCGGTGTTGCGGGAAGCACAGGGCGCCCTGAACGTCGCGTTCGGGGCGATCCTCAGCGCCTATGTCGGCGTGTCGCTCAGCCATATGGAAAGCCAGCCTTTCGACCATCACACGCTGGCGCGGTTCTTCCTGGGCGTGGCCGGGTTCATCCTGTGCCTGTGCGTGGGCAACAGCGTGATCCTGCGCGGCGAGGTGCGGCTGGGCATCCTGTTCCTCGTGCTGGGCGCGGCCGCGGCCTATATCGGGTTGCGGGAGGCGCGGCATCTCGGTTTCGAGACGTCGGTCCTGCGCATCCTGTCGACCTGCTGGATCGTCGCCCTGCTGGGCAGCAACGCCGTCCTGACGGCGATCAACTATCTTCATCATCGAGATCGAACATGAGCGAATATCGCATCCAGGGCGCGACGGGGGAATGGGAGGTCGTGATCGGCCTGGAAGTCCATGCCCAGGTCACCTCCAACGCCAAGCTGTTCTCCGGCGCGGCGACCGCGTTCGGCGCGGAGCCCAACACCCAGGTCTCGCTGGTCGACGCCGCGATGCCCGGCATGCTGCCCGTGCCCAATATGGAGTGCATTCGCCAGGCGGTGCGCACCGGCATGGCGATCGACGCGCAGATCAATAAGTGGTCGCGTTTCGACCGGAAGAACTATTTCTACGCCGATCTGCCGCAGGGTTATCAGATCAGCCAGCTCTACCATCCGCTGGTGGGCGAGGGCGCGATCGAGATCAGCCTGGACGAGAAGAACCCCGATGGCCCCACCAAGTCGATCGGTGTCGAGCGTATCCATGTCGAGCAGGATGCGGGCAAGCTGATGCACGACCAGCATCCGACGCGGTCGTATGTCGATCTCAACCGCTCAGGCGTGGCGCTGATGGAAATCGTCAGCCGCCCGGACATGCGCTCGCCCGCCGAGGCCGGGGCTTATCTCCGCAAGCTGCGCGCGATCCTGCGTTATGTCGGGTCGTGCGACGGCAATATGGAAGAAGGCTCGATGCGCGCCGACGTGAACGTGTCGGTCCGCAAGCCCGGCGACGAGTTCGGCACGCGCACCGAGACGAAGAACGTCAACTCGGTCCGCTTCGTCATGGCCGCGATCGAATATGAGGCCAAGCGCCAGGTCGCGGTTCTGGAGGATGGCGGCAAGATCGTCCAGGAAACGCGTCTCTTCAACGTCGAGAGCGGCACCACCCGCTCGATGCGGTCGAAGGAAGATGCGCATGATTACCGCTACTTCCCCGATCCCGACCTGCTGCCGCTGGAGCTGACCGACGCGTTCGTCGAGGAATGCCGCGCCAGCCTGCCCGAACTGCCCGACGCCAAGCGTCGGCGTTACGAGGCGCTGGGCCTGACCCCGTATAATGCGGGCGTGCTGACCGCCGAGGTCGAGACGGCGCGCTGGTTCGACGGGCTGCTGGAGGCGCTGGAAGGCACGAGTGCCAAGCCCGCACAGGCGGCAAACTGGGTTGCAGCCGAACTGTTCGGCGCGCTCAACCGACTGGGCAAGGACATCACCGAGAGCCCGGTTTCGCCCGCCCAGGCGGCTGAACTGCTGGCGCTGGTCGCCGACGGCACGCTGTCGGGCAGCCTGTCCAAGCAGGTGTTCGAGATCATGCTGGAGACGGGTGACGGTCCGAGCAAGATCGTCGAGGAGCGTGGCCTCAAGCAGACCAGCGACACCGGCGCGATCGAGGCGGTGATCGCCGAGGTTCTGGAGAAGAACCCCAACCAGCTGGGCCAGTATCGCGCGGGCAAGGAGGCGTTGTTCGGCTTCTTCGTCGGGCAGACGATGAAGGCGATGGGCGGCAAGGCCAATCCGGCGGTGGTCAACGACCTGCTGAAGAAGGCGCTGGCGGGGTGATCCGGCGCTCCCCTTCCTGAGCTTCACCCCCTCCCGCAAGCGGGAGGGGGCCGGGGGGAGGGTTTGGTGTCTCGCAGAGGTCATCGCCTGCGGCTTTCCCTCCCCCATCCCCTCCCGCCTGCGGGAGGGGCGTGCTTTCGGCGAGCGACATGCGCTGTCGTGAGCTCCGAATCTAGCGAACGGCCTTCGAGAATCTTCTCGCCTTGCCGCAAGCTTCTCCCCTCCCGCAGGCGGGAGGGGCTGGGGGAGGGCAAGGGTGTCTCACCGAGACTGGCGCCCTGCTATTGCGCATCCAGATCCTGGTTCCGCACCACGCCGCCGGTCCCGCCGACGCCGTCATGCTCGCCGCTGCTGGTAAACGTCACCGGCTCCTCGCCGCCCTCACCACGCTTGACCGCATCGGAGCGCGCTTCGACCGCCTGTTCGATATCGCTGCGCTCGTCTTCGCGCGGCGGGCTGTCGGGGTTGT
The DNA here is from genome assembly GCF_042867205.1 of Sphingomonas sp. NCPPB 2930. Classification (NCBI taxonomy): domain Bacteria; kingdom Pseudomonadati; phylum Pseudomonadota; class Alphaproteobacteria; order Sphingomonadales; family Sphingomonadaceae; genus Sphingomonas; species Sphingomonas sp. NCPPB 2930. The sequence continues at coordinate 251,292 of NZ_JBHZQU010000001.1, read as the reverse complement.
TCTCCGGCGCCTCGGCGGGCGGGCTGTCGGGATGGTTTTCAGGGTTGGTCGCCATCGTCTTCCTCAAATCTGCGGGGGCTGCTGCGTGCCGGGATCGCCGGGGCCGGTGCCGGGGGCGGGCTGGTCGATATCGGGGCCGGGCGGCACGATTTCGGGCGGGGGCGCGTCGGGCTGCGCGGGCTGGGTCGGCTGCGGGCTTTCGGGCGGGGGCTGGGTGGCCATTCTCGCTCTCCAATTCGGACTGGGAGGGGATAAACGCATCGCGACCGCACATGTTGCCTGTTGTCCCTTGCCGAAGCCGCCCATGGTGATATAGACGCGCGCCCATCGGCGGTGTCCTCGTGCGGGCGTGGCGGAACTGGTAGACGCGCTGGATTTAGGTTCCAGTATCGTAAGATGTGGGGGTTCGAGTCCCTTCGCCCGCACCAGTCCCCGGTCACAACGGGGCGACAGCCACACGGAATTTCTCCAGATTGAAGGCCTTTAGATGCAGACTGTCGAGACGCTGAACGAGGGGCTGAAGCGCGCCTACACGCTCACCATCACCGCCCAGGATATCGAGGGCAAGGTCGATGCCGAACTGAAGCGCATCGCTCCGCAGATGAAGATGCCCGGCTTCCGCCCCGGCAAGGTGCCCGCCAACCTGGTCCGCAAGATGCACGGCCCGGCGCTCCTCCAGGACGCGCTGAACACCGCGCTGCAGGAAGGCGTGCAGTCGCTGATCGTCGAGCAGGGCCTTCGCCCCGCGATGCAGCCGCAGGTCGAGCTGGTCGGTGAGTATGAGCAGGGCAAGGATGCCACGCTGAACGTCACGCTCGAAGTGCTGCCGCAAGTCCCGACCCCCGCGATCGACGCGCTGAAGCTGGAGCGTCTGACCGTGGCTGTCGCCGACGAGGCGGTGGACGAGCAGCTGCAGAAGTTCGCCGACCAGCAGAAGCGCTGGGACGATGCGGGCGACAAGGCCGCCGAGCAGGGCGACCAGGTCACCGTCGACTTCGTCGGCAAGACCGCGGACGGCGTCGCCTTCGAGGGCGGCTCGGGCGAGGACATGGCGGTCGAGATCGGCGCGGGTCGTCTGATCCCCGGTTTCGAGGACCAGCTGGTCGGCGTGAAGGCCGGTGAAGAGAAGCAGATCTCGGTCACCTTCCCCGAGGACTATCCCGCCAAGGACCTGGCCGGTCAGCCCGCGACCTTCGACCTGACGATCAAGTCGGTGAAGACTGCCGGCGAAGCCAAGATCGACGACGAGATGGCGAAGAATCTGGGCCTCGAGAGCCTGGAGCAGCTGCGCGGCCTGCTGAAGGGGCAGATCGAGCAGGAGCATAACGGCCTGACCCGCACCTACATGAAGCGCAAGCTGCTCGACCAGCTGGCCGACGGTCACGACTTCGAAGTGCCGCCGTCGATGGTCGAAGCCGAGTTCTCGCAGATCTGGGCGCAGCTCGAGCATGAAGCGACCCATGAGGAAGACCCCGAGGCCGCCAAGGCCGAGATGGAGAAGGAGCGCGACGACTATCGCAAGATCGCCGAGCGCCGCGTCCGTCTGGGCCTGCTCCTCTCGGAGATCGGCCAGGCGAACGGCGTCGAAGTGACCGCGCAGGAAATGAACCGCCTGATCGCGCAGGCCGCGCAGCAGTACGGCCCCGAGGATCGCCAGCGCTTCATCCAGTATATCCAGCAGGAGCCGATGGCCGCCGCCCAGCTGCGCGCCCCGCTCTATGAGGACAAGGTCGTCGACTTCCTGTTCGGCAAGGCCGAGATCACCGACCGCGAAACCACGCGCGAGGAACTGGAAGCCGCGATCGAGAGCGAGGACGGTTTCGCGACCGGCACGCACGTCCACAATCATGACCACGACCATGATCATGACCACGGCGCCAAGAAGTCGAAGGCGAAGGCCAAGAAGGCCGACGTGACCGAGGACGCCGCCGCCGAGGAAGGCGCCGAGGACGCGCCGAAGAAGGCGACCCGCGCCAAGAAGGCCGCTCCGGCCGAAGGCGAGGCGGATGCCGCCGAGGCGACCGAGGAAGCCCCGGCCAAGAAGCCGCGCGCCAAGAAGGCCGCTGCTCCGGCGGAAGGCGAGGCCGAGGCCGAAGCGCCCGCCAAGAAGCCGCGCGCCAAGAAGGCCGCGCCGACCGAGTAAGGATGGCATCGGACTTCGGTTCGTGAACGAACGGGGAAGGGCGGTCGCGCAAGCGGTCGCCCTTCCTGCGTGAAGGCCTTTTGTTCCTCCCCTTGCAGGGGTGTACGGGCTGTCCCGCCCGGCCGCGTTGGCGCATAGGGGCTGTGGGTAGTGACGGGGGGCCGGATCGCCCGCCTTTTGACGAGGATAGGTTGTGAACGAACCCCGGATCGCGGTGCTGCTGCCCTGCTATAACGAAGAGGCCGCGATCGCGCAGACCATTGCGGGCTTCCGCGCCGCGCTGCCCTCTGCGACCATCTATGTCTATGACAATAACAGCCGGGATCGCACCGTGGAGGTGGCGCGCGCCGCCGGGGCCGTGGTCCGGTCGGAACGGATCCAGGGCAAGGGCGCGGTCGTGCGGCGGATGTTCGCCGATATCGACGCCGATATCTATGTCATGGCGGATGGCGATGCGACCTATGACGCGGCCTCCGCGCCGGGGCTGGTCGCGCGCATGGTCGACGAACAGCTCGACATGGTGGTCGGCCAGCGGGTGAGCGAGGCCGAGCTCGCCTATCGGCGCGGGCACCGCTTCGGCAATGCGATGCTGACCGGGATGCTGGCGCGGCTGTTCGGGCGCAGCTTCTCCGACATTCTGTCGGGCTACCGCGTCTTCTCGCGGCGCTTCGTCAAGAGCTTCCCGGTCCTGTCGGTCGGCTTCGAGATCGAGACCGAGATCAGCGTCCATGCGCTGGAACTCAAGATGCCCTGTGCCGAGGTGGCGACCCCCTATTTCGCGCGGCCCGAGGGGTCGGCGTCGAAGCTGAGCACCTATTCGGACGGCTGGCGCATCCTGCGCACCATCATCAAGCTGTACCGGATCGAGCGGCCGCTCTGGTTCTTCGGCGCGATCGCCGCGCTGTTCGCGGCGGCGGCGATCCTGCTCGCGGTGCCGTTGATCCTGACCTATCTCGACACGCATCAGGTGCCGCGCTTCCCGACTGCGATCCTGTCGACCGGGCTGATGCTGCTGGCGGCGCTGAATGTCTTTACCGGGCTGATCCTCGACACCGTGGTGCGCGGTCGGCAGGAGGTGCGGCGGCTGGCCTATCTGGCGCAGCCCGCCCCCGGCTCGGCGGGCTGAGCGGGCAGCGCCAGCGCGAACAGTGCAAAGCCGCTGGCGATCGTCCAGACCAGGGTCCGCTCCATGAACCAGGCGTGGATCATGGTATGCTGCCAGAACAGGACGAGCATGGCGGCGATGGCGCCATTGGACAGCAGCAGCGCGACCACCCGTGCGCGCATCGCCGGGTCGGGACAGGCGAGCAGCCGCCGCGCGCCCCACATACCCGCCACCAGCGCGATCAGCACGACCGCGCCTGCCATCAGCGGCATTCCGGCCGCCAGCCCGTCAATGCCCTTGGCCAGTTGCCTTGCCATATGGACGATGCCCAGATCGGACGTCTCGCCATGCGAGGCGTCCAGCCCCAGCCGGACCTGAAGCTGCCCCGCATCCGCGCGTAACGCCCGGACGCCGAACACCTGCGCGACCAGCGCGATCTTGAGCGCCGCCATCGTCGCGATCGCGCCGAGATAGGCCGCCAGCGGTGCGACGGGCAGGGGGGCGAAGGCGCGTTCCTCGCCCGGCCTGGCGGCAAAGGCCAGGCCGCCGATCACCGCCGCCAGCCCCAGCGGGATGCCGCCGGTCAAGAACTCGAAGGCCAGGGTCAACGCGCCGAACAGCCCGGCGGTCAGCATCGCCAGGCCCGGCCCGATGCCGCGCCCCGTGCCCAGCACCGCCAGCATCAGCAGATAGCCGATCAGCACGATGTCCGCCGGACCATGGCCCAGCGACTGGCCATAGCTTTCCAGCCCGAACCCGCGTGCGAAGGCGAGGAAGACGATCAGCCAGAACAGCCCCTCCGCCCGCCGCCGTCCCCGTGCCAAGGCGAGTAGCCCGGTGACGATCCCCGCCAGCACCAGCAATGTCGACAGGCCATGATAGATCCCCCGGATCGCCGCCACCGACAGCCGGGGCAGCAGCAGCCGGGCGAGCAGCGTGTGACCATGGATATAGCGGTGATAATAGCCGGTCGTGCCCGTCCGCTCGCCCGCCAGGAAACCGCGCAGGCTGCTGCACTGCGTCCGGGGTTCGATGGGCGGCGTGACCAGCGGGCTGACGGTCAGGGCGGTCGCACCGGCGCGCTGGTCGAGCGCGAGGCGAAGGATCAGGCAGTCATTATATTGATGCCATCCGATCGCGGTATCGCCCTTCAGATAGTCGCGGTCCTGCAACGCACCCTCGGCAAAGGCCTGTCGGACATGCGCGTGTGCGGCGGGCAGATCGAGTCCGATCGCGGCGTGATTGGCCAGCAGGAACAGCAGGAACAGGACCGCGCCGATAACCGCCCCGCTCGCCGCGCCGAGAAGCAGCGCACGCGGTCGCATGACGCGAAGCGCCGTAGTCAGGGCTGGAGACGGCGTTCGTGCCAACGTCATGATTTTGCCGGATACCGCCTCTCGCGTCCTTACGCATCGGTCTAGCGTGCGGGCGCGTAAAAAAGGGTAAACGCTGCATCGCGGCATGCGGGGCGGTCGCCGGGGCTTGAATATGCGCTGGCATCACGCGACATAGGGGCTCTTCTGGGCATAAGAGAGATATCCATGCACAATCCGTTCGAGACCGGCGATTTCGCGAGCCCGCTGGCACAGGCCGGCGTCGGGCTGCGGCAGACGCAGGCCGGTCTGGTTCCGATCGTCATCGAACAGTCGAACCGCGGCGAACGGTCGTTCGATATTTTCAGCCGCCTGCTGCGCGAGCGCATCATCTTCGTCACCGGCGGTGTCGAGGACGGGATGGCGTCGCTGATCTGCGCGCAGCTGCTGTTCCTCGAGTCGGAAAATCCGAAGAAGGACATCTTCATGTACATCAACTCGCCGGGCGGTGTCGTCACGGCGGGCATGGCGATCCATGACACGATGCAGTATATCCGGCCGCGCGTCGGCACGCTGTGCATCGGCCAGGCCGCCTCGATGGGCAGCTTCCTGTTGTCGGCGGGTGAGCCGGGCATGCGTGTGGCGACGACGAACAGCCGCATCATGATCCACCAGCCTTCGGGCGGGGCGCAGGGCATGGCCGCGGACATCGAGATCCAGGCGCGCGAAATCCTGCGCATGCGGCATTTCCTGAACTCGCTCTACGCCAAGTACACGGGCAAGCCGCTGGAGGAGATCGAGCGTGCGATGGACCGCGACAAGTTCATGGGCGCCGAGGAGGCCAAGGAATTCGGCCTGATCGACCAGGTGTTCGACAAGCGTCCGGTCCCGGCCGACGACGCGACGTCCGCGTAAGACGGGTCGTTCCGCGTGAACGGTTTATTTCGATTGTGACTTTATCGGGGTGCGGTACGATGCGCACCCCGGCAACGGTAGCGCACCGTTTGATGGGTGCGAGAGGTGATTGATGGACAAGGTGAGCGGTGGCAACTCGAAAAGCACCCTCTATTGCTCGTTCTGCGGCAAGTCGCAGCACGAGGTGCGCAAGCTGATCGCGGGGCCGACCGTCTTCATTTGCGACGAGTGCGTGGAGCTGTGCAACGACATCATCCGTGAGGAGACCAAGTCCGCTTTGGTATCCAAGAAGGATGGTGGCGTGCCGACGCCGCAGGAAATCTGCAACGTGCTCGACGATTATGTCATCGGGCAGAAGCAGGCCAAGCGCGTCCTGTCGGTCGCGGTGCACAACCACTATAAGCGCCTGAATCACGGCGCGAAGGGCGCCGACGTCGAGCTCGCCAAGTCGAACATCCTGCTCGTCGGCCCGACCGGCTGCGGCAAGACGTTGCTCGCGCAGACGCTGGCGCGCATCCTCGACGTGCCGTTCACCATGGCGGACGCGACCACGCTGACCGAGGCGGGCTATGTCGGCGAGGATGTCGAGAACATCATCCTGAAGCTGCTCCAGGCATCGGATTACAATGTCGAGCGGGCGCAGCGCGGCATCGTGTACATCGACGAGATCGACAAGATCAGCCGCAAGGCCGAGAATCCCTCGATTACCCGCGACGTGTCGGGCGAGGGCGTCCAGCAGGCGCTGCTCAAGCTGATGGAAGGCACGACCGCCAGCGTTCCGCCGCAGGGCGGCCGCAAGCATCCGCAGCAGGAATTCCTGCAGGTCGATACGACGAACATCCTGTTCATCTGCGGCGGCGCGTTTGCGGGTCTGGAAAAGATCATCGGCGACCGCCTGCAGGGCAAGTCGATCGGCTTCGGCGCCTATGTCGCGGCTCCCGAGGAGAAGCGGACCGGCGAATATCTGCGCCAGACCGAGCCCGAGGATCTGCTGAAGTTCGGCCTGATCCCCGAATTCGTCGGCCGTCTGCCGGTCATCGCGACGCTGGAGGACCTCGACATCGCGGCGCTGGTCAAGATCCTGTCCGAGCCGAAGAACGCGCTGGTGAAGCAGTATCAGAAGCTGTTCGAGATGGAGAATGTCGAACTCGACTTCACCGACGAGGCGCTGACCACGGTCGCCAAGAAGGCGATCGAGCGCAAGACGGGTGCTCGCGGGCTTCGCTCGATCCTGGAGGGCATCCTGCTCGACACCATGTTCGACCTGCCCGGCATGGACGGCGTCGACGAGGTGATGGTCGACAAGGACGTGGTCGAGGGCCGCAAGGAACCGATCCGCGTCTATGCCGAAAAGTCCAAGCAGAAGGACGGCGCGGCGGCCTGAACGCCGGCCCTGTGACCGATGCGAGAAAGCGGGCGCTTCCGAAAGGAGGCGCCCGTTTTTCATGAGGATCATGCGATGGCCGTGATGCGCGATGCGGTGGACGGGGACCGAGTGGCGGTGGCGCGGATGCTGGGCCGCGCCTTCGCCGACGATCCGGCCATGTCCCATATCTTCCCCGATGCGGCCGACCGGGCGAAGCGCCTGCCGCGCCTGTTCGCGCTGCTGTTCGACAGCGATGCGGTCGGGATGCGGCTGGTGAGCCAGGGGGCAGATGCGGGCAGCTTCTGGCGGCCGCCCGGACAGGCGCAGGTGCCGACCATGGCCTTTGTCCGGCGGCTGATCCCGGTGCTGCACGCGCTGGGGGCGTCGCTGCCCCGCGCGATGCAGCTCAGCGATGCGGTCGAAGCGCATTTCCCGGCCGATCCCTTCTGGTATCTGCACATTGCGGGCGTCGATCCGGCGAGGCAGGGGCGGGGCCTGGGCGGTGCGTCGATCCGGGCGGGACTGGCCAGATGCGACGCGGACGGCGTGCCCGCCTATCTGGAGACCGCGACCGAGGGCAATGTCGGGCTCTATGCCCGGCTGGGGTTCGAGCTGACCGGGCAATGGTCGGTCCCCAAAGGCGGCCCGCGCTTCTGGTCGATGATGCGGCCGGTCGGGGGAAAGTGAAACCCGTCGCCTGAAGGGGTGGCCCTGTAAGGCCAGCCATGTCGTCCGCTGTGGGTGGACAATAGCGGCCGGTGAGTTCGGCAGTTGGTTGCGATCTCGCAATGAATCCCGGTCGGATCGGGAGCTAACAGGGTGGTTGGCGCATTGGCATGACAGGAATGTCATCATGCCATGACGAGGAGACCCGACCAGCCATGAGCGAACCCGATGCCATCGTCTCCCCCGGACAGAAGCGCGCGCTGCTCCAGCGTCTGTTGATGCCCTGGTGGACCCTGGTGTTCCCGTTGCTGGGCCTGCTCGCCATTGCGGTCTCGCTCTACAAGATGGGGACGGTGGGGGTGGTCGTCGCGGCGATCATCCTGGTCGGCTGCGTGCTGTCGGCGGTGCATCAGGCCGAAGTCGTCGCGCACCGGGTCGGCGAGCCGTTCGGCACGCTCGTCCTGGCGGTCGCGGTGACGGTGATCGAGGTGTCGCTGATCGTCAGCCTGATGCTGTCCGATGCGGGCGATGCCTCCAGCCTGGCGCGCGATACCGTGTTCGCGGCGATCATGATCATCCTCAACGGCATTGTCGGCCTCTGCCTGCTGGCGGGTGGCGTGCAGCATGGCGAGCAGCGCTTCTCGCTGCGCGGGGCCAGTTCGTCGCTGAACGTACTGAGCGCGATGGTCGTGCTGTCGCTGGTCCTGCCCAATTACGTCTCGTCCGCGCCGGGGCCGACCTATGCGACCTCGCAACTGGTCTTCGTCGCGATCGTCAGCGTCATCCTGTACGGGACTTTCGTGATGGTGCAGACGGTGCGGCACCGCGACTATTTCCTCCCCGCGCACGAGGACATGCCCGCCGACGCCCATGCCGAGCCGCCGACCAATGCGGCCGCCTGGGCAGCATTGGGGATGCTGCTGGTCGCGCTGGTCGGGGTGGTGCTGCTCGCCAAGGGGCTGTCGGGGATCGTCGAGGCGGCGATCCTGAACGCCGGGCTGCCGCTCGCCATCGTCGGCGTGGTCATCGCGGCGCTGGTCCTCGCGCCCGAAAGCCTGGCGGCGTACCGGGCGGCCAAGCGGAACCGGTTGCAGACCAGCCTCAACCTCGCGCTGGGATCGGCGCTGGCGACGATCGGGCTGACCATTCCGGCGGTGGCGATCGTCTCGCTGATGCTGGGCCTGCCGCTCGCGCTGGGGATCGGGGCCAAGCAGATGATCCTGCTGGTGCTGTCGCTGTTCACCATCACGCTGACGCTGGGCAATGGCCGGACCACCGTACTGGGCGGCGCGGTGCATCTGGTGATCTTCGCGGCCTATCTGTTCGTGACGGTGGTGCCCTAAGTCGGGGCCCTCCATCCGTTCAGCCTGAGCGAAGTCGAAGGCCAAGGGAATCCGGTCGGACCGGGCACGCCTGGAACGTCGTTCCGCCCGTGGCCTTCGACTTCGCTCAGGCTGAACGGAGCGGGTGTTTAGTTCGACTTTTTCTTCGCCGCCTGTTCCGCCTTCCACGCGCGGAACTGCTCGATCGCGACCGAGCGTTTCAACACCTTCGCCCAGGGATCGACCACGACGTGCGCGTCTTCGGGAAGGGTCAAGGTGCCCGTCCCGTCCGTCATCGGCAGCGTCTCGACCCTGTCGCCCACCTGCACCTCGACCGGCATCGGGAAGGGCCCGCCGCCCGGTACCTTCCATGTCAGCGTCAGCTGGTTGCCCGCCCGCGTCTCGACGATCTCGGGCAGCGCTGCCTGGCGCAGATAGACGTTGAAGAACCAGCCATAATCCTTGCCCGTGACCTGCCGGACAAAGCCCTCATATTCCTTGGTCGAGCCATAGCGGGGCGTGAAATTCCCCGGCTTGGGATCGGTGCGGCCATAGACGGCAAGCCGCGTCACGTCCCAAAAGGCCTTGTCGCCGATCAGGTTGCGCAGGGTGTGGAGCATCCACGACCCCTTCATATAGATGTCGAGACCGGGGCCGCCCTTGGCGTCCTCATAGACGTCCTGCTCGGTCATGCTGCGATCATGGACGATGGGCGACTTGTTAGCGATCTGGCCGCGCTGCGCATCCATCATCACCGCATAGCGTGCCTCGCCCTCGCGCCAGCGGCCATAGCTGGGCTGCATGTAACTGCCATAGCCCTCGTGCAGCCAGAAATCGTCCCAGTCGACATTGGTCAGCTGGTTGCCGAACCATTCATGGCTGAACTCATGCTGGAACAGCCAGTCGAACCCCTCGGGCGCCTTGGCATATTCATTGCCGTACGCGTTGATCGTCTGGTGCTCCATGCCCTTGTGCGGGGTTTCGACCACGCCCAGCTTCTCGTCGCCAAAGGGGAAGGGGCCGACCGTCGATTCGAAGAAATCCAGCGTCGGCGCGAATTCGGCGAACAGACCTTCGGCCTTCTCCTTCTCGCCGGGCAGATACCAGTAGAACATCGGGATCGTGTTGCCGAAGCGGCTCTTGTACGAACCCTCGACCACCTCATAGGGCCCGACGTTCAGCGCGATGGCATAGGTGTTGGGATGCTTGGTCCGCCAGTTCCAGCGGGTGCGTCCGTCGGGCAGCGTGTCGACGCCCAGCAGCACGCCGTTGGACGGCGCCTTCAACCCCTTGGGCACGGTGATGTGCAGGGTGACGACGCCCGGCTCGCCCATCGGATAGTCGAGGCAGGGCCAGAACAGGTCGCAGCCATAGCCCTGCGTCGTCGTCGCGAACCAGGGCCGCCCGTCGGGCGTCTTGGCCCAGACCACGCCGGTATCCCAGGGCGCCCGCACCGCGACATGCGGGGTGCCGCCATAGGTGATCCTGGCGCTGACCTTCTGTCCGGCGCGAAGCGGGCGGGGCAGGGTGACGACCAGCTGTCCTTCCGGATTGGACCATGCGGCGGGCTTGAGCGGCTTGCCGTCGATCGCGATCGCCTTGACCGGCAGATTGCGGTCGAGATCGATCACCAGCCGCGCCAGCGGCGACTTTGCGGTAAAGTCCAGCACCGCAATGCCGTTCAGTTCCCGTGTGTCCGGCAGAATCTCGAACGACAGGTCGGCGCTGTCGAACCGCATGGCCCGTTGCTCGGGCGGACGAACGCCGCCCGACACCATGGTCTGGGCGGTCAGCGGCGGCTCGCCCTTGCCGGGTAAGCCCTTGGGGCTCTGGGCAAAGGCGGTGGCGGCCCCACAGAGCAGCGAGGAGGCGAACAGCGCAGCGACGACATTCCGTATACGATTCATGCGGCATGGTGTCGCGCAACGCCGACGGCTTGGCAAGCCATCGATCGATCCACTGATCGCACCGACGATTGATGGAACGGCAACCCTCCCCATATAGTGTGATGAAGAGGCCCCGGTCGGGGCCGACCGGAGTTTGCATGAACCAGTCCTATCCCGTCCTTCCGCTGCGTGACATCGTCGTATTCCCGCACATGATCGTCCCCCTGTTCGTCGGTCGCGACAAATCGGTCGCGGCGCTCGAGGCGGCGATGGCGGCGGACAAGGAGATTTTCCTGGTCGCCCAGCTCGATCCCGCCGAGGACGATCCGGCGCGCGAGGATCTGTATGAGATCGGCGTCACCGCCACCGTCCTGCAACTGCTCAAGCTGCCCGACGGCACCGTCCGCGTGCTGGTCGAGGGCAAGGTGCGCGGCCGCCTGGCCGAGCTGGACGAATCGGGTGCCTTCCTGACCGCCACGATCGACGCGACCCCGGTAGAGGCCGACGAGGCCGCGCTGGAGGAGCAGGACCATGACATGAAGGCGCAGATCGCCGCCCTCATGCGCTCGGTGGTCGACCAGTTCGAGAATTACGCCAAGCTCAACCGCAAGCTGCCCGCCGAGACCGCGGTGCAGCTGGCGGAGATCGAGGATGCCTCGCAGCTGGCCGATGCGGTCGCCGCCAACATCTCGGTCAAGGTCGCCGACAAGCAGGCGCTTTTGGTGGAGACCGATCCGGCCAAGCGGCTGGAGATGGCCTATGCCCTGATGGAAGGCGAACTCGGCGTCCTTCAGGTCGAGAAGAAGATCAAGAGCCGCGTCAAGCGCCAGATGGAGAAGACGCAGCGCGAATATTATCTCAACGAGCAGCTCAAGGCGATCCAGCGCGAGCTGGGCAATGAGAGCGAGGACGGCGACGGCGACGAGATCGCCGAGCTGACCCAGAAGATCGCGACGCTCAAGCTTTCCAAGGAAGCACGCACCAAGGCGACCGCCGAGCTGAAGAAGCTGAAGACCATGGCGCCGATGAGCGCCGAGGCGACCGTCGTGCGCAACTATCTCGACGTGCTGCTGGGTCTGCCCTGGGGCAAGAAGTCCAAGGTCAAGAAGGACATCACGGCGGCGCAGGCGATCCTCGATCAGGATCATTATGCGCTGGAAAAGGTGAAGGACCGGATCGTCGAATATCTCGGCGTCCAGGCGCGCACCAACAAGCTGAAGGGGCCGATCCTGTGCCTCGTCGGCCCGCCGGGCGTCGGCAAGACCTCGCTGGGCCAGTCGATCGCCAAGGCGTGCGGGCGCGAGTTCATCCGCCAGTCGCTGGGCGGCGTACGCGACGAGGCCGAGATTCGCGGCCACCGCCGCACCTATATCGGCTCGCTGCCGGGCAAGATCGTGACCAACCTGAAAAAGGCCGGCACGTCCAACCCGTTGTTCCTGCTCGACGAGATCGACAAGCTGGGCCAGGATTTCCGCGGCGACCCCGCCTCGGCGCTGCTGGAGGTGCTCGACCCCGAACAGAACGCCAAGTTCAACGATCACTATCTGGAGATCGATATCGATCTGTCGGACGTGATGTTCGTGTGCACCGCGAACACGCTGAACCTGCCGCAGCCTTTGCTCGACCGCATGGAGATCATCCGGCTGGAGGGTTATACCGAGGACGAGAAGGTCGAGATCGCCGAGCGCCATCTGGTCGCCAAGCAGGTCGAGACGCACGGGCTGAAGGACGGCGAATTCACGCTGACCCAGGACGGTCTGCGCGCGCTGATCCAGCGTTACACCCGCGAGGCGGGCGTGCGTACCCTGGAGCGGGAGATCGCGCGTCTCGCCCGCAAGGCGCTGCGCCAGATCCTGGAGGGCAAGGCGACCTCGGTGACGATCACGCCCGAAAACCTCCACGAGTTCGCGGGCGTGCAGAAGTATCGCCACGGCCTGTCCGAACAGGAGGACCAGATCGGCGCGGTCACGGGCCTCGCCTGGACCGAGGTGGGCGGCGAGCTGCTGACCATCGAATCGGTGACGGTGCCGGGCAAGGGCCAGGTGAAGACCACCGGCAAGCTGGGCGATGTGATGAAGGAATCGGTCCAGGCCGCCTTCAGCTTCGTCCAGGCGCGCAGCCCCAGCTTCGGGATCAAGCCGTCGCTGTTCCACCGCAAGGACATCCATATCCACCTGCCCGAGGGCGCGGTGCCCAAGGATGGTCCGTCGGCGGGTATCGGCCTGGTCACCTCGATCGTCTCGACGCTGACGGGGATCGCTGTGCGCAAGGATGTGGCGATGACCGGCGAGGTCACGCTGCGCGGCCGCGTGCTGCCGATCGGCGGCCTGAAGGAAAAGCTGCTCGCGGCGCTGCGTGGTGGGATCACCACCGTCCTCATCCCGCAGGAGAATGAGAAGGATCTGGCCGACATTCCGGCCAATATCCGCGAGGGCCTGAAGATCGTGCCGGTGGCGCATGTCGACGAGGTGCTGCGCCTGGCGCTGGTCGGGCCGCTGGAGGCGATCGACTGGACCGATGCGGACGAGCTGGCGGCACTGCCGCCCGCGCCGATCCCGGCGGTCGGGGGCGAACGCCACCACTGATCGTCGCATCGCAGGGGCCGTCCGTCGAAGGAGGGGCGGCCCTTGTCATCGTCCTGACACGGGCTTCTGTTTGCGCGATCCTTCGCTTTGCGGGAAACGGGGGTTTGACAGCGCCGCCGGGGCCGGCATTATCGGCACTTTGATATTCGGGCGTCAGCAGTTAGGCTCGTTTTAATATCGGGATCATAGGGGGTTATGGAATGAACAAGCAGGAGCTGATCGCCACCGTCGCCGACTCCTCGGGGCTGGCGCGCGGGGATGCGGTCAAGGCCGTGGATGCCGTGTTCGAATCGATTACCGCCGCCCTGAAGAAGGGGGACGAGGTTCGCCTAGTCGGTTTCGGCACCTTTTCGGTGTCCAAGCGCAAGGCGTCGACCGGCCGCAACCCCCGCACCGGCGAGCCGATGACGATCAAGGCGTCGTCGCAGCCCAAGTTCAAGCCGGGCAAGCTGCTCAAGGACTCGGTGAACTGATTTTCTCGATTTTGGGGCTGGACAGGCGGTTCGCCGCCGCCTAAAGGCGCCTCTCCCGGTTACCGGGCGCGTAGCTCAGCGGTAGAGCACACCCTTCACACGGGTGGGGTCACAGGTTCAATCCCTGTCGCGCCCACCATGCAAATGGCAATGGCCGCCCGTCTCTTCCCCGCCGGAAGATGACCGGGCGGCCATTTTGCATTGGCGGAAACGCCGCGCGCGATCCTGTCGGCAACGCGCCTCGACCGTGACGGCATTGCGCCGCGCCCATGCAAGCCCTCCCCTTCAGGGGAGGGGTTGGGGTGGGGCATCGCCACGAACCGGAGGCTGGCGAAGGCGCTCCACTCCGGGCCGTCATCCGAAGAGGGTAATCTCCCTGTCATCCGCATCCGGAGAACAGAAAATATCGCCGCATCATAAGATGATGCCGACCGCGGTCGATGATTCCCCCCAAGCATTATGAATATTCCAGCCGCTCGCATGGCTATGTCGGCAAGGCTCCGACAATTAACGGCGATTTAGTGGCTTTGTCCTATGCTTTCCGGCGAAGGAGATTGCCATGCAGCCGGGGTATCGCCGCTCTCACACCGAATATGCCGTCTTTCCCATGGCCATGGCGTTTCAGCCGATCATGGACGTCTCGACCGGCCGACCCATGGCCTATGAGGCGCTGGTCCGGGGCAGCAAGGGGGAAAGCGCGGCGAGCATTCTCGCCAAGGTGACGCCGGACACGCTCTATGCCTTCGACCAGCAATGCCGGGTGACCGCGATCGAGGGGGCGGTGGCCGCCGGGCTGCTCGACGGCGATGCGCGGCTGGCGATTAACTTCCTGCCCGCCACGGTCTATTGCCCGATCGCCTGTCTTGAGCCCACGCTGGAGACCGCGCGGCGGCTGAACCTGCCCCCCGAGCGGTTGATCTTCGAATTTTCGGAGCGCGCCGATCCGGGCGACGGTGCGGCGTTGAAGACGATCCTCGACACCTATTCGCATATGGGCTTCGGCACCGCGATCGACGACTTCGGCGCGGGGCAGGCCGGGCTGACGCTGCTCGGGCAGGTCAGGACCGATTATATCAAGCTCGACATGGCGCTGATCCGCGGGATCGACGAGGCGATGCCGCGCCGCATGATCGTGGAAGGGGTCATCCGCATCGCCGACAAGATGGGCATGGCCGTCATGGCCGAGGGGGTCGAGACGCTCGGCGAATATGACACGCTGCGCCGCCTGGGCGTCCGCTATATGCAGGGCTATCTGTTCGCGCGGCCCGGCTTCCGGTGCCTGCCGCCCGGCATGGTCCCCGAGGAACCGTCCTGGGCGGCGATGGGCTGAGCCGCCCCGGTCAGCGGGGCTCGCCTTCGCCAGCCAGATACCGGGCCAGCGGGTCGATCATCTCCTTGGGGATGCGTCGCGCGATGACGGGCATGGTCGCATGGCTCTTGCGCGCATCGACGACATTCTTGTCGCCCTGCCAGTGGCGGAGCCGCGCGGCGATATAGCTGGCGCGTTGTCCGGCGATCACCGGATAGGGCTTGCCGGCCGCGTGGCAGCTGGCACAGGCGGGCAATTGGCGCTCGGGCAGGCCCTGCGTCACGATCCGCGCCGCCGCCGCGTTACCGGAAGGACGACCGCCAAGCCCCGGCATGGCGGCGAAACGGCGCGCGGCGGCCTGCATCGCGGCGGGGTCCATCCGCATCGCGACCTGCTGCATCACCGCGCTCGACCGGGTGCCGTTCGCATAGCCCTGAAGCGCGGCGAGGAGATAGGCGGGGTTCTGTCCGCCCAGGATCGGAATGTCGCGGCTCCCGCGCCCGCGACCGTCGGTGCCGTGGCATCCGGTGCAATTGTCCGGATCGACCGCCGGCGACGCGTCGGCGACCAGCGCGCGATACTGGGCCGGGGTCATGTCGGGCAGGCGACGGACAAAGGCGACCATCCGCCGCACCTCGTCCGGCCGGTCCTGCACCGCCCAGGCAGGCATGCCGGTATATTTGACGCCGTGCTGCAGGATCCAGAACAGCTGCCTGTCGGTCCATTCGCGCGCATTGACCGCCAGATCGGGGGCGGGCGGGGTGGCCGCCTGCATGACGGGGGCGGGCTTCTGGCCGGGGGCCCCGTGGCAGACCGCGCAGGCATTGGCGAAATGTCCCGCCGCGCTGACCAGCCCGCTGGGGTCGGCGGGGTCCTTGGGCGAGGAGAAGGCCGCATGGGTGCGCACCGAGTTGCGCATCGCCCAGTGCAGGAACCAGTCGGTGATCGCCCAGTGTCCGCTCGACGCCGCGAGGTTCATGACCCCCGACCAGGCAAAGGCCATGCCCAGCGCGAACAGGCCGATCAGCGTCGCGACGACGCGTTTCCAGGTGATGCGGATCGTCATGCGTGCGCCTCCTGCCGGACCTGAAGCAAGCGGCCGAGCATCGCGAGACCTCCGCACAGATAGGCGATGCCGCCGACCAGCAGCATGATGACGCCCGCCAGCTGCTGATCCTCCAGCGCGCCCGCGCCGTGATGGCTATAGAGCGGGCGCGGGGCGAGCCCGATCAGCGCGCCGAGCAGGGTCATGTGCATCGAGGTGACGAGCAGCGCGGCCACCCCGCTCACGCGGTGACGCGGCGCCAGAACGGCGGACCAGAGCCAGAGGCCCGCGATCAGGAAACTCGCCTGCTCGACCGCCAGCCAGACCGGCTGGTGATCCGCCAGCCGCCGGAGCGCGGGAACGTGCCAGCCCCAGACCACGACCGCCTCGACCAGTGCGGCGACCATCGGGCTGGCCAGGCGCGGCCAGCGCTCGGCGGGGTCGAGCGCATGGCCCTGAAGCCCCAGCGCGACGAGCGGCGCGGCGATCGCCACCGCGATCATGTGCGCGGCCATATGCCCGGTCATGCCCAGCGGGCTGAGCATCCAGCCCAGCGGCAGCAGCGCGAGGCCCGCGATCAGCACGCCGCGCCTCACCGGCAATCCCCCAGCATGAGGACCGGCAGCGCGGTGAAGACGACCGCGATGAAGCTCAGCCCGGCCAATAGCAGCGTCGAATAGGCCAGGAAGCGCAGCCGATCGATGTCGGTGCCCTCGTTATGCGGCGGCGGATCGCCCGGCGTGCGCGACTGCTGCCACGCGATCAGCCCCGAGGCGACGATGATCACCAAGGCGACCGCCGTGGCGATGGCGAAGACGGTGGGGAACAGCGCCCATTCGCCGATCTTGGCGCAGGAGACGGCCGCCCAGAGATAGGAGAGCAGGAAATGCACCGCCCAGACGGTCGGCGGCACGATCAGCGTCCATAGCGTGACGCGCAGCCGATGCGCGCGCTTCAGCCAGCGCCTCACAGCCCCGTCTCCGGAAACAATCCGACCGTCAGATAGGTGACGATCGCGGTCAGCGCGAAGAAATGCGCATAGACGGTGATGTTGCGGATGTCGGCGTCATGGGTGGTCGTCATCCGACCCGCCAGGCTGCGCGCCAGCGTATAGAGCTGCATGACGACCATGACGGCGGCGTGGACGACGGTCCAGACGACCAGGACCCAGACGATCGCCGGATAGACATTGGCCTCGGGGTCGAGCCCGCTCAGGCTGGCGAGCCCGGCGAACAGGCTGGCCCCCGCCGCGCCCGCGCCGACCAGCAGCATCAGGCGCGCCGCCGTGACGCCGCCCCGCGCATGGACCTCGCGCGCCGCCAGCGTCGCCACCCAACTGCCCAGCGACAGTCCCAGCGCCAGCATCGGCCCGCCGACCCCGGGCCCGTCGAACCCGGCCCCGAAATCGGGATGGATCGTCCAGTAGAAATAATAGCCGAAGACGAGGCCTGAAAAGGCGGTCGCGTCGGCCATCATCGTGATGAACATCGCCCACCATCCCGGCGCGGCGGGCCCCGAGATATAGAGCGGCATGCGCATGCCGTGACCGATCGGCTTTTCGGGCTTTTCGGGAATTTCGGCGGTATCCCACAGCCACCAGACGATCGCCGCCAGCGTCACCACCCCGAACAGCGCGGCCAGCCAATAGAGATGATAGGTGGTCAGGATGAACACCGCGCCCAGCGCCACGGCGGTCGCCATCGGCTTGACGCTGGGCGTGCCCAGCCGGATTACCGAGACGGGCTTGGCATCGAGGACCGAGGTGATGATCGTCTCGCGGCGGCCTTCCTCGGCATCGGGCAGGAAGAAGCGGCCCTCATCGACCTTGGCGACGAAATCCTTCTGGTCCCAGATCGGATAGCGGCTCTCGATCAGCGGGACCGAGCGGATGCCCCAATCCTCGTCATCCGGATGCGCCAGCCATTCCAGCGTGCCCGCGTTCCACGGATTGCGCGGCGCCTTGGCGCGGGTCGGCGACAGAGCCAGGTCGATGACCAGCACCAGGACGCCCGTCGCGAACAGATAGGAGCCCGCCGTCGAGGCGAGGTTGAGCCAGCCGATATTGAGCTCGGCCGGATAGGTGAAGACCCGGCGCGGCATCCCCTCCAGCCCCGACAGGTGCATCGGGAAGAAGGTCAGGTTGACCCCGACGAACATGATCCAGAAGGCGGTCCGCCCCAGCCGGTCGGACAGCTTCTTGCCGGTGATCAGCGGCCAGTAATAATAAAGCCCGCCGAACAGCGGCAGCAGCGTGCCGCCGATCAGCACGTAATGGAGATGCGCGACGACGAAATAGGTGTCATGCGCCTGCCAGTCGAACGGCGCGACCGCGACCATCACCCCGGTCAGCCCGCCGATGACGAAGATGGCGAGGCTGCCGCTCGCATAGAGGAGCGGCGTCGACCATTTGACCTTGCCCGCCCATAGCGTGGCGATGAAGGCAAAGATCTGCACGCCGGTTGGGATGGCGACCGCCTCGGACGCGGCGGAGAAGAAGGCCAGGCTGATCTTGGGCAGGCCGGTCGCGAACATGTGGTGGACCCACAGGCCGAACGACAGGAAGGCGGTGCCGACCGCCGCCAGCACGATCCATGGATAGCCGAGCAGATGCCGCTGCGCGAAGGTCGGGATCATCATCGCGAACAGCGCGATGGAGGGCAGGAAGACGATATAGACTTCCGGATGGCCGAAGATCCAGAACAGGTGCTGCCACAGCAGCGGATCGCCCCCGCGCGCCGCATCGAAGAAGGGCCAGTTCAGCAGCCGCTCCATCTCGAACAACAGGTCGCCCGCGATTAATGGCGGGAAGGCGAACAGGATCATCACCGCCACGACCAGGATGTACCAGGCATAGAGCGGCATCAGGTTCAGCCGCATCCCGGGCGGGCGGCACTTCAGCACGCCGACGATCAGCTCGACCGCGGCGGCGACCGACGACACCTCGATGAAGGACAGGCCCAGCATCCAGATGTCCGCGCCCAGCCCCGACAGGTCGGTGCGGGTGGTCAGCGGCGGATACATGAACCACCCGCCATCCGGCGCGGCGTTGAAGAAAATCGAGCCGGAGACGAAGACGCCGCCGATCAGGAAGCTCCAATAGCCAAAGGCCGACAGGCGGGGAAAGGGCAGGTCGCGCGCGCCGAGCAGCTGGGGCAGCAGGATGATCGACACCGCCTCGAACATCGGCACGGCGAACAGGAACATCATCACCGAGCCGTGCAGCGTGAACAGCTGGTTGAAGGTGTTCGCCGAGACGAGGTCGTTGTCGGGCACCGCCAGCTGGGTGCGCATGATGAGCGCCAGCACCCCGGCGAACAGCATGAAGCCGAAGGCGGTCAGCGTGTACCAGACGCCGACGCGGTTGTTGTTCGTGTCGGTCCAGCGCAGGAACAGGCCGCTCGGCGGCTTCCATACCGCGCGAAGCCTCTCCTCCTGCGCGGCGCGGAGGGCGAGATCGTCCTGGGCGTGGAGACTCATTTCAGGCCTTGCAGATAGCGGGTGAGGGCCATGGCCTGATCCTGCGACAGTTGCGGGAAGGACGGCATACGGACGCCCGGCTTGGTCTTTTCGGGGTGGCGGATGAAGCCTGCGACATTGGCGGGGGTCATCGGCAGGATCCCCGCCGCCAGCGTCCGGCGCGATCCGAAATGGGTGAGGTCGGGGCCGATCCGCGTCCGCGCGGTCACGCCCGCGATCGTATGGCAGCCGCCACAGCCATTGGCGGCGAACAGCCGCGCGCCCTCGCTATCGCTTGCCACCGCCGGGCGGCGCTGCCCGGCCAGCCAGGCGTCGAAGGCGGCGGGCGGCATGGCGATGACGTCGAACGCCATCAGCGCATGGGACAGGCCGCAGAATTCGGCGCATTGCCCGCGATAGCGGCCGGGCTTGTCCGCGCGGACGACCAGCGTGTTGGTGCGGCCGGGGATCATGTCCATCTTGCCCGCCAGCCCCGGAATCCAGAAGCTGTGCACCACATCGCCCGCGCCCAGCCGGAAGGCGACGGTGCGGCCGGTGGGGATGCGGATCTCGTTGGCGCTCTCGACCGGGGTCCCGGCGGCGGGGCGATAGGTGACGCGCCACCAGAATTGCTCGCCATCGACCGCGATCTGCAGGTCGGCGGGCGCGACCGGGCGCGGGCGCATATAGGGAAGCGAATAGGCGAGTAGCCCCAGCAGGACGATCGTTGGGATGATCCCGCCCAGCCACAGCACGATCCGCATCCCGCCACGATGGCTGATCGCCCCCTCTGGCGCGCGGACGGCATGGCGCATCAACAGCGCGACCGCCGCCGCGATCACCACCGCGCCGACCAGCATGATGATGAAGAGATGGCGAATATCGATCGCATCCGCGCCGAACGGGGCCAGGGTCGACTGATGCACATTGCATCCGGTCAGAAGGCTGGCCGCCGCAATCGTTCCGATGATGCTAGTCCCCCGCATCCCGCCCGAACGCTTCGGTCGCGAAACGGTTCATGCAATCTTCATCTAAGCGTCATTTTTCCGGCGGGTTGCGACGCGCGACCTCGCTCGCCAGCACGGTGGCGAAGCCCAGCCAGGCGGCCAGCGGCACCACGCTGGCGGCGGCTGGGCGGTCGATCTTCCACGCGGTGGCGGCCAGCGTGGCGGTGCCCAGGGTCATCGCCCCTGCCGCGACCGCGCTGGGACCGGGGCGGCGGGCCCGGAAGAACAGCTCGGTCCAACCGCCGATCATCGCGCTGTTGCCCAGCCACAGCGCCACCGCCGCATTGCGACGCGGAGAGGCAGGCGCGCGCAGCAGGCGATAGCCGCCCACGCCCGCCAGCGTCTCCAGCACCGGCCAGACCGCGCCGAACAGCCTGTCGGGCGGGGTGAAGCCGGGCTTGTCGAGCCGGGCATACCAGCGGCGGATGCCCGGATGCGACCGGTCGGGGGCATTGCGCCGCCCGACCAGCGCGCTCAGCCCCAGTATGGCGGCCGCCGCGCCGCCCGCGATCAGCGGCGACAATCCGGTGGAGCGGGTGGCGTTCATCATCGTCTCTCCGAAACTCATGCGATCGGAGCGACAACGAGCAGGCGCCCCCGCCGTTCAGCGGACCTGCGAATTTACGCCCGCGCCATTCCCCGCCGCATCGCCACCGCGATGCGGTCCAGCAGCGCGACGACCAGCAACGACAGGCCGAACAGCGGCAGGATCACACCCGCGGCGACCAAAGCGACGACCAGCCCGCGAATCCGCGCGCCCGACAGTCGCGGCGGCGCGCCCAGCCGTCCCGCCGGACGCCGCTTCCACCACATCGCGACCCCGCTGATCGTCAGCCCCCAGATGGCAAGGCAGGGGATCAGCATCAGCAACTGGTTCGCCAGCCCGAAATACTGGCCCATGTGCAACTGCACCCCGGACTCCACCGCACGGCCGACAATGCCATATTGGGCATAGCGGACCTCCGGCCCGATCGGGCGGAACGTGTATCGGTCGATATAGAGCGTCTTCTGCCCCTCCGGCCGGCCGGGATAGGTGAAGATGGTATAGACGCCGCGCGGCCCCTTGGGCAGGAACAGGCGATAGCTGCCCGACCAGCCATGAGCGGCCAGGATCGCCGTCACCCGGTCGGTCCCCCGGATCACCGCCGGATCGCGCGTCGTGCCGGGGGTGGCGGGGCTGTGATCGGCATGGTCGCCCGACATGGCGGCCATGCCCGACTGCGGCATCGGCGCATCCTCCAGCGTCCAGGGTGCCTCGCCCAGCGCCGCCTTCATCGGGACGCTCCGGGGGATGTTGTACTGGCGGAAGGAGGGCGGATAGCCGATTCCCGCCGCCGCGCTGACCCGGTGGAGCAGCGGGCCGCTGATCCCCGCCCAGGGCAGGCCGGTGACGATCAGGAAGCCGATCAGCGCCACGCTCCACAGGCCCAGGGGCGCATGGAGGTCGCGCCAGAAACGCCGGCCGCGCCCCGACAGGCGCGGATAGAGGGTGCCCGCCGCGCGCCAGTTCCCGCGCGGCCACCACAGGATCGTTCCCGTCACCAGCAGGACCAGCGCCCAGCTGACCGCCAGCTCGACCAGCCGCTCGCCCGCCACGCCCATCAGCATCGACCGGTGCATGGCGTCGGCCCAGCCAACCAGGGTGCGGTCATAGACCACGCTGCCCAGCACGCGCCCCGTGCCGGGATCGACCGCGACGCGCAGCGGTTCGCCATGGTCGGGCGTCACGAACACGACTGCGGCGCGATCGGCGGTGTCGGGCATGTCGACCCGCGAGGCGGAGCCGGGATGCGCCGCCAGCGCCGCCGCGATCATCCGCGACATCGGGACGTCGCCGCGATGCGGCGCGACGAACCGCAGCCCGGGGTAGAGCGCGTCGTTCAACGCGCCGTTGAACAGATAGATGGCGCCCGTCGCGCTGAGCATCAGCAGGACGGGCGCGACCAGCAATCCCGCCCAGAAATGCCATCGCCAGATGGTGCGGTGAAAGGCGGCGTGCGACGCGGGGTAGGCGGAGGGGGCGCCGGACGGGAACCGGTCCGGCTGCGGGGACGATATCAGCATGAAGGCGCTTTCGACCGGCCCGTATCGGCATGGCCGATAACGGGGCGAGGATCGGAAAGGGGCATCGCGTGCGTGCGACACCCGACGAAACGCGGTCAGCGTTGTGCGGGCGGTCCCCGAAGCGGCGGGCGGAGATGGAGCGGCTCAGCCGGGCGCGGTAGGGCTGGCGCGACCAGCCCCGTCGCCATGACGAAGGCGATGAACGCGTCCAGCAGGACCGGATCGACCGCCGCCAGCCCGGCCGTGGACAGCCCCGAAAAGGCGCATGGCAGGTCGGCCCCATGCTCGCGCCCGCGATGGTCGTGCGAACCATGGGCGGGGGCGGTCGCGGCGGTCATGCCATGGCCGTGGCCATGCGTCATCGGCGGGGCGGCATGGGCGGGCGGAGCGGCGCTGCCCGGACACAAAGTGATCGCCATATGCCCCCCGACAGCGCCGATCATATAGCCGGTCGGCACGATCAGCCTGAGCAGCAACGCCGCCGCGCACAGCAGCACGGCCCCATGGCGTTGCGCGAGCAGGCTTCGGATCGCCGTCACCCGACCGGCCTAACCGCCCCGGTCCGGCCTGTCACCCGGACAGATCGACTTTGGCGCGCGACCGGGCCGCCTGACGACGGTTCATGGGGAAAAGGCTAACGATTTCTGAAGACTGTTGCTTCTATACCGTATTATGGCACCCGGCGACGCATCGTTAGACAATGGCATGATGGCGCAATCATCTTTGGAATTCCTACGCGGCCTGTCGGGCCAGGTGGTGGAGGAGATCACCGCCTTCGACTGGGGCGCGACGTCGCTCGGCGCGCCGGGCACATGGCCGGTCGCGCTGCGATGCCAGCTGGCGACGATGCTCGCCTGTCCGGTGCCGATGTATCTGGTCTGGGGGCCGGACCTGATCTCCTTCTACAACGACGCCTATCGTCCGATCCTGGGCTATCGCGCGGCGACGGCGATGGGCATGCCGTTCCGCATCCTGTGGGGCAGCATCTGGGACGACATCTCGCCGCTGGTCGACAAGGCGCTGTCGGGCGGGGTCGCGCAGGTCACCGACATGCGGCTCGACCTGGCGCGCGAGGGGCGGCCCGAGGAAAGCTACTGGACCTTTTCCTATTCGCCGGTCTTCGATGACGACGGCGGGATTGCGGGCATGGTCTGCGTCACGGGCGAGACGACCGCGCGGGTGCTGGCCGAACGGCGACAGCGCGAGGCGGACGAGCGGCTGGACCTGGCGCTGAGTTCGGGCGCGCATGTCGGCCTGTGGGACTGGGACGTGTGCAACGACTCGGTCCGCTCCGATGCGCGTTTCGCGGCGATGTACGGGGTCGATCCGGCGGCGGCCGAGCGGGGCATGCCGATCGCCGAATTCTTCCAGGGCATCCACCCCGACGATCGGGAGCGCGTCCAGGCCGAGGTCGCTGTCGCGATGGCGGAGACCGGCATCGGCCGGGAGGGGCGCTTCATCTCCGAATATCGGCTGGTCGAGGCCGATGGCACGGTCCATTGGGTGTCGGCGCAAGGCCGCTGCATTCCCGACGCGACGGGGCGCTGCGTCCGCTTTCCGGGTGTCAGCTTCGACATCACCCAGCGGATCCGCGTCGAGCACCAGCTGCGCGAGAGCGAGGCCCGCGCCCGTCAGAATGCCGAGCGGGTGCAACTGGCGCTGGAGGCCGGGGCGATCATCGGCACCTGGTTCTGGGACCTGCCGACCGACCGTTTCACCGTGGACGAGCCGTTCGCGCGCACCTTCGGATTGGACCCCGCGCTCGGCCATGACGGGCTGAGCCTGGCGCAGGTGGTGGAGACGGTCCACCCGGACGACCGCGCGGGGCTGGCCGAGGCGATCGACGAGGCGATCGCACGGGGCGGCGCCTATGCGCATCAATATCGCGTGCGCCGCCGCGACGGCCATTATCACTGGCTGGAGGCGAACGGGCGGGTCGATCATGCGCCCGACGGCACCCCGCTGCATTTCCCCGGCGTGCTGATCGATGTCGGCAGTCGCCGGGCGCTGGAGGCGGAACGCGACTGCGCGATCGCCGAACTGCGCGCGCTGACCGACCAGCTCGAACAGCGCGTGGCCGACCGCACCGCCGAGCTGATGCGCGCCGAGGAGGCGCTGCGCCAGTCGCAGAAGATGGAGGCGGTGGGACAGCTGACCGGCGGGCTGGCGCATGATTTCAACAATCTGCTCGCCGGTATCTCGGGCTCGCTCGAACTGATGGCGTTGCGGCTGTCGCAGGGGCGCATCGCCGATGTCGACCGTTACATGGACGCGGCGCAGGGCGCGGCGCGACGGGCGGCGGCGCTGACCCACCGGCTGCTCGCCTTTTCGCGGCGCCAGACTCTCGCCCCGCGCGCGACCGATATCGCCGCGCTGGTCGGCGGCATGACCGACCTGATCCAGCGCACGGTCGGCCCGGCCATCACGCTGGAGACGCGCGGCGCGGACGATCTGTGGACCGTGCTGGTCGATGCGCCGCAGCTCGAGAATGCGCTTCTGAACCTGTGCATCAACGCGCGGGACGCCATGCCCGAGGGCGGGCGGATCACGATCGAGATGGTCAACCGGCACCTCGCCGATGACAATGCGCGCTTCGGCGACATACCCGAGGGCGACTATCTGGTGCTGTGCGTTACCGATACCGGGACCGGCATGACCCCCGACGTCATCGAAAAGGCGTTCGACCCCTTCTTCACCACCAAGCCGCTGGGGCAGGGGACCGGGCTGGGGCTGAGCATGATCTATGGTTTCGCCCAACAGTCGGGCGGCCAGGTCCGCATCCAGTCGACGCCGGGCGAGGGGACGACCGTCCACCTCTATCTGCCGCGCCATGACGGCCTGGTCGAGACGGAGCAGTCCGGCCCCGCCGCCGCGCGCGAAAGTGCAAGCGGCGCGGGCGAGACGGTGCTGATCGTCGATGACGAGGCGACCGTGCGGCTGATGATCGCCGACGTGCTGCGCGACATGGGCTACCGGGTGATCGAGGCGGGCGACAGCGCCGCCGGGCTCGCCCTGCTCCGCTCGGACCGGCGGATTGACCTGCTCGTCACCGATGTCGGGCTCCCCGGCGGCATGAACGGGCGACAGATGGCCGAGGCGGGACGGGAACTCCGCCGCGATCTGAATATCATGTTCATCACCGGCTATGCGGAGAGCGCGGTGCTGAACAGCGGGCATCTGGCGCCGGGGATGCAGCTGCTGACCAAGCCCTTCACGGTGGATGCGCTGGTCACGGGCATCCAGGCGGCGATGGGCGCGGGCGCGCGACGGTACGATCCCCACGCGTCGTGATCCGCCGTGACGGCACCCGGGCGCGCGCCCGGCCGGGCTTGCGCATCATCCCTGAAACGTGATGGAAAGCGGCGCGTAACGGGAGATATGGGCATGGCGATCGAACTCATCTGCCTGGATGCGGACGACACGCTCTGGCACAATATGCGGCATTTCGCCGAGACCGAGGAGGCGCTGGTCGGCCTGCTCGCCCCCTTTGCCGAGGCGCGGGTGGCGCGCGCGACGCTGGAGGCGTGCGAGGGGCGCAATCTGCGGCTCTATGGCTATGGCGCGAAGGGCTTCACCCTGTCGATGATCGAGACGGCGGTGGAACTGGCCGGGCCGACCCTGCCGACCGAGCTGGTCGCACGGCTGCTGGAGGCGGGGCGGCGGTTGCTCGCGCATCCGGTCGAACTGCTCGACGGCATCGCCGAGACGATGGCGGCGCTGGCCGGGCGGGGGCGGCTGGTGCTGGTGACCAAGGGCGACCTGCTGCATCAGGAAGCCAAGCTGGCGGCCTCCGGGCTGGGGGCGCATTTCGCCGATGTCGCGATCGTCAGCGACAAGACGCCCGATACCTTCGCGCGCATCTTCGATCGCCACGGCGTCGCGCCGGAAGCGGCGGTGATGGCGGGGGACTCGATGCGCTCGGACATCCTGCCCGCGCTGAAGGCGGGGGCCTGGGCGGCCTATATCCCCCAGCCGCTGGCCTGGAGCCATGAAGCGGGGGAGGTGCCGCAGGATCATCCGCGCTTCCGGCAACTCGACCGGCTGGGCGACCTGCCCGACTGGATCGACACGATCGGCTGAGCGGGCTTCAGCCCGGATCGCTTTCCTCGCCGACAATGGCCCCTTGCGAAACATCGGGGCGGTCATGCGCGAAACCGTTGCGATGGATGCGGACCCCGGCGGTCGTCACCGGCACCTTGAGCGCGGGCGCCATCTCGGGGCCGTCATCGGCGACGAGGCGCGAGGGATCGCCCCGATGGATGGTCACGCCGTTGACCGCCTCGGGCGCGACGGCGGCGATGCTGTCGGCCATGGCCGGGGCGGCGGCGCGGACTGGGATGGCGGGCTCGACACCGGCATAGCCCTGTCGGAAGGACAGGTCGCGCTCCAGCGCGCCGCGCCAGCGATAGAAGATATGGCTGCCCACCGCGCCGATCCGGTTCAGGCTGGAGGCCCACCAGGGCAGGACGTAATTGGCGTGGTAGAAGGTCGCCGCACCGACCGGCGCATAGACGAGCCCCGCCAGCGCGCCCTGCGCCACCGCCGCCGCGCGGGCCCAGGCGTTGGGGTCGCGCGGCTGGTTCATCGACCCGTCGCAGGTGAAGCTGAACTGGCACCCGGTCGAGCGATCCGAACCCTGATAGACGACGCCGCAGATGCTCTTGGGAAAGGCGCGGTCGCGCACGCGGTTCAGCACCACCTGTGCCACCGCACGCTGGCCGTCGACCGGCTCGGAGCGCGCCTCGTAATAGATGGCGGCGGTCAGGCATTCGGCTGCGCGCGCCGCGTCCCGCGCGGTGCGGGCGATGCCGTGGAAGGCGGGGGCGGCGGCCATCTCGATCGGGGTGCCCGGCGCCAGCGTCTCGGGCAGGTCGGTCTCGGGCACGTCGAGCGCGAGCTGGCGCAGCAGCGTCCGCGTGGTCGGCGGCGGCACGTCCAGCGTCAGATGCGGACGGGCCCGGCGCACCGGCGTGCACGAGGTGGCGACCGCCAATGTCGTGATCAACATCAGCCAGCGCCGCATGACATCCGCTTTCCAGCCCGCCCGTTCATGGACGCCGCTCTAGGGCGGACAGGGTTAGAAAGCGGTTAAGTCACCGGAAACGGACGCGTCTGTTCGCCGTCAGAAGCGCGCGCCCGCCTCCAGGCCATAGAAGCGCGGCTCGCCCGCGATATAGGTGGGCGCGTCAAACATGCCGCCGGTATTCCCGGCATCGATCAGATAGCGCTTGTCAGTCAGGTTGCGCGCGAAGCCCCCGACATGGAACCGGCCCCGGTCGCCGAATTCCAGCCCGGCGCGCAGATTGACCAGCGTATAGCCCCCCTGCGAAATCGCCGCGCTGTTGGGCAGCTCGAAGAACACCTTGGAGCGATAGGTCGCGCTGGGCGTCGCATAGAAGGTCGCCGACGCGCCGACGGGAATGCGCAGGCTCGCCCCGCCCGAGGCGGTCGTATCGGGCTGGAGCCGGAAGCGGTTGCCCGCGAACACGCCATTGGCCGGATCGTTGGCGATGCCGCCATCGATATAGGCGAAGGTCGCGAACAGGTTCAGCCAGCGATGGACCGCCAGATTGCCCTCCAGCTCGACCCCGATATTGTTCGCCGAGCCCGCGCTGCGCGTGACGGTCAGCCCGTTTTCGAAGACCGAGACCTGGAAACCCTTGTAACGCTGGTAGAAGACCGAGGCGGCGCCGGAGAAGGGGCCGACCCGCCCCTTGATGCCGCCCTCGTAATTCCAGACGCTTTCCTCGGGCACGATCTGCAACCGGGGCACCGCGCCCGAATTGGCGACGCTGAGCGGCACGACGCGCTGCGCATCGAGCTGGACCACCGGCGAGCGGCGACCCTTGCTGATCGTCGCATAGAGGTTCACCCCGCCGCCCAGCCGATAGAGCGCGTTGAAGCGCGGCAGGATCGCGGCATAGCTGCGCTGCGCGGTGAAGACCTGTCCCTTGGTATTGGCCGCGCCGAGCAGGCTGGTGAAGATGCCCGCGCCCGCCAGCAACCGGCTGTCGGGCATGACCGAGCTATAGGCCGAACGCCGGTCCTCGATCAGCACGCGCGCACCCGCGGTCAGCTCCAGCGCCGGGGTGGGCATCCAGCTGGCGTCGCCGAACACCGAATAGCTGTTGTTGCGCCCGTCATTGGCGAAGCTGGCGCTATAGGGCAGGACGGTCGCGGCCCCGCGCGACAGGATCGCGGTGGCGCGTGTCGCCGGGATGGTGCCGTTGGCCGCGACGCAGGCGGTGCCGGTCGGCAGTCCGGCGGCGTTCAGCATCTGGCGGATGGGGGCGAAGTCGCGCGCGACCGAACAGGCCAGATAGGTGCCTTCCTCGGTCGAGAAGGGCACCCGCTGCTGCCCGTTTTCGAAGAAGGCGTTCCAGCCGAACGAGGCGCGAGCCTTGGCTCCCTCGAAGGCGAAGCGGCCCTCATGGCTCCACTGGTCGCCGCGCGCATCCTCGCCGAACTCCAGATACCAGGCGGGGCCGCCATCGGCGTCGAAGACCTCGAGCGCATCGAACCGGCGATAGCCGTTGACCGTGGTGAAGGTGATGCCCGGCGCGACATCGACCGCGACGGTCAGGTTGGCGTCATAGACGTTGCGCGTCAGCCCCAGCTTGCGCGCGCCCAGCACTTCGGCGGAGAAGGGCGAACCCGACAGCTCGGCATAGCCGTAATCCCCCGTCTGTCCGCCGGTGGGGGCGAAGACCCGGCTCTTGAACGCGGTGCCGGGATTGCGCTGTCCGTCATAGGTCAGGATCAGGTCGGCGGTCAGCGAACTGTTGGGCGTCCAGCGCAGCGATCCGCGCAGGCCGCGCTGGTCCTGTCCGTTCAGGTCGTCCTGGTCGACGCGGCCCTGATTCCGGTTGGGGATTTTCGGGTCCCCCGCGATGTTGCGGACATAGCCGTCGCGATATTTATAGGCGAAGGCGATGCGCCCCGCGAGCACGTCGTTGCCCGCATTCAGGAAACCCGACACCTGGCTGCGGTCGAAATTGCCATAGGAGGCGACGATCCCGCTTTCGGTCCCCGCACGGGGACGCGCCGAGATGATGCTGATCGCGCCGACTGCGGCGGCGGTGCCGAACAGCGTCGCCTGCGGTCCCTTGGCGACCTCGATCCGTTCGATATCGTACAGGTCCTGATAGGCGCCCTGCTTCCGGCTGGTGTCGATGCCGTTGTAATAGACGGTGACGCGCGCGCCCTGCTGCGCCGAGCCGGAGTCCGACGTGATGCCCCGGATTACGAAGCCGGGGCTGTTCGCGCTCTGCTCCTGGATCTGGAGGCCGGGGATATATTGCGCGACCTCGGACAGCGAATTGACGCCCAGATCGGCCATCCGCGCGCCGGTGACGGCGGTGACGGTCAGCGGCACGTCCGCGATCCGCTGCTCGCGCTTCTGCGCGGTGACGATGACGTCGGCCTTGTCGTCCGCATCGCGCGGATCGCTTTGCGGCTGGATCATCGCCTGCGCCCCCGCCGGTGCGATGAGGGCCGTCTGCGACAGGCCGAGCAGGATTGTGGCCACCGTCAGGCGGCCTGTGGTCGAATGCATTTTTCCCCCCGAAGGACTTTGTTTCGGGCTTCGTAGTTAGCAGGGATTACCAGTCGGTGTCCGGCTTGTTTCAAATCCGTGACGGCGTTCCACCGGTGTCGCCAAACCGTCATCCGCACGCCATCCCCCTGTCGTGGGCGGGGATTAGCCGTGCCGTCCGAAAGGACTGACACGATGACGATCATGAACCGACGCCGCGCGATGGCGCTGATGGGAAGCGGGGCCGCGCTGGCCATGCCCGCCGGAATGGCGCAGGCCGCGACCGGCGCGGTGCGCTTCGACCATGGCGTGGCGAGTGGCGACCCGGCTCCCGACGGCGCGATCCTGTGGACTCGCGCCACCCCGGCGGAGGACGATGCGGCGCGGGACGTGGCGCTGACCTGGCATGTCGCGCCGATCGGCGGTCATGATGCGGTGGGCCTGCGCACGGGCCGCGTCTCCGCACGCGCCGCGCGCGACCACACCGCCAAGGTCGAGGTGACCGGCCTCCAGCCCGGCCGCGATTATCGCTACTGGTTCGAGGCGGCGGGCCTGCGCTCGCCCGAGGGGCGGTTCCGCACCCTGCCGCGCGGGGCCGTCGAGGATGTCGTGCTGGCAGTGGTGTCGTGCCAGCTCTATCCCGGCGGTTTCTTCAATGCCTATGACGCGATCGTGAAGACCGAGCGGCTCGACGCGGTGCTGCATCTGGGCGACTATATCTATGAATATGGCGCGGACGGCTATGGCACGGATCGCGGGCACAAACTCAACCGCCTGCCCGAACCCGCGCACGAGATCGTGACGCTCGCCGATTACCGCCAGCGTCATGCCCAGGTGAAGCGCGACCCCGACATGCAGGCCGCGCATGCCCGCGCCGCCTTTATCTGCGTGTGGGACGATCATGAGGTCGCCAATGACGACTGGATCGGCGGCGCGGAGAACCACCAGCCCGCGACCGAGGGCGACTGGGGCCGGCGCAAGGCGGCGGCGATGCAGGCCTATTTCGAGTGGATGCCGATCCGCGATCCCCGGCCCGGCCAGCCCTGGGAGGCGATCAACCGCAGCTTCGACTTCGGCGATCTGGCGACGCTGGTGATGGTCGAGACGCGGCTGCTCGCCCGGTCGAAGCAGGTCCATGCCAAGGGCGCGGCGCCCGAGCCGGACGAATATGCCGCGATGATGGCCGAGCGGGCCCGACCCGACCGCGAACTGCTGGGCGCGGACCAGCTGGACTGGATCGAACGGACGCTGACCCGCTCGGTCAAGGCGGGCACGCCGTGGCAGGTGATCGGCAACCAGGTGGTGATGGCGCGGATCGACGGCCCCGATCTGGAAAAGCAGATGGGCCCGGCGGGCTATGCCAGGTTGACCGAACGCCTGTCCGAAACCGAGCATCGCAATCTGGCCAAGGCGCAGGCTGGGTATCGCGCGGGCCTGCCGCTCAACTTCGACAGCTGGGACGGGTATCCGGCGGCGCGCGAGCGGCTCTATGCCGCCTTTCGCCGCGCGGGCAGTCGGCCGGTCGTCCTGTCGGGCGACAGCCATGCGGCCTGGGCGAACGACCTGTACGATGCGAACGGCACGCTGGTCGCGGCGGAGTTCGCGGGCACCTCGATCACCAGCCCATCCTGGGGCGACATGATGCCCGGCATCGGCCGCGAGATCGCGGCGGCCAATCCGAAGGTCGTCCGCTTCTGCGACCAGGAGGACAAGGGCTGGCTGCATCTGACGCTGACCCGCGACAGCGCGACGGCGCGCTACATGACCGTCTCGACCGTCATGGCCAAGCCCTATGCGCCGGGCTGTGCGGCGATCTGGCGGACGCGGACCGGCGCCGTCGCGCCGATCGAGCCGCTGCCGGTCTGACCGGCGGCGCGCGCCCTTCCTCCGTCGTTACCGTCGGGCGGCGGGGGAGGGGCCGCCGTGCACCGCCGCCAGCACGGCGGCGACCAGCTTTGCGTCATCATGGTCCAGAAAATGATTGCCGGGCAGGCCGATCACCCTGGCCGGACCGCCCTTCAGCAAGGGGCACAGGCTGTCCTTTTCCTTCAGCCCGTAGATGCAGGTGAGCGGGGCCCAGTCGATCGTACGCGCGGTGGTGATGGCATAGCTGTCCGGCTTGCCCATATAGGCGATCCCGGTCGGGTCGGAGCGGAAGAAGGCGGTCTGCCCCGGCACCACCAGCACGATCGCCGCCACCCGTGCGCGCAGATCGGCGGGCAGGTGCGCCAGCCCGGTCTGGAGCATGTCCGCGCCATAGGATTGCCCCACCAGCACCAGCCGCCGGTCGCCCGCCTCCGCGACGGCGCGGCGGACCGCGTCGGCGATGACCGCATCGACCTGTTCGCGCGTCCGGTGAATCCGGAACAGCACCGGCGAATTGATGCCGATGACCTCGATCCCCGCCGCGCTCAGGCCGCGCGCCACCACGCCCCCCATGCCATAGCGCAGCCCCATGTCGCCCGACAGGGACAGGACCAGGATCGGCTGTGCCCGCCCCTGCGCCGGAAAGCGCGTGACCGGGTCGCGGGCAAAATAATTGCCTGAATAGAGCAGGATGGCGATACCGCCGACGAGCAATGCCGCAACCCCGGCAAGGATACGCCCCCGATGGCGGCCAAGACGTGAAAGTAGAACGGACATAACCTTTCCTAAAGGGTCGGGCGGCTACTTGCCATGCATCGATGTGTCGGGGCGCGGCCGTCACATGAAAAATCTGTAATATCGCGATCACCCGCTCTATGCGCGACGTCTGCCATCGGCGGGGGGATGGAAACATGCGGGCGGCATAGGGGCACCCGCATCATATGGTAACGAACCGGGGACCGACGCAGTGACCAAGCCGATCTTCTTTGACCCGACGGGCCGTCGGGGCGCGTGGGCGCGGCGTGCGGTGGCCGTCCTGATCCTGTCGGTGATCGTCGCCGCGATCGCCTTTGCCACCACCCTGGTCGCGGTGCCCAACTCGGGCGTGCTGCCGCTGCCCTTCGCGCGGCGCCAGGCGATGACGCTGGAGCCGACCGCGCAGCTGAAGGGGCGGCGCGGCGCATGGTTGCCGCGCCGGTCGGTCGCGCAGGGGCATAGCCCGCTGACCATCGCCTTCTACACGCCCGGCAATGACTCGGCGCTGGCGTCGCTCCATGCGCATATGGGCCAGATCGACTGGCTGGTGCCCAGCCTGATGAACGTCGCGGGCGCCAAGGGCGAACTGACGATCAGCAACGATCCCAAGCTCGCCACCCTGTTGGCCCGCGCCGCCCGGCCGCCCCGGCTGTTGCCGATGGTCCAGAACCTGACCGCCGACGAATGGGACGGCACGACGATCGCGCGGATCATCGCCAGCCCGGCGGCGTCCGAGAAGCTGGCGACCCGGCTCGGCCAGTCGGTGACGGCCAACCGCCAGTCGGGCCTGGTCATCGACTTCGAGAACCTGCCCGCCAGCGCCATGGCGGGCTATCCCCGGCTGCTCCAGCGGATCAAGGCGCATCTGCCCAAGGGCGCGGTGCTGGCCGTCACCGTCCCCGCCGAGGACGAGGCGTGGCAGTTGCAGCGGCTGGCGCGCGTCGTCGACCGCATCATCCTGATGGCCTATGACCAGCATTGGCAGACCGGCACCCCCGGCCCGATCGCGGCGCAGCCCTGGTTCCTGCAATCCTCCGAAAAGGCGCTGCGCGAGGTCGGCCGCGACAAGCTGATCGTCGCGCTCGGCAGCTATGCCTATGACTGGCCCGCCAAGGGCCCGGCGGAGTCCAAGTCGATCGAGGAAGCCTGGCTGATCGCGCATGACAGCCAGGCGAAGGTCAGCTTCGACCCGGCCAGCGGCAATGCCGGTTTCGCCTATGACGAGAATGGCGAGCATCACACCGTCTGGATGCTCGACGCCGCGACCAGCTGGAACCAGCTCCAGGCGCTGAAGCGGCTTGGGATCGACGATATCGCCTTCTGGCAGCTGGGGTCGGAAGATCCTGGCCTGTGGGCGGATTTCGCCGCGTTCCGCAGCACGGCGCGCGGGGTCATCCCGCGGCTGGGCGCGGTCGCCTCGCCGCTGAACGTCGATGTCGAGGGGACGGGCGAGATCCTGCGCATCACCGCGCAGCCGACCGAGGGGCAGCGCGACCTGCGCTATGACAAGGATGGGGTGATCCGTAATGAGGTCTATCGCACCTATCCGACCCCCTATGTCGTGCAGCGCGCCGGTGCGCTGCCCAAGACGGTCGCGCTGACCTTCGATGACGGGCCCGATGCCGAATGGACGCCCAAGATCCTGGACGTGCTGGAGCGCGAGCATGTGCCCGCCACCTTCTTCGTCATCGGCGAGAACGCGTTGCAGCATCCCCAGCTGCTCCGCCGCATCGTCGCAGGCGGCAGCGAGCTGGGCAACCACAGCTATACCCATCCCAACATGGCGACGACGGGCGCGCGCACGATCAAGCTGGAGCTGAACGCGACCAAGCGGCTGATCCAGGCCTATACCGGCCGGTCGACGACGCTGTTCCGCGCCCCCTATTTCGGCGACGCCGAGCCGACGACGGCCGACGAGATCGACCCGGCGCTGGTCGCGCAGAATCTGGGCTATACGGTCGTCGGGCTGCACGTCGATCCCAATGACTGGCAGCGTCCCGGCACCGACCAGATCGTCCGGCAGACGATCGATCAAGTCAACGGCGCGACGGCCGATAATTCGGCCAATGTCATCCTGCTGCACGATGGCGGCGGCGACCGCGAGCAGACGGTCGAGGCGTTGCCGCGCATCATCGATACGCTGCGCGCACAGGGCTATCGCTTCGTGGCCGCCTCGCAACTGGTCGGGGTGAGCCGAGACCAGGCGATGCCGGTGGTCGACGGCAAGGACCTGCTGGCGGTGCGCACCGACGTCGCGATCTTCGTGGTGCTGGCCTTCCTGTCCGCATCGCTCGCCTGGCTGTTCTACCTGGCGATCGCGCTGGGCATCGCACGCGCGGTGGTGATGGCGGGGCTCGCCTGGTTCCAGGGGCGCAAGTCCAAGCCGGTGCCGCCGGAATATACCCCCAGCGTCTCGGTCATCATCCCGGCCTTCAACGAGGAACGGGTGATCGCCCAGTCGGTGACCCGCGTGCTGGCCAGCGACTATCCGGGATTGCAGGTGATCGTGGTCGATGACGGATCGAAGGACGGGACCAGCGCGGTGGTGCGCGAGGCCTTTGCCGACGAGCCGCGCGTCCGGCTGCTCACCCTGCCCAATGGCGGCAAGGCGGCGGCGCTGAACCGCGCGTTGCAGGACGCGGCGGGCGAGGTGGTGATCGCGCTCGACGCCGATACCCAGTTCGAACCGGACACCATCGCCAAGCTCGCCCGCTGGTTCGCCGACCCGAAGCTGGGCGCGGTGGCGGGCGATGCGCGGGTCGGCAACCGGGTGAACCTCGTCACCCGCTGGCAGGCGGTCGAATATATCACCGCGCAGAATCTGGAACGCCGCGCGCTGGCCGGATTCGACGCGATGACGGTGGTGCCCGGCGCGGTGGGGGCGTGGCGGCGTGCCGCGCTCGACGCGGTGGGCGGCTATCCCGAGAATACGCTGGCGGAGGATCAGGACCTGACCATCGCGATCCAGCGGGCTGGCTGGCGCGTCACCTATGACCCGCGCGCCGTCGCCTGGACCGAGGCGCCCGAGAGCTTCAAGGCGCTGGCCAAGCAGCGCTATCGCTGGGCGTTCGGCACGCTGCAATGCCTGTGGAAGCATCGCCGGGTGATCCGCACCGGCCAGCCCGCCGGGCTCGCGCGCGTGGGTCTGCCCCAGGCCTGGCTGTTCCAGATCATCTTCGCCGCGATCTCGCCGCTGATCGACCTGGCGCTGGTCCTGTCGATCATCGGCACGGCGGTGCGGGTGGCGCAGCATGGCTGGGCGCAGACCAGCACCGACGTATTCCAGATGGCGGCCTATTGGACGGCGTTCACCGCGATCGACGTGCTGTGCGGCTGGCTGGCCTATCGGCTGGACGGCAACCGGGTGCGCTACCCCGCACATCTGCTGGTCGCGCAGCGGCTGGTCTATCGCCAGATCATGTACTGGGTCGTGTTGCGCGCGATCAGCTCGGCGATCGGCGGGTGGATCGTCGGCTGGGGCAAGCTGGAGCGGACGGGGAATGTCGGGGCGTAAATTCCCTGACGACCACCGTTCGTGCTGAGCGAAGTCGAAGCACAGGTCACGCCGTTTGCCGTCGAGCGTGGCCTTCGACTTCGCTCAGGCTGAACGGAGGTGGTCGTTCAGGCAGAACGGGCGTCGGGCGCGAGCGTCATCCGGACCCGCAACCCCGGCGCATGATCCTCCAGCGCCAGCGTCCCGCCATGCAGATGCGCGACCGCGCTGGCGAGCGACAGGCCCAACCCCGCGCCGCTCTCGCTGCGCGCGGCGTCCAGCCGCCCGAAGCGTTTCAGCGCCTCGTCACGCCGCTCGGGCGGGATACCGGGGCCGTCATCGGCGACGATCAGGACCGGGCCCGGCTCGACCCGCACCGTCACCGCGCCCGACCCGTATTTCAGCGCATTGTCGACCAGATTGGCCAGCGCCTGGCCCAGCAGTTCGCGGTGGACCAGCGCCACCAGCCGGTCGGGCGCCTCGGCCCGGATCGTCATGCCGCGATCCTCGGCCAGCGGCTCGAACATATCGGCCACGTCGCGCGCCATGGCGGCGAGATCGGCCTCGACAAAGGCGTCGCGGCCCAGCCCCGCCTCGGCCCGGCTGATGCGCAGCGCGGTGTCGAGCATCGCGAGCAGCCGGTCGCCTTCCTCCAGCGCGCGCCCGACCGACACCCTGGCGCTTTCGTCCTGGGTCTCGGCCAGCGCGCGTTCCAGCGTGGCGCGCAACCGGGTCAGCGGCGAGCGCAGGTCGTGCGCCAGTCCGTCGGTCGCGATCTTGAGTTCGGTCATCAGCAGCGCGATCCGGTCGAGCATCGCATTGACCGCCCCCGCCAGCGCGTCGAAGGCGTCGTCGCCGCCCTTGGTGACGACCCGCCGCGACAGCTCGCCCGCCGCCACCGCATGCGCGGTCGCCACCGTATCCTCCAGCCGCCGCTCGATCATCCGTGCCGCGATCCAGGCGGCGAGCGCGGCCAGCACGATCGCCGCCGCCATGCCGACCGCCATCGCCTCTTCCATCGCGCGGGCGACGCGCAGCTCGCTTTCGACGACATGCCCCGCCAGCATCCGCGATCCATCGGGCAGGCGGGTGGCGAGCACGCGCATCCGTTCGGGCTGCGAATGGCCGATGCGGAAGATCTCGATCGTCGCGGCGCCGGGGGTAGGGACGTTGGGCGGCCATTCGGCGATATTGCCGGTGACGAAGCGGCCGCGCGCATCGGTCAGCAGGATGACCGACAGCGGCACCCGGTCGGTGGTCAGCCGCCGCGCGACCGCGGCGCGCACCGCCGCCTGTCCGCCGCTGCGCCACATGCCCGCCAGTTCGTCGCTCAGGTCGCTGGCGGCGTCCTCGGCCTGGTCGGCGATCTCGCCGCGGGTCAGGTGGCGGACGGTCGCCACCATCGCGCCCGCGCCGACCAGCTGGAGCGCAAAGACCAGCAGCGCGAAGCGCAGCGTGGTCGAACGGAAGACGCCCGAGGCTATTTCTCGACCCCCAGCTTGTAACCCGACCCGCGCACCGTGTGGAGCAGGGGGCGGGCAAAGCCCTCGTCGATCTTCTTGCGCAACCGGCTGATATGCACGTCGGTGACGTTGGTGTTGGGGTCGAAATGGAAATCCCACACCCCCTCCAGCAACATGGTGCGGGTCACGACCTGGTCGACATGCTGGAGCAGATATTCGAGCAGCCTGTATTCGCGCGGCTGAAGCTCGATCGGCTTGCCCGCGCGCCGGACGCGGTGGGCGAGCAGGTCCATCTCCAGGTCATCGCACACCAGCTTGGTCTGCGGCGCGTTGCCGGTCGTGCCGCCGCGCCGGATCAGCAGCCGGATGCGCGCCAGCAGTTCGGCGAAGACGAAGGGCTTGGTCAGATAATCGTCCGAGCCGGAGGTCAGCCCGGCGACCCGGTCCTCGGGCGAGGACATGGCGGACAGGATCAGGACCGGCGACTCGATCCCGGCGGCGCGGATCGCGGCCAGCACCGCCATGCCGTCCATGCCGGGCAGCATCCGGTCCAGCACGACGCAGTCATAGGTGCCGTCGGTCGCATGGAACAGGCCGTCGCGCCCATTGGCCGCATGGTCGACCAGGAATCCCTCTTCACGCAAGCCGTTGGCGATATAATCCGCCGTCGAGCGATCATCTTCGATCAACAAAATCCTGTTGGCCACGCAGTCCTCCCGATCCGGTCCTTAGCAGCGTGATCGTGTGGAGGCCATGGTCGCGCATGATACGCAGCCGGAGCGGGGCTTCGGGATTGCGAAGCGCCTCGTCGCGCAGCAGCGAGAAGGAGGTGGCGGGGCGACCGTCGACCGCCACCACCGTATCGCCGACGTGCAGCGGCAGATTGTCGATCGTGCCGGGGTCGCCGTCCAGGTCGCTGCGCAGGCTGGTGACGACCAGGCCCGGCCGGTCGTCGCCCATCGGCACGAAGGTCGCGCCATAAAGCGTCGTGCCCGTCCGCATGCCCGCGCGAAGCGGCAAGTGCCCGACGAGCAGCGCCATTGCGCCCGCGCCCAGCAGCGCGACGGCCGCCGCGCCCCAGCCGACGATCCGCAACCCCTTCACGACGCCCGTCCGGCCGGGACGCGCCGATCCATGGCCGCAGGCAGGGCGGCATGGGCGGAGGCAGGGCGGGCGAGGCGTTTCACACCTGTCCTTCTATCGATCGCGACCTGAGGGGAGGGTGGGCGAGACGTGACGCTTCTGTCATCAAATCGCTTGTATCCACATGACACACTTGTCAGGTGGCCGAAAGGTGACAGGGGCAGGGACGGTCCTATGGCCATGGCGGGTCGCTGCGTCGTGCAGGGGTGTGGGCGGGCGATGGGTGGGTGTGCGTAGAGGATGAAAGGTTTGCGGCCATGACGGGCCATCGGGCGGCGGGCGGCGATCTATGCCGTCTCGTCGTGTCGCGTTCGCCGGGGGGCGGCGCATGACGGAGGGGGCGGGGGACATGGGATGGCTCGACCGGGCGCTTGGCTATGCCAAGGCGCGGCGCGGCTATCTCGCGGTCGCGGCCGTGGTGCTGCTTGTCGCGCTGGGGCTGTCGGCGCTGCATCATCTGACCCGCCAGATCCGGCTGGCCGATGTCCGCGCGGCTTTCTACGCGATCGACCCGCACCAGATCATGCTGTCGGCGGCGCTGACCGTCGCCAGCTATATCGCCCTGACCTTTTACGACGTGATCGCGCTGCGCGTGATCGGGCGGCCGCTGCGCTGGCGGACGGCGGCGATGGCGTCCTTCACCAGCTATACGCTCAGCCACAATCTGGGGCTGGCGCTGCTGACCGGCGGGTCGGCGCGCTACCGCGTCTATGCCGCCGCCGGGCTGGACGGTCCCGACATCGCGCGCGTCATCGCGATCGCCAGCGCGACCTTCTGGTTCGGGGTGTTCAGCGTCACCGGCTTGGGACTGCTGTTCCATGAAGGGCCGGTCACGCTCGACGCTTTGGTGCTGGGGCAGAGCGCGGTCCGCTGGGTGGGCGCGGCGGTGGTGGCGGGAGCGCTGGCGCTGATCCTGCTATGCGCATTGCGGCCGGGCAAGCGGGTCGGCTGGCGCGCCTGGAGCGTGCCGCTGCCCACGACCGGGCAGGCTTTGGCGCAGATCGGCATCGCCTCGCTCGACCTGCTTTGCGCCAGTGCGGCGCTGTTCGTCCTGTTGCCGGGCGCCTCGCCCGAGCTGCTGCCCGCCTTCGTCCTCGCCTATGCGCTGGCGATCATCGTCGCGCTGGTCAGCCATGTGCCCGGCGGGATCGGCGTGTTCGAGGCGGTGGTGCTGGCGACGGTGCCGGTCGACCGGACCGAGCTGTTCGCCGCGCTGATCGCCTACCGCGTCCTCTATTATCTGTTGCCGCTCGGCCTGGGCATCGCGCTGCTCGCCTGGGACGAGGCGCGGCGGCGGCCGATCAAGGCGTTGCGCGACATTCGCCGCGTCCTGCTGGGCGTGGCCCCGACGTTGCTCAGCGCGGCCTGTTTCGGGGGCGGGGCGATCCTGCTGCTCTCTGGGTCGCTGCCCGCCATTCCGCAGCGGGTCCATCACCTCGTCCATATCCTGCCGCTGCCCTTTATCGAGGCGTCGCATTTCGCCGCCAGCCTGGTCGGCACCGGGCTGCTGCTGCTGGCGCCGGGGCTGTACCGGCGGCTGGACGGGGCGAGCCTGGCGGCGCGCGCGCTGCTGGTCGCGGGCGCGGTCTTCTCGCTGGCCAAGGGGATCGATTACGAGGAGGCTGCGGTCTGCCTCTCCATCGCGCTGCTGCTCCAGATGAGCCGCCGCGCCTTTTACCGGCGCACCTCGCTGGTCGCGCGGCCGCTGTCGCCCGCCTGGCTGTTCAGCGTCGCGGTGGTGATCGTCGGGACGGGGTGGATCGGCTTCTTCGCCTATAAGCATGTCGACTATCAGGAATCGCTGTGGTGGCGGTTCGCGCTGTCCGACGATGCCTCGCGTTTCCTGCGCGCGGCGCTGGGCGTGGCGGTGATGCTGGCCGGGGCGGGGCTGTGGCGGCTGTTCCTCGCCGCGCCGCCGGGGGAGACCGACCACCCCGCGATGGACCGGGTGCTGGCGATCGTCGGGCAGGCCGAGCGGACCGACGCCGCGCTGGCGCTGCTCGGCGACAAGCGTTTCCTGTTCTCGCCCGAGGACGACGCCTTCGTGATGTATCAGGTGCGTGGGACCAGCTGGATCGCGATGGGCGATCCGGTCGGGCCGCGCGCCGCCTGGGCCGACCTGCTGTGGCAGCTGCGGACGATGGCCGACGCCGCGCAAGGCCGGCTGATGCTCTATCAGATCACCCCCGACGCGCTGGAGATCGCGATCGAGATGGGGCTCCAGATCATCAAATATGGCGAAGAGGCGCTGATCGACCTGGGCGGCTTTGCCCTGGAGGGCGGGCGGATGCGCGGGCTTCGCCAGACGCTCAACCGTTTCCGCACGCGCGAGAATGCCAGCTTCGCGATCCTGCCCGCCGCCGAGGTGCCGGCGATCCTGCCCGAACTGCGCGCGGTGTCCGACGACTGGCTGATGGCCAAGGGGCATGGCGAGAAGGGGTTCAGCCTGGGCCGCTTCGACCCCGCCTATCTGGCGATGACCGATTGCGCGCTGGTGCGGGTGGAGGGGCGGATCGTCGCCTTCGCCAATCTGTGGGAGGCGGGGGATCGGCGCGAGCTGTCGGTCGACCTGATGCGCCATGTCGAGGACGCCCCGGGCGGGGTCATGGACTATCTGTTCGTCGAGTTGATGCTGTGGGGGCAGGCGCAGGGCTATGCCCGCTTCGCGCTGGGCCTGGCGCCGTTATCGGGCGTGGGCGGGCGGCGTATGGCGCCGACCTGGGCCAAGCTGGCCTCGCTGGTGTTCCGGCATGGCGAGCGTTTCTACGGCTTTCGCGGGCTTCGGGCGTATAAGGAGAAGTTCCAGCCGGACTGGGCGCCGCGCTATATCGCGGGGCCGCGCGGGCTGGGGCTGGTCAAGGCGCTGCGCGACCTGAACGCGCTGATCGCCGATGGGGGCGAGCGGGAATAGATCCTCCCCGGCACGGGGAGGGGGACCGCCGCGAAGCGGTGGTGGAGGGGGCTTTCCGCAAAGGACGTCCTGCGTGGAAGCCCCCCTCCGGCAGGCCTTCGGCCTGCCACCTCCCCTTACAGGGGAGGAAGGTTATGCCTTGAACAGCGACGGGGCCTTTTCCACCCGCGTCCGCCCGGCAGCGTCCGTTACCGCATAGGTAAAGCCCGGCAACAGGCAGAAGGCGCCGATCCGTCCCGCCGTGTCCATCGCCAGGAAGCCGACCTGCACCCCCTTGATCGCATCGCCGCGCAGCGCCGCGATATGCCGGGCGGCTTCCTCGCAGGCCGCCTGCGGGCTCAGCCCATGGCGCATCGAGGCGACGACGCGCGCGGTGCCGACGGTGCGGGTGACTTCCTCGCCCAGCCCCGTGGAGGTCGCGCCGCCGATCCCGCGCTCGACATAGAGGCCCGAGCCGACCTGCGGCGAATCGCCCACGCGCCCGCGCATCTTGAACGCC
Organism: Sphingomonas sp. NCPPB 2930; assembly: GCF_042867205.1. Lineage (NCBI taxonomy): Bacteria > Pseudomonadati > Pseudomonadota > Alphaproteobacteria > Sphingomonadales > Sphingomonadaceae > Sphingomonas > Sphingomonas sp. NCPPB 2930. The sequence goes on along the minus strand of NZ_JBHZQU010000001.1, from coordinate 208,972 downwards.
ATGCCAGAGGTCGTGCAGGCGCCCGCCATCCGCCCGCCCGCATCGCGCGCCAGCATCCCGATCGTGTCATGGTCGAGCGCGCCGCCCGGCGTGCCGGGGCGGCCCGCGCCGTAAGTGCCGGTCTCGCTATTGGCGACGGGCTTGTAGTTTTGCGTCTTCAGCCATTCGCGCCACGCCTTCTCCGCCTCGGGCGTCAGCAGGTTGGTGCGCGGGAAGCCCCGATCGCGCGCGAAACGCGTCGCGCCCTCGCCGACCAGGAAGGTGTGCGGCGTATGCTCCATCACCGCGCGCGCGACCGAAATGGCATGGACCGTATCCTCCAGCGCGGCGACCGCGCCGACGCCGCCCGCATCGTCCATGATGACCGCATCGAGCGTGACATGGCCGTCGCGGTCCGGATAGCCGCCATAGCCGACCGAATGGTTGTTCGGATCGGCCTCTGGCACCTTCACCCCCGCCTCGACCATGTCGATCAGCGATCCGCCCGCCCGCCCGGCGGCAAAGGCCGCGTCATTGGCCGGTGCGCCGAAATCCCAGGTCGACACGATCGTCGCGCGCGGCCCGGCGGCCTGTGCAAAGGCGCGGGCGGGCGCGGCGGCCAGCCCCGTACCGATCCCCGCCAGCGTGGCGATCCCACCCAGAAAACCCCGTCGACCTTCTTCCATCACGCTTGCTCCCCCCGCCCGCGATCGCCGGGCGTTTCGTCGCCCGATTGTGCGCGGCCCCGCGCGGAGCCGCAAGCCTGCAAACCGATATAACACCAATTGCCCGCCCCGGCGTAACCGTCGGTCAGTCGGTGGGCGAGTCGGCGGCGTGCGGCCGTCCGGGACCGCCGGGGAATATGGCGGCTCTGTCATGCAAAGGTTTCAAATCGTTAATAATTGTGTCTTTCCGGTTACAGTTCCAGGCCAATGCCATCCTTGGGGGCATAAAGGTATGGTTTAGGTATTGACCAAATTCCTCAAAATGTTTGTCTTTCTCCCGCGCCCGACAAAATCAGCCTTGGGCCTTAGGGGAGACGTATGAGAATCCAGCAGTCCGCATCATGGTTGGCCCTCTCGGCCGCGTCGATGATGCTCGCCGCGCCCGCCATCGCGCAGCAGACCGGAACCTCCGGTGCCCAGGCGGACGCGCCGCAGACCGGCGCCGACCAGAATCCGGGCGATCTGAGCGCGAATGCCGCCGCCACCCGCTCGGCCGCGATCACCGGCACCCCGCAGGCCAGCCCGGGCGGCGGCGACGTCGTCGTGACCGGCACGCGCATCACCCGTCCCAACCTCGCCTCCGCCGCGCCGATCACCTCGGTCACGCGCCAGGACATCCAGGCCCAGGCCGCGGTCAATGTCGAGGACGTGCTCAACCGTCTGCCGCAGGTCGCGCCCGACAGCCAGCAGACCTATAACGACTCCGACGGTCGCCAGCGCATCAAGCTGCGCACCCTGGGCTTCGAGCGCACGCTGGTCCTGATCGACGGCAAGCGGCTGGGCACCCAGAACGGCCAAGACGTCGGCATCATCCCGACCTCGCTGTTGCAGCGCGTCGACGTGCTGACCGGCGGTGCCTCGTCGGTCTATGGCTCGGACGCGGTCGCGGGCGTCGTCAACTTCGTCCTGCGCAAGGATTTCGAGGGCGTTCAGCTCGACGCGAACTACAACTTCTTCAACCATTACAACAAGGACACGATCGTATCGCCGCTGGCGCGCGCCGCCGGTTTCGGCAGCGCACGGGGCCTGACCAATGACGGCGGCCGCGCCGACCTGACGCTGACGGCGGGCACCAAGCTGTTCGACGACAAGCTGCACGTCAGCGGCTTCGTCAACTATCGCCAGACCAACGAGATTGCGCTGACCTCGCGCTCGAACGCGGGCTGCTATCTCACCCAGTTGCAGCTCAACGGCCCGCTGTCCTGCGGCCTGACGCCCAGCAGCTCGACCAGCGGCCTCATCACGCCGCAGTCGGGCCCGAATGCGGGCGCGCAATATGTCAACAATCCGGACGGAACGCGCACCTTCGTGCCGTTCGGCGCGGGGCAGGGCAATGCGTCCAACTATTTCAGCGGTTATGCCTATCAGCGCCCCTCGGAGCGCGTGAATGCGGGCGGCTTCGCCACGCTGGACCTGGCGCCGGAAGCCGAGCTCTATGCCTCGGGCATCTGGTTCCGCGACAAGTCGTACACCAACTATCCGACGATCGCGAGCGGCACCGTCAACGTCAACTGCAACAACCCCTATCTGTCGGGGACGCAGGCGACCGCGATCGGATGCGCCACCGGCGTGACCAGCGTGCCCGTCACGCTCGCCTATCGCCTGGGCGAGAATAACGACCGGCCCGACACCTTCATCAACACCGGCGTCCGTCTGACCGGCGGCGTCCGCGGCAAGGTGGGCGACGCCTGGACCTATGACGTCGGCGGCGTCTATGCCCGTAACCATCAGGACTATACGCCCAGCTTCCGCGTTCCCGGCACGCTGCAGAATGCGGTGAATGTCGGCGGCACGGCGGCCAACCCGGTCTGCGCCAGCGGTGCGGCGGGCTGCGTGCCCTTCGACATCTTCAGCGCGGGCAACAACAACCCGGCGCTGATCAACTATCTGTTCGGCACCGGCACGTCGGAAACCACGGGCACGCTGTACGACGTCCAGGCCAATGTCACCGGCGACCTCGGCAAGTACGGCATCACCTCGCCCTTCGCCGAACAGGGTCTGGCGATCGCGCTGGGCACCGAATATCGCAAGGACACGCTGACGTCGCGCGCCGACAGCGCCTATCGCGCCGCGCTGGGCGGCACCGACACGAACCTCAGCCAGGATGTGGTCGAGGCCAATATCGAGGTCCAGGCCCCGCTGATCGAGCACAAGCCCTTTGCCGAGCTGGTGCAGGTCAATGGCGGCTATCGCGTCTCGAAGTACAGCAGCAATCCCAAGGCGTTCAACACCTGGAAGATCGAGGGCGTCTATGCCCCGGTCAGCGACCTGACCTTCCGCGCCTCGTTCAACAAGGCGCAGCGCGCGCCGACCGTGGTCGAGATCCGCCAGGCGAGCAATGTCGAGTTCGTGGGCGGCGGATCGGGCACCTTCACCGACTTCTGCGCCCCGACCGTGACCACCGGCGCCAATGGCGTCACCTATGGCGCGCCGATCGCATCGCGTGAGGTCTGCCGCGCCACCGGCCTGTCGGACGCGCTGTACGGCAGCCGCGACCTGTTGTGCAGCAACGGCACCACGCCCAACGGCAGCAGCGCCTGCGCGGTGCGTTCGGGCGGCTTCACCGCCGATCCGGAAACCGCCTATACCCAGACCTATGGCCTGGTCGTGAAGCCGCGCTTCATCAAGGGGCTGGTCTTCTCGGTCGATCGCTATCGCATCAAGATCGACAACTCGCTCGGCTATAACGACTACAGCTATTACACCGATGGCTGTCTGCGTTCGGGCGGCGACCAGTTCTTCTGCCAGGGCATCGTCCGCAACGCGACCACCGGCCAGCTGTTCAACGGCGGCTATATCCGCCAGGGCACGACCAACTATTACACCTCGATCGCGCAGGGCTGGGACTTCCAGGCGCAATATGCGCTGACGCTGGAGTCGATCGGCCGTCTGGACTTCGGCTTCAACGGCTCGCTGACCACCGCCGCCGGTGGCCAGGACTCGCCGCTTCAGCCCGAGCGTAACTGCGCGGGCTATTACGGCAATGGCTGTGGCCAGTTGATCCCGAAGTGGAGCCATGGTCTGCGCACGACCTACACCACGGTCGACAAGAAGTTCAGCGCATCGCTCAACTGGCGCTATGTCGGCTCGCTGACCAACGCCAACAATTCGGGCGACTCGGCGATCGGCGGCACGCCGGATCGTGTGCTGACCAACTATTACCGCGTCGCGCCGCAGAATTATTTCGACCTGGCGCTCAACTTCGCGATCGCCAAGCAGTTCTCGCTGCGCCTGATCGCGAACAACCTGTTCGACAAGTCCGCGCCGATCGTGCCGGATTCGTACAATATCAGCCTGGCGCGGACCAACACCATCCCGCAGCGTTACGACACGCTGGGTCGCAACATCGCGATCGGGACGACGATCAACTTCTGATCCACGCCCCTGGCGGAGTGCTCCGGCACTCCGCCGATCCTCGAACGGAAAAGGCCGGTCGTCCCTGCGGACGGCCGGCCTTTCCTTTATACCGTCCCCTCGGCTCAGGCTGAACCGAGGTTCGGTTTACTCCACGAAATCCTCAACCTCGCGCCGCTTGCCGCGCATGAAGGCGTCGGCGACGTGGCGCAGCGGGGCGATGTCGACGTCCGAGCGGCCGCCCTTCACCAGTTCGGCGAAGCGGGCATAGAGCCCCGGATATTCGCCGTGCAGCCCCTCTTCGCGATGCGGGGTCGAACCGTCGGGCAGGGTCAGCACCGCGCCGCCCTCGGCCAGCCTGAGCGTGCCGTCGGTCGTCTCGACGACGATGTCCCAGCTTTGATGCCCCTCCTGCCGCCAGTCCAGGTCGAGCGTGACCGGCGTGCCGTCGGTCGTCCGGAACGCCACGTCGGCGGCGATCGGCGCGTCGCGATTGGCGGGGAAGTCCAGCGTCGCGCGTTCGATGAAGAAGGGCTGGGGCATGATGTGCGTCGCGATCGACAGCGCGTTGATACCCGGATCGAACACGCCGAAGCCGCCCGCTTCCCAGATCCAGGCCTGGCCCGGATGCCATTGCCGCACATCCTCGCGCCAGGTGATCGCCGCCGACGTGACCTTGCGGGCGGACAGCCATTCGCGCGCGGGCTCGACCCCCAGCGCGTAGCGGGAATGCCAGCTGGCGAAGAGCGTCACGCCCGCCTTGGCCGCCAGTTCCTCCAGCACCGCCACCTCGGCCAGCGTCGCGCCCGGCGGCTTTTCGAGGAAGACGTGCCAGTTGTTCTCCAGCGCGGCGGCGGCGATGGCGTGGCGGACCTGCGGCGGGGTGCACAGCGCCACCGCATCGACCGTCACGTCGCTTTGCGCGAGTTCCGCGATGTCGTGGAAATGCGGCACGCCCTCGACCCCATTGGGCGAGCGGCTGACGGTGGCGACCAGTTCGAAGGCCGGGTTTCCCGCAATGGCGGGGACATGCTGGTCATGGGCGATCTTGCCCATGCCGACCAGCGCGAGGCGGATCGTGTCGGTCATCGGTATCAGCGTGCCTTTTCGACATAAGCGCGCGCCGACACGGCGACATCCGCCGCCGGCTTGCCCGCGCGATAGAGGTTGGAGCCAAGGCCGAAGCCGTCCGCGCCGTGGGCGCGCCATTCGGCCATGTTGTCGGGCGTGATGCCGCCGACCGCCAGCACCGCGACCTCGCGCGGCAGGACGGCGCGCTGTGCCTTCAGGAAGGTCGGCGAAGCGCCCTCGGCGGGGAACAGCTTCAGCCCGTGCGCGCCCGCCTTCAGGGCGGCAAAGGCCTCGGACGGGGTGAAATAGCCGGGCAGCGAGATCAGCCCTTCCGCCACGCTGTGCGCGATGACCTGCGTGTCGGTGTTGGGCGAGACGATCAGCGTGCCGCCCGCCGCCTTCACCCGGTCGACCTGCTCGGTGGTCAGCACCGTGCCCGCGCCCACGATCGCCTTGTCCCCGACATGCGCCGCGATGGCGGCGATGCTGTCATAGGGCTGGGGCGAGTTCAGCGGCACCTCGATCAGCGTGAAGCCCGCCTCCACCAGCGCATCGGCGACGGGGATCGCCTCGTCGGGGGTCAGGCCGCGCAGGATCGCGACGAGCGGGCAGGCGGCAAAGGCGGTGGCGAACCGTGCGGCGGGGTCGGTCATGACAAATGCTCCCGAATGGCGTGAAGTCCGGCGAGGAAACCGGCATGGCTGTCGAGCGCGACGACGGTGCCGCCCCGCGCCGCGATCCCGATGGTGTAGAGGTCGGCGAGCAGGCCGCTGGACAGAAGGTGGACGGTGCGCCCCGCCATGTCCGGCACCGCGCCGATGTCGCTGCCGATCAGCAGTCCGCTGGCATAGGCCGCCGCGTCCTCGGGCGCGATCCGGCCGAGCAGGACCGAGGCGCGCACCCCGAACAGCGCCGCCGTCAGGTCGCACGCGCCGAAGCCCCGCGCCAGGCCGTCGCGAAAGGCGGGGCCGTCCGCCACGGGGCCATCGAGCATCCCCGCCAATATGCCATGCCCCTTGACCAGCGCGAACAGCTCGCCGGTCATGGTGGTGGCGAAGTCGGTGATCCGGCCGCCCGTGGTGTGCACCCATTTGTTGTGCGTCCCCGGCTGCGCGAACAGCGCGTCGGCGGGGGCGAGCCCGGCGGCGATCGCGCCCAGCACCTGCACCTCCTCGCCGCGCATCACATCGGCGCGGGTCGCGGTCAGCAGCGAGATGCCGGGGACGATGGTGACGTCCTGATCGGCGATGCGGGTCGCCGCACCGGCCAGCATCGCCAGATCCGCTGGGGCGGGGACATAGGCCGCCTCGCGCCAGCCGCGCGTCGACCCGACCATCCCCGCCGCGACGATCGGCAGCTTGCCGAACCGCGTCCGGATCGTGGCAATCTCATCGGGATAGGCATCCGGCTGCATCGACAACACGCCGCGATCGTCGCGCACCGTGTCCAGCATCGTGCCGTCATCGGCCAGGATATAGAGGCGGCGATTGGTGGTGCCCCAGTCGATCGCGATATAGGCGGGCGTCACGTCTGATGGCACGGTGGGCACGGCCTCTCCTTATCTTGTCGGGTGATTTGTAGGACAATAAAATGCCCGGCGCAAGCTGGTCGGCGGGGGGATGACGTCGCGCCCGCACCCGCCTACATTCGGGATATGTACCAATTCGATATCGCCGCCGGATCCAAGGCGGAGCTTTACCGCGACCTCCATGCCGCGCTCGACGCGCTGACCGCCGGAGAGGCGGATGCCGTCGCCAACATGGCCAATGCCTCGGCGCTGATCTGGCAATATCTGCCCGATCTCAACTGGGCCGGTTTCTACCGCATGGTGGGTGGCGAGCTGGTGCTCGGCCCGTTTCAGGGCAAGGCGGCGTGCATCCGCATCCCGGTGGGCAAGGGCGTGTGCGGTGCCGCGGTCGCGACCCGCGAGACGCAGCGGGTGGACGATGTCCATGCCTTTCCGGGCCATATCGCCTGCGATGCGGCCAGCCGGTCGGAACTGGTCGTCCCGGTCCTGCATGACGGCCGGGTGATCGGTGTCCTCGATCTCGACAGCCCCGAGCCGAGCCGTTTCGATGCCGAGGATCAGGCGGGGTGCGAGGCGCTGGTGACGCTGCTCGCGCCGCGACTGGCGGCGGCCGACTGACCCGGCTGATCCGATTCGGGACGCGGGGCGGCGCTATCGGCGATGGTGGCGCGCTGGTATCAAAGCGTGTTTCGGCAAAGGCGTTTAGGGGACGTCCTTCGCATTGATACAGGGGAATTTTACGCCATGCGCACCACCTCGCCTCTGATCGCCCTTACGCTGACCCTGGCGCTCGGCGCGCCGGTCGCGGCGCAGGGGCAGGGGCCCGGCCGGGCCGGGGCCAGCTATCCGCGCCCCGGTCTCGACGCCGCGTCCGCGCCGGTGGCGGCCCCGATTGTCTCGACCAGCACGGTCGGCGTGCCGCCGGTCCGCCGGGATCGCTGGGGCAGCAAGGTCGGCGGACGCTGGTGGGGCGGGGCCAATGCGCCGGGCGGCTGGCCCGCCTATCGTCGGCCGGTGCGCGGGATGGTCGTGCCAGGCTATTGGAACAGCCCGCGTTTCGGCGTGTTGGACTGGGCGGTCTATCGCCTGCCGCAGCCGCCGGTCGGTTATCGCTGGACGCGCTATTATGACGACGCGGTCCTGATCGATCCGCGCGGGGCGGTCTATGACAGCGTCTATGACGTCGATTGGGACGGAGCGGGGTGGGCGGGCCATGCCGGTGGCTATCCGCCGCCGCCGCCCCCGCCGGTCCGGCGTGACGACGGGCTGGGCGGCGCAGCCATCGGCGCGGTCGCCGGGGGTGTCGCGGGCAATCTGGTGGCGGGGCGCGGCGACCGGCTGGGCGGGACGCTGATCGGCGCGGGCGTCGGTGCCGTGGCGGGCTATGCCATCGACCGGGCGGAAGATCGGCGGCGTCGGATGCCGCCGGGCCATGACGATTACGGCGCCCCGGATTATGGCTATCCCGGCGACTATCCGCCCCCGCCGCCTCCGCCGCCACCGGCCATGGGGCGGCGCATCGTGACGCGGGACGGGACCACCGTGACCACCACGACGACCGTCGGCACGCTCGCCGAAGGCCAACCAGGTTATTATGATAGCGGCTATTATTATCCCGCTCCCACAGTGACAACGATTGTGGTACAGGGGGCACCTGTTACCACGACAACGACGACCACCACGACCGAAGTCGTGCGCCAGGCACCGCGCCGGGCGCGGATACGGAGCAAGTTGGTCCGTCGCTGAAGCCTTCCCCCAGGGGGGATTTTCGACCCGAGAGACGCCGGGTCGATAATCGGGATGCCGCTCCGTCTACTCCCACGGGGCGGCATCCCAACTGATGGACGGGGATGCGGCGGCGTCAGCGCCCGCCGAAGGTGACCAGGCTTTCCGATCCGTCCGCCGCCACCGCCGACACGCCGACGAAGTGATCGTCGACCGGGGTCTGGGTCAGCACGGTCTTCGTCTCGGTCACGTCGCGCGACTGGCTCCACTGGCCCGTGTCGTTGCGCCGCCAGTGGACGCGATAGCGGACCGCGCCCGGCACCGGGGCCCATTCCACCTGCGTATCGCGCGACAGCGCCCCGCTGATCGTCACCTTGTCGGGCGCGGGCGGCGCGGCGGCCAGCCGGGCCAGCGTGGCGATGTTGATCGCCGTCACCTTGGCCAGATAGGGAAAGTCCATCTTGTCGATGGTGTCGCCGAACGCGACATTGCCTTCCTTGCGCAGATCCTGGTGCTGCGCGTCCCAATCCTCGTTGGCGACCGAGAAGCGGACGGCGGGATAGCCGAGCTTCAGGAACGGCTCATGGTCGCCGCCGCGCCCGAACCGGTCGGGCCGCCGGTCGAGGAAGACGTCGAGTCCGCCAAGCTTGTCCGCCACGCCGTCGATCGCCTTGGCGAGCGCGCGGCTGGGGCCGTCATCCTCGCCGCCATTGCCGCGCCGCTGGATCTGCTGGGGCAGGTCTTCGGACGCGCGAATCCCCTCGGAGAAGACGCGGACCCAGCGCGCCTCGCGCACGCCGCCCTGGCCGATGGTGTTGCCGACGATGTCGTTGTTCAGCATCGCCGAGACGCGCCAGTTCCGCTGTTTGGCGGTGTCGGCGAGCAGGGTGGCGCCCCACAGTCCCTGTTCCTCGCCCGAAAAGACCGCATAGACGATGGTCGCGTCATAATGCTGCTTCGACAGGATACGCGCCGCCTCCAGCACCAGCGCCACGCCCGAGGCATCGTCATTGGCCCCCGGCGCGTCGGAGGTCGCATCCATGACGTCGGTGACGCGGCTGTCGATATGTGCGCCGACGATGACCACGCGGTTCGGGTCGCGCCCGCGCTGGATGCCCAGCACATCCTCGACCATCACGCCGTTCGGCGCGCGCGGGCCGGTGAAGCGGCGGTTGATCCGTTCGACGGTGATGCAGCCGTCACAGCCTTGCCCGATCGCCTCGAACTGTCGCGCGGCCCAGTCGCGCGCGGCGCCGATCCCGCGCTTGGGGTCGGTGGTGGTCGACAGGGTGTGGCGCGTGCCGAAGCCGACCAGCGTTTCGACATCGGCCTTCAACCGGGCGGACGAGGGGGTGGCGGCGGCGGACGCGGCGGCGGCGAGCAGAAGCGGAAGGATCATCGCGCCAGACTGGCGGAGAGGCGAATGCGAGGCAAGTGGCGGATTTCCCGAGGGATAGCCGCCTGGATGCCTGACGCGACACCGCCCCGGTCGGTGTGGACCGGGGCGGCTTGGGCGTCGATCCCTCCTTCTCGAAGCGGGAAGAAGGGGGAAGCGATCTTATGCGACCGGCTTTTCCGCCATTTGCTCGGCCTGGGCGCAGCTGTCCGGCCGGGCGGGGCCGAGGACCGGCTCCTCGCCCATGGGTTCGTTGCGGAAGACCGAGAATTCGGCGCGCCCGTCCAGGCTCGGTCCCTGCGTCCAGCGCCCTTCGGGATAGGTGCCGTCGACCGAGGTGACGAAGAAGTCGTAATTATGCTCCTGGTTTTCCTTCGCCTGCGGGAAGGAATTGGGAATGGGGAGCGCATCCTTGCCGCCCAGTTCCTCGATCACCGCCAGCCATTGTTCTTGGTGCATGGTGTCGCGGGCGATCAGGAAGTGGAGCATGTCCTTCATCCCCTGATCGTTCGCGGCGTGATAGAGGCGGGTCGCCAGCACCCGGCCGGTGCTTTCCGCCGCGACATTGCAATACATGTCGGCGGCGATGTTCCCGCTGGCATAGATATGGCTCATGTCGAACGGCACCCCGTCCGAATCCGACGGATGCGCCGCCAGGCCGGTCGACAGGATATGCTTGTGGAGCGTGCCCTCGATCGCGTGACGGGGATTCTCGCCGCCCATCACCGCGCCGACGATGCTGTCCGCCGCACCTTCCTCCTGAAGCGAGGCGGGCGCCTTGTCGAGATTGAGCGCGACCGCGGTCGCCAGCATCTCGATATGGCCGATCTCCTCGGTCGCGGTGTTCAGCAGCATGTCGCGATATTTCGGGCTGGGCGCGCGATTGCCCCAGGCCTGGAAGAAATATTGCATGCAGACGCGGATCTCACCCTCCACGCCGCCGATCGCCTGTTGCAGCATCCGGGCGAAGAGGGGATCGGGACTGTCGACCCGGACGGGATATTGCAGGCGCTTGTCGTGATAATACATGGTCGGCCTCGCTTGGTTCGGGGGTGTCGGATCAGTGGCTGGCGGTGTCGCCTGCGGCGCGGCGTTCGAGATAGCGGCGGGTCAGCGCGGCATTGTTGTCGTCGACCCATGCCGCCATCGCGAGTTCCTCGTTCAGCGACTGGGTGAGCAGCGGCACGGCGCTGCCGAAGCCACCGGCATTGGCGATGGTCAGCAGCGATTTGTAGCTGGCCGCCTCGAAATTCTCGAAGGCGAAGTTGGCGAAGCTGTTCTTCAGGATTTCGTCGGGCGCGAAGGTATGGCCGAGCGCGGCCATGTTGCCCGAGAAGGACAGCGCGGCGTCCTTCAGTACCGACCGGCTCTCGTTGAACCCGTCGAGTATGTCCTCCAGCCGGACGATCTGCTGCTCGGTTTCGCCCCGGTGCATCCGCAGCCGGTCGGCGACGTCGGGATAGTTGGACAGGTGGTCGAGTTGCCGGTCGATCAGTGCCAGCGCCTGATGCTCGACGGCATGGGCGTTCTTCAGTCCGGCGACGAAGACCGCCGCGACCACGTCATTGGGGAGGGTAGCCATGGATCATCGCTCCTTCGTTTCGGGATCAGAGGAAGGGGGTGCCGCCGGTGACGGGGATGGTCGCGCCGCTGATGTAGCTGGCCTCGCCGCTCGCCAGCAGGACATAGGGCGGGGCCAGTTCGGCCGGTTGCGCCGCGCGGCCCATCGGGGTCTGCTGGCCGAAGCTCTTCACCGCCTCGGGCGGCATGGTGGAGGGGATCAGCGGGGTCCAGACCGGCCCCGGCGCGACCGCATTGACGCGGATGTTGCGCTCGGCGAGCATCTGGGCGAGCCCGGCGGTGAAATTGTGGATCGCGCCCTTGGTCGTCGCATAGGCGAGCAGTTGCTGGTTGGGCTTGTCCGCGTTGATCGAGGTCGTGTTGATGATCGACGCGCCCTCGCCCATGTGCGGCAGGGCGGCCTTCACCAGATAGAACATCGCATGGATGTTGGTGGCGAAGGTCACCTCCCATTCCTCGTCGCTGATGTCCTCGACCGCCTGGAAGCTGGCCTGGTGCGCGGCGTTGTTGACCAATATGTCGACGCGGCCGAAGGTCTGGACCGCGCGCTCGACGATGGTGCGGCAATGGGCGGGATCGCTGACATCGCCGGGGATCAGCAGCGCCTTGCGGCCAGCCTGTTCGACCAGCCGCTGGGTCTCGGCCGCGTCCTCATCCTCCGACAGATAGGAGATCACGACATCGGCGCCCTCGCGAGCAAAGGCGATGGCGACCGCGCGGCCGATGCCGCTGTCCGCGCCGGTGATGATCGCTTTCTTGTCGGTCAGCTTGCCATGGCCGACATAGCTGTGTTCGCCATGATCGGGACGGGGGGTCATCGCCTCCGTCTCGCCGGGCATGTCCTGTTGCTGTTCGGGTTGGGGTGGGGTGGGGCGTTCGTTCATGGACCGTCTCTCCTTGCCCGATCCAATAGACGGAGCGGAGAGGCGTTCCGGAAAAAACCATTATCCTAAAACGTGTTAATCGGTATTTTTGAGTTCCGTTATACCGTCGTGCAAAGCGCTCGGTCCATCCGATGCCGCCGCCTCGGCCAGCCGGGCCAGGATCTCGCGCTCCAGCGCGTCCAGCGCGTCGGCATAGCTGTGCGAGTCCGTCGCGATGCTGGTCATCGGAAAGCCATGGCCGCGCGCCGCCGCGCGGAACGCCACCCCGGTCGCATCGCCGCGCGCCAGGATGATCGCGGCGCTGTCCCCCCAGTGACCGATCGCGTCGAGCAGCGGCGCGGCGGTCGCGTCGAGCGGGGCGGGGGGCGCGGCGATCTTGCTCAGCCCCTGGCGCAGCCGGTCGAAATCCACCGCGCCACGCGCCGCGCGCAGCCATTCGCGCGGGTCCATCAGCTTGCGGGCATAATGGCGGCGGATCGCGGCGGCGGGGGGCAGCGCGTCGGGTTCGTCCGACAGCCAGGGGTTGGACAGCAGCACCGCGTCCAGCCCGGCCTCGCGCCCGTGGAGCGCGAGGGCGGCGGCGGCGTCGCAATTGCCGAAGCCGATGATCCGCGCGCACCCGCTCGCCTCGGCAAAGGCGTGGACGGCGGCGGCGATGTCGGGGCCGCTCGATTCCCAGCCGCGATTGACGCCCTGGCTGTCGCCGACCCCGCGCCGGTCGAAGCGGAACACCGGATAGCCCTTCGCCGCGATGCGCGCCGCCAGCATCGCCTGGCCGCGATGCGCGCCCATGCGCGGCTCGTTGCCGCCCGACACGATCAGCAGGCCGGTGTCGAGGGCGCCCTCGTCCAGCGTGCCGACCAGCATCGCACCGTCGCAGGGGAAGGAGATCAGCCTTCGCATGATGCGATCCAGTGCGCGATATCCTCGGCCAGGGTCGCGGCGAGTTCGGGGTCTTCCTGCGGCTCGGCGCGGCGCCAGGGGGGCACCGCGTCGATGGTGCGGTCGGCGGGGGCGCGGTCATGGCCGAGGCGCACGACACGGCGCGGCACGCCGGGCTGGTCATAGGGCTCGGCCCCCGCCAGCCCGGCCAGGAAGTGGGGCGAGACTCGGTTCCCCGCGATCCGCACCGGCGACTCCGCGCCGAACAGGCCATGCTCGTCGCCGCGCAGCCCCGCCGCCGCGCGCAGGCGGATCACGTCGCGCAGCACCGCCTCACCGGTCATCGGCGCCAGATGCCAGCGTCCCGACAACAGGGCAAAGCCGTCGATCAGCGTCCCCGCCCGGATCGACACGCCGTAACAGCGCCGGTTGCCCAGCGCCTCGGCGGCGGCCTGATGCGCGTCGCGCCATTGCATGATGCTGGCCTGTTCGGTGTCGATCAGGCTCTCGCCCGTGCCCGGCCAGTCGGGCAGCGCGCCGCCGATGCCATGATCGGCCAGCCGCCGCAGCATCGCCACCGCCAGCGCCCGCGTCCGGTTCGCCTCTTCCCAGAAGGGGAGCGCGACCAGCACGACCGGCCCTTGCGCGGGGCCGAAGCGCAACATCGCCTCGCGCCCGCCGGGCCAGTCATAATAGTCGATCAAGCGGGCGCCTTGGCGCTGGCGAAGGCGACCAGCTGGCCGAAGGTCTCCAGCATTTCGCCGTCCACCTCGTCATCTTCGATCAGGATGCCCAGGCGATCCTCCAGCTCGGTCAGCACGCCCGCCACCGCCATCGAGTCCAGTTCGGGCAGCGCGCCGAACAGCGGCGTCTCGGCGGTGAAACCGGCCACGCGCTCATGCGACAGCCCCAGCACATCGGCCAGCACGCCGCGCACCGTCGCGTCCACATCCCCGTTCGCCTGGAGTCCCAATCCCTGTCGCCCTGTTGTTGGTATCGCCCCCAGCGTTAGTCCGGGAGGGCGCGTTGGGCAACGGCTTTGGGTTTTGGGGGCTTTGGCGATTTGGGCGGGGGGCGGGAGTCCCAGGCCCTCCCCCAACCCCTCCCGCTTGCGGGAGGGGAGAGGAAAGGGGGGCAGCGCTCGCTTCAAAAACCCCCTCGGGGGTTGGAGGAGGGCCGCCCTATCGCCAACCGTCTGCCACAAGGCCCACCACCAACCGCCACACCCGCTCGGCTCGACTTTCCACCACCCCCGGCTGTAGATGACGCGCATGGCCCCCGAACCCGTCGCCCTGCCCATCGACCATGTCCTGCACGGGGCGCCCGATGCGCCCGCCCTGCTGGAACGCGACGCCGCCCTGACCTTCGCCGAGGTGGAGGCGGCGGTCGCGCGGCTGGCGGGATGGCTGGCGGCACAGGGTTTCGCCCCCGGCGCGCGGGTCGCGACATGGTTGCCCAAGACGCGCGTCGCCGCGCTGATGCCGCTCGCCGCGCCGCGCGCGGGGCTGGTCCATGTGCCGGTCAATCCGCTGCTCAAGCGAGCGCAGGTCGCGCATATCCTGGCGGACAGCGGTGCCGCGATGCTGCTGACCCACGCCCCGCGCGCCGCCACGCTGGAGGACGGCGACATACCCCCCGGCGTCCTGCTCGCGACCGAGGCGGGGGAGGGCGAGGCGCTGCCCCGGTCCTCCGCCGATCCGGAGGCGCTGGCGGCGATCCTCTACACCTCCGGCTCGACGGGGCGGCCCAAGGGGGTGATGCTGAGCCACGCCAATCTGTGGTTCGGGGCGATCGCCGTCGCCGACTATCTGCGGCTGACCCCGCAGGACCGGGTGCTCGGCGTCCTGCCGTTCAGCTTCGACTATGGGCAGAACCAGCTCCTCTCGACCTGGGCGGCCGGAGGGGCGGTGGCGCCGCTCGACTATCTGACCCCGCGCGACGTGGTGAAAGCGGTGGCGCGGCACGACGCGACGGTGCTGGCGGGGGTGCCGCCGCTCTGGACGCAGTTGCTGGGGATCGACTGGCCCGAGGAGGCGGTCGCGCCGCTCCGGCGGCTGACCAATTCGGGCGGCGCGCTGACCCCGCGACTGGTGCGGGGATTGCGCGAGCGGTTTCCCCAGGCCGATCTCTACGCCATGTACGGCCTGACCGAAGCGTTTCGCTCCACCTATCTCGACCCGGCGCTGATCGACGCGAATCCCGATGCGATCGGCCGCGCGATCCCCTTTGCCGAGGTGATGGTGCTGCGCCCCGACGGAACCCGCGCCGAGCCGGGCGAGCCGGGGGAGCTGGTTCATGCCGGGCCACTGGTCGCGCAGGGCTATTGGCGCGATGCGGAGCGGACCGCGCAGCGTTTCCGCCCCGCGCCGGGCTGGCCCCGCGCGGTCTGGTCGGGGGATACGGTCGTGGAGGGGGCGGACGGCCTGCTCCGCTTCGTCGGGCGCGATGACGAGATGATCAAGGTCGCGGGCAACCGGATCAGCCCGCAGGAGGTCGAGGAAGCCGCGCTGGCGGGTGGCGAGGCGCGCGAGGCGGTGGCGATCGGTGTCGCGGACGAGGCGCAGGGACAGGCGATCGTGCTGGTCCTGGCGGGCGATCCGGCGAACGAACCCGCGCTGCGGGCGCGGCTGAAGCGCGACCTGCCCAATTTCATGCAGCCCGCGCGCATCGACTGGCGCGAGGAACTGCCCCGCAACGCCAATGGCAAGCTGGACCGCGCCGCCCTGCGCCGCGCGATCGCCGACAAGGATATGACGTCATGAAGCCGATGGGGCCGATCCCCCCCGAATATGCGGGCCAGCGGGGGATGCTGACGATCGCCGGGCGCACTGCGCCGGACTGGCTGGCGCAGCGGGAAGGCCCGGTGTTCGTCTATGACCCCGCCATCGTCGCGGCACGGGTCGCGCGGTTCCGCGCCGCCTTTCCCGCGATCGACCTGCATTATGCGATCAAGGCCAATCCGTTCCCGCCGCTGCTCGCCGCGATGGCGGAGCTGGTCGACGGCTTCGACGTCGCCTCGGCGGGCGAATTGGCGAAGGTCGAGCGGCTGGGGCGTCCGGTCAGCTTTGCCGGGCCGGGCAAGCGCGATGCCGAGCTGTCCGCCGCGCTGACCGCCGGGGTGACGATCAATCTGGAATCCGAAGGCGAGGCGACCCGCGCGCTCGCCATCGCCGAACGGCTAGGCGTGCAGCCCCGTCTGGCGGTGCGGGTCAATCCGGATGTCGAGCTGCGCGGATCGGGGATGAAGATGGGCGGGCGGCCGTCGCCCTTTGGGATCGATGCGGTGCGGGTGCCCGCGCTGGTCCGCGATCTGGTTGCGGCGGGTGCGGACTGGCGCGGCTTCCATATCTATGCGGGCAGCCAGGCGCTCGACCCGCAGGCGATCATCGATACCCAGGCCGCCACCATCGCGCTCGCCGCGCGGCTGGCGGAGGAGGCGGGGCAGGCGCCGCCGCTGGTCAATCTGGGCGGCGGCTTCGGCGTGCCCTATTTCGCGGGCGATACCGCGCTCGACATCGAGCGGGTGGGGGCCGCGCTGGAGACGGCGGTGACGGCGCGCCCCGCTATCCTGCGCGACAGCCGGTTCGCGATCGAACTGGGGCGCTGGCTGGTCGCGGAGGCCGGGGTCTATCTGGCGCGCGTGGTCGATCGCAAGGAGAGCGGGGGCGAGACCTTCCTGATCCTCGATGGCGGCCTCAACCATCAGCTTGCGGCCAGCGGCAATTTCGGCACCGTCGTCCGGCGCAACTATCCGCTGGCGCTGGCGCATGCGATGGGCGGCGAGGCGACCGAGACGGTGTCGGTGGTCGGGCCGCTCTGCACCCCGCTCGACCGGCTGGGTGATCGGATCGCCCTGCCGCGCGGCGATGTCGGGGATGTCGTCGCCATCTTCCTGGCCGGGGCCTATGGCGCCACGGCCAGTCCTTGTGCCTTTTTGGGACATGGTCCTGCGGCCGAGCTATTGCCGAGGGATCACAGCGACTAACGCTCTGTTCACCTCTTCATGGCATAGCGACGCTGCGCAATTTGCCCTTTGTTCCGGCCGGGATAACAGGGTTCAGGAGACTCCTTCGATGGCATCGTTCGCCCGTCCCCTCTTGCTCGCAGGCCTGGCGGCCTCGACGCTGACCGCCTGTTCGACCGGGCGGCCGGACCCCGAATTGCCCTCGGCGGGCTATGTCGCGCGCAAGGAGCAGCCGGGCGAGGAATATGTCATCGGCCCGCTCGACCAGCTCAACATCTTCGTCTGGCGCAATCCCGACCTGTCGACTAAGGTCCAGGTGCGCCCCGACGGCCGCATCACCACGCCGCTGGTCAACGACATGCCCGCCGTCGGCAAGACGCCCGCGATGCTGGCCGACGACATGAAGAAGGCGCTGTCGGAATATGTCTCCAACCCGATCGTGTCGGTGATCGTCGAGAATTTCTCCGGCACCTATAGCCAGCAGGTGCGGATCGTCGGCGCGACCGAAAAGCCCGCCGCCATCCCCTACCGCGCCAACATGACGCTACTCGATGCGATGATCGCGGTGGGCGGGCTGAACCAATATGCGGCCGGTAACAAGGCCAAGCTGGTGCGCACCGACCGCGAGACCGGCAAGCAGCGCGAATATGCGCTTCAGATCAACGACCTGCTTCGCAAGGGCGATTCGAAGGCGAATGTCCGGCTGGAGCCGGGCGACGTCATCATCATCCCTGAGTCGATGTTCTAAGGTCGCGCCTGCGCATGTCGAGCATCCAGGATGAAATCCGCATAGCGATCCATGCGATCTGGACCCGGCGCTGGCTGGCGCTGGGCGTCGCATGGGCGGTGTGCATCGCGGGCTGGCTGTTCGTCTCGCAAATCCCCAGCCGGTATGAATCGCGCGCGCGCATCGCGGTGCAGAATGCGCAGATCCTGCCCGACGGCATCGCCTCGAACCAGGCCAGCCAGATGGATTCGGTCGATCAGGTGCGCCAGACGCTGATCTCGGCGATCAACCTGCAAAAGGTGGTGCGCGGCACCGACCTGGCCAGCACGGTGTCGAGCGACGCCGACGTCGCCGCGCGCGTCTCGGCCCTTGCCCAGTCGATCAAGATCGAGAACCAGCAGGACACGATCTTTCAGCTGACCGTCACCCAGTCCAGCCCCAAGCTGGCGCAGCAGGTCGCGCAGAAGCTGATCGACATCTTCGTCGAATCCAATCTGGTCGGCGATCGCAACAACACGAACCAGAGCCTGGCCTTTCTCGACAAGCAGCTGGACGACCGCCAGAAGCAGCTCCAGATCGCCGAGGCCAAGCGCGCCCAGTATCAGAACCAGTTCCTGGGCGGCCTGCCGGGCAGCGGATCGGTCGCCGACCGGATCGGGCTGGCGCGCTCGCAGATGGCGCAGGTGGACAGCGACATGGCCGCCGCCCAGTCGAGCGTCGCGGCGGTGCAGGGGCAGCTGGCGGGCACGCCGCGCACGGTGGGCGAGGGCGGCGGGGTCGCCGGCCCCGCGCGCGCGCGGCTGGCGACGCTTCAGGGTCAGCTCGCCGATGCCAGGGCGCGCGGCTATACCGACAGCCATCCGGACGTGATCGCGCTGAAGAGCCAGCTGGCGGTCGCGCAGGCCGCCGCGCGGGCCGAGCCGCCGGGCGGCGGGGCGGGTGGGCAGCCCAATCCGCTCTACATGTCGCTCCAGTCGATGGCCGCCGAGAAGCAGGCGCAGCTCGCCAGCCTGAAGATGCGCAAGAGCCAGTTGCAGAACGACCTCGACCGGTTGAACGCCAGCCTGTCGACCGATCCCGAGGCGGCGGCGCAGCAGGGGGCGATCGACCGCGACTATCAGGTGCTGAAGGACAGTTACGACCAGCTGCTGCGCCAGCGCGAGCAGGTCGCGCTGCGCGGACAGGCGCAGAACCAGACCGACTCGATGCGTTTCTCGGTGATCGACCCGCCCACCTATCCGCGCACGCCGACCGCGCCCAATCGCCTGTTGCTACTGACCGGCGTGTTCCTGGCCGCGTTGGGATTGGGGATCGGGACCGCCTTTGCCCTGTCCAAGCTGCGCCAGACCTTCACCACGCCGCATTCGCTGCAACGCGCGATGGGGTTGCCGGTGATCGGCGCGATCGGCGAGGTCGTCACGCGCGCGCAGGCCGAGGTACGGGCCAAGCGGATGAAGTTGTTCCTCGGCGGGACGGCGGCGCTGGGCGCGGCCTATGGGATGGTGGTCGCGATCGAGCTATTGCAGCGGGGTATGGCGGCATGACCAAGCCCTTGAAACCGAACCGGCCCCGGCGGGAGCCTTCGCTGCTCGAACGTGCGGCGAATGTCTACGACTTCCAGTCCTTTGTCCGCGCGCCCGTCATGCCCGAGGGCGAGCGGGGCGAAGACGCCAGGCCTGTCGCGCCGCGCGAGGCGGACCGGATGCCGCCCGCCATGGTCGCGCCAGACAGCGCACCCGATCCCGAATTTCCCGCCAGCCTGAGCGGCATTCCGGCCGAGTTCCTGGCGCAGCCGGGCGACGAGGAATTCCTGGCGAGCGAATATAATCCCGGCTTCAGCGACGTCGCGATGGTCGACCGCGCGATGCTGGCCGAGAACGGTATGATCGTCCCCGGCGCGCCGGTCGGGCCGCTGGCCGAGGAGTTCCGGCTGGTCAAGCGCCAGCTGATCATCACCAGCCGCCGCCTGGTCGAGACGGGCGATGCCGACAAGGCGCGCACCGTCCTGATCTGCTCGGCGCGGCCGCAGGACGGCAAGACCTTCTGCGCGGTCAACCTGGCGCTGTCGCTGGCCGCCGAGCGCGATACCGAGGTGCTGCTGGTCGACGCCGATGTCGCCAAGCCCGACGTGCTCGACCGGCTGGGGCTGGCCGAGGGGCCGGGGCTGCTCGACGCGCTCGACGACGGCGCGATCGATGTCGAGGATCTGGTGATCCGGACCGACGTCCCGCATCTGTCGGTGCTGCCCTGCGGCACGCGCAGCGCCAGCGACACCGAATTGCTCGCCTCGGCGCGGACCCGGACGGTGTTGCAGCGGCTGTTGTCGGCCAATCCGCGCCGCCTGGTCATCTTCGACTCGCCGCCCGCGCTGGCCGCCTCGTCCGCCTCGGTGCTGGCGATGCTGGCGGGGCAGGTGATGATGGTCGTCCGCGCCGACCGCACGCCCGAGAGCGAGGTCGCGGGCGCGATCGCGTTGCTCGATGCGTGCGAGCATATCCAGCTGGTGCTCAACAGCGTCGCCTTCGTGCCGGGCAGCCGCCGGTTCGGCTATTATGGCGGATATGGCAAGGACGACGCCCGGTGACGGCGGCGCGGCCGGTTCTGATCGCCTCGGCGCTGGCTCTGGCGGCCTGGCCGTCGGCGCTGGCGGCGCAGGTGCAGGGCATGGCCGCGCCCCCCTCCACATCCGCGCCGGGCAGCGCAGCCCCCGGCGTCGCGCCCGCGCCCGCAGGCGGCACCCCATCGCGTGTCCGCATCGCCCCCTATATCGAGGTGGGGCAGCTGCTGAGCGCCGATCTGAACGGCGGCGATGTGGTGACCTTCACCAGCCTGGCGGCGGGCGTGAATGCGCAGGCGAGCACCCCGCGCGCGCAGGCGCAGCTCAGCTATCGCTACGAACATCGGTTCGGCTGGAACGATCGCTATGCCGACGATGACATCCATAGCGGGCTGGCGCGCGGCGCCTATCGGCTGACGCGCGACCTGACCCTGGACGGCGGCGCGCTCGCCACGCGGACGCGCTCGGACATTCGCGGCGCCGCGCCGGGCGTGCTGGTCGGCGATACCGGCAATATCTCGCAGCTCTATTCGGCCTATATCGGTCCGGTCCTGACCACCCGCGCCGGGCCGGTGCAGATCGGCGCCAATTACCGGCTGGGCTATACTCGCGTCGACACGCCGGGCTTTGGCGGCATCGCGCCGGGCCAGCCGCGCCTCGACTATTTCAGCGACAGCTGGAACCAGCTGGCGACGGTCAGCGCCAATGTCCGCCCCGGCGCGGTCCTGCCGGTCGGGCTGTCGCTCAACGCCTCTTATGAGCGCGACGATGCCGGGCAGCTGGCGCAGCGTTACGAGGGCTGGTTCGTGCGCGGCGACGTGCTGAAACCCATTTCCCCCTATGTCGCGCTGACCGCCGGGGTCGGCTATGAGCGGATCGAGAGCAGCCAGCGCGATGCGGCGGTCGACGCCGCCGGACGCCCGCTGGTCGACAGCCGGGGCCGCTTCGTCACCGCGCCCACCGGCCCGCGTCGCATCGCCTATCGCACTGACGGCGTCTATTATGATGCGGGCGTGATCTGGCGCCCCGATCGCCGCACCTCGGTGGAGGGGCATGTCGGCGAGCGTTACGGCTCGCTCAGCGTGACCGGCGTCGCCCGCTATCAGGCGTCGCGCAACGTCGTCATGCAGGTCGCGGTCTATGACGGCATCCAGACCTTCGGGCGGCAGTTGCGCGATGGCCTGTCCAACCTGCCGACCAATTTCGTCGAGACGCGCGATGCCTTTGGGCAGCAGTTCAACGGATGCGTGTTCTCGACCAGCGGCACGACGCCGGGCGGGTGCCTGAACGACGCGCTGCAATCGGTGCAGACCTCGCTCTACCGCGCGCGCGGACTGGATGCGATGGTGTCGATAACGCGCGGCCGCTCGACCCTGGGGCTCGGGCTGGGCTATACCAATCGCCGCCTCTTCGCGCCGCAGAACGCGCCGGGCATCGTCGTCTATGGCACCGAGGACGAAAGCTGGTACGCGCAGATTTTCTTCGGCCATGCGCTCGGCCCGAATTCGGGGCTTAACGTTAACGGCTTCGTTAACTATTATGCCAGTAAGTTGGCGGGGGCCGAGGACGTGGTGTCGCTGGGATCGACCGCCAGCTATTACCGCAACTTCGGTCGGCTCGGAACAACCGCGTCGGTGGGATTGTATCACTTCACGGTCGGGGACCTGTCCAGCGCGCTGTCGGCGCAGGCCCTGATCGCGGCACGATACCAGTTCTGACCGGCCGAAAGGCACGATGATGTACGAGACGCATTTTGGTCTGGGCGAGCGCCCGTTTCAGCTGACGCCGGACCCGCGTTTCTGGTTCGAGACGGCGACTCACGGCAAGGCGATGGCCTATCTCGGCTATGGCCTGGCGCAGGGCGAGGGCTTCATCGTCATCACCGGCGATGTCGGCGCGGGCAAGACCACCCTGGTCGGCCATCTTGTCGAGACGCTCGACCAGCGCCGCCTGCGCGTCATCCATATCGTGTCGACCGCGATCGAGCCGAACGACCTGCTCCGCACCGTCGCCGGACAGCTGGGCGTCGACAGCCTGGGTCTGTCCAAGGCGGGACTGCTGGCCGCGATCGAGCGCGCGCTGAACGGCGTCGCGCGCGAGGGGCGTCGCATCCTGCTGATCGTCGACGAGGCGCAGGCGCTGCCGCTCGCCTCGCTCGAAGAACTGCGCATGCTGTCCAATTTCCAGGCAGGGGGGCATGCGCTGCTCCAGATCCTGCTGGTCGGACAGCCCGAATTCCGCGAGCGCCTGCTCGGCTCGGCCGCCATCGAGCAGCTGCGCCAGCGGGTCATCGCCATCCACCATCTCGACCCGATGGAGGCCGACGAGGTTCCCGATTACATCGCGCACCGGCTGGCGGTGGCGGGATGGACCGGCCGCCCCGATTTCGCCGCCGACGCGTTCGACGCGCTGTACGAGGTGTCGGGCGGCGTGCCGCGCCGTCTGAACGTGCTGGCGGGCCGCGTGCTGTTGCAGGCGGCGGTCGAGGGGGTCGAGCTGATCGGCGAGGAAACCGTCAAAAGCGTCGCCGCCGACATGGCCGCCGATATGGGGGGCGATCGGTTCGCGGCCTCGCGCGACGCCGAGGTACAAGCCGAACCCGCCCCGATCGCACCGTCCCAGGCCGCCGCACCCGCCTTCGACCGATCGGTCTTCGGGCTGGGGACGCTGGGCGCCGCGACGCTGAACGGCGCGCCTGCGCCCGCCGCGATGGCCGATCCGATCGTCCGCACCCGGATCATGCCCGACAGCCAGACGGGGCAGGGCGGCAGCCCGCGCATCGTCGCCCCGCCGCCCGCGCCCGAGCCGGTATCGCTGCGCCCGATCCCCGAGCCCCGGCCCGCGCCGGAACCCCAACCTGCCAAGCCCGCCCCGGCGGCGGCCGCCGATCCGTCGCCGGTCGCGGCCCTGGAGGAGCGGATCGCGCGGCTGGAGGCGCGGCTGGAGCAGCAGGAGGCGGCGCTGCGCCGCGTGCTGACGCTGATGGTCGACTGGAGCGATGCCGACGCGCGTGGCGAGCCCCGCCGCGAGGAAAGCCCGACGATCCGCACGGGCGCCTGGGGCCATGCCGCCTGAGCCCGGCGCGGCCCGGCCGCTCCATGGCATGTCGGTCGATGTCGAGGAGTGGTTCCAGGTCGGCGCCTTCGAACGGACGATCGACAAGGCCGACTGGGACCGGCTGGACAGTCGGGTCGAGGCCAATACCGACGCGGTCCTGTCGCTGTTCGCCGAGACGGGGACGCGCGCGACCTTCTTCACGCTGGGCTGGGTCGCGCATCGCCATCCCGGCCTGATCCGTCGCATCGTCGCGGCCGGGCATGAAATGGCCAGCCATGGCTGGGACCATCAGCGCGTCTTCACCATGACCGCCGACCAGTTCCGCGCCGATCTACTCCGCGCGCGCACCGCCATCGAGGATGCGGGCGGGCAGGCGGTGACCGGCTATCGCGCGCCCAGCTTCTCGATCGACACCCGTACCCCCTGGGCGCATCCCGTGCTGGCCGAGGCGGGCTATCGTTATTCCTCCAGCGTCGCGCCGCTGCGGCACGATCATTATGGCTGGGCGGCCTCGCCGCGCTATGCCTGGCGGCCGCTGGCCGATGCCGATCTGATCGAGCTGCCGGTGACGGTGGCGCAGTTCGGCCAGCGGCGGCTGGCGACCGGCGGCGGTTTCTTCCGGATGCTGCCCGCCAAGCTGACCGACATCGCGATCGGGCAGGTCGAGCGCGACCGGCATGGCGCGATGTTCTATTTCCATCCCTGGGAGATCGATCCCGGCCAGCCGCGCGTCACCGCCGCCCCGCTTCGCTCACGCATCCGCCATTATTCGCGGCTGGGCGCGATGGAGGGCAAGCTGCGCGCGCTGCTCGGGCGGCATGACTGGGGCCGGGTCGATCAGGTGGCGGCCAGGGAAGCGGCACAGCTGGCATGAGCGCGACGCTGCCGACCCTGCGCGTCGCCGATCTGGCGCGCGAAACGGAGCGTGCGCGGATCGATGCGTTCGTGGATGCCGCCGGTGGCACGCCCTTTCATCGCACCGGCTGGCTGCTGGCGGGGGCGGCGGGCTGTGGCCAAAAGGCGCATTGCCTGGTCGCGGAGCGCAGCGGCGATCTGGTCGGCCTGTTGCCGCTCAGCGAGATTCGCTCGCCCTTGTTCGGCGCGGCGATGGTGTCGACGGGCTTCGGCGTCGATGGCGGCGTGCTGGGCGAGGGTGTGGACCTGCTGGCGGAGGCGGCCTGGACGCTCGCCCGCGATCGTGGCATCGAGTCGGTCGAGTTGCGCGGAGGGCCGGTGCCGGATGGTTGGACGCCCGACGCCGACAGCTATCTGGGTTTCGTCCGCCCGATCGCCGCCGATGACGAGGCCGAGCTGAAGGCGATCCCGCGCAAGCAGCGGGCCGAGGTGCGCAAGGCGCTGGCCAATGAGCTGACCGTCCAGACCGGCGCCGATACGGCGATGCTGGCCGAGCATTACCGCGTCTATGCCGAATCGGTCCGCAATCTGGGCACTCCGGTGTTTCCGGCGCGGCTGTTCCGCGAGGCGGCGGCGCGGCTGGACGCGGACGTGCTGACCGTGTGTCATCGCGGCCGCGCAGTGGCGAGCGTGCTCAGCCTCTATCATGGCGGTACCGTCTATCCCTATTGGGGCGGGGGCACGCAGGCGGCGCGGGGCCTGCGCGCCAATGACCTGATGTATTTCGCGCTGATGCGGCACGCGCGGTCGCGCGGCTGCCACCGCTTCGACTTCGGCCGGTCGAAGGTTGGGACCGGCGCGGCGGCGTTCAAGAAGAATTGGGGGTTCGAGGGGCGGCCGCTGGTCTATGCCAGCCGCAGCATCCATGGGCCGCGCGCGATCAATCCGCTCAACCCCAAATATGCCGCGATGATCGCCATCTGGAAGCGGATGCCGGTCTGGGCGGCGCGGATCGCGGGGCCGGTGATCGCACGGGGGCTGGGGTGAGGGACCTGCTGTTCCTCGCGCACCGCGTGCCCTTTCCCCCCGATCGCGGCGACAAGATCCGCAGCTTCCACATCCTGCGGCATCTGGCGCGCGACTGGCGCATCCATCTCTGCGCCTTTGCCGAAAGCGAGGCCGAGCGCGATCCGCCGCCCGCATTCCGCGACCTGCTGGCGAGTTGCCATGTGATCCCCCGTACCAAGGGGATGCCGCGCGCCGCCGTCGAGGCGCTGGCGACCGGCCGCCCGGTCTCGCTGACCGCCTTTGCCCATCCCGCCATGGCGCGGGCGGTGGCCGGGGTGCGGCAGGGCGGGGTGGCCGCGACCTATGTCTTTTCGGGCCAGATGGCGCAGTATCGCGGGCAAGGGCCGACCGTGATGGACATGGTGGACGTCGACTCGGCCAAGTTCGCCGCGATGGCGGATGGCGCGACCGGCCCCAGGGCCTGGATGCTGGCGCGCGAGGCGAAACGTCTGTCGGCCTTTGAGCGCCGCGTCGCCCGCGATGCCGATGCGACCCTGTTCGTCAGCGAGGCCGAGGCCGCCCTGTTCCGCAGCCAGGGTGGGCAGGGCCATGTCCTGGCCATCGAGAACGGCATCGACGCGACCGTCCATGCGCCCGGCGCAGTGGCGCCGGTGGTGCGGGACGGCCCGCTGATCGTCTTCACCGGGCAGATGGACTATCGCCCCAATATCGATGCGGTAATCCATTTCGCCCAGACCATCCTGCCATGCATCCGCGCCGTCCGGCCGGATGCGCGCTTCGCCATTGTCGGCCGCGCGCCCGCCGCGGCGGTGCGGCGACTGGCGGGGGAGGCGGTGATCGTCACCGGCGAGGTGCCCGACACGCGGCCATGGCTGGCGGGGGCGGCGGTCTGCATCGCGCCGCTGATGCTGGCGCGCGGCATCCAGAACAAGGTGCTGGAGGCGATGGCGATGGCCCGCCCCGTCGTCGCGTCGCGCGCCGCCGCCGAGGGGATCGATCATGGCGGCACCATCGCGGTGGCGGCGGACGACCGGGATTTCGCGGCCCGCGTCCTCGCCGCGCTGAACGGCCCCGCCACCAACCCCGCCGCGCGCGCGCGGGTGATGGAGCGTTACGGCTGGGGGGCGCGGCTGGCGCCGCTCGACCGGCTGATGAAGGATATGGTGTCGTGAAGCCGGGACGCTGGGGCTATCATCTGGCGCTGCTCGGCGTGGCGGCTTTGTTCGTCCTGTTCCTCCTGCGCCGCGACGTCGCGCATCTGGTCGAGATCTGGTGGACCAGCACGACCTATGGCCATTGCCTGTTCATCGGCCCGGTCGTCGGCTGGCTGATCTGGCAGCGGCGGTCGGAGTTGAAGCAACTCACCCCGGCCGCCTGGTGGCCGGGATTGCTGCTCGTCGCGGCGGGCGGGTTCCTCTGGCTGCTCGGCGAGTCCGCCACGGTCGCGCTGGTGCGGCAATTGGGGCTGGTCGCGACGCTGGAGGGGCTGGTCGTCACGCTGCTGGGCCCGATGGTGGCGCGCGGGCTGTTGTTCCCGCTGGCCTATGCCTGGTTCCTGGTGCCGTTCGGCGCGGAACTGGAAAAGCCGCTTCAGCAGATCACCGTGGCGATCGTCATGCCGCTGCTCGACTGGAGCGGCATCCCCGCCAGTGCGGACGGCGTGCTGATCCATGCCGGGCGCTACTGGTTCGAGGTGGCGGAGGCGTGTTCGGGGTCCAAATTCGTCCTGGCGATGATCGCCTTTGCGACGCTGGTCGCCAATCTTTGCTTCCGTTCGCCCTGGCGGCGCGCGGTGTTCCTGATCGTGTCGGTGATCGTGCCGGTGCTGGCCAACGGCATCCGCGCCTGGGGAACGATCTTCGCCGCCGACCTCACCTCGATCGAGGTGGCGGGGGGCGTCGATCACATCATCTTCGGCTGGGTGTTCTTCGCCTTCGTCATGGCGGCGGTGCTGGCGATCGGGTGGCAGTTCTTCGACCGGTCGCCCGACGATCCCGCCTTCGACCCCGCGCGCCTCTCCGCCATTCCGCGCCGCCGTATCGACCCGCTGCTCGCCGCGATCCTGGCGGTGACGATCACCGCGCTCTACCCCAGCTGGAGCGGCTTTGCCGGGTCGCGCGTCGCCGCGCTGCCCGCACATATGGCGCTGCCCGACGTGCCCGGCTGGACCCCCGCGCCGCAGATCAGCGAATGGCGGCCCTATTATCCCGGCGCGCAGGTGCTGCTGCGCACCTATGCCGACGGGCAGGGGCATCAGGTCGATCTGGCGGTCGGCATCTTCCCGCAGCAGCGCGAGGGCGGCAAGCTGGGCGCGTTCGGGACGGGCATCCTGCACGAAGCCGATCCCTGGATCCGCGTCGCCGATCTGGCGCCTGTCGCGGGCGGCGATGCGACCCGGCTGATCGAGACGACGCCCGATCGCCGGACGATGCAGCGCGTCGTTGCGAGCTGGTACCGGATCGGCGATACGCTGACCCCGGACATGCGACGGGTGAAGATCGAGACGATGAAGGCCAGACTGCTCGGCCGGCGCCAGGTGGCGGTCGCCGTCCATGTGTCGAGCGAGGGGGATGACCGCCAGGCGATCGCGGCGTTCGTCCAGGCGCTGGGACCGATCGATCGCTTCGCCGACCGTCTGACCGGGCGGCGCTGATCCCATGTGCGGTATCGCCGGTCTGTTCCATCCCGCCACGCCCAAGCCGGTCGATCCCGCCCGGCTGCGCGCGATGATCGGCGCACAGGCGCATCGCGGGCCGGACGGGCAGGGCCTGTGGACCGCGCCCGGTGTCGGCTTTGCCCATGCGCGGCTGTCGATCATCGACGTCGAGGGCTCGCCCCAGCCGATGGTCGATGGCGAGGTCGCGGTCTGCTTCAACGGCGAAATCTATAATTACCGCGAATTGCGCGAGGAGTTGCGTGCGGGCGGCGCGGTGTTCCGCACCGATGGCGATACCGAGGTGCTGTTGCACGGCTGGCGGCATTGGGGGCCGTCGATGCTCGACCGGCTGGTCGGCATGTTCGCCTTTGCGGTGCATGACGCCAGGGCGGGGGCGCTGTTCCTGGCGCGCGACCGGCTGGGGGTGAAGCCGCTCCACTGGGCCGAGCTGCCCGATGGCGCGGTCGCCTTCGCCTCGGAGATGAAGGGGGTGCTGGCGCATCCGCTGTTCCGGCGACGGCCCGATATCCGCGCGGTCGAGGATTATCTGGCACTGGGCTATGTCCCCGACGATGCCAGCATCATGGGCGGCGTCCACAAATTGCCCGCCGGGCATTTCCTGCTGATCGAGCGGGGGCGGGCCATTCCGTCTCCCCGGCAATGGTGGGACGTGGATTTCTCCGACCGGGAAACCGGATCGGCCGCGCGGATGGGCGAGGAACTGCTTGCGCGGATGCGGGCCGGGGTGACCAGCCGGATGGTCGCGGACGTGCCGCTCGGCGCGTTCCTGTCGGGCGGTGTCGACAGCTCGGGCGTGGTCGCGCTCATGGCGGAGGCGTCCCCGCGCGCGGTGCGCACCTGCACCATCGGCTTCGAGGAGGCGGGGCATGACGAGCGGGGCTATGCCCGCACCGTGGCCCGGCGTTTCGCCACCGACCATGTCGAGCGGGTGGTGCGCGCCGACGACTTCACGCTGATCGACACGCTGGTCGCGCATTTCGACGAGCCCTTTGCCGATGCCTCGGCGCTCGCCACCTATCGGCTGTGCCAGCTGGCGCGCGAGCATGTCACCGTCGCGCTGTCCGGCGACGGCGCGGACGAGGCGATGGCGGGCTATCGCCGCCACGTCTTCCATGCGGGCGAGGAGCGGGTCCGCGGTCTGTTCTCGGCGGATCTGCGATGCGGGCTGTTCGGGACGCTCGGGCGATTCTATCCCAAGGCCGATTGGGCCCCGCGCCCGCTGCGTGCCAAGACGACGCTGCTGGCGCTGGGGATGGACGGGGCGGAAGCCTATGCGCGGGCGGTGGGCGTCACCAGCCCGGAATGGCGCGCGCGGCTGTTTTCGGCGGAGGCGAAGGCGGCGCTGGGCGGCCACCGGGCCGAGGATCGCTATGTCGCGGCGATGCGCGACGCGCCCGCCCGCGACGCCATCGACCGCGCGCAATATGCCGATCTGAAGATCTGGTTGCCCGGCGATATCCTGACCAAGACCGACCGCACCTCGATGGCGGTGGGGCTGGAGGCGCGCGAGCCGCTGCTCGACCATCGCCTGGTGGAATATGCCGCCCGCCTGCCCGCCGCGATGCGGGTGCGAGGCGGGCAGGGCAAATGGCTGATGAAGAAGGCGCTGGAGCCCTATCTGCCGCGCGACATCCTCTATCGGCCGAAGATGGGCTTCGTCACGCCGATCAGCGCGTGGTTTCGCGGCGCCCTGGCCGACGAGGCGGCCCGGTTGGCGCAATCGGGGCTGCTGCGCGAGACGGGCTGGTTCCAGCTGGCCGAACTGGGGCGCATGGCCGCCGACCACCGGGCGGGGCGGGCCGACCATGGCCGGACGCTGTGGCAAATGATGATGCTGGAGCGGAGCCTGCAAAGGCTGTTCTAAGGGGCTATCCCCATCCGTCCGCACGGGGCGAGCGTAGGTTTGGGCATCACGCCCCCAGCGTCTGGTTGATCCAGCGGTCGAACAGATCGGGCCACAGCCGCGCCGGGGCGCCTTCGGGGGCGCCCAGCGCGCCGAAGCCGTGCCCGCCCTTCTCGAAGAAATGCGCCTCGACCGGCACCTTGGCGGTGCGGGCGCAGGTCAGCAGGTCGAGCGACTGGTCGAGCGGAACCAGCCCGTCATCGACCGCATGGACCAGGAACAGCGGCGGCGTGGTCGCATCGATCCGGCGCGGGCTGTCATAGCGCGCCCTGGTCGCGGGATCGGGATGGGGGCCCAGAAGATTGTCGCGCGACCCGGCATGGGTGGTCGGCGTCGACAGGCTGGCGACCGGATAGACCAGCCCCGAAAAGCGCGGGCGCGCCGATTGGCGGTCGGCGGCGTCGACGGGCGCATAGACCCGGTCGTCATAACCGACGGTCAGCGAACCCGCGAGATGCCCGCCCGCCGAAAAGCCGACGATACCCAGCCGCGCCGGGTCGATGCCGTATCGCGCCGCATCGGCGCGGATCAGCCGCATGGCGCGCTGTGCATCCTGGAGGGGGACGTCGGCCTGATGGTCCCAGCCTTCGGAGGGCAGGCGATAGGCGAGCGCGAAGACGGTGATGCCATGCGGGTTGAGCGTCCGCGCGACGTCGATCCCCTCATTCTGGACCGACACGAAGCCATAGCCGCCGCCGGGAATGGTCAGCACGGCGCGACCGTCGGGCCGCTCGGGCCGGAAGACCGCGACGATCGGGGTGGCGATGCCGCGCAGCCACATTTGCTGCTGCCCCGCCGGGCCGTTCATCGAGGGACGGGGGCTGGGCAAAGTCGCGCGCGCGCCGGGCGGACGGCCGGGCCAGAGGGGGAAATGCTCGGCGGGCGGCCAGGGCGTCATGCCGGTGGCGGAGGCCGGTGCGGCCTGCGCGGCGGCGCGGGCGGCCAGCGGCACGCTCGCCATGGCTCCGATCACAGAGCGTCGGTCGATCATCCTATCCTCTCCATCCGCGCCGCACGGCGTTATCGGGGCAAACCTGCCGGGAGGGCGCGTGCCGGGCAAGAAAAAAGGGCGGAACCCTGCGGTTCCGCCCTTTTTCTCAATGTCCGTACTTCTTGATCCCCCGACGCCGCAGCTTTTCGCGCTTGCGACGACGGGAATAGGGGATCGCGAATGCTATCGCCGCGAGCAGGATCACGCCGATGATCAGATAGGCAAGCTGCTCACGTTCCAAGAAGTCCAACATCAGTCGAAAATAGCCCCCCAACGACGCTTCGCGCGCTCACGCCAGTGGCCGCGATGATAGGCGTCCGAAGCGAGCAGCGGCATCACCGAACCCGCTTCCGCGAACACCATCTGCTCGAGCGCGGTATCGACCTTGCCCCAGCTCGCCGCTTCCTTGAGCGTCGAGGACGAGCAGGCACCGTCACGAACATCGGCCACCGTGATCTGCACGGCGTATTTGTGCATCTCGACGTCTTCATGGCCCAGGATCTCGGCACAGACAACCGTGTCCTGGATGAAATTCTTCGGCACGCCGCCGCCGATCATCAGCAGGCCGGTGGTGCCTGCCTTGATCTTGATGTCGGTCAGTTCGCGGAAATCGGCGATCGCGTCGAGCACCATGTACGGCTTGCCTTCCTTGGCGCGTTCGACCTGGTGTTTGACCAGACCGAAGCCCGCCGAGGAGTCGACAAAGGCCGGGCAGAAGATCGGCACGTCATGCTCATAGGCGAGCTTGACGAGGCTGTTGTCCTTCTTGCCGTGCTCGGCCAGATACTTGCCCATCTCGCGGATGAAGGCGCGGCTCGAATAGGCCTTGGGCTCCAGCGAGTCCGCGATCTTGCCGATCGTGTGGTCGCAGTCCTGAAGCTGCTCTTCGTCGATATAGGTGTCGTAGATGCGGTCGATGTAGAGCGAACGCAGCGTGTTGTCGTCCGGCACTTCCAGCGCCTGGTAATGCTTGTGGCCCAGGCCCTCGAAGAAATCCATGTCGACGATCGACGCGCCGGTCGCGACGACACCGTCGATCATGTTCGAGCGCAGCAGCTCGGCATAGAGGTCCATGCAGCCGCCCGCCGAGGTCGAACCCGCGATGACGAGGAAGATCGAGCAGTCCTTGTCGGCCAGCATCTGATTGTAGATGCCGGTCGCGCGCGCCAGGTCGCGGCTGGTGAAGCTCATCTTGCCCATCGAATCGATGATCGGGCGCGCGTCGAACTTGGTGATGTCGATATGCTCGACCACGCTGGAGAGCAGCTCGGCCTTACGGTTGTCGTTGATCGTGTCGGTCATGATGGTTCCATCATCATCGAGAAGCCGTCGTCGTTATTGGGGACGCGGTAACCCGGCTGGCCCGGACCTGCGCGGGGCAGGGCCGGTATGCGAAGGGGCCTTATCGCGGCGGACACCGCAATGCCACCCCATTCCCCTCCCGCCGAAGCGGAAGGGGATAAAGGAGGTGCTAAAGTCGCCGGGTTACAGCTTGACGACGTTCGCGGGGAGGGCGTGCTCGGCCTCGTCGCGATAGACCGAGAACATCGGCTCGTCGTCGGTCACGACGAACTCGTGACAGGAAAAGCCGTTGAACTGAGTCCGCATCGCCTGGCCATAGGCACCGAGCATCCCGATCTCGAAATAATCGCCGGTATTCGTGTCCGCGGGCAGCGGGAACGGACCCTGCATGAAGTCGAGATCGTCGCAGGTCGGGCCCCAGAAGCTGAAGTCCATGTCGCGCGCGTCGGAATCGGGCTCGCGCAGCAGCTGGACGGGGTACTTCCACCCGATATGCGCCGCATCGAACAGCGCGCCGTACGCGCCGTCGTTGATGTACAGCTCATTGCCGCGGCGACGCTCGACGCGCACCACGACGGACGAATATTCGGCGCACAGCGCGCGGCCCGGCTCGGCCCAGAGTTCGGCCGAATAGGACACCGGCAGGCTCTCGAACGCGCGGTGGATCGTCTCGAAGAAACGCTCCAGCGGCGGCGGGGTCATGCCCGGATAGGCCGAGGGGAAGCCGCCGCCGACATCGATCACGTCGACCGTGACCGCCGCCGCGACGATCGCCGCACGCACGCGCTCCATCGCCGCCGAATAGGCGTCGGGGGTCATGGTCTGGCTGCCGACATGGAAGCAGATGCCCAGCGCGTCGGCGACCTGGCGGGTCGCGATCAGCAGGTCCTTCGACTCTTCCAGGTTGACGCCGAACTTCGATCCCAGGCTGAGCTTCGCATATTCGGACGACACGCGCATCCGGACGCACAGGGTCAGGTCGGTCGCGCCGTTGGTGGCGCGGACGATCTTCTCCAGCTCTTCCAGGCTGTCGAGCGAATAGGTGCGGACGCCGTGCGTGAAATAGGCCTCGGCGATCGCCTCTTCCGACTTCACCGGATGCATGAAGCAGCAGACGGCCTGGGGAACGACCGACTTCACCATCCGCACTTCCGCGATCGAGGCGGTGTCGAAATGGGTGATGCCATTGTCCCACAGGATCTGGATCAGATCCGGCGACGGATTCGCCTTCACCGCATACATCGGCCGACCCGGAAACTTCTCGATGAAGAATCGGGCGGCGCGCGCAGCGGCGTGCGGGCGAAGCAGCGTGACCGGATCAGCCGGGCGACGCTTGGCGATGTCGATGCCGCGCTCCAGGTTGGAGGGGACGGCGGTCGAGTGGGCAGCTAGCCCCAGCGCGCGATGATTCTGGTGCAACTCAAGGGACCTCCAATTGCCTGACGGCATACGGTGACAAAAAGCTGCCTTGCGGTTGGAAGTCCCATGGGGCAGCGGAGGCGCGAAATAGGGTCCACTTTTTCTAATGTAAAGCGGTAGAAAGCGAGGCGGAGATAAAAAGTGACAATCCTAAGACAGCCGACAAAAGCCGGGGTCCGTGACGCCGCCGAAAAGATTGCGCGGGTGTTGCCGCCATCGCCGCTATTCCCGTTTAATATCAATGGGAAAGCGGTGGCCTTCAAGGCCGAATCCTTGCAGCCGATCGGTGCGTTCAAGCTGCGCGGCGCATGGCATCGATTAACCGCGTTGGACGCCGATTCCAGGGCACGCGGGGTCGTCGCCTTCTCCTCGGGCAATCATGCGCAGGGAATCGCCTGGGCCGCGCGGCGGCTGGGGATCGCCGCGACCATCGTGATGCCCGCCGATGCGCCCGCGTCGAAGCGCGAGGGGACGCTCGCGCTGGGGGCGGAGATCGTCGATTATGACCGCGCGACCGAAAGCCGCGAGAAGATCGCGCGGCGACTGGCCGAGGCGCGCGGCGCGACGCTGGTGCCGAGCTTCGACGATCCCTGGGTGATCGAGGGGCAGGGCTCTGCGGGCGTCGAGGCGGCGGCGCAGATGGCCGCGCTGGGCCTGCCCGCGCCCGCCCATGTCGTGACGCCTTGCGGCGGCGGCGGGCTGGCGGCGGGGCTGACGCTGGCGCTGCCCGAAGCGCGTGTGACGGTGGTCGAACCCGAGGGCTGGGACGATATGCGGCGCTCGCTGGAGGCCGGGTGGATCGAGCCGGTGGGCGACAATCCCCCGCCGACCGCGTGCGACGCGCTCCAGACGACGCGCGTGTCGCCGCTGACCTTCGAGGTGCTGGCGCGGCGCGGGGCGGAGGGCGTCGCGGTGTCCGAGGCGGAAGTGGCGGCCGCGCAGCGCTTCGCCGCCGAACGGCTGCGGCTGGTGGTCGAGCCGGGCGGTGCGGCGGCGCTGGCGGCGTTGCTGGCGGGCAAGGTGGCGGCGGAGGATGGGATGCTGGTCATCCTGTCGGGCGGCAATGTCGACCGCGCCGCCTATGCCCGCGTGCTGGCCGGATGACGGAGGCCATCGCCCAGGCCGCGCCGGGGATCGCGATGCTGGCGGCCTTTGCCTGTGTGGCCGGCGGGGTGGTGACGATCCGGCGCGGGGATCGGCGCAAGGGCGTGCTGATGCTGGTGATGGCGGCGGTGCTGGTCGGCAATGTCCTGATCTGGACGGTGTGACACCTGTTCCCCGGCGAAGGCCGGGGCCCAGTTGCTTTGGAGTTTGGGGCGGTGGCTGAATGGGCGTGGGAGGCATTTCCGAGCGGGTCGCTCTGCCTCCCACGCACCGCCTTGCGCGCCTTCGACCGTGAAGGAACTGGGCCCCGGCCTTCGCCGGGGAACGGGGTTCGGTTGCAAGTGACCTGCCGCGCAAACCCCGCTAAAGCCCCCTCATGTTCCGCATCGCTCGCTGGGCCCTGAAGGCCGCGCTCGCCTTTGTGATCGTCAGTGTCGTCTGGGTCGGCATCTATCGCTTCGTGCCGCCGCCCATCACCTTCACCATGCTGGGCGATGTGATCGGCGGGCATGGCGTGACCAAGGACTGGATGCCGTTGTCGGACATGGACCCCGACATGGCGCGCGCGGCGATCGCGGGCGAGGATGCCCGTTTCTGCTCTCATAACGGATTCGATTTCAAGGCGATGGCCAGCGCCGCCTATCGCAACGCCAAGGGCGGGCGGATCCGCGGCGGCTCGACGATCAGCCAGCAGACCGCCAAGAACGCCTTTCTTTTCCAGAATGGCGGCTATGTCCGCAAGGCGTTCGAGGCCTGGTTCACCTTCCTGATCGAGACGCTGTGGGGCAAGCGGCGGATCATGGAGGTCTATCTCAACATCGCCGAGACCGGGATCGGGACGTACGGCGCCAATGCCGGGGCGATGCGCTATTTCGGGCATGACGCCTCGCATCTGTCGCCGACCGAGGCGGCCCGGATAGCGGCCGTGCTGCCGCTGCCCAAGAAGCGCGCGGCGGTGGCGCCGACCGGGTTCGTGCGCAGGCACGGCAACGTCATCGCGCGCTATGTGGGCGTGGTGCGGCGGCAGGGGCTGGATGCCTGTATCCGGTAACGGGGTGGGGGCTCGGTGAGACACCTTGCCCTCCCCCCATCCCCTCCCGCTTGCGGGAGGGGCGTGTTCGTGGTGGCCGACACGCGCCAGCCGGGACCTTATGATCCCGCCGCTATCGACCGGCACGCCCCTCCCGCAGGCGGGAGGGGATGGGGGAGGGCGGTGGCCCCATGCGACCAAGCTCCGGCAACATCCGCCTCGCAAAAACCACGATCCTCCACGACGATCGTAAGGATTCCACGGGAAGCCCATGCGATGCCTGCCGCAATCGGATTGATGCTGCTCCAGGCCGTGCCATCGGCTTTGCCGCTGCCCCGCATCACGCCGCGATCCGAATGTCCCCGGACCCAAGACGAGATCGTGGTACGCGGTCGCCGCGATGCGGCCGAACGCTATCGGATACCGCCGTCCGGGCGCGGACCGTCCGGCGCGACGGGCGAAGCGGGCGCTGGGCTGAGCGGTGCGAATATTCTGGGTGGTATGGGCCCCTGCGGCATCCATGCCGGACAAAGGCGCTGCACATCCGCTGAGGCGGGGCAGGCGGGCTATGGCGGGGGCCGCGATCCGCTGACCCTCGGCCGCAAGGTGCTGACCCGATTGATCGACCCGGATGCGGAGATCGACCCGCCATCGTCGCAACCGACCGGGCGTCGATAGGCCCGGCCGGTCGCGGATA
Organism: Sphingomonas sp. NCPPB 2930; assembly: GCF_042867205.1. NCBI lineage: Bacteria > Pseudomonadati > Pseudomonadota > Alphaproteobacteria > Sphingomonadales > Sphingomonadaceae > Sphingomonas > Sphingomonas sp. NCPPB 2930. Next base: position 172,535 of record NZ_JBHZQU010000001.1, on the reverse strand, counting down.
GCTTTACTTGGCGTCGCCCGAAATCGCGTCGCCCGCCTTCTTGGCGGTATCGCCGACGCTCTTGGCGGCCGAGGTGACGGCCGCGTCCCGACGGTTTTCCGCCCCGCCCCGGCTGAACAGATAGAAGCCGCCGACCAGCACCGCGATCAGCAGCACGATGGCGATCGCCATGCCGCCACCGCCGCCGCTGCGCCGTTCGATCACCGTGGTATGCGGCTGCTGGGTGCCATAGGTTTCGGTAACACGTTCATCGGCCATGACATTCCCTCCTCTTGATTATGGAGGGGGCAACGCCATGACCGCCATACCGTTCCCGAAACGACTGGAAGCGGATCAGAAGGGCAGCTTGAAGCCCGGCGGCAGCGACAGGCCGCTGGTCATCTTGGACATTTCGCTGCCCGAAGCGGCATCCGCCTTGGTCCGCGCATCGTTGATCGCGGCGGCCAGCAGATCCTCCAGCATGCCCTTTTCCGACGGCTGCATCAGCGAATCGTCGATGGTGATGCCGATGATCCGCCCCTTGGCCGACGCCTTGACCTTGACCAGACCGCCGCCCGAAACGCCTTCGACCTCGATCGTGTCGAGATTGGCCTGCGCCTTTTCCAGTTCGTTCTGGACGTTCTGGGCCATGGCCAGGATTTCGTCTAGATTCTTCACATCATGCTCCGTTCACACTGCGTTTGCCGGGCCATTCCATCAATTCGGCCTCGGGGAAAGCCTCGCGGGCGGCGCGGACCATGTCCGACTCCCACGCGGCGGTCTTGATCGCTTCCTCGGCGGCGACCTGCTGCTCGTGCAGCGTCGGCTCACCGGGCACATCCTCCAGCGTGACGCGCCAGACCTGGCCCGTCGCCGTCTTCAGCGCCGCGATCAGCTCGCTCAGCGTATCCGCCGCGATCGGTCGCGATCCGCTGAACACCATCTCCGGCGGCGTATAACGCACCAGACGCGCCCCGTGGCGCAACCGTGCGGCGAGCGCCAGCTGTCCCATATCGTCCAGCCGGTCGATCATCGCGACGAAGCTGTCGGGCAGCTTGGGCGGCTCGGGCTCGGCGGGGGGAGGGGGCGGGGCCATGGCGGCGGGCGCGGGTGTGGGCGTGGCCTGTTGCACCGCCGCCGGGGCGCTGGGCGCGGCAACACCGCCATCGCGAATCTGCCGCGCCAGCTCGCCCGGATCGGGGAGCGTCGAGGCATGGATCGCGCGCAGCAGCGCCATCTCCGCCGCCTCGATGGGCAGGGCGGCGCGGGCAACCTCGTCATGGCCCTTCAGGAACAGCTGCCACAGCCGGTGCAGCGCCGGGAAGCTGAGCGATCCCGCCCATTCCTCGCGCGCGGCGCGTTCCTCCAGCGGCTGGGCGGCGTCGTGCGGCGTGCCGACTTTGGTCAGGGTGATGCCGTGCACCGTCTCCAGCAGCGAACGCAGCACCGATTGCGGGTCGACGCCATAGTCATATTGCCGCCGGAGCGAGGCGAGCGCCCCCGCGCCGTCGCCGTTCAGGACCAGCCCCAGCAGGTCGCGCACCGCGCCGCGATCCGACAGGCCCAGCATCTCGCGGACCGCCGCCGCGGTGACGCCGCCGCCCTCCAGATCGGCATGGGCGATCGCCTGGTCCAGGATCGACAGGCCGTCGCGCGCCGAGCCTTCCGCCGCGCGCGCGACGAGCATCAGCGCCTCCTCCTCGGCGGTGACGCCTTCCTTCACGCAGATGTCGGCGAAATGCGCCGCCAGCTTGTCCGCCGTGATCCGCCGCAGGTCGAATCGCTGGCAGCGCGACAGGACGGTGATCGGAACCTTGTTCACCTCGGTGGTGGCGAACAGGAACTTCACATGCGCGGGTGGCTCTTCCAGCGTCTTCAACAGCGCGTTGAAGGCGTTCTTGGAGAGCATGTGGACTTCGTCGACGATGTAGATCTTGAAGCGCGCCGAGACGGCGGCATAGCGCGACGCCTCGATGATCTCGCGCACGTCGTCCACGCCGGTATGGCTGGCGGCGTCCATCTCGATCACGTCGATATGGCGGCCTTCCGCAATGGCGCGGCACGGTTCGCACACGCCGCAAGGGCTGATCGTCGGGCCGCCGGTGCCGTCGGGACCGACGCAGTTCAGCGCCTTGGCGATCAGTCGCGCGGTGGACGTCTTGCCCACCCCGCGCACGCCGGTCATCAGGAACGCATGGGCCAGTCGGTCGCGCTTGATCGCATTGCCCAGCGTCTGGACCATCGCGTCCTGCCCGATCAGCGCGTCGAAGGTCTGCGGCCGATATTTGCGCGCGAGGACGCGATACGCCTCCGCTTTGGCGGGCTGGGGCGGTTCGCCCAGGTCGAACGAATCAGCCATGCCGGGTCTGAGTGGTCGGGGTGTTGGAAAGCATCGCCGACCAACATAGGCGCTCGGGCGCGCGGCGTCAGGTATATTCGTGTAGAATACGACACGCTCTCCGTCATCCCAGCGAAAGCTGGGATCTTTCGCGCGGGTGGTCCACGCGGCAAAAGTCCCCAGCCTGCGCTGGGGCGACGCTGCGTCGCGCGGTTCCGAAATGCTGGAAAGGTGGGAGCCGGGACGACCCGCAGCGAAATCGTTGCGGCTGCTTCCGTCAGGACCTGACCGGGTTGGCGATGACTACGTCCGCCCGACTCCCGCCGCGCATATGGCGAAACGAAGCCGGGGGATCAAGCCCTTATCCCACCGGCCCCGTTCGTCATGTCAGAGGGTCAGCGACGGAAGCACTGACGCTGCGGCCCATCCCAGGTGCGGACCCAGCGGCACACGACGCGCGGGCGTCCGTAACCGCGCCAGCCCGGACCCCGATCCCAGCTGTTGCCGCGATGCCAGCCGGGTCCACGGTCCCAGCCCGGACCCCGGTTCCAGCCGGGGCCGCGATCATGCCAGCCCGGCCCACGGTCCCAGCCCGGTCCACGCCCCGGTCCTGGACCCCAGCGGTCGTGCGGCCCATGCGGTGCGGCGGCGGCAGGCGCGGCGGCGGCGATACCCGAAACGGCGATCAGGCCGGCGCCCAAGACAGCAAGAAGTTTCATAACGCTTTACTCCCGGTAGGCCCGCCCTTCGGCGAGCATGGGAGGATATTGCCGAATCGGCGATGATTGCGTGCTGAACCAGTTGGTTATCGCACGTTCAGGGAAGCCGCGCAGTCAGTCCGTCGAGTTCGGGGGTCAGCAGGACCTGACAGGCCAGGCGGCTGGACCGGGTCGCATCGGGCACCAGGTCGAGCATATCCTCTTCCTCTGCCAAGGGGGGCGCGATCCGGTCGAGATAGGCCGTATCGATCAGGACATGGCAGGTCGCGCACGCCATCTGTCCGCCGCACGTGCCCTCCATCGGCTGGCCTGCCCGCTGCCCGGCGCGCAGCAGCGTCTCGCCGGGCATGGCCTGGGTCGAAACCGCATCCCCCCGGCGGTCGATAAAGGTCAGGCCGATCATGGCCGCTGCTCCCTGGCGGCGGCGTCGAGCCGGGCGATGGCGGCCGTCAGGTCCGCCTCGGTGGTATAGCGGCCGAAACCCAGCCGGATCGAGGATCGGGCCTGCGCGTCGCCCAGACCCAGCGCGCGGAGCACATGGCTGGTCCGCCCCGATCCGCTGGCGCAGGCGCTTCCCGCCGAAAAGGCGATGTCGCGGCAGTCGGACATCAGCCGCGCGACATCCAGCCCCTCGCGCCGGACGTTCAGATTGCCACGATAGCGCCGCTCGGTCGACCCGTTGATCGTCCAGTCCGGCCCCAGCTGCGCGATCGCCATCGCCCAGAGCCGCTCGACATGCGCCATGTCCTCCTCGGCGCGCGCCGCCATCAGCTTCGCCGCCACGCCGAACCCGGCACACAAAGCGGGGCTGAGCGTGCCCGAGCGGCCGCCCTCCTGATCGCCGCCATGGAGCAGCGGGGGCAGGGTGATGCCGTCCCTGATCCACAGCGCGCCGATACCCTTGGGACCATGGATCTTGTGCGCCGACAGCGCGACCAGATCGACGCCGTCGGGAATGGCGATCCGGCCATAGCCCTGCACCGCATCGCACAGCATCCAGGCGCCGACGCGACGCGCCTCCTCGGCCAGCGCGGCGATGGGCTGGACGGTGCCGATCTCGTTATTGACCAGCATCGCGGCGACCAGTCCGGTGCCCTGCGCGACGCCCTGCGCGACGGAGGCGGGCGCGACCAGCCCCTCGTCATCGACCGGCAGGATGGTCAGGTCGCGCCCCGTCGCATGCGCGGTGTCGAGCACGGCGGCATGTTCGATCGCCGTCGTGACGATGCCGCCGCTCGCGCCCTTGATCGCCCAGTTCAGCGCCTCGGTCGCGCCGCTCGTGAAGACCACCCGCCCGCCCGGGGGCAGCAGCGCCGCCACCTGATCGCGCGCGACCTCGACGGCGGCACGCGCCTGTCGCCCGGCGCGGTGGGGGGAATGGGGATTGGCATGGCCCTGCTCCAGCCAGGGGAGCATCGCCTTCAGCGCCTCGGGCGCGAGCGGGGTCGTCGCCTGATAGTCGAGATAGATCATGCGACGCGCGTCCCCCGCGCGATGGCGCGCCAAGCGGTGACGAAGCGGTCGACATGCTCGCGCGTCGTGGAGCGGCCGAAGCTGACCCGCACCACCTCGCGCCCTGCCTGTTCGCTCCAGCCGAGCGCGGACAGGACGTGGCTGGGCTTCAGGCTGCCGCTGGCGCAGGCGCTGCCCGCCGAGACCGAGATATGCGCGAGGTCGAACTGGATCAGCTGCGCCGCCGACGGCTTGCCCGGCATGTGATAGCTGGCGATGGCCGGGTGGCGACGGCTGGCATCGGCGACCACGATCCCGCCCGAGCGCCGGATTGCATCGTCGCAATAGGCGCGAAGTGCGGTATGATCGGGCTCCGGCTCCGCGAGCGCCGCCGCATAGCCCAGCACGCCGGGCATATTCTCGGTGCCGGGGCGATAGCCGCGCTCCTGCCCGCCGGTCGGGGCCAGCACCGCCAGGTTGCGGACCAGCAGCGCGCCGATGCCGGGCGGCCCGCCGCGCTTGTGCGCCGACAGCGCGACGAGGTCGGCATGGTCGATCACCGCGCGGTCCGCGCCCGCCGGCATCTGCGCGGCGTCGACCAGCAGGATGTGCCCGGCGGCGTGGATCGCCTCGGCCAGTTCGGCGATCGGCTGTCTCACGCCGGTCTCGCTATTGGCCCATTGCACCGTCACGACCGCGCGCGGCCCGTTCAGATCGGGCAGGCGCAGCACGCCGTCCGGCCCGACCGGCATCACCACGGCATCCGGGGCGGCGCGCAGCACCGCGTCATGGTCGATCGCGCCGACGAAGCGCCGCTCCGCCATCGCCCGGGTCAACGCGATCGACAGCGACTCGCTGGCCCCGCTGGTGAACAGGATCTCATGCGACCAGCCCAGCGCTCCCGCGATGGCCGAGCGGGCATCCTCCAGCAGCCTTTTGGCCGCGCGCCCCTCCGCATGGGGGGAGGAGGGGTTGGCCCAGGTCGCGCATCCCTGGGCCAGCGCCGCACGCGCGGCATCGGTGATCGGGGTGGTGGCGGCATGATCGAGGTAAAGACGGGACAGGGTTCGTTCCCTAGCTGGAATGATCGAACAATTGCGAAAAGGGCCTTCCCGCCTATATAGCGCAACGTTCCCGGCGCTCCACCAGCGCGATCCAGATCGGCGAGTTTTGATGCCCGAAGTCATTTTCCCCGGCCCCGAAGGCCGCCTCGAAGGCCGTTTCGCTCCCGCTCCGCGTCCGCGCGCGCCCGTCGCCATGATCCTGCACCCGCATCCCAATGCGGGCGGCACGATGAACAACCGGATCGTGCAGGAACTCTACAAGACCTTCCAGCGGCGCGGCTTCGCAACCCTGCGCTTCAACTTTCGCGGCGTGGGCAAGAGCCAGGGCACGTTCGACAACGGCATCGGCGAACTGTCCGACGCCGCCTCGGCGCTCGACTGGGTGCAGAGCTTCCACCCCGAAGCCTCGACCACGTGGATCGCGGGCGTCAGCTTCGGCGCGTGGATCGGGATGCAGCTGCTGATGCGCCGCCCGGAGATTCGCGGCTTCATCTCGGTCGCGCCGCCCGCCAACATGTACGACTTCACCTTCCTGGCGCCGTGCCCCTCCTCGGGCATCATCATCCAGGGCGAGGCCGACGAGGTGGCGACCCCGGCGGCGACCCAGAAGCTGGTCGACAAGCTGCGCACCCAGAAGCACATCACCATCCATCACGACACCATCCCCAAGGCCAACCACTTCTTCGAGCATGAAATGCCCGAGCTGATGGGGTCGGTGGACCGGTATCTGGACATGCGGCTGGACCCGAACTCGCCGATCCGGTGATTGCGTCGGGTCGTTGAACGAAAAGGGCCTCGGCGAAAGCCGGGGCCTTTTTCCATGGCCGGGGCTCAGTCGGCCAGCGCCCGTTTGACGGCGGCGTGCGCGTGCAGCGCGGTCGTGTCGAACACCGGCACGGGGCTGTCCTGCGCGTCGATCAGGAGCATGATCTCGGTGCAGCCCAGGATGATCGCCTCGGCTCCGGCCTCGACCAGACGGCGGATGACCGCGCGATAGCGGTCGCGGGACGTGTCGAGGATGCGACCCGCGACCAGCTCTTCATAGATGATGCGGTGAACCTCGGCGCGGTCGGCGGCATCGGGAATGACGACGTCGAGGCCGTGACGCTCCGCCAGCCGCCCCTTGTAAAAATCCTGCTCCATCGTGAAGGCGGTGCCGAGCAGCCCGACGGTCCGCAGCCCTGCGGCCTTGATCCGCTCCGCCGTGGGGTCGGCGATATGCACGAGCGGGATCGTCACCGCCGCCTCGATGGCCGGTGCCGTGCGGTGCATGGTGTTGGTGCAGATCAGCAGCAGTTCGGCGCCGCCTGCCTCCAGCGTCCGCGCGGCCTCGGTCATCCGGGCGGTCAGGCCGTCCCAATCGCCCTTGTGCTGAAGCGCCTCGATCTCGGCGAAATTGAACGACCAGAGCAGGCAGGAGGCCGAGGCGGTCGGGCCGAGCCGATCGCGAACCCCTTGATTGATGATGCGATAATATTCGGCCGAGCTTTCCCAGCTCATGCCGCCGATCAATCCTATCGTCCGCATCCTGCCCCCGTCTCGCCAATGCCGGTCTGGATGATGGGGGAAGCGGACGAAAATGCCTAGGGCCCGACCGAAAGGACGCCCCGTGCCGCCGCCACGCCCGTTTCATAGGCGCCGTGCGCGGTGGAGAAGTCCTCGCGCGAACAGGCCTCGCCCGCAAAGAAGAGGCGACCGTCGACCGGTTCGGCCAGTCTGCCCCTCGCATCGGCATGGCCGACCCTGGCATGGCTGTAGCTGCCGCCGATCAGCGGCACGTGCCGCCAGCGTGTCGCGTCCAACGGCGTGAAGCGCCGTCGCCAATCATTGCCCAACAGGGCCACCAGTTCGTCGATCGCGAAGGCCGCCGCCGCGCCGTCTTCCTCCAGCGCCTCGGCGCAGGGGCCGCCGAAGAAGCTCTCGACGATCGGCCAGCCAAAGGGGGCCAGCCGGTGGCTGGCGGTGCAGGCGCTATGTGGATTGCCGGTCAGGTGCGCATGAGCGGGCCAGGGCAGGGAGCCTTCGACCGACAGGAAGACCTTGTCGGCGATGCCGAGCGGTAGCGCGGCGGCGGCGTCCTGTTTGGAGGGCAGGGGCGGGTCGAAGGTCAGCCTGCCTTCCGCCAGCACCGTGGTGGGGACGGCGACGATAACATGATCCGTCTCGATCGTACCGGCGGAGGTCTCGATGCGGATGGTCTTGCCGCGATGGTCGATGCGCGTGGCCGTCACGCCGGTGCGGACCGGCAATCCCGCGGCGTGGTGGACGACAACCGTGCCATAGCCCTCGACCACCGCCCAATTGTCGTCGGTCGCGGCATTCTCATAGGCTGCCCAGTCGTGCAGCGACACTTCGGCCAGCGAGGCGCCATTGGCATAGCCCGAGATCGCGTCGATCATCGGTCGCCAGGGATCGTCATCGCTCACGAAGTCGGACAGCGGACGATCCGGCCCGTCGAGCGCGGCCATCGCCGCGTCCTCGAACCGCGCATAAGCCTCGCCCGAGGCGCGTTTCTGGTCAGGGGGAAAGCCCAGCCCGTTCCATTGGACCTGCCAGTTGGGCGAGCGGCGGTCGATGGTGAAGCCCGACTTCTCGGCGATGGCGGTCCATGGATTGCGCCTGGCGGAATGAAGCCAGCCACAGCCATGATCGACCACATGGCCAGTCGGCAGTCGCACGCTCTGCGCCCGCCCGCCCAGCCGGTCCGCCGCCTCGATCAGCAGGACCTCGTGTCCTGCATCATGCAGCGTCCGCGCCGCCGCGATCCCGGCCGCGCCGCCGCCGATGACGACGGTGCGGCCGGTCATGGTCAGGCGGCCGCCAGCAGCCGCTTCTCGCCGGCGATGCGCATCATCGCCTTTTGCAGCTTCTCGAAGGCGCGCACCTCGATCTGGCGGACGCGTTCGCGGCTCACGCCGTAAACCTGGCTCAGTTCTTCCAGCGTCTTGGGATCGTCGGTCAGGCGGCGCTCGGTCAGGATGTGCTTCTCGCGGTCGTTCAGGTCATCCATCGCGCTGACCAGCATGTCGTGGCGGACATCCGCCTCCTGCTGCTCGGCGACGACCGAGTCCTGGAGCGGCGCGTCATCGGCCAGCCAATCCTGCCACTGGCCCTCGCCATCCTCGCGCATCGAGACGTTGAGCGAGGTGTCGCCCCCCATCGCCATGCGGCGGTTCATGCTGATGACCTCGTCCTCGTTGACGCCCAGATCGGTGGCGATCTTGGTCACGTCCTCGGGCCGCAGGTCGCCGTCCTCGAACGCGTCGAGCTTCGACTTCATCCGGCGCAGGTTGAAGAACAGCTTCTTCTGCGCCGCCGTGGTGCCCATCTTCACGAGGCTCCACGAGCGCAGGATATATTCCTGGATCGAGGCGCGGATCCACCACATCGCATAGGTGGCCAGGCGGAAACCGCGATCGGGCTCGAACTTCTTCACGCCCTGCATCAGGCCGATATTGCCCTCCGAGATCAGCTCGGAGGTCGGCAGGCCATAGCCGCGATAGCCCATTGCGATCTTCGCCACGAGACGCAGGTGCGAGGTGACGAGCTGCGCCGCCGCCTCCGGGTCGCCATGCTCCTGAAAGCGCTTGGCGAGCATATATTCCTGCTCCGGGGCAAGGATCGGGAATTTCTTGATCTCGGCCAGATAGCGGTTGAGCGACTGCTCCCCGCCGAGCGCAGGAATCGTCGCCGGGACGTTGCTGCCTTTTGCCATGATCCTTATCTCCCTTTCTGGAGCGTCATTCCGTTTCGCCCCGTCGTCGGGCGCGAGGCGGTCTTCTGCTATACGTGAAGCCGACTGAACAGTTCCTGCATGTCCGGTGGCATCGGGCTCTCAAACGCCAAAGCGTGGCCGCTTATGGGATGAATGAAACCCAGATGCGCCGCATGCAGGGCTTGGCGCCGGAAATCGAGTTCATCGAGCAGGGCTTTTTGAGCACCCTTTGTTCTACCATAAACCGGGTCGCCCAGCAAGGCGTGGCCGAGCGACTGCATATGCACCCGAACCTGGTGCGTCCGCCCCGTCTCCAGGCGGCATTCGACCAGCGCGGCGTTGTTGAGTTTTTCGATGGTGCGGTAATGAGTCACGGCGCGTTTGCCGCCCGGCACGATCGCCACCTTCTTGCGGTTCTGCGGGCTGCGCGCGAGGGGCGCGTCCACGCTGCCTTCGGCGGGTCGCGGAATGCCCCCGGTGATCGCGCGGTAGCGGCGGTCGATCGAGTGCGCCGCGAACTGCTTGGCCAGCCCCTCATGGGTGCGGTCGGTCTTGGCCGCGACCATCAGGCCGGAGGTGTCCTTGTCGATCCGGTGGACGATGCCGGGCCGCGCCACGCCGCCAATCCCCGACAGCGACCCGCCGCAATGATGGAGCAGCGCGTTGACGAGCGTGCCGTCCAGATTGCCCGCCGCCGGATGCACGACCAGCCCGGCGGGCTTGTCGATGACGATCAGATGTTCGTCCTCGTATGCGATGACGAGCGGGATATCCTGCGCCTCGTTATGCGCAGGGGTGGGGGCGGGGACCGCGACCTGGAACTGATCGCCCGCCGCCGCCCGCTTGGCGGGGTCGCGCGCCATCACACCGTTGCGCGTCACGGCACCGCTGGCGATCAGCACCTTCAGCCGTTCGCGCGACAGGGTCGGCACCGCATCGGCCAGCGCACGGTCCAACCGCCAGCCATCCGCTGTGGGCGCGATCCGCGCATCGATGATGGAAACCCCCCGGTCCATGGCCTAGTAAATTGGGCATGACCGTAACGATTTCAAGCGATACGCTGGACTTCCTGTTGAAAACCGCCGCCACTTCGCCCGATCGGGAGGTTTGCGGGCTGCTGCTGGGACAGGGGGATCGCATCGCGCGGGTCGTGCCCTGTACCAATGTCGCGGCCGAGCCCTGGCACCGGTTCGAGATCGATCCGGCCGCGCTGATCGCGGCGCACCGCGCGGCGCGGGGCGGCGGGGCGGCGGTGATCGGTCATTATCACTCGCACCCGACCGGGCTGGCCGAACCGTCGCCGCGCGACGCCGCCGATGCCGCGCCCGACGGCAGTATCTGGCTGATCGCGGGGGGCGGACGGGTCACCGCCTGGCGCGCGGTCGCGGCGGGTGAGCGCCATGGCCGGTTCGATCCGCTCGCACTTGCTTGCGCATAGCGAATGCCCACGTCACAAAGGGCCAGTTTGTCGAGGGATTTTTCATGACCGTCAGCCCGGTGGATTTCGCGAGCCTGTTGTGTTCGCGACTGTGCCACGATCTCCTGTCCCCGGTGGGGGCGCTCAATAACGGGCTGGAGCTGCTGGCCGACGAGACCGACCCCGCCATGCGCGAACGCTGCATGGAATTGCTGGCCGACAGCGCGCGCGCCTCGGCCAATAAGCTGAAATTCTTCCGCCTGGCCTTCGGCGCGGGCGGCGGCTTTGCCGAGCGGGTCGACATGGGCGAGGCGAAGGCGGCGATCGAGGGGCTGCTGGTCGACAATCGCCGCACCACGCTGGGCTGGCTGGTCGAACAGCCCAGCCTGCCCAAGCCTGCGGTGCGCATCCTGATGAACCTGACGCTGATCGCGGCCGAGGCGCTGGCGCGCGGCGGCACGATCGACATCGGGGCCGAGGCGGGGCGCGAGGCGATCGAGATCGCGATCCGGATCGAGGGGCCGCGCATCCTGCTCGATCCCGAAATTCGCCGCACGCTGATGGAGGGGCAGGGGACCGAGCCGCTCGGCTCGCGCACCGCGCCCGCATTCCTGGTCCATACGCTGACCCATGAACATGGTGGCATGACGCTGGTCCATGAGCCCGCGCCCAGCACGATGATCCTGGGGGCGGCCATCCGCGCGGGGTAAACGCCCTTTTAATCTTGTGGCGGCAAGAGGGAGCGGAAAGGACGCGCCCTCGGGGATTTATGGACGATCTGCTGCAGGAATTCATCGCCGAGACGCGCGAGACGCTGGAGGCGCTGTCCGGCGAGATCGTGGCCTGGGAAGCGGCGCCCGCCGACCGGGCGCGGCTCGATGCGATCTTCCGCTTCGTCCATACCGTCAAGGGAAGCTGCGGCTTTCTGGACCTGCCGCGCCTTGCCCGGCTCAGCCATGCCGCCGAGGACGTGCTGGCGGCGGCGCGCGACGGCAGCCGGACGCCCGACACCGCGCTGGTCGATGCGGTGCTGGGGATCGTCGACCGGATCGGCGCGGTGGTCGAGGCGATCGCGACGGGGACCGGGCTGGACGATTCGGACGACGACGCGCTGATCGCCGCGCTGACCCGGACGGAAACCGCGTCCGTCGCCCCCGTCGCCAAGGTGGCGGTGCCGAGCCGCGCCGCACCGCGCAGCATCCGCCTGAACGTCGACCTGCTCGACCGGATGATGAGCGGCATGTCCGACATGGTGCTGGCGCGCAACGAACTCGCGCGGCGGCTTCGCGACTCCGTGCTCGACCCGCGGGTCGAGGCGGCGCTCGACCGGCTGTCGCTGACCGTCGCCGACATGCGCGACACGGTGACGCGGACGCGGATGCAGAAGGTCGACGGGCTGTTCTCCGCCCTGCCGCGCATGGTCCGCGACACCGCCGCCGAACTGGGCAAGGCGGTGTCGCTGCGCATCGAGGGGTCGGATGTCGACCTAGACCGCGAGATGATCGAGATGATGCGCGACCCGTTGGTCCACATCATCCGCAACGCGATCGACCATGGCATCGAGACCCCGGCCGAGCGTCGCCGGCTGGGCAAGCCGGAGACCGGGCAGATCTGCGTCGCCGCGCGCCAGTCGGGCAATCAGATCCTGATCGAGATCGAGGATGACGGCGCCGGGATCGACGTCGCACGCATCGCCGCCAAGGCGGTGGCGAGCGGCGTCCATAGCGCGGGCGAGGTCGCCGCGATGACCGCCGCCGACAAGCAGAAGCTGGTCTTCGAACCGGGCCTGTCCAGCCGTGACACGGTGTCGACCATGTCGGGGCGCGGGGTCGGCATGGACGTGGTCCGCGCCAATATCGAACATGTCGGCGGCCGCGTCGCGCTGGACAACCGGCCGGGCCGGGGGCTGGCGATCACCATCCAGGTGCCGCTGACCCTGTCGATCATGTCGACCATCGTCGTCGCGGTCGGCGACCAGCGTTTCGCCATCGCGCGCCAGTCGATCGAGGAGATCGTCAAGATTCGTGGCGATCAGGTCCGCATCGATCCGGTCGGCGCGGTCGAGGTCGCGACGGTGCGCGGACGGCGTCTGCCGATGCTGCCGCTGGGCCGCTTCCTGGGCGTCGGCCCCGCCGAGCCCATGACGCTGGTCATCATATCGACCCGCGACGGCGACTATGCGCTGGGGGTGGACGATGTGCTCGATACCGAGGAGGTGGTGGTCAAGCCCGCCGCCCCGGCGGTGATGGGCAGCGGCCTTTACGCCGGACAGACGCTGCCCGACAGCGGCCTGCCGATGCTGCTGCTCGACGGCGGCGGGCTGGCGCAGGCGGCCGGGCTCCGTTTCCACCGCGAGGTCATCGCGGCGAGCGAGGACGATGCCGACGAAGCGGCGATCCCGGCGCTGTTGTTCGACGATCTGGATGGCTGCCGCCGCGCCATGCCGCTGGGCGCGATCGACCGGGTCGAAAAGGCGGAGGCGGCGGCGGTCCATCATTCGGGCGGTCGCGTCCGGCTGGTGGTGGGCGAGACGACGATGCCGCTGCACCATGTCGATGCCCGGGCGCTCGACCGCGCGACCGTGGGGGGCGAGATCGAGGTGCTGCGCCTGACCGATGGCGAGGCCGAATGCGCCTATGCGATCGCCGCCGCGCTGGAGATCATCCAGCTGCCCGCCGATATCGCCCCGTCGCCGGGTGACGGCACGGTGCTGGGCGTCGCGGTGTGGCAGGGCGAGCCGATCGAGATTCTCGACCCGCTGGCGCTGTTCGGCGGCACGGCGAGCGGGCCGGGCGACCATGGCCCGCTCCTCTGCCTGCTCGACGGCGCGGGGGCGGCCTGGATGGACCGTTTCCTGCGCCCGGTGCTGGAGGCCAATGGCTATCGCTGCGCGGTGCAGGCGCCGGACGACGAGGTTCCCGCGGTCCGCCTGATGATGGAGGACGAGCCCTTGCCCGAGGATGCCTCGGGCGCGCCGGTGGTGCGACTGCGCCGCGAGCGCGATGCGGCGTCCGATGCCGACAGCGTCTATCGCTATGACCGCCCCGCGCTGATCGCCGCGCTGGCCAGCCATGCGCGCCGGGGAGGCCGCTGATGCCGCTGTTCCTGATCGCCCGCATCGCCGACCAGGGCGTGGTGTTCGACGCCGACCAGGTCGATTCGGTGGTCGATATCGGCGAGGTCGTGGCGGTGCCGCGTGCCGAGCCGTCGGTGCGCGGGCTGACCGCGCTGCGCAGCCGCGTCATCACCGTGGTCGACACCCGGCTGGCGCTGGGGCTGGAGCCGACCGCCGACCATATCCGCCGCGCGGTCATCACCCGGCAGGACGGCCATTATTACGCCATGCTGGTCGATGCGCTGGACGATATCGAGACGTTTGAGACCCGGCCGATGCCGCATGCGCCGCCGCGCGAGGGACGCTGGTCGCGCGCGGCGGGCGGCATGGTGGTGCGCGATGGCGAGCCGCTGCTGGTCCTCGACCTGGCCCGGCTGGTCCCGCCGCCCGCGGCGGCGGCCGCCTGAGCCATTAACCCGGCTCTTACTTTCGCAGGGTTAGATGGCCTTCGGGATCCCGCTGGGGTCTTTGCTGTAACAAGGCGTGCCCCATGAAAACCTGTCTCGTCGTCGATGACTCCAAGGTGATCCGCAAGGTCGCCCGACATATATTGGAGACGCTGGACCTTCAGGTGCGCGAGGCGGGCGACGGGCGCGAGGCGCTGGACGCGTGCCTGGAATCGGTGCCCGACGTCGTCCTGCTCGACTGGAACATGCCGGTGATGAGCGGGATGGATTTCCTGCGCGCGCTGCGCGAGGCCAATCTGGACCGGCGGCCGCGCATCGTGTTCTGCACCACTGAAAACGGCATGGCGCATATCCGCGCGGCGATCGATGCCGGGGCGGACGAATATATCATGAAGCCGTTCGACCGCGACACGCTGGAGAGCAAGCTCCAGCTGGTCGGCGTCATCTGAGCCCCGCCGACCGGCCGCCCATGCGCAGCGCCATGGCGTCTTTCCTCCAACCCGATATCGCGCCGCGACCGGCCAGCCGCATCCTGATCGTCGACGATTCGGCGGTCGCGCGCGCGCTGATCGCCGGGCAGATCGCCGGGCATGACCGCTTCGTGCTCGCGGGGCAGTCGACCCATGTCGAAGGCGCGCTCGGCTTTCTGGCCCAGAACCGGGTCGACATCATCCTGCTGGATGTCGAGATGCCCGGACAGGACGGCATCTCCGCCCTGCCGCGCATGCTGGCGGCGGGGCGCGGTGCGCGGATCATCATCGTCTCGGCCTCCACGCCCAAGGGCGGCGCGGCGACGGTGCAGGCGCTGGCGCACGGCGCGGCCGACACGCTGGTCAAGCCGCTGCCCCAGAGGCTGGCCGAGTTCGGCGAGATCCTGCGGCACAAGCTCGATGCGCTGGCCGGGACCGGGGCCGGAGCCGGGGCGGGGGAGGGCGACGCATCGTCGCCGCCCGCTGCCACAGCGCCGATCGCCCCGGCATCGGCACGGGGTACGGCGCTGCCCGAGATGATCGGGATCGGGGCGTCGACGGGCGGCATTCACGCGCTGGCCAAGCTCTTGGAACGGGTGCCCGCCAGCATGTCGGTGCCGATCGTCGTCACCCAGCACCTGCCCGCGTCCTTCATGTCCTATTTCGCCGCGCAGCTGGCGGCGGTGGCGCGGCGGCCCTGCGACATTGCCGAGGACCGGATGCGGTTGCGGCCGGGCCGGATCCTGATCGCGCCGGGCGATGCGCATGTCACCTTTGTCGGGCTGCCCGACGGCGGCGCGTCGATCCGGCTGAAGCATGACCGGGCGAGCAGCGGCTGCCTGCCCTCGGTTGACCCGATGTTCGCCTCGATGGCGGAGCTGTGGGGCAACCGGGCCTGGGGCATCGTGCTGACGGGCATGGGGCGTGACGGGATGGAGGGCGCGCGGATGTTGAAGGCGGCGGGGGGAAGGATCATCGCACAGGATCAGGCCAGTTCGGTCGTCTGGGGCATGCCCGGCGCGGTCGTCCGCCGCCACCTGGCCGATCAGGTCCTGCCGCCCGAGGCGATCGGCACCATGCTGGCCGCGGGCGCGGCCAAGGCCGCGCAGCCATGATGGCGTCCGTGCCCCACAGCCCCCGCGCGATGCCGATCCGCTCCAACCCCGCCGCCGAGCCCGCCTCCCGCCAGGCGCTGACCGTCCTGGCCGCGCTGCTCGAGGCGCGCACCGGGCAGCAGATCGTCAGCCACCGTTCGACCCGCGTGGACACCGTGTTGCTGCCGCTGATGCGCGAACGGCGGCTGGAGACGCTCGACCAGCTGGTCCTCGCGCTACTCGACGGGCGCGACCCGCATCTGGCGGGCCGGGTGGTCGATGCGCTGATCAATTGCGAGACGTCCTTCTTCCGCGACCAGCATGTCTTCGACCAGATCGTCGAGATCGTCGCCGAGGTGGAGCGCAGCGGCCGCCGAGCGCGGATCTGGAGCGCGGGGTGTTCGACCGGGCAGGAGCCGCTATCGCTGGCGATGATCTTTGCCGAGCGTCAGCAGGTGAGCGGGGCGGCGATGCCCGAGATCGTCGCCACCGATGTCTGCGAGGCGGCGCTCGCCCGGGCCCGCAGCGGCTGCTACACCCAGTTCGAGGTGCAGCGCGGGCTGCCGATCCGGCATCTCGTCCGCTGGTTCGAAGGGCGCCCCAACAATGAATTCGCCGCGCGGCCCGACCTGCTGCGCCACATCGCCTTTCGCCACATGAACCTGGTGCTCGACCCGCCGCCGGGCGGCGCCTTCGACCTGGTGCTGTGCCGCAACGTCATGCTGTATTTCTCGCCCGACCCCAAGCGGCGCGCCTTTCAGACGCTGGCCGCCGCGATGCGGCCCTCGGGCGGACTGATCCTGGGCGCGGGCGAGACGGTGATCGGCCAGACCGACCTGTTCCAGCTTAATCCGGCCGGGCGCGGCGTTTACGAGAAATGCGATCCCGACGATCCCATAAGGAGCCTATGAAGTCATATCCTTGATGCTCCGATGCCGCTAACAGGGGCGGCCCAGCGGGGTTGTTCAGGAGGTTGCATGACGATCGTCGATACGCCGTCACCCAATTTCGACGCGCGTCAACTGCCCGTAACGATGATCGTGTTGCACTATACCGGGATGCAGGACGCGGAATCGGCGATCGCCCGGCTGCGCGATCCGGAGGCCAAGGTGTCGTGCCATTATCTGGTGGCCGAGGACGGCACGGTGATGCGCATGGTCGACGAGGACAAGCGCGCCTGGCATGCGGGGCGTTCGCACTGGCGCGCGATCGAGGACGTCAATTCGGCGAGCATCGGGATCGAGATCGTCAATCCCGGCCATGACTGGGGCTATCGGCCCTTTCCCGACGAACAGATCGCGGCGGTGATGGAACTGGTCGCCGACATCCAGCGCCGCCACGGCATCACGCGCGGCAACATCGTCGGTCATTCGGATATCGCGCCTGCCCGCAAGCGCGATCCCGGCGAGCTGTTCCCCTGGGGCGCGCTGGCCCGGCGGCGGCTGGCGCTGCCGCGCCCGACCAAGAACCTGATGGACCCGATGTGGACCGAGGCGGGCTTCTGCCTGGCGCTGGAGCGGTTCGGCTATGACGTGACCGACCGGATGGCGGCGATCATGGCGTTCCAGCGGCGCTTCCGCCCCGAGCTGATCGACGGCGAGATCGATGCGGAATGCCGGATGATCCTGCTCGCGCTGCTGCTCCCGCGTCCGCAGGGGGACGATTGAAGGGCCGGGACGTGGGCTTCGACTACGCTCAGCCTGAACGGCTCTTTGGATTGATACATAACGCCGTTCAGCCTGAGCGAAGTCGAAGGCCACGCCCCGACGCCCGGCACAAACCCCTTGCCCTCCCGCCCATTCCCGCTACACGCACCCCAGCCAGAGGGCCGGGCGGCCGCGGCCTCGGGAAACCGGGGGCGAGGAAAGTCCGGGCTCCACGGAACGACGGTGCCGGGTAACGCCCGGCGGGGGTGACCCCAGGGACAGTGCCACAGAGAGCAGACGGCCACGGCTTCGGCCAGGTCAGGGTGAAAGGGTGCGGTAAAAGCGCACCGCGGGTCCGGTAACGGAAACGGCATGGCAAACCCCACCGGGAGCAAGACCGAATAGGGACGGCATGGCGCCTTCGGGCGTCGGGGTGTGTTCCCACCCGCCGTCCGGGTTGGTTGCTTGAGGCGATGTGCAAGCATCGTCCTAGAAGAATGGTCGCCCATCCGGCTTTGCCGGTGGACAGAACCCGGCTTACAGGCCCTCTGGCTGATCTCTACGCGTTCGGGCCCCCGTCAGGAGCCCAGCGTGCTGGAATTGATGATGATATTCTTGCCCTGCGATTTGGCCGTGGGCGTGCCCTTGGCGATCAGGTCGACGACCTGGTCGGGGCGGGGCAGGGCGTTGAACGAGGGATAGCTGCTCGCGCTGGCGTCGACATCGTTCAGCCGCACCGTATACGACCTAGTCTTGCGCTTTTCGATCTGGCTCATCAGGTCGGGAAAGACGTCGACCGTCCGTCCGGCATCGGCGAGCGCGATCATATAGCCGTCGCTGTCGTCCCCCTCCCGGCGATAGACCCCGAACATGGTCGTGGCGATTCCGTCGCGGCAGAGCGGAGCGGCCGGCGTGACGGGTTCGGCCTTGGGGTTCGCCTTGTCCTTTTCGGCCTGATCCATGACGGCCGCGTTCATCAGGAGGGTGAACAGCGGATTGGAACTGCTCGACTTTTCCAGCTTGGCCTTGGGCAGATGCGCGAAGTCGGTCTGCGTCGCGCAAGCGGCGACCGGCGCCGCCGGGCCCGGATAGGCGGGGGTGGTCGCAATGGGGGGCTTCAGCGCGGCGATCATCTCGTCCATCCTGGCGTCGAGCGCGTTCGCGGTCAGCTTTTCGGCGGTCAGGCGCACGACCAGCAACCATTCGCCGATCGGCATGACCGCCAGAGAGGTGCTGCGATAGGGGCTGCTGAGCAGCGACCAGCTCTGGCGCAACGCCACCGCCGGGCCCGAGCCGCTCGGCGCGAAGGCGATCGGATCGGCGCTGGCGGGGGCGCCCTTGTCGAAATTCCGGCGCTCCTCGATCGCGATGCGCGAGCGGTCGAACCATAGCGGCACGCTGGGCACCGCCGGGTGGAACAGGAACAGCGTGGCGAAGACGCTCTTGTCCGGGCTTTCCAGTTTGACCGCGATGTCATGCTCGGTGGTGGTGGCGTCGGTGATCGCGACCCGGTTCAGCCCGGCGACGCTGGACCGGACGATCAGCCGCGTCTGGGCATGCATCCAGCCCTTGTCGGCCGGAACTGCCAGATCGCGCGCCGAAGCCGTCCCCGCCACCATCGCCGCCGCCAGCGCCGCGCCATACCAGAACCGCATGTCATCCTCCCCCATGGATGACGCGGAGGCTAGGCGTTCCCCGGACCGCGATCAAGCGCGGTCAGACCAGGACCTTGTCCGGCCGCTCCAGCCCGTCGAGATCGGTATCGGCGTCGATCTCCAGCAGGGTTTTGATATGCCCGTCGCGAATGTCATAGACCCAGCCGTGCAGCCAAAGCTCGCGCTTCTCGGCAAAGGCCTTCTGGATGGTGTCCAGCCGGGCGAGATGGCGCAGCTGCTCCATGACATTGACCTCGACCAGCCGGTTGACCTTGGCCGCCTCGTCGGGCTGGGCGTCGATTTCCTCGCGGTGGCGGTGGAGCACGTCGCGCGCATTGCCCAGCCACTGGTCGACCGGCCCCTCGGTGCCGCCCGTCAGCGTTGCCAGCACCCCTCCACAGCCATGATGGCCGCACAGGATGACATGGCGAACCTTCAGCACGTCGACCGCATATTGCACGACCGACAACAGGTTCAGGTCGTCGTCATGGACGAGGTTGGCGATGTTGCGGTGCAGGAACATGCCCCCCGGTGGGGTCATCGTCATCTGCTCGGGCGTCACCCGGCTGTCCGAACAGCCGATCCACAGGAAATCGGGCTTTTGCCCCACGGTCTGCCGCTGGAAGAAGTCGACCTTCTCCTCGAGCAGTTCGGTCGCCCAGGCCTTATTGGCGAGCAGCAACTGCTTATATTCCCTCATGCGTAGCGCACTCCGGTCGATGGGGCCTTGATCAGCGGCGCGGTCCGCTCGGCGACGTCGCTGCGGACGATCACGGTGATCCCGCGATAATCGGCGCCCTTGATGAAGGCATTGATGATGTCGACATTGTCCAGGTCGACATAGGAGGTCGAGGACAGGTCGATCAGCAGATTGGCGCCGTCCGGCACCTTGGCCAGCGCCTTCTGCAGCTCATACTTATGGATGAAGTACAGGTTGCGCCGCGCGCGGATCAGGCAGTCGCCATCGTCATAGGCATAGGTCAGCGCCGGGCGGAAATTGCGCGCCACGACGAAGACGAAGCCGACGGTCAGGCCGATCAGGATCCCGATCAGCAGGTCGGTGCGCAGGATCGCCAGGATGGTGACGATGAAGGGGATGAACTGGCTCCACCCCTGCTTGTACCGCTCGGTGAACAGCTTGGGCTTGCACAGCTTGTAGCCGGTGGCGATCAGCACGGCGGCGAGCGCGGCCAGCGGGATCAAGTTGAGCACCGCCGGGATCAGCGCGACCGAGATCAGCAGCCAGGTGGCGTGCAGCATGGTCGACAGCTTGCTCTCCGCGCCCGAATCGACATTGGCCGAGGAGCGCACGATCACCGAGGTGACGGGCAGGCCGCCGAGCAGGCCCGAGACAATGTTGCCGCCGCCCTGCGCCATCAGCTCCCAATTCTTGTCGGTGGTGCGACGGCGCGGATCGAGTTCGTCCACCGCCTTGACGCTGAGCAGCGATTCCAGGCTGGCGACGATCGCCAGCGTGATCGCGGTGGTCCACACCGCGCCCATGCCGATGGCGGAGAAATCGGGTAGCTGGAACTGGCCGACAAATTCCGACGCGCTGCCCGCGACCGGCACGCGGACCAGATGACTGCCCGCCAGCTGCCATTCGGGCCGCACCGCGCCCAGCATCATGTTGCCGACCACGCCGATCACCACCACGACCAGCGGACCGGGGAGCAGGCGAAGCGGGCCCTGCTTGGGCTTGGCATGATCCCACCAGAACAGGAAGGCCAGCGACACCGCGCCGATCAGCACCGCGCCGGGCGCGATGTCGCGGCTGACGCTGGACCACAGATCGGTGAAGGTGTTGCCGCCCGCGCGGCTGGCATATTCGAAGCTGCCCTCGAAATCGCCGTCATAGCCGATCGCATGGGGAATCTGCTTCAGGATCAGGATCAGGCCGATCGCCGCCAGCATGCCCGTAATGACCGAGGAGGGGACGAACTCGGCCAGCACGCCCGACCGCGTGAAGGAAAAGGCGAGCTGGAGGATACCCGCCAGCACCACCGCCAGCAGGAAGACCTGGAAACTGGGCAGCCGCTCGATCGCCTCGAACACGATCACGGTCAGGCCTGCGGCGGGCCCCGCAACCGACAGCGGCGATTTGGACAGGAAGCCGACGACCAACCCGCCGACGATCCCGGCGATCATGCCCGCGAAAGGCGGCGCGCCCGAGGCGACGGCGACGCCCAGGCAGAGCGGCAGCGCGACGAGCGCCACCACGATCGAGGCCGGCACATCCGCTCTTGCGGTGGCCAGGAAGGAAGGACGCTCGGCCACGATCGCTCCGTGAAATAAGTGGGTGCAGCATATGCCCGATACGGACATGAACATATGATGACGTTCATGTCATGAACGAGCCGTAGTCGGACGGTCAAGCATTTCGCGCGGCGATTTTGGCCGTGCATGACGCAAAGCAGCACCACGATGCTTGCACCGCTGCGCAACTCGCCTAAATCGGCCGGGTGGCGCGATCTTCTACCCGATCCAATGACTGGGGCTTTCCTCGCTGGCGCAGCTATGGCGCGGCGCGGGAGGCCAAGCCCGTGCGAATCTGCGACCGGCATGGCTGCGACCAGCCGGGCAATTGCCCCGCGCCCAAATCGCCCAACAGCCCCGACCGCTGGTATTTCTGCGAGGCGCATGCCGCCGAGTATAATCGCGGCTGGGACTATTTTCAGGGGCTGAGCGCCGAGGAGGCCGCCGCGCGCGAGGCGTCCGAACGGCGGACCAGCGCGGGCTATGCCCAGTCCAAGCATCAGGCCTGGGCCGGGCCGGGCGACGGCACCCGCTCGCGCGACGAGATGCGCGCGCTCGAGGCGCTGGGGCTGGAGGCGGATGCCGAGTTCGACCTGATCCGCGCGACCTGGCGGGGGCTGGCCAAGGCCAACCATCCCGACATCCGCCCCAACGACCCCGACGCGGCCAAGAAATTCCAGCAGGTCCAGGCCGCCTATGAGGTCCTGCGCGCCGCCGAGGAGCGGCGGAGCTGGAAGCCCGAATGATCCGCCGCGCCAAGGCGGATTGGGAAGCGACGGTTCTGATCTGCGGCAAATGCTCGAAAAAGGTCGGCGGTGGCTTCGGCCCCAAGGGCAAGACCCCGCTGGCCAAGGCGCTGCGGCGGATCTTCGGCAAGGGACGCAAGGCCTCGGTCGGGGTGATCGAGACCAAATGCCTGGGGCTGTGTCCGAAGAATGCGGTGACGCTGGTCGACGGACGGCGTCCGGGCGAATGGCTGGTGGTGACGCCGGACGAGGATGTCGAGGCGATCGCGACGCGACTGGGGCGGGGGGCTTAGGGTTTTAGCGGGGGCTCGGTGAGACCCCTTGCCCTCCCCATCCCAGTTTCAGGTAAACGATGCCCCGCATCGTTTAGGTCATGCCGGGGGCATGACCGACATGAAACTCGCCTGCGGGAGGGGAGCGGCCAGAGGCTTTGGCGTGGCCTTCGACTACGCTCAGGCTGAACGGGCGTTAGTAATAGGCCCGATTCCTTCGCTCCGTTCAGCCTGAGCGAAGTCGAAGGCCAAGGGTAAAACCCTCAATACCGCCCCGCCGTCTCCCGGATCAGCGCGATCATGTTCGGAATCCCCTGGGTCCGGTTCGAACTCAGCTGGTTCTTCAGGTCGAACGGCGCCAGCTCGCCCTCGATATCGGTCGCCAGGATGTCGGCGGGCGTCCGGTCCTGCACCGTCTTGAGGACGAGGGCGATGATCCCCTTGGTGATCGCCGCGTTCGAGTCCGCCAGAAAGTGCAGCCCTTCGCCATCCCCCTTGGTGGGATAGACCCAGACCGAGGCCGAGCATCCGCGCACCAGCGTCGCGTCGGTCTTCAACGCCTCGGGCATCGGCTCCAGCGCGCGGCCGAGATCGATCAGCAGGCGATAGCGATCGTCGGCGTCGAGGAATTCATATTCGTCGCGGATTTCGGCAAGGTCGGACATGGCCATGTCCGCTACCCGGTGCATGCGCCGACGACAAGCCGGTGGTCGCCGGTCGGTGGTGGGACGAGCAAGGGGAGGGCCATTCCCGCTTGTCCCGCGCCCCTTCTTACAGGTCGACGCCTGCGGCGATGGCTTCCAGCTTGCGGATGCGTTCCTTCAGGTCCGCCATCTCGATCCGCGACGAGGCGGAGCTTGCGGGCGGGTAAGGCATGTCGTGCGCGCGGTCGAACTCGCGGCTCTTCAGTTGCAACCAGCCGCGCCATCCGGCCAGCCCTGCGGTGACGATCATCGCCAGTCCCGCAAGGCCTGCGGTCGCGATCACGATGTAAAGATTGGTGTCGGTCATGATCCGGGCTCCCTGTCCGTATCAATGGGTGGATTAGCGGTCGCGCAGGCGCTCGATCTCGCGGTCGAGATCGATGCTCTTGTGCTGGTCGGTGATGACGCGTTCCAGAACCTGGATACGCTCCTTGAGCTGCTGAATCTCGCCGCGCAGCGCCTGGGTGTCGCGGGCGCCTTCGCCGCGCAGATGCTCGACGATGTCGAGACCGGGCGAGCGGCGATGCTTGGACTTGAAGATGCTGGCGATCATGACGATCGCGACGATCATGACGACCATGAACTGTGATCCGGACATGGCGGAAACTCCCCTTTATTCTTGTTGTCAGTGTTCGATGCGGACGGGCGTCTCGCCCGGTACGCGCAGGCCGTCTATCTCGTTGCTCAGCGCCAGGCCGCGATCGGTGACGATCCGTTCCAGCACCCGGACCCGCTGTTCCAGCTTCTCGGTCTGGGCCGCATATTGCGCGGCCTTCTCCGCGACCATCGAGGCTTCGGTGGCCAGCCGCTTTTCGCGATAGGCGAACCAGGGCTTCAGGAACACGCCGCCGATGATGGCGACCAGGCCGCAGCTGATGCCCAGGATCGGGATCAGAATGCCGAGGACGGGAACGATGTCCTTCATGATCCGCTCTCCCTCAGCGATCGCGCAGCGCGTCGATTTCGCGCGCGGTCCGCTCGGCGGGGTCGGTGGCGATGCGCTCCAGCACCGCGATCCGCTCCTCGAGGCGCGAGACCTGGCCGACCAGCTTCTGGTTCTCGGCGGTCAGCAGTTCGACCTTGCGTTCGTCGGCCATGCCGGTCTTGCCGACCATGCCGCCCCATTCGCCGTCCAGGCTGTATCCGTGCTTTGCGCGGATCCAGGTGGTGACGACCCAACCGATCGTCGACATCGCGATGATCGCCAGGACGAAACCCGGTCCTCCCCAAGACATAATCCATACTCCCATAGGATAGTTGATGTGCAGGCCGGGCTCAGCGCAGGCTGTCGATCTCGTCGGCGAGCTGGCGGTTGCGGCTGGTGTAATGCAGTTCGATATCGGCGAGGCGACGGTCGATGTCGCGGAACTTCGAGCGGACCTCGGCGGTCGAGCGGCGCGGATTGCTGCGCACGCCCTGCCAGAACTTGGCGTCCTCGTCCGACTGGTACAGGCCCAGCGGCTTGGCGTTCGCCATCCAGGCGATCAGCATATAGGCGATCGGAACCCAGGGCATGCCGACCCCGGTGATGGTCAGCAGGACTGCGGCGACGCGGACCCACATCACATCGACGCCGGTATAGTCGGCGATGCCCGAGCACACGCCCTTGAACTTGGCATTCTGCTTGTCGAGGTAGAAATTGGTGCGGCTGGCGGTCATCTCAATTCCTCCGATCGAGGCTGTAGTCGTGCTGGCCGAGGCGGCTTTCGGAGCGCCATTCGGACTGCGACAGGCCGGGTTTGAAGTTGGGATTGTCGGCGGCGACGATCCGTTCGACGGTGTGAAGCCGATCTTCGAGCCGCCGGGCGAGCATATGAAGCTCGTCGAGCAGCTGCTCGTCCTCATGGGTGATCTTCGGCGCCTGCTTCCACTTGGTGACATAGTGGAGGATCAGCCAGGGCAGCGCGACGAACAGCGAGCCGAAGAGGATGAAGGGGACAGCGACGTCGTCCATCTCACTCTCCCTTGTTCAGGCGCGCCTTGAGCGCGGCGAGTTCGGCATCGACCCGGTCGGAGGCGCGCAGCTCGGCGATTTCCTCCTCCAGCGTCTTCGGGCTGGCACCCAGGCCCAGCGCCTCGGCACGACCCTCGGCCTCGTCCACCTTGCGCTCGAGGATGTCGAAGCGGCTGAACGCGTCGTGCGTCTTGGGGCCGTTCCACATCTCGCGCAGGCGATAGCGGTTGTTGGCGCTTTCCAGACGGGTCTGGACCGCATTCTGCTTGGTCCGCGCCTCGCGCAGCTTGTTCTGCAGCTTGGCGATATCCTCTTCCGACGCACGCAGCGCATCGTCGAGCACCTGGACCTCGGCCTTTAGCTGGTCGGCCATGTCGGCGGCCTTCTGGCGCTCGATCAGCGCGGCCTTGGCCAGATCCTCGCGGTCCTTCGACAGCGCCAGTTCGGCCTTTTCGGTCCAGCTGTCCTGAAGCTGGTCCAGCTTCATGATGTGGCGGCGGATTTCTTTCTGGTCGGCGATCGTGCGGGCGGCGGAGGCGCGCACCTCGACAAGCGTTTCCTCCATTTCGAGGATGATCATGCGGATCATCTTCGCGGGGTCTTCCGCCTTGTCCAGCAGGTCGGCGAAATTGGCGGCGACGATGTCGCGGGTGCGGGAGAAAATGCCCATCGGATACTCCTTGATGGCGGAATGCGTGATTATGCGATCGGCGCCTCGATCGCTGCAACCGGGGCCGTGGCGGTGGCGACATGCGCGGGGGCGAGGGCGCCCATCAGGCAGGTAGCGCTCATCACGACGGTGCAGGCGATGGCGGCGATCTGGCGGGTGACGTTGGTGGCGAACATGGTGGAAACTCCCTGACATCTTTGTTTCGGTCCGCTCGGTGGCGGGATGCCGGAAGCATTGCAGGGTGCGTGCCAATTTCAAAGATGGCGTAAAATCAAAGGTTTGTGAAATAATTGCGCCGCGGCAACGATTGCGCCCTTGCCAAGGCTTGGGAAATTCCGCCACCTGTTGGGAATGGAGCGAACAAGTCAGGTCATCGGCCAGTCGGGGGCCTTTCTGGATGCGCTGGAACGGGCCAGCCGCGCCGCCGCGCTCGACCGCCCGGTTCTGGTCATCGGCGAGCGCGGGACTGGCAAGGAACTGGTCGCCGAGCGTCTCCACCGCCTGAGCGGGCGATGGGACCAGCCGCTGGTCGTGATGAACTGCGCCGCGCTGCCTGAGTCGCTGATCGAGGCCGAATTGTTCGGCCATGAGGCGGGCGCCTTCACCGGCGCGACCAAGGCGCGCGCGGGGCGGTTCGAGGAGGCCAATGGCGGGACTTTGTTCCTGGACGAACTCGGCACGCTGTCGATGGCGGCGCAGGACCGGCTGCTGCGCGCGGTCGAATATGGCGAGGTGACGCGGATCGGCTCGTCGCGCCCTTTGCGCGTCGATGTCCGCATCGTCGCCGCGACCAACGAGCATCTGCCCGACAAGGTCGCCGCGCACCAGTTCCGCGCCGACCTGCTCGACCGGCTGTGTTTCGAGGTGGTGACGCTGCCGCCGCTGCGTGCGCGCAAGAGCGACATCATGGTGCTGGCCAATCATTTCGGGCGGCGCATGGCGGCGGAGATCGGCTGGAACGACTGGCCGGGCTTCGGCGCGGCGGCGACCGATGCGCTGATGGAGCATCGTTGGCCCGGCAA
Organism: Sphingomonas sp. NCPPB 2930; assembly: GCF_042867205.1. Classification (NCBI taxonomy): domain Bacteria; kingdom Pseudomonadati; phylum Pseudomonadota; class Alphaproteobacteria; order Sphingomonadales; family Sphingomonadaceae; genus Sphingomonas; species Sphingomonas sp. NCPPB 2930. The sequence goes on along the minus strand of NZ_JBHZQU010000001.1, from coordinate 145,840 downwards.
TGTGCGCGAACTCCGCAACGTGGTCGAGCGCGCCGTCTATCGCTGGGACCGCGAGGGGCCGGTGGACGCGATCGAGATCGACCCCTTCCGCTCGCCCTATCGTCCGCAGGGCCAGTCGCCCGCCGCCGCGAAAAGCGAGGGGGCGGGGCAGGGGAGCGCTCCCGTGCCGCCCAATGACGGCGACGAGGTGGCGGCATGCGAGGTCGGCCCGTCCGACTTCAAGTCGCGCGTGGCGCGGTTCGAGCGCGAGCTGTTGACCAAGGCGCTGGCCGACAACCGCTTCAACCAGCGGACGACCGCCGAGTCGCTGGGATTGTCCTATGACCAGCTTCGCCATGCGCTTCGTCGCCATGATCTGATCGGAACGGTTGCGTAACTCCGTTCGGGGAGCCATTTGAGACGCCCGGCGTTGCCACAGGCAAACCCCAAAGGAGCATTTACGATGGCTTTCGAACTGCCGCCCCTTCCGTACGACTATGACGCGCTGGAGCCGGTCATCTCCAAGGAGACGATGACCTTCCACCACGACAAGCACCATGCCGCCTATACCAACAAGCTGAACGAGGCCGTTGCGGCGGACTCTTCGCTCCAGGGCAAGTCGATCGAGGACATCCTGGCGACCATCTCGGCGGCCCCGGCGGTCGTCCGCAACAATGGCGGCGGCTTCTGGAACCATGACTTCTTCTGGAAGATCATGACCAAGCCCGGCACGACCCAGCCCTCGGGCAAGCTGGCCGAGGCGATCGAGGCGTTCGGCGGTCTCGACAAGCTGAAGGAAGAGTTCAACACCAAGGGCGCGGGCCAGTTCGGTTCGGGCTGGGCCTGGGTGATCGCGGACGCCGAGGGCAAGCTGAAGGTCACCTCGACCCCGAACCAGGACAACCCCCTGATGGACGTCGTCGCCGACAAGGGCACGCCGATCCTGGGTAACGACGTGTGGGAACACGCCTATTACCTGACCTATATGAACGACCGTCCGGGCTATCTGAAGGCCTGGTGGGACGTGGTGAACTGGGACGAGGCCGGTCGCCGGTACGAGGCGGCGGTCGCGTAACGTCGCGACGATCCGGTTCGGATAAAGGAAAGGGCGGCTCCGCGAGGGGCCGCCCTTTTTCTTTCCTATTCCTCCCCTGCAAGGGGAGGGGGACCAGCGAAGCTGGTGGAGGGGTGTTCCGCTATCGAGAGGGCGACACCCCTCCGTCAGGGCTTCGCCCTGCCACCTCCCCTTGCAGGGGAGGAATTTGCGGTTTCACTCCACCGGCGGTTCGTCGACCTTGGCGGCGTCGGCGTTCAGCCCGTGCTTCAACAGCATCGGGATATTCGCGACGGCAAAGCCCAGCGTCAGCGGCATCGCGCCCCACAGCTTGAAGCCGACCCAGAAATCCCAGGTCGAGTTGCGCCACACCGCCTCGTTCAGCACCGCCATGAAGGCGAAGAAGATCGCCCAGTTGCGGGTCAGCTTGCGCCAGCCCTCGGGCGTCAGCCCCGAATAGACGCTGCCCAGCACCATCTGGATCAACGGCCGCCCGGTCACCAGCCCGAAGAACAGCATCGCCGAGAACATCGCATAGACGATGGTCGGCTTCATCTTGATGAAGCGCTCGTCGTGGAAATAGAGGGTCAGCCCGCCGAACACGACGACCAGCGCGCCCGACAGCCACAGCATCGGCGAAATGCGGCCCAGCTTCACCTTGCTGATGATCATCGACACCACGGTCGCCGCCATGAAGACGCCGGTGGCGACCAGCACGCGGGTCAGCGGCCCCAGCGGCGCGAGGAAATTGACCGCGAAGAACAGGACCAGCGGGCCATATTCGATCCCCGCCTTCAGGCCGGCGCTCGCTTCCTTTTCGGGGGCGCTCATTTGCGGCCTCCCTCGATGCCCGCGATGATCCGGCTGACCTCGTTGGCGTCGAAGGGGCGCAGGTCGGTCATGCCCTCGCCGACGCCGATCGCATGGATGGGCAGGCCGTATTTCTCCGCCGCCGCGACCAGCACGCCGCCGCGCGCGGTGCCGTCCAGCTTGGTCATGACCAGCCCGGTGACGCCCGCCACGTCCTTGAACACCTCGATCTGGTTGAGCGCGTTCTGGCCGGTGGTCGCATCGAGGACCAGCAGGATGTCATGCGGTGCCTCGGGGTTCAGGCGACCGAGCACGCGGCGGATCTTGGACAGCTCGTCCATCAGCTCGCGCTTGTTCTGAAGGCGCCCGGCGGTGTCGACGATCAGCACGTCGATGCCGGTCGCGGTCGCCTGCTTCACCGCTTCATAGACGATGCCCGCCGCGTCGCCGCCTTCCTTGCCCGACACGATCGGCACGCCCACGCGCTCCGCCCAGGTGGCGAGCTGGCCGATGGCGGCGGCGCGGAAGGTGTCGCCCGCCGCCAGCATCACGCCGTAATCCTGCTCCATGAACAGATGCGCCAGCTTGGCGATGGTCGTCGTCTTGCCCGACCCGTTGACGCCGATGACCAGGATCACCTGCGGCCGTGGGAAAGCGTCGATCTCCAGGGGCGTGGCGACCTTGGCCAGCGCCTTCTCCACTTCCTCGGCGACGACCAGGCGGATGCCGAGGTCCTCCATGTTCCGCTCGAAGCTGCCATCGGCCAGCCGGTTGCGGATATGGCCCGCCGTTTCGGGGCCGAGATCGGAGGCGATCAGCGCTTCCTCGATCTCGTCCAGCGTCTCCTCGTCGAGCCGTGCGGTGCCCAGGCCGGCGAGATTGCCGACCAGCCGGTCCGAGGTGCGACGGAAACCGCCGAGCAGCTTTTCGTGCCAGGAGGAGGAAGAACTCATGCCAATTGTCCGATCAGATGGGTTTCGGTCGCCGCCGTGACCCTAACGCGGGCGATGCTGCCCGGTTCGGCGGCGGGGGAAAAATGGATGTCGGCGAAGTCGGGCGCATGGCCGCGCGTGCCCGGCCGCTCGACCAGCACGTCGCGGGTCTGCCCGACCTGGCGCGCCAGCCAGTCGCGGCGGCGGCGCGCGGCGGCTTCGCGAAGCTTGGCGGCGCGTTCGCGGCGCAGCGGGTGGGGCACTTGCGGCATCCGCGCGGCAGGGGTGCCGTCGCGCGCCGAATAGGGGAAGATATGCGCATGGACGATCCGACAATCGTCGATCAGCGCGAGTGTATCCGCCGCCATCGCCTCGTCCTCGGTCGGGAAGCCCGCGATCAGGTCCGCGCCGATCGCGATGTCGGGGCGCGCGGTCAGTAGCCGCTCGACGATGGCGACCGATTGCGCGCGGCTGTGGCGGCGCTTCATCCGCTTGAGGATCAGGTCGTTGCCCGCCTGGAGCGACAAATGGAGATGCGGCATCACCCGCGCCTCGCCGGTCACCAGATCGAACAGCCGGTCGTCGATCTCGATCGAATCGAGCGAGGACAGCCGCAGCCGGGGCAGGGCGGGGACGTGGGTCAGGATGCGTTCGACCAGCAGGCCCAGGCTGGGCTGGCCGGGCAGGTCATGGCCATAGCTGGTCAGGTCGACCCCGGTCAGCACGACCTCCTGGTGGCCCAGCTCGACCGCGCGCGCGATGCGCTCGATCACCAGCCCGGCGGGCACCGAGCGGCTGGGACCGCGCCCGGTCGGGATGATGCAGAAGGTGCAGGCATGGTCGCAGCCATTCTGAACCTCCACGAACGCGCGCGCATGGCCCGCAAAGGCGGCGGCCAGATGCGGCGCGGTCTCGACCACGCGCGACAGGTCGGCGACCAGCATGGGTTCGGCCGAGGCCCAGCTTTCGGGGCGCAGCTTATCGGCATTCCCCAGCACGCGCGCGACCTCGGGCATGGCGGCGAAGCTGGCTGGGTCGATCTGCGCCGCGCATCCCGTGACCACGATCTGCGCATCGGGTCGCGCCTTGGCCGCGCGGCGGATCGCGGCACGGGTCTGCTTGACGGCTTCATTGGTGACGGCGCAGCTGTTGACGACGACCATGTCCCCCCGACCAGCGGCGAGTGCGCGGATCGTTTCGCTTTCGGCGATGTTGAGGCGACAGCCCAGACTGATGATCTCGGGCCCAGGGAGGGACGACATGACCGCCGATCTAGGGATGGATGAGGCACGTGTCCACGCGGAGACGCAGGACATTCTCGACTTCTGGTTCGGTCTGCCGCCCGAGAAGCACTTCGCGAAGGACGACGACCTCGACCGGATCATCGCCGAACGCTTCGGGGCCTTGCGCGACCGGGTGCTGGCGACCGAGGCGATCGGCTGGCGCGACGATCCCGACACGCTGCTGGCCGCGATCCTGTTGCTCGACCAGTTTTCGCGCAATCTGCACCGCGGCTCGGCCCAGGCCTTTGCCGCCGATCCGCTGGCGCTCGACCTGTGCCTGACCGCGATCGATGCGGGGTGGGAGGATCGCTACCCGCCCGAACGTCTGGCGTTCGTCTATATGCCGCTGATGCACGCCGAATCGCGCGCGATGCAGGATCTGAGCGTCGCCAAGTTCACCGAGCTGGGGCGCGAGACCAATCTCGCCTTCGCGCGCGATCACCGCGACGTCATCCGGCGCTATGGCCGCTATCCCAGTCGCAACGAGGCACTCGGCCGGGCGACGACCGAGGCGGAGCGCGCCTATCTCAGCCAGCCAGACGCGGGCTGGTAGGACCGCTGGCGGCGATACCGGCCAGCAGCCGCTTCTCCGCCAGCAACTGGCGCACTTGCGCCAGATCGAGCGGCGGACCGTAAAGAGGCCCCTGGCCATGCGCGCAGCCGATCTCGCGCAGCCGCTCCTCGGTCCCGGCGTCGCGCAGCCCCTTGGCCGCGATCGGCAGGTGCAGGCTGTCGCCCAGCTGGACGATGGCGGTGACGATCGCGCTGCAATCGGGGTCGGCGATCATGTTTCGGATGAAGTCGGGATCGATCCGCACCCGGTCGAAGGGCAGCGCACGCAGATGGGCGAGGCTGGAATAGCCGCTGCCGAACGCGTCGAGCGCCAGGGCGATACCCTGGTTCTTCAGGCTGAGCACGATCGTCTGGGCCAGCGCCATATTGGCGAACAGCGCATGCTCGGTGATCTCGATTTCCAGCCGATGCGCGGGAAAGCCGCATTCGGTCAGCGTCTTGATGACCTTTTGCGCCAGCCAGGCGTCCTGGAACTGCGAGGCGGCCAGCGGGAAGGACAGGGTCAGCGACGGGTCCCAGTCGCGGGCGCTGGCCATGGCCTGTCGCATCAGCGCCAGCGAGACCTCGCCCGACAGGCCGCACGCCTCGGCGACCGGCATGAAGCGGTCGGCCGAGATACAGCCCAGCGTCGGATGATCCCAATGGCCCGACACCTCGAACCCGGTCAGGCGCGCGGTGCCCAGATCGACCTGCGCCTCGAAACGCGGGCAGATGTGGTTGTGCGCCAGCGCGATGCGCAGGTCGGCGATGATCGCGTTGCGTTCGGCCATCGCGCTTTCCATCGCGGGGTCGAACCATAGCGGCTTGCCGTCTCCGCGCGTCTTGGCGGCGATCAGCGCGAGATCGGCCTTGCGCACCAGCTGGTCGATCGTCGCCGACATCCCCTCGACCTGCGCCATGGCGATCGCGGCGCGGGGGGCGAGTTCCTGGTCGGTCAGCCGGACGGGCTGGCCCAGGCGGATCGCGAGCCGCTCGGCCAGCCTGTCGATCCGGTCGCGGCCACGCGGCGCGACGGGTATGAGGCAGCCGAAACAGTCGCCCTCGAACCGCGCGACGATCGCCTCGGACGGGGCCTCGTCGCGCAGGACCTTGGCGACGTGCTGGAGCAGGGCGTCGCCCGCTTCATGGCCGAAGGAGCCGGCGATGGCGCGGAACCGGTCGATGTCGAGCAGCAGCAGCGCGACTCCGCGCTGACGCCGATACGCCGTCGCGATCATCCGCTGCCCGGCGTCGTGGAAGAAGGGGCGGTTGGCCAGTCCGGTCAGCGGGTCATGCTGGTCCGGCACGCTCGTCCGGTTCGGACGCCTGGCGGGCAGGCGCCAATAGACGATGGTCAGCGCGATCGCGGCGGCGAACAGCACGATCTTGGCCGGGGTGTCATGGCCGAGCTCGATCAGCAGGATGGCGATCGCGACCAGCAGCGCGCCACCCGCCACGGCCATGGCGAAGAACCGCGTCGAGGCGATCGGCTTGGCTGTGATGTCGGACGGACCCCGCATGGCGAATGGTTCGCATGTAAGGAGTGTACAACAGGTTAACGCCGTGATGTGGCGACCATGGCTTGCGCGCCTCCGGCTTTTGCCATAAGGACCCCGCCGAAGTTCCGTCGCGGAACGTGAAGAGAAGCGCCCAAGGGTGCACGCTGGCCGGCGAGGTTTCGCCCGCCGGCGCTTTTGCGTTTGGACGGGCGGCGTTGGTTTTTTGAGCTCCGGTCCCCGGACCGGCGTAATGAGGTGAGGCGATGTTCGACAGCTTGAGCGATCGGCTTGGCGGCGTTTTCGACCGCCTCCGCGGCCGTGGCGCGCTGACCGAGGCGGATGTCCGCACCGCGATGCGCGAAGTCCGCGTCGCATTGCTGGAAGCCGACGTTGCTTTGCCCGTCGCGCGTGATTTCGTCGACAAGGTGACCGAACAGGCGATCGGCCAGAACGTCCTGCGTTCAATCACGCCGGGCCAGCAGGTCGTCAAGATCGTCCATGACGCGCTGGTCGCGATGCTGGGCGCGGATGCCAGCGAGCTGCTGCTCGACGTGGCGCCGCCCGCCGTCGTGATGATGGTCGGCCTCCAGGGTTCGGGTAAGACCACCACCACCGCTAAGATCGCCAAGCGGCTGTCGAGCGGGGCGATGGGGCGCGAGCGCAAGAAGGTGCTGATGGCGTCGCTCGACGTCAATCGCCCGGCCGCGCAGGAGCAGTTGGCGACGCTGGGTACGCAGGTCGAGGTGTCGACCCTGCCGATCATCGCCGGGCAGCAGCCGGTCGAGATCGCCCGCCGCGCGATGCAGGCCGCCAAGCTCCAGGGCTATGACGTCCTGATGCTCGACACCGCCGGTCGCCTGCACGTCGACCAGGCGCTGATGGACGAGATGAAGGCGGTGGCGGACATCGCCCGGCCTCAGGAAATCCTGCTCGTCGTCGACTCGCTGACCGGCCAGGACGCGGTGAACGTCGCGACCAGCTTCTCCGAGCAGGTGCCGCTGACCGGCGTGGTGCTGACCCGCATGGACGGCGATGCGCGCGGCGGTGCGGCGCTGTCGATGCGCGCGGTCACGGGCAAGCCCATCAAGTTCGCCGGTGTCGGCGAAAAGATGGACGCGCTGGAAGCCTTCCACCCTGAACGGGTCGCGGGTCGCATTCTCGGCATGGGCGACGTCGTCAGCCTCGTCGAGCGCGCGGCCGAGACGATCCAGCAGGAAGATGCCGAGCGCATGGCCAAGAAGATGGCCAAGGGTCAGTTCGACATGGACGACCTGCGCGGCCAGCTTCAGCAGATGCGCCGCATGGGCGGCCTGGGCGCGCTGGCGGGCATGATGCCCGGCATGAAGAAGGCGCAAGGCGCGCTGGCCGAGGCCGGTGGCGACAAGATCCTGCTCCGCATGGATGCGATCATCACCTCGATGACGCCCAAGGAGCGCACCAAGCCCGAGCTGATCAACGCCAAGCGCAAGATCCGCATCGCCAAGGGTTCGGGCACCACGGTGCAGGACGTGAACAAGCTCCTGAAGATGCATCAGGAAATGTCCACGGCGATGAAGAAGATCAAGAAGATGGGCGGCATCAAGGGCATGATGTCGATGCTGGGCAAGGGCGGCCTTGGCGGCCTGGGCAATGCGCTGGGCGGTCCGCAGATGGGCGAGATGCTCAACAAGGCGGGCAGCAACGGCCTGCCCGGCGGCGGCCTGGGTGGTCTGGGCGGCGGCAAGCTACCCGACGGAATGCCCAAGCTTCCCCCCGGCTTCGAGAATCTTCTCAAGAAGAAATAACCCCCGCGCCGGACGGAACGCCGGTAATTTTGAACTTTTACTCCAAGGACTGAAATATGGCTCTCAGCATTCGTCTGTCGCGTGGTGGCTCCAAGAAGCGCCCTTACTACCGCATCGTGGTGGCCGACGCCCGTGCGCCGCGCGACGGCAAGTTCATCGAGAAGATCGGCAACTACAACCCGCTCCTCGCCAAGGACAATGAGCAGCGCGTGCAGCTCGACGCCGAGCGCGCCAAGCACTGGCTCGCCAATGGCGCGCAGCCGACCGACCGCGTCGCCCGCTTCCTGGACGCCGCCGGTGTCCGTGAGCGCGCCGCGCGCAACAACCCGAACAAGGCGAAGCCCGGCGAAAAGGCCACCGAGCGCGCCGAAGAGCGTGCCGAGAAGCTGAAGGCCGCTCAGGAAGCCGCCAACGCTCCGGCCGAAACCGCCGAGGCCTAATCGGCCTTGATCCTGGATGGGCACCGGTCGGTCACGATCGGGCCCGTCCCAGGCATCGGAATGCGGGGCCATGCGTTCCCCCAAGCCCATGGCTTAGGAGAAGAGCATGACCCCGCCGACCGAACCCGATCCCCGGACCGCACCCGACGACCATGACGACGCGACCAACCAAGGCGTCTCCGCCCCCGACCCCGCCGAAGGCGGCGACGACACCCCCGACGGGGAAAGCGACTCCCCCAGCGGGTGAGCCGCACGTCACGCTGGCGGTCATCATCGGCGCGCATGGCATTACCGGCGAAGTGCGGTTGAAGGTCTTTGCCGACGACGTGTCGGCCTATCGCTCGTTCAACAATGGTGCGCTGACGCTGAAATCGGCGCGCCACGGCTCGAACGGTGTGATCGCGCGCTTCGCCGAGGTGACCGACCGCAATGCCGCCGAGGCGCTGCGGGGCACCGAACTGACGGTGCCGCGCTCGGCGCTTCCTCCGCTGGAGGAAGGCGAATATTATCATGCCGACATTATCGGCCTTGCCGCGATCGCCAGCGATGGCGAGGAGCTGGGCCATGTCGCGCTGATCGAGAATTTCGGTGCGGGCGACGTGCTTGAGATCGAACGACCCGATGGCCGCCGCTTCATGGTGCCGATGAAGGTCGAGGCGGTGCCCGAATGGGATCGCGAGCGCCTGATCGTGGAACGCGCCTTTATCGCCTGATCGGCTGTTGCCGGTCGAGCATGTTGCGGATCGTCGTAGCCGCGACCCCCGCCTCGCCCATGGCGTGGCTGATCTGATCCAGTCCCTTCACCACATCCCCCGCCGCGAACAGGCCGGGGACCGAGGTGCGCTGATGGTCGTCGACCTCCAGGCAACCGCCGGGGGCCGCCTTCGCGCCCGCTGCGATCGCAAGCTCCGACCGGATACGCGACCCCAGCGCCGGATAGACGCTGTCGAAACGCATTCGTCCCCTGGCGGTGTCGAGTGCCAGCTGGTCCCCTTCGATCGCCCAGCCGCCGCACGGGCCGTCGACCCGCGCGATCCCCGCATCGTCCAGTGTCCGGGCACAGGCGGGGTCGAGCGCATGCTCGGCCTCCGGGGCGATGAGCGTCACGTCGCGGGTGAAGCCGCGCAGGAACAGCGCCTCGCGCATGCCATGGTCGCCGGTGCCGATCACCCCGACCCGCTTGTCCGTGACCTCATAGCCATCGCAGACGGGGCAATAGCGGAGCAGCCCGCGCTCCAGCGCCGGGTCATGGACCTCGGGCAGCAGATGCCGGGGCCGGTGATTGACCACGCCGGTCGCCAGCAGGACGCTGCGGCTGTGATAGGTCGCGCCGTCGGTGGTGACGCGAAAGCCCTCGTCCTGCGATTGGATGCCGGTCACGCGGTGTGGGATGCAATGCGCGCCGTAACGTCGGGCCTGCTCGTACATTCGGGCAAGCAGCGCCTTGCCGCTGATCCCGTCGGGATAGCCCGCATGGTTATGGGTGCACGGGATCATCGCGGCCCGGCTCGATCCGCTGTCGAACAGGCGGATGCGCAGGTGATAGCGCGCGAGATAGATCGCGGCGGTCAGCCCGGCAGGCCCCGCGCCGATGATGATGCAATCGTCCATGGCGCAGCCAAAGCGCCACGCGGCGCAACGTTCCTTGGCGGGGAGGGCGGTTTGATGTATATACGTGGTGTATATACGGAGGCGACATGGGCAAGGATTATCAGGCCAAGGTCTTCCGCTCGGGCAACTCGCTCGCGTTGCGCCTGCCAGCCGCGCTGGGTCTGACCGAGGGGACCGAGATGACGCTGCGCGAAGAACAGGGGCGTTATGTGTTCGAGCCCGTCCAGGCGCCGCGCAGGACGATCGACCTGACGGGGATCGCCGGGTCGATGCCGTGGCTGGAGCCGCTGACGCGCGAGGAACGCGAAATGGAACCGCGCGAGCTGGACTGGGACGGAAAGCTGCTCGGCCGTGATTGAGCCGCGCTATCTGCTCGACTCGAATATCTGCATCTATGTGCTGCGCGATGCAGGGGGGCGGGCCGCCCAGCATCTGGCGACCTGCGAGCCCGGCAGTGCGGTGGCATCGGCGATCACTTATGCCGAGATCATGCGCGGGCTGGAACGTCATGGCGCGGAGGCGATTGCGGCATTTGATCGCTTTTTCGAGCGCGTGCCGATATTGCCGTTCGACCGTCGTGCCGCATCTGCCTATGCGACGATTCCATTCCGCCGGGGGCGGTTCGATCGATTGATCGGCGCACACGCCCTGGCAACCGGGCTGACGCTGGTGACCAACAACGAAGCCGACTTCGCCGACATACCTGGCCTGACCATCGAGAACTGGACGCTGTGACCTTTCGCGCAACGATATTGACACTCTATCCGGAGATGTTTCCGGGACCGCTCGGGGCTTCGCTGGCGGGGCGGGCGCTGCGCGAGGATCGCTGGGCGCTGGAGACGGTGCAGATCCGCGACTTCGCCACCGACAAGCATCGCTCGGTCGACGATACCCCCGCTGGCGGCGGGGCGGGCATGGTGCTGCGCGCCGATGTGCTGGCGGCGGCGGTGGATTCGGTGGCCGACGACCGCCCCGTGCTGGCGATGACGCCGCGTGGGCGCCCGCTGACCCAGCCGCGCGTGCGCGAACTGGCGGCGGGGCCGGGCGTCACCGTGTTGTGCGGCCGGTTCGAGGGGTTCGACGAACGCCTGTTCGAGGCGCGCGGAATCGAACAGGTGTCGATCGGCGACTATATCCTGTCAGGCGGCGAGATGGGCGCGCTGGTGCTGCTCGACGCTTGCGTTCGGCTGCTTCCCGGCGTAATGGGCGCGGCTTCCAGTGGAGTCGAGGAAAGCTTCGAAAGCGGCCTCCTCGAGTATCCGCAATATACCCGACCTGCTGAGTGGGAAGGGCGCATGATCCCTGAAGTGCTGCGATCGGGGGATCATGCGAAAATCGCGGCCTGGCGTCATGCCAGGGCTTGCGAGGATACACGGTCAAGGCGGCCGGACCTTTGGGAACGTCATGAGGGCGTTCGGGTCGGTCGCCCTCTGGCGCGCGGCGACGATTGAGGAATAGTGTCATGAACGTGATCCAGCAGATCGAAGCTGAGCAGATCGCCAAGTTCAACGAGACGAAGAAGATCCCCGAATTCCGCCCCGGCGACACGCTGAAGGTCGGTGTGAAGGTCGTCGAAGGCGAGCGCACCCGCGTCCAGTTCTATGAGGGCGTCTGCATCGCCCGCGCGAACAAGGGCATGGGCTCGTCGTTCACCGTCCGCAAGATCTCCTTCGGTGAGGGCGTGGAGCGCGTCTTCCCGCTCTACTCGCCGAACGTCGACTCGATCGAAGTGGTTCGTCGCGGCGCCGTGCGTCGTGCGAAGCTCTATTACCTGCGCGGCCGCACCGGCAAGTCGGCGCGTATCGCCGAGCGTCGCGATCCGCGTCCGGCCAAGGGCACCGCTGCCGCCGAGTAATCGGTGCGGCGGACCGCTTGCGGTTCGACAGGAAAGGGCGGTGGCACCCCGGTGCCGCCGCCCTTTTCCTTTGCCTCAAACCACCGCTCAGCCCGACAAAATACCGCCCTCCGTTCAGCCTGAGCGAAGTCGAAGGCCAAGGGATGCCCTCGCCCCATGAGGTGGCGAGCGTTGAAGCGTGGCCTTCGACTACGCTCAGGCTGAACGGGGGGATGGGTAAGGGGCGTTACCCCCCGAAATTATACAGCCACATCTTGGGCTCGCCCGTGGGTCGGGGCGTGCCGTCCAGCCTTTTGGCGGTCATGATCCGCACGGGCTTCAGGATCATCTGCCCCTTCATCGCGTCCAGCCCGCCGCCCGAGGGCTTGGCGAGGATCTTCTTCACCGTGTCCATGCCCGCCACGACCCGGCCGAAGGCCGCATAGCCCTGATAGCCGGGCCGGGCGTCCATGCCCGGCGTGGGGCCGACCGTGATGAAGAAATTCCCGCCCGCCGAGTCCGGCGACTGCCCCCGCGCCATCGAGATGGTGCCGTCGAGATGCTTGATCCCGGTCTTCGCCGTCGTCTCCAGCGGGAAGGGCGGCAGGATGCGCCGCGCGTCGGTGCGGATGCCGCCCTGGACGAAGCCCTCCTTCGGGTTCCGCTTGTCGCGCGCGGTGCGGTAGAAGACCGTCCCGTCGAACCGCCCGTCATCGACATAGGCCAGGAAATTCTTCGACGTCGCGGGCGCGTGGCGCGTGTCGAGCGCGACGACGATCGGCCCTTCGGAGGTGTTGATCTGCACCCGGACGTAGCCGGGGCGGGGGACATTCTGGTTGGCGGGCGCAGCGGCGATCAGCAGGGCGACCAGCGGGAGCAGGCATTTCATCCGCCGGGGATTATCGCCCCCGGCCGCGATTGTGGAGCCCAAACCCGTGGGATGCGCCGAATGGCGGCCCCGATCAGGCGGTCAGATCGCGCGTGAAGAACTGGTTATGCGGACTGGGCTGGTAATCGGCAAAGGCCTCGCAGGATCGGAAGCCCGCGCTGCGATACAGCGCGACGGCGGGCCGATAGGGCGGCGTGGTTCCCGTTTCCAGGCTGATCCGATCGTAATCGCGGCGCTGCGCCTGAGCGATGACATGGTTGAGCAGCGCACGGCCGATGCCCCGGCCCAGAAAGTCGGGCGCGACCCGCATGGATTTCACTTCGCCATGCCGGGCGTCCAGTTGCTTCAGCGCGGCGAAACCGGCCAGCGCCGGGCCGTCCCAGATCGTCCAGAAGGACATGCGGGGATCGGCCAGCGCCGAGGCGTCGAGCGCGAAGGAAAATTCCTCCGCCTCGCCGCGCATGTCGCGCAGGTGATAGGCGAGCAGATCGGCGACATGCGGCGCGGTCGGATCGTCGAGGCGGATATCCATGTCAGTCCCTTGGGTCCGGCGTGCGAGATGGCTGATGGCGGGCAGTCTATCGCGGTCCGGGTGGGGGCGACAGGCGATGGCCCACAAAAAAGCCGCCGACCGGGTGGTCGACGGCTTTTCCGTTTCGTAGCGTCCGACCTTACTGGTCGAGGAAGCTGCGCATCTTGCGGCTGCGGCTGGGGTGCTTCAGCTTGCGGAGCGCCTTGGCCTCGATCTGGCGGATACGCTCGCGCGTCACCGAGAATTGTTGGCCGACCTCTTCCAGCGTGTGGTCGGTGTTCATGCCGATGCCGAAGCGCATGCGAAGCACGCGTTCCTCGCGCGGGGTCAGGCTGGCCAGGACGCGGGTGACCGTTTCCTTCAGATTGGCCTGGATCGCCGCATCCACCGGAATGACCGCGTTCTTGTCCTCGATGAAGTCGCCCAGATGGCTATCTTCCTCGTCGCCGATCGGCGTTTCGAGGCTGATCGGCTCCTTGGCGATCTTCATCACCTTGCGCACCTTCTCGAGCGGCATGGAGAGGCGCTCGGCCATCTCTTCCGGAGTCGGCTCGCGGCCCTGCTCGTGTAGGAACTGGCGGCTGGTGCGGACCAGCTTGTTGATCGTCTCGATCATGTGGACCGGGATGCGGATGGTCCGCGCCTGGTCGGCGATCGAGCGGGTGATCGCCTGCCGGATCCACCACGTCGCATAGGTGCTGAACTTGTAGCCGCGGCGATATTCGAACTTATCGACCGCCTTCATCAGGCCGATATTGCCCTCCTGGATCAGATCCAGGAATTGCAGGCCGCGATTGGTATATTTCTTGGCGATCGAGATGACGAGGCGCAGATTGGCCTCGACCATTTCCTTCTTGGCGATGCGGGCCTCGCGCTCGCCCTTCTGCACCATGTTCACGATGCGGCGGAATTCGGTCAGCGCCATGCCGGTCTGCTGCGAAATCTCGGCGATCTCGCTGCGGATGCGGTCGACGGTGGCGGCTTCGTTCGACGCGAAATTGCCCCACTTCTTGTCGAGCCCGCGCACCGTGTCGAGCCAGTTCTCGTCCAGCTCGTGACCCAGATAGCGGTCGAGGAAGTCCTTGCGGTTGACCTTGTGCCGCTCGGCCAGACGCAGCATCTGGCCGCCCAGCGCGGTCAGGCGGCGGTTGAAGGCATAGAGCTGGTCGACCAGGAATTCGATCTTGGCGTTGTGGAACTGGACGCTCTCGACCTCGGCGGTCAGCTCCTCGCGCAGCTTGTGATACTTGCGCTCGTCCGCCGCCGACAGCTCGCCGCCCAGCGCCATGGCTTCCAGGCGCTGCTGCTGAACCTTCGAGAATTTCTTGTAGATGTTCGTGATGTTGGCGAACTTCTCCAGCGCCTGCGGCTTGAGCGTCTCCTCCATCTGGGCGAGGCTGAGGGTGTTGTCCTCCTCCTCGTCCTCGGCGCGGGGGCCACGGCGTTCGCCGCCCTCGTCATCCTCGTCGATCGAGGGTTCCTCGGGCTCTTCTTCTTCCTTGAACTGCGGACCGGCGTTCTTGGCGCTGATCTCGCCATTGTCGTCCTCGTCCTCCTCGCCCAGATTTTCCGGGCCGGCGTCCTTGGACAGCATGGCGTCGAGATCCAGGATCTCGCGCAGCTGCATCGTGCCTTCGTTCAGCGCGGTCGACCAGTCGATGATCGCGTTGAAGGTGATCGGGCTTTCGCACAGCCCCAGGATCATCGTGTCGCGACCCGCCTCGATCCGCTTGGCGATGGCGATCTCGCCCTCGCGCGACAGCAGCTCGACCGCGCCCATTTCGCGCAGATACATGCGGACCGGATCGTCGGTGCGATCGACGGTTTCCTTCTTCTTGGCCTCGGGCTGGGGGCCGGAATCGACGTCGCCATCGCTGGCCTCGGCGTCGTCGGCCTCCTCCTCGGACTCGCCGTCCTCGCCCTGCTCCTCATTCTCGACGATATTGACGCCCATCTCGTTGAGGGCGGCCATGATATCCTCGAGCTGGTCGGAGGACATCTGGTCCTGCGGCAGCGCTTCGTTCAGTTGGTCATAGGTGATGTAGCCGCGCTTCTTGGCGCGCGCGATCAGCTTCTTGATCGACGCTTCGTTCAGGTCGATCAGCGGCGCATCGCCCGTTTCCGTGGTATCGGTCGTATCCGCCGCCATATTCGCCTTCGCCATCAAATGCCCTCGGGTCTCAATGCCCGGCCTCTTTCACGCACGCCGCCGGTTTGGCAAGCGGGTGAGGGGGCCATGCGTAATTTTCCAGTGTGGGCGTGGGTCGCCCAATATGCCCCGGATATGGGGCGCGGGGGTAGCCGTATCAAGCGGCCTCCCCGGCTTGCTTGTCCGCCAGGTCGCGGGCCGCCTCCAGCCAGCGATAAAGCTGGTCCAGCGATTGCGCATGGGCGGCGTGGCACCGCGTCTGTTCGGCGAAGCGATCCTCGGTCATGTCGGCGCGGAACGCCTCGACCGCGCGCTCGCGGTTCGCACGCGTCTCGCTTTCCTCCAGCATCACCTCGATGACCTTTTCCAGATCGCGCACGGCGATGGCGGGGTCGGACATCTTGCTGAAGAAGCTGAAGGCGAGGTCGCGGGTATAGTCGCGCGCGTCGATCGGGTGGACGTCGGTGGTCGCCATGATCTGTTCGATCAGGCTCTCCGCCTCGGCGGCGTCCTTGCGCGACAGATGGGGATCGTTGACCGCCGCGTCGAGCAGATGATGCCGCCAGTCGTTGAGATAGCGGTCGCCCATGTCCAGGCGGCTGATCTCGTCCATATAGCGGCACAGGACATGCGGATAGCGCATCAGCCCCAGCAGCACCGCGCGCTTCAGGCTGTATTCCACGCCGCGCCCGACATGGCGATTGGCCTCGGCCACCGCCTGGTGCACCGCCGCCGCATTGACCCGCCGGATGCCGAAGACGTCGAAATAGCGCGACATCAACGCGCGCTTATATTCGTAGGCCAGATCCTTGTGCGGGATCTGCTGCGCCAGTTCCTCCAGCCGCTGCTTCAGCGCGGCGCGCCCCTCGGGCGTGTCGGTCTGCGCCTGCGCGATCTCGGCCTGCCAGAGCAGGTCGCTGAGCGGGGTCGCGCGGGTGAGCACCGCCTCGAACCCCGCCGCGCCCTTTTCCTGGACCAGATCGTCGGGGTCCTGCCCTTGCGGCAGGGTGACGAAGGACAGGCTCTTGCCCGGCTGGAGCATGGGCAGCGCGCGGTGCGCAGCGCGGATCGCGGCCTTCTGCCCGGCCGCGTCGCCGTCGAAGCACAGGGTCGGCACGTCGACCATGCGCCACAGGCGTTCCAGCTGGTTCTCGGTCAGCGCGGTGCCGAGCGGCGCCACCGCCTCGGCGATCCCCGCCTGCGCGAGCGCGATCACGTCCATATAGCCCTCGACCACCAGCACGCGGCCGGACTTGCGCACGGCAGGCGCGGCGCGGTCGAGATTGTAGAGCGTGCGCCCCTTGTCGAAGAGGGGGGTGTCGGGCGAGTTGAGATATTTGGGCTCGCCCTCGCCGATGATCCGGCCGCCGAACGCGATCACCCGGCCCCGCGCGTCGCGGATCGGGATCATCAACCGGCCGCGGAACCGGTCATAGGGGTCCTTGCCATCGACCTTGATGAGCAGCCCGCACTCGATCAGCGCCGGATCGCCATAATCCTTCAGCGCGGCCTTCAGCTTGCCCCGGCTGTCGGGCGCGAAGCCCAGCCCGAAGGCGCGGGCGGTCTCGGGCGTCACCCGGCGACGGGTCAGCAATTCGCGGGCATCGCCGCCCGACAGGCCGCCTAGTTGCTCGGAGAACCAGGCGGCGGCGTCCGCCATCGCGTCGTGCAGCCCCTTGGCCCGCTCCGCCTTCTGCGCGGCGCGGCGGTCCTGTGCGGGGACTTCGAGCCCGGCGGCCTGGGCCAGTTCCTTGACCGCATCGATAAAGGGCAGGCCGCGCTGGTCGGTCATCCAGCGAATGGCATCGCCATGCGCCGAACAGCCGAAACAGTGATAAAAACCCTTGTCGTCGTTGACGTAGAAGCTGGGCGTCTTTTCGTTATGGAAGGGGCAGCAGCCCTTATATTCCCGGCCCGCCTTTTGCAGCTTCACCGTCTTGCCGATCAGCGCCGACAGGCTCGTGCGAGCGCGTAGCTCGTCAAGGAATTGCGGGGTCAGGCTCATGGCGTCCGCGCGATTATAATGGGTAGCCGGAATGGGGCGTTTTGGCAAGGGTTGGGGTGGTGCGGAAGGTCCGGGATTGCCCTCCCCCAACCCCTCCCGCCTGCGGGAGGGGAGTTATTCAGGATTCTCCTCGCGGCTTGCGCTTCCCCTCCCGCAGGCGGGAGGGGAGGGCGGGGCCGCGAGCGCACGCTCGATGGTTTCGACCACGCCCTCCAGGTTGCGCAAAACGTCGTTGTTCCAGAAGCGGAGGACCCGCCATCCCTGGGTTTCGAGGTAACGGGTGCGGGCTTCGTCGTAAGCGGCGCGTTCGTCATGCTGGCCGCCATCGACTTCGACGATCAGCTTCTCGGATCGTGCGGCGAAGTCGGCAATATAGGGGCCGACCGGCACCTGCCGGTTGAAGCGGACGCCTGCGATCTGGCGTCTCGACAGGGCTCGCCACAACCGTCGTTCCGCATCAGTCGGGTTGAGGCGGAGTTCGCGTGCTTTTTGCGTAGGGCGGTCTTGGCGGAAAGGCCGGGGGCCCTCCCCTCGGTCCCCTCCCGCTTGCGGGAGGGGATGCGTTCTTGGCGGAGGGCAGTCTTTACCCCCAGGCGCAACAGGCTCCCCTCCCGCAGGCGGGAGGGGCTGGGGGAGGGGACTACGCTTGCGATCGAAATCCCGCACCAGCCCCACTCCCCACTCCCCACTCACATCACGCCAGCGCCGCCTTCACCAACCCGCTGGCCTTGCTCATATCCAGCACCGCCGCATGGCGCGCCTTCAGCTCGGCCATCACCCGGCCCATGTCCTTCATGCCGCTCGCCCCGATCTCCGCCTTGATCGCCTCGATCGCGGCCTTGGTTTCGTCCTCGGTCAGCGTTTGCGGCAGGAAGCGCTCGATCACCGCGACCTCGGCCTTTTCCTGGTCGGCCAGTTCCTGGCGACCGCCCTGTTCGTACATGGCGATCGATTCGCGGCGCTGCTTGACCATCTTCTGGAGGACTTCGATCACGACCATGTCGTCATCGGCGGGCGCGGTGCCGGTGCGGAGTTCGATGTCGCGGTTCTTGATGGCGGCCTGGATCAGGCTGATCGCCGCGCGGCTTTCTTTGTCGCCAGCCTTCATGGCGGCCACCTGCGCGGCCTTGATGTCGTCGCGAATCATGTTTTGTCCGTCTTGTCTGAAAGGCGGAGACGATAGCGCCCCGAACCGATCACGTGAACCGGTTGACGCGACGCCCGTATGGCCCTAGCGGACGCCACTTAGCGACATTGCAGACATTTTAGCAGGAGTGCCCGCCGATCATGGCCGACGCCAAGCCATTCGCCATGCCCGAAAAGCCTGAAGGCGCCACGGGCGTTCTCGTTCTGGCGAACGGAGACGTGTTATGGGGGCGCGGTTTCGGCGTCGAGGGTGATGCCGTCGGAGAGGTGTGCTTCCACACCGCGATGACCGGCTATCAGGAGATCATGACCGATCCGTCCTTCGCCGGGCAGATCATCACCTTCACCTTCCCGCATATCGGCAACGTCGGCGCGAATCCCGACGATATCGAGGCGGACGCGCCGCACGCGCTGGGCATGATCGTCCGCGAGGACCCGACCGCCCCGTCCAACTTCCGCGCGATGGAGAACCTCGCCGGATGGATGGCGCGGCACAACCGCATCGGCCTGGCGGGCATCGACACCCGCGCGCTGACCCGCCGCATCCGTGCAGGCGGCGCGCCCAACGGCGTGATCGCGCATTCGGCTTCGGGCGAGTTCGACATCGCCGCTCTGCTCGAAAAGGCGAAGGCCTGGCCGGGGCTGGAGGGCATGGACCTCGCCAAGGACGTGTCGACCGAGCTGCATTATGGCTGGGGCGAGACGCGCGAGGGCGGGTTGTGGCGGCTGGGCTTCGGCTATGCCGGGGAGGAGGGCGAGGATCGCCCGCACGTCGTCGCGATCGATTATGGCAGCAAGCACAACATCTTCCGCAATCTGGTTCAGGCCGGTGCGAAGGTGTCGGTGGTCCCCGCCACTGCGTCCTATGAGGATGTGATGGCGCTGAACCCCGACGGCATCTTCCTGTCCAACGGCCCCGGCGATCCGGCGGCGACGGGCGAATATACCGTGCCGGTGATCCGCCAGCTGCTCGACACGGGCAAGCCGTTGTTCGGCATCTGCCTCGGCCACCAGCTACTGGGTCTGGCGGTCGGCGCCAAGACCACCAAGATGCACCAGGGGCACCGCGGCGCGAACCACCCGGTCAAGCGCCTGTCCGACGGTCTGGTCGAGATCACCAGCATGAACCACGGCTTCGCGGTCGAGCGCGAGACGCTTCCCGCCAATGCGCGTGAGACGCATGTGTCGCTGTTCGACGGGTCGAATGCGGGCCTGGAACTGACCGACCGCCCGGCCTTCTCGGTCCAGTACCACCCCGAAGCCTCGCCGGGCCCGCAGGACAGCTTCTATCTGTTCGAGCGGTTCGTGGGGTCGCTGCGTTGAAGCGTGAGAGAGTATTGAAGCAGGGCCATGAAGATGGCCTTTGCGGAATTTATTCTCTCCTCAACTTTTTTCAGAATGAGCATCTGTTCACGGATTTGGCTGGCAAGAGCCAATTTTGGATCATCTGCGAGGTTGCCGAACGTCTTGGGCTTTTGAAGGCCGATCACATAGCCAACGGTTATGCGGCCTATCAGCTAAAAGAGATATTTGACGCGGTGTGCTCGAAGTTGTGCCTGCCATATCGTTCGGAGCTTGTTCGTGAAGTGGACCGGCATCTTGAAGAAAATCAAGGTGCCGCGTTCAAGAAGATTGTCGACCAGGGCGGTGCGCTGATCTTTATGCCGGAGGATGGCCATTGGGCGCTTCTGCATGGATATGATGAAAGCGGCTTTCATATCGATAATTCTGGGCGGAAGAGACAAACCTCTCGAATGCCTGAATGTGGATATGAGGACATGCCTTCCGAAGCTGGCGTCGTTCTGATTTCTGAAACCCCCAAAGTGGTTTTCCAATAATGCCAAAACGCACCGACATCTCCTCCATCCTCGTCATCGGCGCGGGGCCCATCGTCATCGGTCAGGCGTGCGAGTTCGACTATTCGGGCACGCAGGCGATCAAGGCCCTGAAGGAAGAGGGTTATCGCATCGTCCTGGTCAATTCGAACCCGGCGACGATCATGACGGACCCCGAGCTGGCCGACGCGACCTATGTCGAGCCGATCACGCCCGCCGTCGTCGCCAAGATCATCGAGAAGGAGCGCCCCGACGCGGTCCTGCCGACCATGGGGGGCCAGACCGCGCTGAACACCGCGCTGGCGCTGTTCCATGACGGCACGCTGGAGAAGTTCGGCGTCCAGATGATCGGCGCCGATGCCGAGGCGATCGACAAGGCCGAGGACCGTCAGAAGTTCAAGGTCGCGATGGAGAAGATCGGGCTGGAATCGGCCCGCTCGGCGATCGCGCATTCCGAGAAGGAGGCGCTGGAGGGGCTGGAGAAGGTCGGCCTGCCCGCCATCATCCGCCCCAGCTTCACGCTGGGCGGCACCGGCGGCGGCGTTGCCTATAACCGCGAGGAATTCATCGCGATCGTCCGCGCCGGGCTCGACGCCTCGCCGACGACCGAGGTGCTGATCGAGGAGTCGCTCCTCGGTTGGAAGGAATATGAGATGGAGGTCGTGCGTGATCGCAACGACAATTCCATCATCATCTGCTCGATCGAGAATATCGATCCGATGGGCGTCCATACCGGCGACTCGATCACCGTCGCGCCCGCGCTGACCCTGACCGACAAGGAATATCAGATCATGCGCAACGCCAGCCTGGCGGTGCTGCGTGAGATCGGCGTGGAGACGGGCGGCTCGAACGTGCAGTTCGCGGTCAACCCGAAGGACGGCCGCCTGATCGTCATCGAGATGAACCCGCGTGTGTCGCGCTCGTCGGCGCTGGCGTCGAAGGCGACCGGCTTCCCGATCGCCAAGGTCGCGGCCAAGCTAGCGGTCGGCTATACGCTGGACGAGATCGAGAACGACATCACCGGCGCGACCCCGGCCTCGTTCGAGCCGACGATCGACTATGTCGTCACCAAGATCCCGCGCTTCGCCTTCGAGAAGTTCAAGGGCTCCGAGCCCGTCCTCTCCACCGCGATGAAGTCGGTCGGCGAGGTGATGGCGATCGGCCGCAACATCCATGAATCGATGCAGAAGGCGCTGCGTGGTCTGGAAACCGGCCTGAGCGGCTTCAACGACGTCGAACACCTCGTCGGCGCGCCGCGTGCCGAGATCGAGGCGGCGCTGGCCAAGGCGACCCCGGACCGGCTGCTGGTCGCGGCGCAGGCGCTGCGTGAGGGCTTCACCGTCGCCGAGGTCCATGCGATCGCCAAATACGATCCCTGGTTCCTGGAGCGGATCGCCGAGATCGTCGCGGCCGAGGCCGAGGTGATGCAGAACGGCCTGCCGCAGGACGCGGCCGGAATGCGCCGCCTGAAGGCGATGGGCTTCTCCGACAAGCGGCTGGCCTATCTGGCGCTGCAATCGGCGAATTTGCGCGGCATGGATCGCGGCATCGCGCGCGGTTCGGGCCTGATCCACGAGGTCGTCAAGATGATGACCGGCGGCGTGACCGAGCAGGAGGTGCGTGAGCATCGCCAGAAGCTGGGCGTGCGTCCGGTCTTCAAGCGGATCGACACCTGCGCGGCCGAGTTCGACGCCAAGACGCCGTATATGTACTCGACCTACGAGGCCCCGACCTTCGGCGAGCCCGAGGACGAGGCGGTGCCCAGCGATCGCAAGAAGATCGTGATCCTGGGCGGTGGTCCGAACCGGATCGGGCAGGGCATCGAGTTCGACTATTGCTGCTGCCACGCCTGCTTCGCGCTGGCGGATGCGGGCTATGAGACGATCATGGTCAACTGCAACCCGGAGACGGTCAGCACCGACTATGACACCTCGGACCGGCTCTATTTCGAGCCGCTGACCGCCGAGGACGTCCTCGCCATTCTCGACGTCGAGAAGTCGAAGGGCGAGCTGGTCGGCGTGATCGTGCAGTTCGGCGGCCAGACCCCGCTGAACCTTGCCCGCGCGCTGGAATCGGCCGGTATCCCGATCCTGGGCACCAGCCCCGACGCGATCGACCTGGCCGAGGACCGCGAGCAGTTCGCGGCTTTGGTCGACAAGCTGAAGCTGCTCCAGCCCAAGAACGGCATCGCGCGCAGCCGTGAGGAAGCGCTGATCGTCGCCGAGCGGGTCGGCTATCCGGTGCTGATGCGCCCCAGCTTCGTGCTGGGCGGCCGCGCCATGGAGATTGTCGACGGGCCGCAGCAGCTGGAGGATTATATCCAGACGGCGGTGCAGGTGTCGGGCGACGCACCGGTGCTGATCGACCAGTATCTGCGCGACGCGATCGAGGTGGACGTGGACGCGATCTGCGACGGCGACCAGGTCGTCGTGGCGGGCGTGCTGCAGCATATCGAGGAAGCCGGCGTCCATTCGGGCGACTCGGCCTGCTCGCTGCCGCCCTACAGCCTGTCGGCGGAGATCATCGCCGAGATCGAGCGTCAGGCCGAGGCGCTGGCGCGCGGCCTGAACGTGCGCGGCCTGATGAACATCCAGTTCGCGGTGAAGGACGGCCAGGTCTATCTGATCGAGGTCAATCCGCGCGCCAGCCGCACCGTGCCTTTCGTCGCCAAGGCGATCGGCACCCCCATCGCCAAGATCGCCGCGCGCGTCATGGCGGGCGAGAAGCTGGCCGACCTGCCGCAGATCGATCGCCACATCGATTATTATGCGGTCAAGGAAGCGGTCTTCCCCTTCGCGCGCTTCCCCGGTGTCGATCCGGTGCTGTCGCCCGAAATGAAGTCGACCGGCGAAGTCATGGGCATCGACCCCGACTTCACCACCGCCTTCGCCAAGTCGCAGCTGGGCGCGGGCACCGTCCTGCCGACCAGCGGCGCGGTCTTCATCAGCCTGAAGGACGGCGACAAGGAACAGATCGTTCCTGCCGCCCGGATGCTGGCGGAGGCGGGCTTCGCGATCGTCGCGACCGGCGGCACTGCCGATTATCTCGACCGGGCAGGGGTCTCGGTCGAGAAGATCAACAAGGTGGCGCAGGGACGGCCGCATATCGTCGACCGGATCAAGGACGGCGGCATCACCCTGATCTTCAACACGACGGAAGGGTGGCAGAGCCTGAAGGACTCCAAGCCGATCCGCGAAGCCGCGCTGGGGCAGAAGATTCCGTACTTCACCACGGCCCCCGCCAGCATCGAGGCGGCCAAGGCGATTGCGGCGGCGGGCACCCGTGGTCTTGAAGTACGTCCCCTGCAATCCTACTATTCGCGTTCGCACAACTGATCCCGACATGAGAACATGATGTGCTGGCGGACCGCTTTCCCGGTTGGGAGGGCGGTCCGTACCGGGAATGCGTATGGAAGTGGGGACTAGGATTATGGCGACCGTCGAAAAGATGCCGATGCTCCAGGAGGGCTATGACAAGCTCACCCAGGACCTGCGGCGTCTGAAAGAGGAACGGCCGCTGATCGTCGACGCGATCGAGGAAGCGCGTGCACACGGCGACCTGTCCGAAAACGCCGAATATCATGCGGCCAAGGAGCGGCAGGGCCAGGTGGAGGCGACGATCGCCGACATCGAGGACAAGCTGAGCCGCGCGCAGATCATCGACCCGAAGGACCTGTCGGGCGACAAGATCGTGTTCGGCGCGACCGTCACGCTGCTCGACGAGGACGACAAGCCGGTCAAGTACCAGATCGTCGGCCAGACCGAGGCGGACGCCAAGACCGGCCGGATCAGCTACAACTCGCCGCTCGGCCGTGCGCTGATCGGGCGCAAGCTGGACGAAGAGGTCGAGGTGACGGTGCCGTCGGGCGACCGCTATTATCTCGTCAGCAAGATCGAATTCATCTGATCCGATGAATTGGGCAGCGGCACGCGCGACGACGGCCATCGCGGTCGTGACGGCGGTCGTGTCGCTGTTGCTGATCGTCACGGGGCTGGTGCCCGAGGCGGCGATCGGGGCGGGGTTCATCCCGTTGCGGTTCGAGGGGGCGGCGCTGCCCCCCGATCTGGGCTTTGCGGTGCCGACGCTGCTGACCCCGCTGACCGCCACGCTGATCCATGGCGGTTTCGCGCATATCGCGTTCAACCTCGTCATGCTGGTCTATTGCGGCGCGCAGGCCGAGCGGGCGCTGGGCGCGCGGGGGATAGCCGTCCTCTATGTCGTCGGCGCCTATGCGGCGGCACTGGCGCAATATTTTCCCGATCCGGGTTCCGCCTCGCCGATGATCGGGGCAAGCGGTGCGATCTCGGCGATCGTCGGCGCCTATGCGCTGCTCTTCGGGCAGCGGCGGGCGACCCGTGGGATTGCCGGGCTGTCGGCTGAGTTCACCCATGTCCTGTGGCTGGCGGCGGGGTGGATCGGCATCCAGCTGTTGCTGGGCTTTGCGGGCATGGGGATGGGCGCGATCGCGGTGGGCGCGCATATCGGCGGGTTCATCGCCGGGCTGGTCTTCGCGAAGCCGCTGCTGCTGTGGCGCTACCGTAACGCCTGAGCAGGGCTCAATCAGTCTGGTCGTAGTAGATGCGCCACGCACCCAGCGCGCGCATCAGCATCGCTCATAGCGAACGGAGCGGGGGGCGGCGGCCCAGCCCCCGATCGGCCTGGGCGAAGTCGAAGGCCATGCCCCCGACCTCGCCCGGCAACCCGGATCAACCCAGCGTCGGCTCGAGCAGGCGGTGCAGGTGCACCACGACGAACTTCATCTCCGCATCGTCCACCGTCCGCTGCGCGGCGGCGCGCCAAGCCTTTTCGGCGCTGGCATAGTCGGGGAACACGCCCACCACTTCCAGCGCGGAGGGATCGACGAAATCGAGGGTCTGCGGATCGCTGACGCGGCCGCCGAACACGAGGTGCAGCTTGCTCATGGTGTCTCCTGATGGGGTTTGCCTGTCCCTAGCGGCAAGCGCGGCCGGATTGAAGATGCTGTTTCGCGTCGCAACGCTTTGTCATGTCCGTTGGCGGTGGGAAGGTGACAGGGGTGCCCCTGTCATTCTAGAAGTTGGGAATGAACCAGACCGCCGCGCTCGCTTCGCCCGTCGCCTATGATGTCGTGATCGTCGGCACCGGCCATGCCGGCGCGCAGGCGGCGATCGCGCTGCGCCAGGAAGGCTTTGACGGCACGATCGCGATGATCGGCGAGGAGGCCTATCCCCCCTATGAACGCCCGCCCTTGTCCAAGGAGTATCTGGCCGGGGACAAGCCGTTCGAGCGTATCCTGATCCGCCCCGAACGCTTCTGGGCCGAACGCGCGGTGACGCTGCGGCTGGGCGAGCGGGTGATCGCGGTCGATGCCGAGGCGCGGCTGCTGACGACCGAGGCGGGGGCGATGGTCGAATATGGATCGCTGATCTGGGCGGCGGGCGGCCATGCGCGGCGGCTGACCTGTGCGGGGCACGACCTGGCGGGGGTGCACGGCGTGCGCAGCCGCGCCGATGTCGATCGCCTGATCGCCGAGCTTCCGGCGGTGCGCGAGGTGGTGGTGATCGGCGGCGGCTATATCGGGCTGGAGGCGGCCGCGGTGCTGACCAAGTTCGGCAAGCAGGTGACGATCGTCGAGGCGCAGGACCGGGTGCTCGCAAGGGTCGCGGGCGAGACGCTGTCGCGCTTCTACGAGGCCGAACACCGCGCGCATGGCGTCACCGTCCGGCTGAACGAGAGCGTCGCCTGTATCGAGGGCGAGACGGCGGTCTGCGGCGTCAGGCTGGGCGACGGGACGGTGCTGCCCGCGCAGATGGCGATCGTCGGGATCGGCATCGTCCCCTCGGTCGAACCGCTGGTCGCGGCGGGTGCGGCGGGCGACAATGGCGTCACCGTCGATGCGCAGGGGCGGACCAGCCTGCCGCATGTCTTCGCGGTCGGCGACTGCGCGGCGCATGCCAATGGCTTTGCGGGCGGGGCGGTGATCCGGCTGGAGTCGGTGCAGAACGCCAACGACCAGGCGACCGTCGTGGCGCGGACGCTGGTCGGGCGCGAGGTCGCCTATCATGCGGTGCCGTGGTTCTGGTCCAACCAATATGACCTGAAGCTGCAGACGGTCGGGCTGTCCACCGGGCATGACCAGGCCGTGCTGCGCGGCGACCCGGCGACGCGCAGCTTCTCGATCCTGTATCTGCGGGAGGGGAGGGTCGTCGCGCTCGACTGCGTCAACGCGATGCGCGACTTCGTCCAGGGCAAGCCGCTGGTCGTGGACGGCGCGGTGTTGCCCGCCGAAATGCTGGCCGACTCGACCCAGCCGCTCAAGGCCCTCTGGCCCAGGCCCTAGGGCCGATCGCCATTCAGCGATGCCTTTCCCTCCCTCGCCCCTCGCAGAGGGGAGAGGGTTGCGCAGACTAGGCCTTTGCGAAAGCAAAGGCCTAGTCGGAGCTGGGTGAGGGGTGGGCGCTCGCCAAGCGAGCGCGCGAGCCTTTGGCTCGCTCAACCCCTCACCCAAGCTGCGCTAGCCAGCAGGCTGGCAAGCTTCGCTAACCCTCTCCCCTGTCCAGGGGACAGGGGAAGAAGATACAATATTGAATGTTGATCCGCCCTAGCGGCGAGGGCGGTTGCGTGAAAAAAACGTCACATTGATATGTTGTAACGCAACCGACCTTTGGATATGCGCCCCCTCCACGGGAGTAATGTCATGTTCATCCATCGTTTGCCGACGCGGTTCGGCCGCGCATCCTTGTCGTTCGTCGCGCTGATCCTGGCGACCGGCCCCGCCATGGCGCAGACCCGCAAGGAGGCGGCGGCGCCGGACGATCATGGCGACATCGTCGTGCTGGGCACTCGGTCGCAGCGCGATTCCACGCTCGGCTCCGACCTGTTGACCCGCCGCATGTCGCAGTCGAGCCGCTCGCTGGAGCGCGACCTGCTGGTCGCCAACGGCACCTATCGCCTGTCCGACGCGCTGGAGCTGTTCAGCGGCATCAGCCAGCAAAATAATCGCGGCGGCTTCATCGACAATTTCGCCATTCGCGGCTTTCTAGGGACGCCGGACGGCGGCGCGGAATATTATATCGACGGCTTCCTTGCCAATCGCGGCCTCGCCCCGCCGCGCGACCCCGCCACCACGGAGCGGATCGAGGTGCTGAAGGGCCCGGCGGGCGCAGTGTTCGGCGATATCGATCCGGCGGGCCGGGTGAATATCGTGTCGAAGACGCCGCGCTTCACCCCGGCGGTCAACGCCACGGTGATGGTGGGATCGTTCAACACGCGCCGCGCCGAGCTGGACGTGACGGGGCCGTTCTCCGACACGCTGGCTGGGCGCATCGTCGTCGCGGGCGAGGATTCGGACGGCTATCGCGACTATACCAATCCGTCGCGCCGCGTCGTCTCGCCCTCGCTCACCTGGCAGCCGCGCGCCGGAACCCGCCTGACCGCGCTGGCCGAATATACGCGCTTCGCCTCGGCCTTCGATCGAGGCGTGCCCGCCATCCGGGGCGACGCGCTGGCCATTCCGTCCAACCGCTATTTCGGCGAGCCCGCCGACGGGCTGCATCATGCCGACAATACCCGGCTGCAACTGACCGGCGAGCATGGGCTGGGCGGCGAATGGTCGATCAACGGCGGGGTGAACTGGCGCTACACGACCCTGCGCGGCTTTTCGAGCGACCAGTCCAGCCTGCGTTCGGACAACCGCACGC
The DNA here is from genome assembly GCF_042867205.1 of Sphingomonas sp. NCPPB 2930. NCBI lineage: Bacteria > Pseudomonadati > Pseudomonadota > Alphaproteobacteria > Sphingomonadales > Sphingomonadaceae > Sphingomonas > Sphingomonas sp. NCPPB 2930. Next base: position 117,827 of record NZ_JBHZQU010000001.1, on the reverse strand, counting down.
TGTGGCGGCAACGGCGCGAGCGGGGCTATGAGGCGACCGACTTCTCCGCCCGGATCGAGCTGGCGGGCCGGTTCGACGCCTGGGGCGTCCATCATCCCAGCATCGGGATCAAGGGCTATACGCTCGACTATCTCGAACTGCTGCGCCGTTTCCGCCCGTCCGCCGCGCGCCCTTATGCCATCGACGTCTTCAATCCCGTCTATGGCCAGCCGCGCCCGGCGGTCGCCAATTTCACTGACCAGCGGGAGAAGCGGGCGGTAGGGACCGTCTATGCGCAGGACATGTGGGACGTCACCGACCGGCTGACCCTGACCGGGGGTATCCGCTTCGACACCTATCGCCAGAAGCTGCGCCGCAACCTGACCGGGCTGGAGACCGAGGCGACGGGCGATCCGGTCAAGTTCCGCTTCGGCGCGCGCTACCGCGTCACCGACGCGATCGCGCTCCATGGCAATTGGGGCGAGTCCTTCCTGCTCAATTCGGGAACCGGCCGACCGACCGCCGACAATCCGCAGGGGCCTTCCTTCGGTCCCGAAGAAGCCAAGGGGTATGAACTGGGCATCGCCGGACGCTGGCCCGGCGTGAACGTCGCGGCAACCTTCTTCGATATCGAGAAGCGCAACATCCTGACCAACGATCCGGTCGATCCCAACTTCCTGGCGCCGGTCGGTTCGCTCAAGAGCCGGGGTGTCGAGCTGGACGCCTCGCTCGACCTGGCGAAACGGTGGCAGGTGGTGGCGAACTATGCCTATGTCGACGCCCGCGCCGATGACCGCACCTTCGCCACGCCCGACGTGCTGAACGTCGCCAAGCATTCGGGGACGCTGTTCGTCGTCGGCCGCTATCCGACCGGCTGGGGCACCGACTGGTCGGTGTCGGCGGGGGCGGCCTATGTCGGCGATCGCGCGGGGGCAGTGGACAATAGCGGCCTGCGCCTGCCCGCCTACACCAAGGCCAAGATCGCCGGAGAGATCGGCGTGACGCCCGCGCTGACCGTCCGGGCGGAGGCGGACAATCTGTTCGACGTCCATTATGCGATGAGCTCCTACAGCCCCGTCTGGGTCTATCCGGGTGCGCCGCGTACGGTTCGCGTGTCGGCCAGGGTCGCCTTTTAAGACAAGCAGCTTGCGCCCACCCCGCGCCTTATGTCAGATTTAATGCAAAGGTTTGCAGGAGAGTCTGATGCGCTGGCGCAACGTCATGGCGGCGGGGGTGGGCATGGTCGCCCTCGCCGCCCCGGTATCGGCACGGGTCACTGCCCCGGCGGGGGCGAAGGTGTTTCGGCTCGACGGGGGCGGGGTCACCTATGCCATGGGGGTGGACGAGAAGGGCTATCTCCAGCCGCTCTATTGGGGATCGTCGCTGGCGGAGGGTGACCCGCTGGTCTCGGGCGATCCGGTCAAGACCGGCGATCCCATCGTGTTGAAGGCGCCGGGCGAACTGTCGGGCTTCGACCCGGCGGGGTCGGTCACGCTCCAGGAGTTTCCGGGGCAGGGCGAGGGGCTGGTCAGCGAACCGGGCGTCAAGGCGCTGTTCGCCGATGGCAATCGCGACCTCGTCCTGAAATATCGCAGCCACAAGGCCAGCGGCGAGACGCTGACCGTCGAGCTGGCCGATATCCGCCGCCCCCTGTTCGTGACGCTGACCTATATGATCGATCCCGAGACGGGGATCGTGGCGCGGTCCGCGCGGGTCCGCAACGGCGATACCCGCCCGGTGCGGGTCGACCAGCTGGCGGCGGCGGTCTTCTCGCTGCCGGTGGGGGATGATTACCAGCTCCACTATCTGACCGGCCGGCATGCCGCCGAATGGACGCAGAAGACGGTGCCGGTCGAGGCGGCGGAGACCGTGCTGGAAAGCCGTCGCGGCTCGACCGGCCATGGCAACAATCCCTGGTTCGCGATCGGTCGCGAAGGGCTGACCAGCGAGGTCCATGGTCCGGTCTGGTATGGCGCGCTCGCCTGGTCGGGGTCGTTCCGGATCAGCGTGGCATCGGACAATCTGGGCCGGGTGCGGATCGCGGGCGGTTACAACCCCTATGACTTTTCCTGGACGCTGAAACCGGGCGAGTCGCTGGACACGCCGGTCTTCTATGCGGGTTATTCGGACAAGGGGCTGGGCGGCGCGTCACGGACGTTCCATGACTTCGAGGTCGCCAACATCCTGCCGCACGGGCGCAAGGCGCGGCTGCGGCCGGTCCTGTACAATAGCTGGGAGGCGACCGCCTTCGACGTGACCGAGGCGGGGCAGATGGCCCTTGCGGAGAAGGCCGCCAGGATCGGCGTCGAGCGTTTCGTGGTCGATGACGGCTGGTTCGGCGCGCGCAACAGCGACAAGGCGGGGCTGGGCGATTGGACGGTCAATCCGGCCAAATTCCCGAACGGGCTGAAGCCGCTGATCGACCGGGTCAAGGGACTGGGGATGGACTTCGGCCTGTGGGTCGAGCCCGAGATGGTCAATGTCAACAGCGACCTGTATCGCGCGCATCCCGATTGGGTGCTGAACTTTCCCGGTCGCCCGCGGACCGAGGGGCGCAACCAGCTGGTCCTGAACCTCGCGCGGACCGATGTGCGCGATCACCTGCTCGCGGTGCTCGACAGACTGGTCGGCGAGAACGACATCGCCTTCCTCAAATGGGATTACAACCGCAACTGGACCGAGGCGGGCTGGCCCGAACAGCCCGTCGCCGACCAGCAGCGCGTCTATGTCGACTATGTCCGCAACCTGTATTTCATCCTGTCCGAACTGCGGCGGCGGCATCCGAAGCTGGAGATCGAGGCCTGTTCGGGCGGTGGTGGCCGGGTCGACCTGGGGATGATCGGGCTGACCGACGAGGTCTGGCCTTCGGACAATACCGATCCCGCCGACCGGTTGACCATCCAGGACGGCTTTACCCGCGCCTATCCGGTGGCGGTGATGATGGCCTGGGTCACCGACAGCCCCAACTGGGCGAATACCCGCGTCACCAGCCTCGACTACCGCTTCCTGTCCTCGATGCAGGGCGGACTGGGGATCGGCGCGAATCTCGACAAATGGGGGGAGGGCGACTTCGCCACCGCGCGCAAATGGGTGGCGGCGTACAAGACGATCCGCGAGACGGTGCAGCGCGGCGCGCTCTATCGGCTGGAGTCCCCGACCGGCGACAATGCGACCGCCGCGACCCTGTATGTCGGGCAGGACCAGCGGCAGGCGGTGCTGTTCCAGATGCTCCACTCGTCGATGTGGCGCGACAATCCCGCCGCGATCCATGCGCAGGGGCTGGACCCGGCGCGGGTCTATCGGGTGCGGATGCTCGACGGTGCCGCCCGCCCGGCGGGCGTGCCCGCCCGCGCGTCGGGCGCCTATTGGATGAACCGGGGACTGCGCGCGCCGCTCAAGGGCGACTTCGTCGGCACCGCCTTCGTGTTCGAGGCGGAATGACGAAAAAAGGCGAGGACCCCGATGGTCCTCGCCTCCAATTTCGATCCTGTCAGGCGCGGATCACAGCGCCAGCGGCTGCGCCTTCAGCTTGCGCGCGCGCAGCATGCCCAGGCCCAGAACGGCGAGCGCGAACAGCGCGATCGTGCCGGGTTCGGGAACCGAGGTCGGCTTCAGGAAGGCGATATTGTCGACCTCAAACGAATCGGTCGGCGAGGTGAAGCGCAGGCCGCCGATCTGGCGTCCGGTGCTGGGATCGACCGTATAGGTGACGTAGCGATTATTGTCGCTGGTCGTCCCTGTCTTGAGGAGACCGTTGGCGATGTCGGCGCCGGTGATCGTCGCGATCGTCTTGCCCAGCGTATCGAGGATGTCGAGCGAGTTGAACGAGTCGATCGTGCCCCACAGGAGGCTGACCGCGCCCCAGCCGGTCGAGCCGGTGCCCTTCAGCTCGGCCACCGTGCCGTTGGTCGCGCCGACGGCCAGATAGTTGCCGCTGCCGCCGGACGGCTGGATCGCGCCCTTATAGGCGCCCGTGCTGGTCGAGTCGTTCAGGACCGTGCCGCCGTTCAGCGAGAAGCCCGACGGAATGCCGTTGGTGAAATCGATCACCGTCGTGTCGCGCGCATAGACGGGCGGCACGAGATACGAGGTCGAGCTGACCCCGGCGGATGCAGGAGCCGCCGCGGAAAGGGTGGCGATGGCCGCCATCGCGCCGAGAAGAACCTTTTTCATATCACCGTCGTTACAATTTGCTGGCCGAGCCATGCCTAGCCGCGGACAGCTTTTCAAAAGGTTTCGCGAGGGTCCGCTGTGTCAGGCGTTTCGATGTGGAACAGGCGGGTCACCGTGCCAGCGCGCGTTCGGTATCCTCGCGCGCCTGTTCGACCAGCACGATCGTCGCGGCGCGGGCCGCCGCCGCGTCGGATTCGGCGATGGCGGCGAAGAGCTGGCGGTGCTCGGGCATGGAGTCGCGCGGCAGCTTGGCGCTGCGATGCTTGTAGAGCGTCGTCCAGCGGACCGCCGCGCCGATGCTGCCCGACAGGCTGATGAGCAGTTCGTTGCCGGTCGCCTCGAGGATGATGTTGTGGAACTGCTGGTCGGCGGCGCGCCCCTGTTCGGTGTGCAGGCCATGCTCGCCCATCGCCTCCAGCGCGGCGCCCATGCGCGACAATTGCCGGGTATCGCGCTTCAGGGCGGCCAGCTCGGCGGCGGCGGGCTCGACGATCAGGCGAAGCTGGAACAGGCTCTGGACGAAGCCCGCGGGCGGTTCGCCCTCGAACATCCAGGCGAGCAGTTCGGGGTCGAGCAGGTTCCACTCCAGCCGCTCGCGCACCCGCGTCCCCGCCTTGGGCTTGCTGACCACCAGCCCCTTGGCCGACAGCATGCGCAGCGCCTCGCGCACGACCGAGCGCGACATGCTGCGCTGCTCGGCGATCTCGACCTCGCCCGGCAGGGTCGATCCGGCGGCGATCCGGCCGGTCACGATGGCGACGCCGATGTCGCGGGCCAGCGCGCTGTGGGCGGGCCCGCGTCGCTTCAATATCGTCACTTGGCTGCTTCCTTCCGGGCCGATGTCCGCGCGCCGATCCCGGCACATGTCTGACTATTCTATGGGGCGGGGCGATGAAAGGAAAGCGGCGCGGCGCGCGGGGCCCTTGCACGTCAATGATATAATGTACCATAGATAACCGGACAGTTGCCCTGACGCTTCCGTCGCGGCACGATGGCGCATCAACCGATCCAGAGGGGGATCCGTTTCTTCCATGACCTTCCGCACCTGCCTGCTTGCCGCGAGCGCGCTCGCGATCCTGTCCCCGGCCTCGGCCCAGCAGACCCCCGCCGCCTCCACGCCCGTCCAGGTCGTGACCGACTCCACGGTCAGCGACATTCCCGCCCATTTCACCCCGCCGACCGATGTCGCCGAGCGCGATTACATCAAGCGCGAGGTGATGATCCCGATGCGCGACGGCGTGAAGCTGTACACCGTCATCGTGATACCCAAGGGCGCGGTGAACGCGCCGATCGTGCTGACCCGCACCCCCTATAACGCCGCCGGTCGCGCCAAGCGGTCGGACAGCACCAGGATGATCGAGGCGCTGCCGCTGGCCGACGAGGAGTTCGTCAAGGCGGGCTATATCCGCGTCTATCAGGACATTCGCGGCAAATATGGCTCGGAGGGCGAATATGTCGTGACCCGTCCGGTCATCGGCCCGCTGAACGCGACCAAGGTCGATCACACGACCGACGCCTATGACACGATCGACTGGCTGGTGAACAAGGCGAACCTGCCCCAGTCCAATGGCCGGGTCGGGATGATCGGGTCCTCGTACGAGGGCTTCACCGTCGTCATGGCGCTGCTCCATCCGCACCCCGCGCTGAAGGTCGCCGCGCCGGAAAGCCCGATGATCGACGGCTGGATGGGCGACGACTGGTTCCATTACGGGGCCTTCCGCTTCGCCAATATCGGCTGGATCGGATCGCAGACCGGCTACAAGGGCGAGGGCAAGGCGCCGTCGAGCGGCGGTTACGACGATTACGAGAATTTCCGCCATGGCTCGGCGAACGACTGGGCCAGGAAGTCGGGCTATGACCAGTTGCCCTTCTGGCAGCGGATCGTCCAGCATCCCGCCTATGACTTCTACTGGCAGGGCCAGGCGCTCGACAAGCTGCTGGCCGCGAACCCCTCCAACGTGCCGACCATCTGGGAACAGGGGCTGTGGGACCAGGAGGACATGTACGGCGCGATCACCTCGTGGGAGGCGCTGAAGGCCAAGGGCAAGCTGGGCAACAACTTCCTGGTGATGGGCCCGTGGCGGCACAGCCAGATCAACCGCACCGGCACCAGCCTGGGCCCGTTCCAGTGGAATGGCGACACCGCCAAGCAGTTCCGCGAAAATATGGTCCTGCCGCTGTTCAACCAGTATCTGAAGGACGGCGCGCCCGCCAACCTGCCCAGCGCCGCCATCTACAATACCGGCGAAAACCATTGGGACAGGCTGACCCGCTGGCCGCTGGCCTGTCAGAGCGGGTGCGACGCACCGCTGACCCCGCTCTATCTGGCGGACGACAAGGGGCTGAGCTTTGACAAGCCGGGCAGCGGGGAGGATTCCTATGTCTCCGACCCCGCCAATCCGGTTCCGCATCTGTCGCGGCCGGTCAATTTCAACGATGGCCGCTGGGGCGACTGGCTGGTCAGCGACCAGCGTCATGCCGATGGCCGGACCGACGTCGTCACCTATACCGGGCCGGTCCTGACCAAGCCGGTGCGGGTGTCGGGCGCGCCGATCGCCGACCTGTTCGCGCGCACGACCGGCACCGACGGCGACTTCGTGGTGAAGGTCATCGACGTCTTCCCGCCCGAGGATGCGATCGACCCCAAGATGGGCGGCTATGAGCTGCCGATCAGCCTCGACATCTTCCGGGGGCGCTATCGCAACAGCTTCTCCAACCCGACCGCGATCCCGGCGGGCAAGGTGCAGGAATATAAGTTCCGCCTGCCGACCGTGAACCATGTGTTCCAGCCGGGGCACCGGATCATGATCCAGGTCCAGTCCAGCCTGTTCCCGCTCTACGACCGCAATCCCCAGACCTTCGTGCCCAATATCTTCACGGCCAAGGCGGGCGATTACCGGAAGGCGACGATCACGCTGGAACGCGGCGGTGCCAATCCCAGCCGGGTCTGGCTGCCGGTCGTGCCGCTCGACCAGTCGGCGGCGATGGCGCGCTGATCCGACCAGGCGCGGGCGGGAGCGGGCGGTGCCGCGTTTCCGCCCGTTCCCGGACGAGGTTTAACCCATCACGGCCACCTAGCCCCTTGGAGGCGGCGGCCGGTAAGGCTATCTGAAAGACGTGGCTCTCTCCCCGTCATCCCGTGCGTCCCTGACCTTGCCCGACGACGCGATCGGATCGGTAACCGCCAATCCGGACGTGGCGCGCCGCTATCTGGCGCTGGTGGCCGCCGCCACCGACCGCCTGATGGCCGCCGACGATCCCGCGGCGATGATCGATGCGCTGTTCGCCCTGATCCGCGACGAGCTGGATCTCGACGTCTATTTCAATTTCCGCCGCGACGATCGCTCCGTCCGGCTGGAGGCGTCGGGCGGCCTGTCGCGCGCGCAACGCACCGAGGCGGCGTCGCTCGACATGACCCAGTCCGCCTGCGGACAGGCGATGCGCGAGCGCCGGGCGCTGCACCTGACCGACATCCAGGAAAGCGGCGAGGTGCGGACGTCCTTCGTCCGTTCGCTGGGGATCGATGTCTATCTGTGCATGCCGTTGCTCCACGGCGATCAGCTGCTCGGCACGCTGGGCTTCGGTCGGCGCGCGGCCCGGCCGTTCGGCGAGGACGAACGGCGGCTCCTGACGCTGTTGTGCCATTATGTCGCGCTGGCGCAGCACCGCTTGCGGATCGAGGAGGCGCTGCGGCACGGGATCGAGACCCAGGCACGCTTGCTGGACGAGCTGAACCACCGGGTCCGCAACGCCTTGCAGGTCGCGATCGGGCTGGTGTCGCACGAGGTCCGCTCGGCCAGCGACACCGCGACCCGCGCCGCCCTGTCGCGCGCCGCCGAGCGGTTGCAGGTGCTGGCGAGCGCGCATCGCCCGCTCTACGCCACCGCCGAGCCGGGGCTGGTCGATCTGGCGGCCCTGTTCGGCGACGTGATCGCGCAGTTGCGCGGCGACGCGGCGGTGGGCGCGGTCGCGGCGGAAGGCCCCGTCCCGGTGCCGATCGAGCGGGCGGTGGCGGCGGCGCTGCTGCTCGACACGTTGCTGGAAGGCGGCGCGGCGGTCCCGCATATCGCGATGCATCCATTTCGGGCGGGCGGGAACGAAATGCTGCGCATTGCGTTTCAGGGGCCCGGATGGGGACGCCATGTCGATCTTGTCGAACGTCATCGACTGGTCGCACGGCTTTGCCATCAGTTGCGCGCGACGCTGACGAACGAGGATGATGGGTGCCTGATCTTGGTCATGCCGCATGACGGTGGCGAATACGGGACTGGTATCCGATAACTCCGCATTCGATGCCGATGGTCTCGACCTGCTGATCATCGAGGACGAGGCGCTGGTCGCGATGCTCGTCGAGGATGCGCTGACCCTGCACGGTCACAATGTGATCGGCATCGCGGATACCGTGTCGGCGGCGCTGGAACTGGCCGATGCGCAGCGCCCCGACCTAGTCCTGTGCGACGTCAAGCTGGCGGACGGCGACAGCGGGCTGACCGCCGCGCAGCTGCTGGCCGAGCGTGGCATTCCCAGCATCTTCCTGAGCGGCAACTGCCCGGAACGCGGCGGCCATCCGCTGGTGATCGGCTGCATCGCCAAGCCGTTTCGGCCGGGCAGCCTGGCCGCGGCGGTTCGCGCGGCGCATCGTGCGGCGCAAGGGGAACGGCCGAGCGATCCGCCGCCCGCGCTGCGCTTCTATTCCGAACCGCGCTGAGGAAGGCCATCGGAGGGAAAGGGTGGTCGAGGCGACGCGGCGTTCAGTCCTGCGATGGCGACGCGGCGGACGACCCGGCGGGCAGGGCGTCGATCTCCGCCCCGACCGCCTGGTCCAGCTTGTCGAGAATGACGCTCAGCTGCCCCACTTCCTCTTCGGTCAGGCTGTGGAGCGCCAGGCCGGTCAGCTCGCGACGCAGCGGTTCGGTCTGGCGGATGACCTGACGCCCGCTCTCGGTGATGGCAAGCCGCTTGGCCCGCCGGTCGTCCGGGTCCGGGATGCGGACGAGCAGCCCGTCCCGCTCCATCGTATCCACCGCCTGGGTCACGGTGCGCGGCGCCAGGCTGAAGCATTCGGCGATGTCGGCGGCGCGCACCGGCGCGTTGTTCGCGATGAACAGCAGCATCTTGGTCCGCGCGAGCGATGCGCCCTGCGCCGCCATGCGGCGGTCCAGCAACCGGTGAAGCCGCATATAGATGCGGCCGTAGCGAAGCATGAGAGAGTCACGGTCAACCATATTATGAGGTAGCTCAATAAATGGTCTTGCCTTATGCTGCAAGTGCGTCCAAATACACTGCCAAGTTCCATTGATTCCATCGACAGGGGGCCCGGCATGGCCGATGCTAACCAAGTGAATGAGGGGCAGGGCGCGAACGCCGCCGACACGACCCCCGATGACGACAACAAGGCACCGGCCTCCCCCGCCAAAAAGCGGCGCATCCGTGTCATCCTGCTCGTCGTCGCGGCGGTCGCGGTGATCGGCGGCGTGTTCTGGTATGCGAATTACAAGAGCGTCGGCCAGTATATGCAGTCGACCAACGACGCCTATATCCAGGCGGATGCCGTCACGGTCGCGCCCAAGGTCTCGGGCTATGTCGACAAGGTGTTCGTCGGCGAGAACCAGAACGTCCAGGCAGGCCAGCCGCTGCTCCAGATCGACACGCGCGACTATCGCGCCCAGACCGCGCAGATCGAGGCGCAGATCGGCGTCGCCCAGGCCAATGCGCAGGGCGTGCAGGCGCAGATCCGCGAGCAGCAGGCCGCGATCGACCGCTCCGAGGCCGATCTCCGCGCCGCGCAGAGCGATGCCGCCTTCGCCCAGGCCGAGGTCGTCCGCTACACCCCGCTCGCCGCATCGGGCGCGGAAAGCCGCGAGCGCCTGTCGCAGCTCCAGAACCAGGCGCGTCAGGCCAATGCCAAGGTCGCGGCGGCCAATGCCGCGCTGTCCGCGTCGCGTCGCCGCATCGGCACGCTGAACGCGCAGGTCCAGCAGGCCCGTTCGCAGGGCGAGGCCGCCCGGGCGCAGCTCGACGCCGCCGAGGTCAATCTCGGCTCGACGATGATCCGTGCCTCGATCGCGGGCCGTGTCGGCAACAAGACGGTGCGCGTCGGCCAGTTCGTCCAGGCGGGCACGCGCACCATGTCGATCGTGCCGGTCAGCCAGCTCTATATCAGCGCGAACTTCAAGGAGACGCAGCTGGGCCTTATGCGTCCCGGCCAGCCGGTGAAGATCGAGGTCGACGCGCTGCCGGGCGTCGAGATCAAGGGCCATGTCGAAAGCGTGGCACCGGGCACCGGCGCGCAATTCTCGCTGCTGCCGCCGCAGAATGCGACCGGCAACTTCACCAAGATCGTGCAGCGCGTCCCGGTCCGCATCGCGGTCGACGCCGACGATCAGACCCGCGCGCTGATGGTGCCGGGCATGTCGGTCGACGTCACGGTCGACACCCGCTCGGCCAAGGGCGCGCTGAAGCGCATCGCCGAGCAGCAGGACCAGCATAACGAGGCGCGGGAGGGGGCGCAGCGCCGGTGAGCGCCGCCGCCGCCCCGACGGGGGCCAAGGCCGGATCGGCCGCCCAGCCGGGCGGCACACCGGCCAAGGCCGACCTGACCGCCTGGCTCGCCGTCGCGGCGGGCAGCATCGGCGCGCTGATGGCGACGCTCGATATCTCGATCGTCAACTCGGCGCTGCCCACCATCCAGGGCGAGATCGGCGCCAGCGGCACCGAGGGGACGTGGATCGCGACCTCCTATCTGGTCGCCGAGATCATCATCATCCCGCTGTCCGCCTGGCTGGAGCGGTTGCTGGGGCTTCGCACCTTCCTGCTGATCGCCTCGATCCTGTTCACCGGCTTCTCGGTGGTGTGCGGGCTGTCGACCAACCTGACGATGATGATCATCGGGCGCGCGGGGCAGGGGATCACCGGCGGCGCGCTGATCCCGACCGCGCTGACCATCATCGCCACCCGTCTGCCGCGCGAGCAACAGCCGATCGGCACCGCCTTTTTCGGCGTCACCGCCATTCTGGGGCCCGTGATGGGGCCGCTGATCGGCGGCTGGCTGACGGAGAATATCAGCTGGCACTATGCCTTCTTCCTGAACCTGCCGGTCGGTGCGGTGCTCGTCACGCTGCTCCTCGTCGGCCTGCCGCACCAGAAGCCGCATCTGTCCGAGCTGGCCAAGGCCGACTGGTTGGGCATTGCGGGGCTGGCGCTGGGGCTGGGCGGGCTGACGGTCGTTCTGGAAGAGGGGCAGCGCGAGCAATGGTTCGAGTCGCGCGAGATCATCGAGCTGACCATCCTGTCGATCTTCGGCTTCGCGCTGTTGTTCGCGGGTCAGTTCGTCGCCTCGCGGCCGGTCATCCGCCTGAAGCTGCTCCTCGACCGCCAGTTCGGCAGCGTGGTCATCATGGGCATCGTGCTGGGCATGGTGCTGTACGGCACCTCCTATGTGATCCCGCAGTTCCTGGCCTCGATCGCCGGATATAACGCGTTCCAGGCGGGCAAGGTCGTGCTGCTCAGCGGCATCCCCAGCCTGTTGATGATGCCCTTCACCCCGATCCTCATCAAGAAGGTCGATATCCGCATTGCGGTGGGGCTGGGGCTGGGCATCATGGCGCTGAGCGCGGGGATCGACACCGTGCTGACCGCGGATTCGACCGGGGGCTCGTTCACCGACTCGCAGCTGTTGCGCGGGGTCGGCACGATCCTGGGCATGTTGTTTCTGAACCAGGCGGCGATCTCGTCGGTGCCGCCGTCGCAGGCCGGGGACGCCGCCGGGCTGTTCAGCGCAGCGCGCAACCTGGGCGGATCGTTCGCGCTCGCCGGGATCGCGACCGTGCAGGACCAGCGCAGCTTCCTGCACCAGCAACGGCTGGAGGAGTCGCTGTCGGCCAATTCGCAAGCCGTGCAGGACTGGCTGTCCGGCCTGACCCGCCAGTTCGGCAGCAGCGAGGCGGCCTATCGCATGATCGGCAGCACCATCCAGCAACAGGCGCTGGTGATGACCTATAACGACCTGTTCTTCATCCTGTGCGTCGGTATCCTGATGGTGATGCCGCTTGTCCTGTTCCTTCGTCCGCTGCCCAAGGGCGGCCCCGTGGCGATGCATTGAGGCCCGTGATGCGCAAGCAGCTTTCCCTGATCCCGCTTCTTCTGCTGGGGGCCTGCACCGTCGGGCCGAACTATGCCGGGCCGCCCAAGGCCATCGGCTCCGCCGCGACGCCGCCCGCCGGGTTCGTCCGCGCCGACTCCACGCTGGCGACGACCGCGCCTGCGGTGGCCGACTGGTGGACGACGCTGAACGATCCGATGCTGACCTGGCTGGAAGAGCAGGCGCTGGCGTCCAATCCCAATGTCGCCGTCGCACAGGCGCGGTTGAAGCAGGCGCGTTCGGCGCTGCGGCTGGAGCGCGCCAATCAGGCGCCCAACGCCAATGCCAGCGCGACCTATCTCCACGCCGATCTGCCCGCGCTGAACCTGGGTGGCGGGGGAGAGCAGGGCGGGGCGAACGGCAATGCGTCGGGCGGCTCGGGCGGCGGGACCAGCGTCGACTTCTTCAATCTGGGTTTCGACGCCAGCTGGGAGATCGATCTGTTCGGCGGCCGTCGTCGCACCGTGGAGGCCGCGCGCGCCAGTGCGGCGGCGGCCGAGGCCAATGTCGCCGATGCGCAGGTCTCGCTCAGCGCCGATGTCGCCCAGGCCTATATCGGGCTTCGCGATGCGCAGCAGCGGCTGATCCTGGCGCGCGACGCCTCGCGGATGCAGCGCGACACGCTGAACCTGACGCTTCAGCGGTTCAACAACGGCGCCGCCTCGCAGCTGGAGGTCGAGCGGCTGCGCAACCAGGTCGAGAGCACCGATGCGCAGATCCTGCCGCTCTCGGCCTCGGTCGAGACCTATCTCAACGCGCTGGCGATCCTGATCGGCGAGGCGCCCGGCACGCTCGACCAGCGGCTGGGCCAGCCGGGCAAGGTGCCGCTGCCGCCCGCGCAGGTGGCGGTCGGCGATCCGACCGCGCTGCTCCAGCGGCGCCCCGACATCCGCGCCGCCGAGCGCAACCTGGCGGCGCAGACCGCGCGGATCGGCGTGGCGGAGGCGGCGAAATTCCCGCGGCTCAATCTGATGGGGATCATCGGCATCGGCGGCACCTCGCTCGACGCGCTGACCGATCTCGACAATCTGGTGACGCTGGGCGCGCCGATGCTGCAATGGAATGTGCTGAACTTCGGTCGCGCCAATGCCCGTGTCGGCCAGGCCGAGGGCGCGCGCGACGAGGCGGAGGCGCAGTATCGCGGCGTGGTGCTGTCGGCGCTGCGCGATGCCGAGGACGCGCTGTCGCGCTTCCGCGCGCGCCGCAACACGGTGGCGACGCTGGCGCGAGCCAAGGCGTCGGCGGATCGCTCGGCGATGCTGATGCAGCAGCGCTACCGCGCGGGCACCGCGACCCTGATCGACACGCTGGATGCCGAGCGCCAGCGCGTGTCCGCCGATCAGTCGTTGTCGCAGGCGGTGGCCGGGCTGACCAACGATTACGTGGCGCTGCAAAAGGCGCTGGGCCTGGGCTGGCGGGCGCCGACAGGGGCTTGATCCTTTTCCTCCCCTGCAAGGGGAGGGGGACCAGCGAAGCTGGTGGAGGGGTGTCCCCGCCGATGGTGACACCCCTCCGTCAGTCCTTCGGACTGCCACCTCCCCTTCCAGGGGAGGAACGAGGGGCGATTACGCCCCCGCCTTCGCGATCCGTTCGCGTGCCTCGCGTTCGATCGTCTCCAGTTCGTCGACCGTCTGGACCAGCGCGGTCATTTGCTGGCGGAGCTCGCCGATCCGCGCATGGCATCGCTCGGCCAGCGCGCGCATCTGTTCGACATGCTGGGGATCGGCATCGTACAGCCGTAGGAACTCCTCGATCTCGCGCAGCGAGAAGCCCAGCCGCTTGCCGCGCAGGATCAGCTGCATCCGCGCCGTCTCCCGCTTGGAATAGACGCGCGCGGTGCCCACCCGTCGCGGCTCGATCAGCCCGCGATCCTCGTAGAAGCGCAACGTGCGCGTCGTCACCCCCAGGCTGTTGGCGACATCCTGGATGCCGCGCAACTCCTCCGTATCCGTCACTTCGCCTGTTCCCCCACCGGCCGCGCCGCCGCCGCCTTCGCCAATTCTTCCTCGACCAGTTCCTTTTTCGACAATTTGCCGATCAGGGTCTTGGGCAGGCTTTCGCGGATTTCGACTTCGCGGGGAAGCTCGATCTTGCTGACCTTGTCCTGAAGGAACACACGCAGTTCCTCGGGCGTCGCGTGATGATCGGCGGCCAGCTTGACGAAGGCCTTAGGCGACTGGCCGCGATAGGGGTCGGGGATGCCGATCACCACCGCCTCGGCGACGGCGGGATGCTCGTACAGCGCCTCCTCGATCATGCGGGGATAGACGTTATAGCCACCGCACAGGATCACGTCCTTGATCCGGTCGACGATGAACAGATAGCCGTCCTCGTCCAGATAGCCGACATCGCCGGTGCGCAGCGCGCCGTGGATGAAGACCTGTTCGCTCTCGGTGGGCCTGTTCCAATAGCCGGACATGACCTGCGGGCCCCGCGCGCAGATTTCGCCGACCTCGCCCGGCGGCATCAGCCGGTCGGGATTGTCGCGGTCACGGATCTCGATGATCGTGCCGGGGAAGGGCAGCCCCGCCGATCCACCCTTGTTCTCGCCCAGAATCGGGTTGCAGGTGATGATCGGCGACGCTTCCGACAGGCCATAGCCCTCGACCAGCCTGCCCCCGGTCGTGGTCTCGAACGCCACGCGCACCTCGGCGGGCAGCGGCGCGCCGCCCGAGATGCACGCCTTGATCGCCGACAGGTCGACCTTGCGGGCCTCGGCCACGCCCGCGATCGCGTTGTAGATGGTGGGGACGGCCGGGAAATAGGTCGGCTTGCTGCGCGCGATGGTCTTGAGCACCTGGTCCAGCTCGAACCGGGGAAGCAGGATCATCTCCGCGCCGACCCGGATCGCGAAGCTGAGCACCGTGGTCAGCGCAAAGACGTGGAAGAGCGGCAGGACGCCCAATATGCGCTCCTCGCCGATCATTTCCTCGCCGCCGGTATGGATGACCATCGCATCGGCATTGGCGATCAGGTTGGCGTGCGACAGCATCGCCGCCTTGGGGCTGCCGGTGGTGCCGCCGGTATATTGCAGCACCGCCACATCGTCGGGTCTGGCCGATACCGGGGTCAGGGTGCCGCCACGCTTCATCATCTGCGCGAAGCTCAGATGGCGGGGCGAGGGGCCGGGGGCGGCGATCATCGACCGCTTGAGCAGGCGATAGGCCAGCCCCTTGATGGTCGGCAGCGCGTCGGCCACGGGGCAGGCAATGACGTGGCGCAGGCCCAGCTTCTCGGCGACATGGGAGACGCGGCCGTAAATGTCGGGAATGTCGCAGGTCGCGATGATCTCCGCGCCCGAATCCTCCAGCAAGTGGCACAGCTCGCGCTCGACATAGAGCGGGTTGACGTTGACGACGATGCCCCCCGCCTTCAGCGTCGCGAAATAGAGGACGGGGTAATAGATGATGTTGGGCAGGCAGAGCGCGACGCGGGTGCCCTGCTTCACCCCCAGCGCCTGGAGCCCGGCGGCGGCCTTGTCGACCATCGCGCCCAGTTCGTCATAGCGGGTGATTCGGCCCATGAAGTCGATGGCGGGGCGATCCCCGTGCCGCCGTACCGTGGTCTCGAACATGTCAGTCAGCAGCCGCGGCTCGAAGACCAGGGGACGTCCCGCCGCCTGACCCGGTACACCGCCTGTCGTGGTTTCCCCGATGGCTCCTGCCGTCATCGCGTCGCTCTCCTATATCTTTTTTCGACCATACCCGGTTGTCGATTGCGGTCGAGTTGCTTATTGTCTTGACGTATAGGGTAGGTAACGCACCTTAACGTTAGGCCGCAAGCCCATAAAGAGAGGATTGGATGACCAACATCGTGATCGCAGGCTATGCCCGCTCTCCCTTCACCCAGGCTGGCAAGGGCGCGCTCGCACGGGTTCGTCCCGATGACCTGACCGCGCAGGTGATTCGCGGCCTGATCGAACGGACCGGCGTCGATGCTTCCGAGATCGAAGACATCATCCTGGGCTGCGCCTTTCCCGAGGGCGAGCAGGGCATGAACGTCGCGCGGCTGATCGGCCTGCTGGCGGACCTGCCGCTGTCGGTCGGCGGCATGACGGTCAATCGCTTCTGCGGATCGTCCATGTCGGCCATCCATATCGCCATGGGCCAGATCCAGATCGGCGCGGGCGAGGCGTTCATCTGCGCTGGCATCGAGTCGATGAGCCGGGTGCCGATGGGCGGCTATAACCCGCTGCCCAACCCCGAACTCGCCGCCGCCCGGCCCGGCGCCTATATGGGCATGGGCCAGACCGCCGAGAATGTCGCTACCAAGTACCAGATCACCCGCGCCGAGCAGGAGAAGTTCGCAGTCGCCAGCCAGAAGAAGGCCGCCGAGGCACGTACCGCCGGGCGGCTCGCCGATGAGATCGTGCCGATCCATACCAAGGCCGGCGACGTGACCGAGGACGGCCTGATCCGTCCCGACACGACCGAAGAGGTACTGTCTGGCCTGAAGCCCGCCTTCGACAAGGACGGCACCGTCACGGCGGGCACCGCCTCGCCGCTGACCGATGGTGCGGCGGCCGTGCTGGTCACGTCGGAGGAGTTCGCCAATCGCCACGGCCTGAAGATCCTCGCCCGGATCAAGTCGGTCGGGATTTCGGGTTGCGAGCCCGAGACGATGGGCCTGGGGCCGATCGGCTCGTCCAAAAAGGCGCTGGAGCGCGCGGGCATCTCGGCGGGCGACCTCGATGTGGTCGAGATCAACGAGGCCTTTGCCAGCCAGGCGATCGCCTGCATCCGCGACCTGGGCCTTAGGCAAGAGACGATCAACAAGGACGGCGGCGCGATCGCGATCGGTCATCCGCTGGGCGCGACCGGCGCGCGTATTGTCGGCAAGGCGGCGGCGTTGCTGGCGCGCGATGGCGGCCAGTACGCGCTCGCCACCCAGTGCATCGGCGGCGGGCAGGGCATCGCGACCGTTTTGGAGCGCGCATGATGGCTGACATGATCAACAAGGTTTGCGTGATCGGCGCAGGCGTGATGGGGGCTGGCATCGCGGCGCAAGTCGCCAATGCCGGTGTGCCCGTCCTGCTGCTCGACATCGTGCCCAAGGACGGCACCGACCGCGACGCCATCGCCAAGGGTGCCGTCGTCAAGATGCTCAAGACCGAGCCCGCGCCCTTCATGTCCCCCGCCGCCGCCAGGCTGGTCGAAACGGGCAATATCGAGGATCATCTCGACAAGGTTGCCGAATGCGACTGGATTGTCGAGGCGGTGGTCGAGCGGCTGGACATCAAGCAGGCGCTCTATGCCCGGCTGGAGGAATTGAAGCGTCCCGGCACGGCGGTGTCGTCCAACACCTCGACCATCCCGCTCGGCCATCTGGTCGAGGGGCGGTCGGAACAGTTCCAGCGCGACTTCCTTATCACGCACTTCTTCAACCCGCCGCGCTATATGCGGCTGATCGAGATCGTCACCTCCGAGCACACCGATGCGGGCGTCGCGGCGAAGGTCGAGCAGTTCGTCGATCACCGCATGGGCAAGCGGATCGTCCGCGCCAAGGATACGCCCGGTTTCATCGCCAACCGCATCGGCACCTATTGGCTGGCCATCGCGATCAACGCGGCGATGGATCAGGGGCTGACCGTCGAGGAGGCGGACCAGATCGGCGGCCGTCCGATGGGCGTGCCCAAGACCGGCATTTTCGGGCTGATCGACCTGGTCGGCATCGACCTGATGCCGCTGCTCGCCAAGTCGCTGTCCTCGACGCTGCCGGAAGGCGACGCCTATTTTGACACGATCCGCCCGTTGCCGTTGGTCGACAGGATGATCGCGGAGGGCTTTACCGGCCGCAAGGGCAAGGGCGGTTTCTACCGCCTCGATCGCAAGCCCGACGGCACCAAGGCCAAGCAGGCGATCGACCTGAAGACCGGCGAGTATCGCGCGGAGAAGAAACCGGAACGTCTGCCGAGCCGTGCCGAAAAGGACCTGGCCGCGCTGGTCGCGACGCCGGGCAAGGTCGGGGACTATGCCTGGGCGATCCTGGGTCCGGTGCTGTCCTATGCCGCAGGGCTGGTCGGCGAAGCGGCGGACGACGTGGTTGCGATCGATGACGCGATGAAGCTGGGCTATAACTGGAAATTCGGCCCGTTCGAGCTGATCGACCGTCTGGGGCCGGGCAAGCTGGCCGAGCGACTGCGCGCCGAGGGCAAGCCCGTCCCGGCGCTGCTGGAGACGGCGGGCGACCGCCCCTTCTACCGCGTGGTCGATGGCAAGCGGCAATATCTGACGCTGGGCGGCGACTATGCCGATGTCGTCCGCGCCGAGGGCGTGCTGCTGCTCGAAGACATCAAGCTGCGCTCCGAGCCCTTGCTCAAGAACGGTTCGGCGGCGGCCTGGGATGTCGGCGACGGTGTCGTGGCGTTCGAGTTCACCGGCAAGATGAACGCGCTCGACGAGCAGGTGCTGTCGCTCCTGCAAAAGACCATCGCGCTGGTGAAGAGCCAGTATAAGGCGCTGGTCATCTATAATGAGGGCAGCAACTTCTCGGCCGGGGCCAATCTCGGTCTCGCCATGTTCGCGGTGAACATCGCGGCCTGGGGTGAGGTCGACAAGCTGGTCGTCGCAGGGCAGCAGGCGTACAAGGCGCTGAAATACGCACCCTTCCCGGTGGTGGCCGCGCCGGCGGGCATGGCGCTGGGCGGCGGGTGCGAGATCCTGCTCCATGCCGATGCGATCCAGGCGCATGCCGAAAGCTATATCGGCCTGGTCGAGACCGGCGTCGGTCTGGTGCCGGGCTGGGGCGGCAATGGCGAGCTGATCGACCGCCTCGCCAAGTCGCCCAAGATGCCGAAAGGTCCCATGCCCGCCGTCATGAAGGCGTTCGAGACCATCTCGACCGCGCAGGTGTCGCGCTCGGCGGCGCTCGCCAAGGACCTCGGCTATCTGCGCAAGGACGATGGCATCACCATGAACCGCGACCGCCTGCTGGCCGATGCCAAGAGCAAGGCGCTGGCGCTGATCGAGGGCTATCAGCCGCCCGAAAAGCCGGTCTTCCGCCTGCCCGGTGCGGCGGGACGGGTCGCGTTCAGCGGCGCGGTCGCCGACTTCGCCAAGAAGGGCGTCGCCACGCCCTATGACGTGGTCGTCGCGGGCCGTCTGGCGAACATCGTCACCGGCGGCGAGGCCGACATCATCGACGAGGTGAGCGAGGATCAGCTGCTCAAGCTGGAACGCGCCGCCTTCATGGAAAGCGTCAAGGACGCGCGGACCCAGGCGCGGGTCGAGCATATGCTCGAAACCGGCAAGCCGCTGCGCAATTGATCGGGAGAGGATAATCCCATGCAAGTCTATAACGCGCCGCTGCGCGACATGCGCTTCGTCCTCCACGAGCTCTTCCAGGAGGACGAGTTCGGCCCCGTCGCGGGACAGGACGAATTCGGTCCCGAGCTCTACGACGCCATCCTGGAAGAAGCGGCACGCGTCACGCAGGAAGTCCTGCTGCCGCTCAACGCCACCGGCGACATCGAAGGGTGCAAGCTGGAGAACGGCGTTGTCCGCACGCCCGCCGGTTTCAAGGACGCCTATAGCCAGTTTTGCGAGGGCGGCTGGGCCGCGCTCGCCTCGCCGGTCGAATATGGCGGCCAGGGGCTGCCCGAGGCGGTGAACAAGCTGGTCGAGGAGATGATCTGCGCGACCAACCTGTCGTTCAGCCTCTATCCCGGCCTGACCCACGGCGCGACCACCGCGCTGATGGGTCATGGCTCGGAGGACCTGAAGAGCTTCTATCTGCCCAAGATGATCTCGGGCGAATGGTCGGGGACGATGTGCCTGACCGAGGCGCATTGCGGCACCGATCTGGGCCTGCTCCGCACCCGCGCCGAGCCGCAAGGTGATGGGTCGTACCGGCTGACCGGGGGCAAGATCTTCATCTCGGCGGGCGACCATGACCTGACCGACAATGTCATCCACCTCGTCCTCGCGCGCACGCCCGATGCGCCCAAGGGGGTGAAGGGGATCAGCCTGTTCCTGGTGCCCAAATATCTGCCCAAGGATGACGGCTCGGTCGGCCCGGCCAATGGCGTCAGCGTCGCGGCGATCGAGCACAAGATGGGCCTGAAGGCGTCGGCCACCTGCCAGCTGGAGTTCAACGATTCCAAGGGCTGGGTCGTGGGCGAGCTGAACAAGGGCCTGGCCGCCATGTTCACCATGATGAACACCGAGCGCGTCTCGGTCGGCATCCAGGGTCTCGGCATCAACGAGATCGCCTATCAGTCGGCCGTCGCCTATGCCAAGGACCGGTTGCAGGGCCGCGCGCTGGGCGGGGCCAAGCGCCCCGACCTGCCCGCCGACCCGATCATCGTCCACCCGGACGTGCGGCGGATGCTGATGACGATGCGCGCCTATGCCGAGGGCTGCCGCGCGCTGGGCCAATGGGCCGCACGCGCGCTGGATGCCGAGGCGAATGCCATCGACCCGGCCGACCAGTCGCGCGCGGCGGACTTCGTCGCGCTGATGACCCCGGTCGTGAAGGCGCTGTTCACCGACTTGGCCTTCGATGCGGCGAACATGGCGGTGCAGGTCCATGGCGGCCACGGCTATATCCGCGACCATGGCATCGAGCAGTTCGTCCGCGACGCGCGCATCGCCCAGATCTATGAGGGCACCAACGGCGTCCAGGCGCTCGACCTCGTCGGCCGCAAGATGCCCGCGCATATGGGCCGTTATATGCGCCCCTTCTTCCATGCCGTGTCCGAACAGGTCGAGGCGCTGGTCAAGTCCGAGGACAAGGCGATCGCCGGCTGGGCGGCGGGGATGCAGCAGGCGTTCGGCGCGCTCCAGCTCAGCACCGGCATGATCGCGCAGAAGGGGATGAAGGACCCCGAGGAAGCCGGTGCCGCCGCGACCGACTATCTGCGCCTGCTCGGTTTGGTCGGCATGGGGCATTGCTTCCTGAAGTCGGCGCGGATCGCGACTGCGAAACTGGCCGAAGGCAGCGACGAGGCGGGCTTCTACAACGCCAAGCTCGCCACCGCCGGTTTCTTCTTCGATCGCATCCTGCCGCAGGCAACGGCGGCGTTCCTGGCGATCAAGTCGGGCAAGCGCTCGACCATGGCGCTGGAGCTGGAGGCGTTTTGATGGTCATGATGTCGGCGGGCCTTGATTGCGGCCCGTCGGCATTATACGCATAGGGCATTATCCTATGCGTCATATGATGAACGTATAGGGAAATCTGGGCGACCGTGAAAAGGCGGCGTCCGGCCCGGATCATCGGGCATGGAGAGGAGAAGAGGCATGTTGTTGAGCCTGACAGCCATGGCGCTGGCCGCCGCCGGTGCGAACGCCGATACGGTGATCGGCCGTTGGCAGACCCAGACGCGCGGCGGCGTGGTCGAGATCCAGAAATGCGGAACGTCGGTCTGTGGCCGCGTCCTGACCTCGGAAAAGCTGCGCACCAACCCGGCGCTGACCGACCAGAACAACCGCGATCCCAAGCTGCGCAATCGCCCGCTGAAGAACCTACTGATCCTGCAGGGCTTCTCACAGGACGGCGCGGCCTGGAGCGGCGGCACCATCTACAATGCCGAGGATGGCAAGACCTATAGCGCGAAGCTGACGCCCGAGGGGCCGGACACGCTGAAGGTGCGCGGCTGCGTCTTCGTGCCGCTGTGCAAGACGCAGACCTGGACCCGCATCCGCTGATCCGCCACGTCGCCATCCAACACAAGATTCGGGGAATAAGATCATGACCAAGCGCTTCAGGGCTCCGCTTCTGGCCTCTGCCATCCTGTCGTCCTCCTTCGCCTTTGCGGGCGCGGCGCACGGCCAGGCCTTTTATCTTCAGGAACAGTCGACGCGGGGGCAGGGCCGCGCCTTTTCGGGCGAGGGTGCCGATACCGGGGCCTCGTCGCTGTGGTGGAACCCGGCCTCCATCGCGGGGATGGAGCGCGGCGAGGTGGTGCTCGGCGCCTCGGCGATTATCCCCAAGGGCGATGTGGTCGATACCGGCACGCTGATCCGTCGGCCGGGCCAGACCACTTTCCAGCCGGTCGGCGGCAACCGGGTGTCGAGCGATCCGATCAATCGCGGCGTCGTGCCCTCGGGCGCGGTCGCCATCCCGCTGAACGACCGGGTCGCGGTCGGCCTGGCCGTCACCTCGCCCTACAGCTTCACGACCGAATATGACGGCAACAGCTGGGCGCGGTACAGCGCGCTCAAGACCGAGCTGCGGACCATCGACATCCAGCCTTCGGTGGGCATCGCGCTGCTCGACTGGCTGCGCGTCGGCGGCGCGCTCAACGTCGAATATACCAAGGCCGAACTGGGCAATGCGCTGCCCAACCTTTCGTCGCAGCTGGCGGACGGGTATCAGCGGCTGAAGGGCGATGGCTGGGATCTGGGCTGGACCGCGGGTGTCCAGCTGCACAATGACTGGGCGACGGTCGGCATCAGCTACAAGTCGAACATCAAGCACAAGCTGAAGGGCAGCCTGGAGGTGGGCGGCCTGCTCGGCCCCCTCGCCGGGCAGAACCGGACGATCGACGGCGCGACGGCGGAATTCTATACCCCTGCGCAGATCATCGTCTCGGGCCGTTTCCGCACCACCGACAAGCTGACGCTGAACGCGCAGGTCGTGCGCTTCACCTGGGCCGATTTCGACGCGATCCGGCTGGGCGCGCCGATCAACACCGCGATCCCCGAAAATTACCGCAACAGCTGGTCGCTGGCGGGCGGCTTCGACTATGCGGCCAATGACCGCCTGACGGTGCGTGCCGGTGTGCAGCGGGGCATCACCCCGACGCAGGACGGCAATCGCGACGCGCGCGTGCCCGACGCCAATCGCTGGAACTACTCGATCGGCGGCTCGTACAAGCTGACCCCGCGCTTCACGCTGGATGCGGCGGGCAGCTATATCGACTTCGCCAACGCGACCATCGACCGCCGGACCGCCGCCTATGCGGGCACGGCGGTGCAGACGCCGATCCTGACCTCGGGCCAGGTGCAGAATGCGCGTGCGTTCGTGGCGTCGATCGGCGGCCGCTTCAGCTTCTGATTGAGAGAGTGGTTATGAAGATCGTCGTGCCCGTGAAGCGGGTGTTGGATTATAACGTGAAGCCGCGTGTGAAGGCGGACGGGACGGGCGTCGATCTGGCGAACGTGAAGATGTCGATGAACCCGTTCGACGAGATCGCGGTGGAAGAGGCGATCCGGCTGAAGGAGAAGGGGGCGGCGACCGAAGTGGTCGTCGTCTCGATCGGCGAACCCAAGGCGGCGGACACGCTGCGCACCGCGCTCGCCATGGGCGCGGACCGCGCGATCCTGATCACCGCCGACCAGGCGCCCGAACCGTTGGGCGTCGCCAAGCTGCTCGCCAAGGTCGTGGAAGAGGAACAGCCCGGCCTCGTGATCCTCGGCAAGCAGGCCATCGACGGCGACAACAACCAGACCGGGCAGATGCTCGCCGGGCTGCTCGGCTGGGCGCAGGGGACCTTCGCGTCGAAGGTCGAGATCGAGGGTGAAACGGCGAACGTCACCCGTGAGGTCGATGGCGGTCTGGAGACGGTGGCGCTGACCCTGCCCGCGATCGTCACCACCGACCTGCGCCTGAACGAGCCGCGCTATGCCTCGCTGCCCAATATCATGAAGGCCAAGTCCAAGCCGATGGCGACCAAGACGGCGGCCGATTACGGCGTCGACATCGCGCCCCGGCTGACGATCACCCATGTCGCCGAGCCGGGCAAGCGCCAGGCGGGCGTCAAGGTCGGCTCGGTCGACGAGCTGGTCGAGAAACTCAAGGCACTGGGAGTGGCCAAGTGAAGACGCTGGTATGGGTCGAGCATGACGGCGGGGCCGTCAAGGATGCCACGCTGGCGACCGTCACGGCGGCGGCCAAGCTGGGCGAGGTGCACCTGATCGTCGCAGGGCAGGGCGTCGACGGCGTCGCGCAGGCCGCCGCGAAGATCGCCGGCGTGGGCAAGGTCCATGTCGCCGACGACGCGGCCTACGCCAACGCGCTGGCCGAGAATGTCGCGCCACTGATCGCCGAGCTGATGGGGCATCACGACGCCTTCCTCGCCCCCTCGACCACCACCGGCAAGAACATCGCACCGCGCGTCGCCGCGCTCATCGACGTGATGCAGATCAGCGACATATTGTCGGTCGAGGGGCCGGACAGCTTCACCCGGCCCATCTATGCGGGCAATGCGATCGCGACCGTGAAGACGACCGACGCCAAGCTGGTCCTGACCGTCCGCACCACCGCCTTTGAAAAGGCGGCGGCTGAGGGCGGCTCGGGCATCATCGAGGCGGTCGGCTCGACCGGCGATGCGGCCAAGTCCCGCTTCGTCGGCGCGGAGAAGGCCGAGAATGCCCGGCCGGAACTCACCAGCGCCAAGGTCATCGTCTCGGGCGGCCGCGCGCTGGGCTCGGAGGAGCAGTTCCACGCGCTGATCGATCCGCTCGCCGACAAGCTGGGTGCCGCCGTCGGCGCATCCCGCGCGGCGGTCGATGCGGGCTATGCGCCCAACGACTATCAGGTCGGCCAGACCGGCAAGATCGTGGCACCCGAAGTTTATGTCGCGGTCGGCATCTCGGGCGCGATCCAGCATCTGGCGGGGATGAAGGACTCCAAGGTCATCGTCGCGATCAACAAGGACGAGGATGCCCCCATCTTCCAGGTGGCCGATATCGGCCTGGTCGGCGATCTGTTCACCATCGTGCCGGAACTGACCGACAAGGTCTGAGGACAGGCGCATCCCGGTGTCCGCCGGGATGCGCCGTTACCGGCGGGGGCGGAAAATCATCCCAATATCGTTGATTTATGTGAGGAATGCGCAGGAAATCCCGTTGCCTGCTTGTTCCCGCCACGCCGGTCCGGTTAGCGTTAGCAGATGAATGAGAATATGATGGGAGGAAGCGAGCGGCGCGTGCGCACGATCGCGGATCTGGCGCAGCTGGCGGGGGTGTCGCCGGGCACCGTGTCGCGCGCGCTGGCCGGCAAGGCGCTGGTCAACGAAGAGACGCGGCGGCGCATCCAGTCGCTGGCCGACGAGCATGGCTTTCGCCCCAACCAGATGGCCAGCCGGTTGCGCACCCGCCGGACCGGGGTGATCGGGATCGTCGTGCCGCTGGGGCATGAGCGTCGCCAGCATCTGTCCGACCCGTTCTTCATGACCATGCTGGGCTATCTGGCCGATGCGCTGACCGAGAGCGGCTATGACGTGATGCTCTCGCGCATCATCCCCGATGCCGAGGACTGGCTGGACCGGGTGGTCGATTCGGGAATGGTCGACGGCGTCCTGCTGATCGGCCAGTCCAACCAGTATGACGCCATCGAGCGGGTGGCGCGGCGCTATCGCCCGCTGGTCGCCTGGGGCGTGACGCTGCCCGATCAGGTGCATGTCGCGGTCGGCACCGACAATCGCGCGGGCGGGCGGCTGGTTGGCGAACGGCTGATCGGGCGCGGATGCCGCCGCATCGCCTTTCTGGGCGACGCCAGCGCGCCCGAAATCCGCCAGCGGCATGACGGCGTGGCCGAGGCGATCGCGGCGGCGGGGGTGGATGCACAGTTGATCCAGCTCGCCACGCATCTCGCCTCCGACCTGATGGAGCGGGAGATCGCGGCGCATATCGACGCGTTGCTGGAACAGGGCGGCGGCACCATGCCCATCGACGGCATCGCCGCGGCCTCCGACATGATCGCGATGACGGCGGTGCGCGTGCTGACCGATCGCGCGATCACCGTGCCCGACGCGTTGCCGGTGATCGGCTATGACGACCTGCCGCTATCGGCACAGGCGGTGCCGCGCATCACCACCATCCGCCAGGATGTCGCGACCGGCGCGCAGGCGATGGTCGACGCGCTGTTCGCGCGGATCGCGGGCCAGGAAGCCGGATCGGTGATCCTGACCCCCGAACTGATCGCCCGCGATTCCGCCTGACCGGGCTCAGTCGCGCGCGATCGTCACCCGGTCTCCGTCAAAGGCCAGGCGGAACCACGGCGCGGCGGTGCCCCCGAAACGCTGGCGACGCAGTGCCGGGTCGGCACCGGCGTCGCGGCCCTCCAGCCCCCAATAGTCGACGAAGCTGATGACATCGCCTTCGCCGGTCACCCACCAGCAATAGGCCTGGGTCGGCTCCTTGACGGGATTGCCCGCGACCAGGCCGGTGCCGTTGACCGGCCGCCACGGCCCATCGAACCGCTCCGCGACCATCGCATAGAGCCCGGTCGGCGCGCCCAGGCCGGGGGCGAAGCGCTTGCCCTGGGTCGACCAGAAGCAGTAATAATGGCCGTCGCGCAGGATGATGTGTGGCCGCTCCAGCTCGCTGTTGACGCCCAGCGATTCGATCAGCGGCGGCTGGATCGCCCAGCGGTCGCCCTGGCGCTTGGCCACGCCGACCACGCCGTCGATATCCTGTTTCACCCAGCCCGCCGATCCGACGAACAGCAGATACTCCGCCCCGTCCGCCGGATCGCGGAAATAGCCGGGATCGCGAAAGCCCTTGATGCCGCCATTTTCGGGTTCGGCCTGGTTGGCGACGATATAGTGATGGCCATCCGCCGCGACGCTCTCGACCGGCGTGCTCCAGCCCTCGGTCCGCGCCTCCTCGCCCTCGACGACGAAGCGGCCGACCGTCTCGAACAGCCGCTGCTCGAAGGTGCGCGGACCGCCGCGCCGTCCCGAGGCGGTGAAATACATGGTCAGCGTCGTGTCGTCCTCGCCCAGCACCGCCGAGCCCGACCATTCGCGGCTGCCCGGCGTGAAGCCGTCGGGGAAGGTCACGCCGTGATCGCGCCAGCCGTCCGCGCCGTGGCTGGTCAGCCGGATGCGCGCTTCGTCATGGCGCATCTCGGGATCCTCGAAGCGCGGCGTGGCGAGGAAGAACCACCAGCTCCGCCCGCCGAGAAAGGCGGTGCGACCATCGGCATAGGCGATCTGCCACATGTCCCACAGGTCGTGGTCGGGCAGGATCGGCACGACATCGGCGGCGGTGAAGACCGGCAGTCGGGCATCGTCTTGCGCGGCGATCCCGGCCAGCGCCTCGGCCGACCAATGGGCGGGGGTGATCGTCATAATACCTCGGAGCAGAAAGGGGAGGGGGATCAGGCTTGCGGCACCGCGCCCAGGGGCAGGCCGTCCCGCCCCCGCGCGCGCACCGTGAAAACGGAGACGGCGGCCAGCAGCATGAGCACACCGCACAGGGTCAGCACATTGCGCGGATCGCCGCCCAGCCAGTCTTGGTAGAACAGGGGCAGGGTCACGCCGAAGATCAGCATCGGAATGACGATCATCATGTTGAAGATGCCCATATAGACGCCCGTCCGCTCGGGCGGGATCGAGCCCGCCAGGATGACGTACGGGTTGCCCATCATGCTGGCCCAGCCCAGCCCAATGCCGATGGCGGGCAGGAACAGCATCGCCTTGCTGGTGACATGGGGCATCGCGATCATCCCGATGCCGGTGATGACCAGGCACAGCGCGTGGAGCGGCGCCGCCCCCCAGCGCTTGGCCAGCGGCACCATCGCAAAGGCCGCGACGAAAGCGACGCCGTTATAGAAGGCCGCGACCTCGCCATTGGTCAGCACGGCAGCATGGAAGCCCGAGGACGTCGCATCGGAGGTGCCATAGACCGAACGGCCGATCGCATAGATGACATAGTTCCAATAGGCCATCATCGCATACCATTGGAACAGGCTCATCAGCGCCAGCTTGCGCATCGGCATCGGCATGGCGCGGATCGCGTCGCCGATCTCCTTGAGCACCGGCCCGATCCCCTTGGGCGCGGCGGCGATGCGCGCGCGGTCCGCCTCGCTCGTCGGCAATTCGGGCACGCGCCGGATCGACCAGACGATGGTGATGAAGGATAGTGCCGCGCCGATCATGAAGACCACACGCGCCGTATAGGGGATATTGTGCCCGTCCACCCAATCGGGGTTCATCCCCGCCCAGACCAGGATCGAGGGGGTGAGGAAGGCGAGCATCTGCGCCAGGCCGGTAAAGGCGCTCTGGGTCAGAAAGCCGATATTATGCTGCGACCCGTCCAGCCGGTCGGAGACATAGGCGCGGTAGGGCTCCATGGTGATGTTGTTGCCCGCGTCGAGGATCCAGAGCAGCGACACCGCCATCAGCAGCGACGAGCTGAGCGGCATGAAGAACAGACCCAGCGCGCACAGCACCGCGCCGACCAGGAAATAGGGGGTGCGGCGTCCCCAGCGGCTGTCGGTCCGGTCGCTCATCGCGCCGATCAGCGGCTGGATCAGCAGGCCCGTCATCGGCCCGGCCATCTGCAACAGCGGAATCTGCGCCTCCGACGCGCCCAGATAGCTGTAGATCGGCGCCATATTGCCCTGTTGCAGCCCGAAGCTGAACTGAAGGCCCAGAAAGCCCAGATTCATCTCCAGGATGCGGACCAGTGAAAGGCGGGGTTTGATCGGGGCCATGGTTCCGGCGGCGGGGGTGGACGGGGTCATCGAGATCCTCTCGCACGCGGGGATGGGCCATGGTCTATCGCTGGCTTGCCGCGTCGCTTTGGATCATGCCGCGCCGCGCAAGGGATTGCAACAAACGATTGCATGAACGGCTGCGCATGTTTCGCTCCCAAAGTGGCACGGCTTGCGGGCGATCAGGGCGTCGTCATCGCCCGACCGGCCGCGCGCGCGCTCCGCGTGGAAGGCCTTACCGCCCGCCGGGCGGCAGGTTCGTCTCCAGATAGCGGGTCATCAGCGAATAGAGGTGGATACTGGTATTCTCGCCCTCATAGATGCCGTGGCTGCGGTCGGGATAGGCCATCATCGAGAAGGGCTTGTTGAAGTGGATCAGGCGATCCACCAGCTGGTCCTGGTTCTGATAATGGACATTGTCGTCCAGCGTGCCGTGGATCAGCAGCAGATTGCCCTTCAGCCGGTCGGCGAAGGTGATCGGCGAACCATTCTTATAACCGTCCACATTGTCCTGCGGCAGCCCCATGTAACGCTCTTGATAGATGGTGTCATAGAGCTTCATGTCGGTCGGCCCGGCCACCGCGATGCCGGTCTTGTAGAGGTCGGGATAGCGGAACAGCGCGTTCTGCGTCATCGCGCCGCCGCCGCTCCAGCCCCAGATGCCGATCCGCTCGGGGTCGATATAGGGGCGCGTCGCCAGCATCGTCTTCACGCCCGCGGCGTAATCGGCGGAGGCGAGGATGCCGACCTGGCGATAGATGCTCTTGCGCCAGTCGCGCCCGCGCGGGGTGGCGGTGCCGCGCGGATCGAGGCTGGCGACCAGATAGCCCTTTTGCGCCAGCATCCGGTGCCACAGACCCTGCGCCCCCGCCCAGCGATCCGCGACCGTCTGGCCCCAGGGTTCGCCATAGACGAAGTACAGGATCGGATAGCGCTTGGCGGGATCGAAGCCCGGCGGCTTGATCAGCCACCCGTCGAGCTGCGTGCCGCCGCCGATATCGACGCGGAAGAACTCGGTGGCGGGCAGGCCGCTGTCCCGGACGACCTTGGCCAGCGGCGCGTTGGCGGCGAGCGTACGCAGCGGCTGCTGGCGCGTCATGTCGAGCATGTCGGTCACCGGCGGCGCATCGAAGCGGGACACGGTGTGCAACGCCCAATGCTCGCCCGGCGCGATGTCGTAGCTGTGCGTGCCCGGCTGACCGGCGGGGGTCAGCCGCTCGACCTTTGGGCTGCCCGACAAGGTGGTACGATAGAGGTAACGCTGGGTCGGATTGTCGGGCGAGGCGATGAACCAGGCATAGCCCGCCTTCTCATCGACATTGAGCAGCTCGACCACGTCGAACTTGCCCGGCGTGCGCAGGCTCGCGCGGCCGCTGGCCCGGTCGATGGTGTAGAGATGCCGCCACCCGTCGCGTTCGGACAGCCAGGTGAAGCGGCGCCCGCCGTTCAGCCATTCGGGCGCGACATTGGCCTCGACCCAGGCGGCGTCCTTCTCGGTCATCACCGGCCGGACCGAGCCCGTCGCCGGATCGCCGAGCAGCACCTTGTACGTGTTCTGAAGCCGGTTCGACTGCTGGATGAAGACCGCGTCCGATCCGCCCGCCCAGCTCATCTGCGGCACGTAATTCTGGCGCGGGTCGCCGTCGAGCTTGAACCAGCGGGTCTGGCCGTCCGCCACATCAACCGCCGCCACCGTCACCGCCGAATTGGTCGTGCCCGCCTTGGGATATTGCAGTGGAATGACCTGCGAATATTGGCCGCCGGTATTCTTGATCATGTCGAACGTGCCGACGCCGCGCGTGTCGAAACGGAAAAAGGCGATCCGCCTGGAATCCGGGCTCCAGTCGAAGGCGCGGTGGACCGAGAATTCCTCCTCATAGACCCAATCGGCTAGGCCGTTGACGATATAGTCGTCGCCGTCCTTCGTCAGCGCCAGCGCCGCGCCACCCTCGACCGGCTCGACATACAGGTTGTTCTTGTGGACATAGGCGATGCGGCGGCTGTCGGGCGAGATGCTGGCATAGAGGGTGGTCGAGGCGGGCAGATTGCCGCCGACGCGGTGCAGCTTGCGCGTCGTCCGGTCGAACAGCCAGTAATCGGCCAGCGCATTGGTCCGGCGGAAACGCTGGCCGTTGGTCTGGATCAGCAGCCAGCGGTCGTCGGGCGACCATTGATAGCTGTCGATGTCGAGCGGCGCGGTCGCGCCCGGCGGGACCAGATCGGTCGCGGGCACTACGACCGTCCGCGCGCCGTCGGCGATCGTGTAGCGCACGATGTCCTGGCCGCCCTTGGGGCCCGCCTCCAGCGCGAGATAGCTTTCGCCGTCCTTGCCCCAGCGGCTTTCCCGCACCGATTGCGTGCGGACCGCGCCGGGCCCGAAAATGGTCTCGACCGACAGCGACGGGGCAGCGGGCGTCGTCGCGGTCTGCGCCGCGACGGGCAGGGAAAGGGCCAGCGGGGAAAGGGAAACCAAAAGCCCGGAAATTCGCCAGCACGACCGCATCGACCCGCCCTATATTCGCTTGCAAAGCGCATAGCGTAACGGCGCGGGGTAAAATCGTATACAGAAATCTGCGTGGCGATTGCGGCCGATGCGATTACAGACGGTGGCGGTTCGCGACGAGGAAAGGAACAGCCGGTTCATGACATCGGGGATCGACCATGTCGCGATCATCGGCGGCGGCTTTGCGGGCACGCTGCTGGCGATCAATCTGGTGCGCCATGGGGGCCCGCGCGCCACGCTGATCGAGCGGCGGGCAAACCAGCTGGCGCGCGGCGTCGCCTATAGCGCGGCGCATGCCGAGCATCTGCTGAACGTCCGCGCGGGCAATATGAGCGCGCTGCGCGACGATCCCGATCATTTCGTCCGCTGGCTGGTCGCGCGCGGGGCGGGGGATGCGAAGACCTTCGTGCCGCGCCGGGTCTATGGTGACTATCTGCGCGACCTGCTGATGGAGACGATCGCGGCGGACCCCGCGCGGCTGACATTGGCGAGCGGCGAGGTGACCGCGCTGGAACGGGCGGGGCAGGGCTATCGGCTCGACCTGGCGGAGGGCGGTTCGCTCGGCGCCGATGCGGTGGTGCTGGCGCTGGGCAATCTGCCGCCGCATACGCCGCCGGGGATCGATCCGGCCGTGCTGGACCAGGGCTGTTATCGCGAGGACCCCTGGGCCGGCGACATTGCCGAGGGGCTGGGCGCGGACGATCGGGTGTTGCTGGTCGGCAGCGGGCTGACCGCGATCGATGCGGCGTTGCTGCTGGACGCGAGCGGTTTTGGCGGGCGTATCGTCGCCATCTCGCGCCGGGGGCTGGCGCCGCGCCGTCACGCGGAAACCCCGCCGGTCGCGCCGCTTCGCGAACGCCCCGCCGCCAGCCTGTCGGCGCTGGTCCGCTATGTCCGCTGCGCCGCCGCCGAACAGGGCTGGCGCGGCGCCGTGGATGCGTTGCGGCCGGTGACGCAGATGATGTGGAGCGCGGCCGATGGCGCGACGCGGGCGCGCTTCCTGCGGCATGTCCGCCCCTATTGGGACGTGCACCGCCACCGGCTCGCCCCGTCGGTCGCCGACCGGGTCGATGCGCTGGTCGCGGCGGGGCGCCTGTCGATCGCGGGCGGCAAGCTGGTGCGGGTCGAACCGGACGGCGCGGGGGCGATGGTCCATTGGCGGCCACGCGGGGCGGAGGCGGTGGAGACGCTCCGCGTGGCGCGGATCGTCAACTGCACCGGGCCGCAGGGCGACCTGCTCCGCTCGCGCGAACCGCTGATCCGGCAGTTGCTGGCGGGCGGCATGATCCGGCCGGATGCGCTGCGGATCGGGCTGGAGGTCGATGCGCAGAGCCATGTCGTCGCGGCCGATGGCGGGGTGGACGACCGGCTCTATTGCATTGGCCCGATGACGCGCGGCGGCCTGTGGGAAGTCGTGGCGGTCCCCGACCTGCGCCAGCAGAATTGGGAACTCGCCCGACGGCTCGCCCATGCGCAATGGGTGGGTGGCGAGGGGCTTTGACTCTTTCCCTCCGATAAGCCGCGTCGTTACGCGGTCGCCCCGATGCGCTTCAGCCAGTCGGCATGGCTGGGCATCGACTCAGCCATCTGTCCGATCGCGTCGGCCAGCTTGCCGACGAACGCGCGGCTCTGTGCGGGGTCGCCATAGCTGAGCAGCGGGTCGCGGCCCTCGGGAATGTTGAATTGGCCGAGATGCACCGCCGCCCAGCTCGCCGGGCCGAACAGGTCCATGTCGCGCGCGACCAGCCGCCCGCTCTCGCGGAAATGGCCGATCTTCATCGCCAGCGTGTCGGGGATCGGCATGGCCGCACAGTCGCGCCATAGCGGCGTATCGGTCCGCTGCGTCAGCTTGTAGTGCAGGATGATGAAGTCGCGGATCCGCTCATATTCGGTGATCGCGACGCGGTTATATTCCTCGATCGCGGCGGGGGCGAAGGCGCGGGTCGGGAAATAGGCGAGCAGCTTGGCGATGCCCGCCTGGATCAGATGGATGCTGGTCGATTCGAGCGGCTCCATGAACCCGCTCGACAGGCCGATGGCGATGACGTTGCGGTTCCAGAATTGCTTGCGCCGCCCCGTCGTGAAGCGCAGCGGTCGCGGATCGGCCAGCGGCTCGCCGTCCAGATTGGCCATCAGCGTCGCCGCCGCCTCGTCGTCCGAGACATGGCGGCTGCAATAGACATAGCCGTTGCCGGTGCGATGCTGGAGCGGGATGCGCCATTGCCACCCGGCGGCGCGCGCGGTCGAGCGGGTATAGGGCGTCAGGCCGTCGCCGCCGGTCACGCACGGCACCGCCACCGCGCGGTCGCAGGGCAGCCAGTGCGTCCAGTCCTCATAGCCGGTGGCGAGCGCCTCCTCGATCAGCAGCCCGCGAAAGCCCGAGCAGTCGACGAACAGGTCCGCCGCCAGCACGCGGCCATCCTCCAGCGTGATCGAGGCGACATGACCGCGCATGCCCTCCAGCGCATGGCCCGCGATCCGCCCCTCGACGCGCACGACGCCGCGCGCCTCGGCATAGCGGCGCAGATAGCGGGCATAGAGCCCGGCATCGAAATGATAGGCATAGTCGAAGGTCGAGGCGACGCTGCGCGGGTCGGCCATCGGCGCGGCGAACCGGCCGCGTCTGGCCGCGCCCCATGCCATCGACAGTTCGTCGAACGGCACCGTCGCTCCCTCGGCCCCACCCGCCGCCAGCCAATGCTGATGCACCGCGACCAGATCGAAGGATTTGCCGTGCGTGCCGAAGGGGTGGAAATAGCGACGCCCCTCCCGACCCCAGCCGACGAACTCGATGCCCAGCTTGAAGCTGCCCTTCGTCTCGCGCAGGAACTCCGCCTCGTCGATGCCCAGCGTCTGGTTGAACAGGCGGATCGGGGGGATCGTCGCCTCGCCGACCCCGACCGTGCCGATCGCATCCGATTCGACCAGCGTGATGGCCAGCCCGCGCGGCATCGCATGCGCCAGCGCGGCGGCGGTCATCCACCCGGCGGTGCCGCCCCCGACGATCAGGACCGACCGGATCGCCTCGGCGGGGCTGTCGCTCATCATGCCATCCTCTCCCTTTTGCCGCGCCATAGCATGCAAAGGTTTGCGATCCCACCGTCTCGATGTCGGGCCAAGCACTGTGTTTTTCCGATCACAGTTAACGGATTTTTATGCAATGGTTTGCAAAGTCAGGCTTGCAAACGATTGCTCATGTGATAGCCAGTCTCCACGACATCCCGGCCACCGGGGCGAATCAGGAGAGGGTGAATGACGACGGGCGTTCTGCGGTCTTGCGGATCGATGGCGGCTCTGGCGATGGCACTGGCCAGCGCACCGGCCTTTGCACAGGCGACGAGCACGCCGGCGGCTCCTGCCGCGCCGGCTCCCCAGGCGGGCAGCATCCCCGATGCGGGCGTGTCGAGCGAGGACATCGTCGTCACCGCCACCAGCGGCGAGCGTTCGCGCTTCCGCAGCTCGATCTCGGTGTCGCAGGTCAGCCAGGAGGCGATCCAGAATTTCACGCCGCGCTCGACCGCCGAGATCCTGCGCAACATCCCCGGCCTTCAGCCCAGCGACACCGCGGGTCCGGGCGGCAACGCCAATATCGGCGTGCGCGGCATTCCGGTGTCGACCGGCGGCTCGGAATATGTCTCGCTCCAGGAAGACGGCCTGCCCGACGTCCTGTTCGGCGACATCAACTTCGGCAACAACGACTATTGGCTGCGCTTCGACCAGAATGTGAAGACGGTCGAGGCGGTGCGCGGCGGTTCGGCCTCGACCTTCGCCAGCCAGGCGCCGGGCGCGGTCATCAACTTCATCAGCAAGACCGGCGAGACCAAGGGCGGCCAGATCGCCTATTCCAACGGCCTGGGCTTCCGCGAACACCGCGTCGACTTCGACTATGGCGGCCCGATCGACGACAATACGCGCTTCCACATCGGCGGCTATGCGCGAAACGGCGGCGGCTACACCAACGAGAATTTCAACATCCTGCGCGGTTACCAGATCAAGGCGAACATCACCCGCGATCTGGCCGACAATCGCGGCTTCATCCGCCTGTATTTCAAGCGGCTGGACGAGCAGGCGCCGACCAACACCACCACGCCGACGCTGGCGACGCTGGACGGCAACCGCGTGACCGGCTTCACCCCGCTGCCCAATTTCGACGGGCGTTCGGGTTCGGCCTATACGATCTACAACCGCAACTTCCAGTATCTGGACTATGACAATGGCGGCGTGAAGTCGGCCGAGGTGCAGGGCATCCACCCGCGCGTCACCGGCATCAGCGGCCAGATCCATTACGATTTCAACGACAATATCTCGCTTGACGACACGATGCGTTATCAGTGGATCAGCGGGAACTTCACGACCCAGTTCATCAACGTCCAGACCCGGACCGGCAGCGGCGGGCTGATCGGATCGACCGTCAACGGCCAGACCGTCGGGTCGATCCGCTATGCGGCGGGCCCGAAGACCGGCCAGCTGTTCACGGGTTCGTACATCAACAACAATCCGAACATCAACGTGTTCATGAAGAACATGGACAACTTCGCCAACAACCTGACCCTGAACGGCAAGTTCCAGGTCGGGCCGGGGAAGGCGCGGCTGACCGCCGGTCTGTTCGTGATGCGCCAGAACATCGTCCAGGACTGGCACGTCAACCGCCAGTATAGCGAGCTGAACGGCGAGAATGCCGCGCCGCTCGATCTGTTCTCGACCACCGGCACGCAGCTGACCGCCGCGGGCCAGGCCGGGTTCAACGACAATTGGGGCAGCTGCTGCGCACGCCGCGTCGACCTGACCTATACCGATGTCGCGCCCTTCCTGCAGGCGGGCTATGAGGTCGGCGGGCTGAACCTCGACGCCTCGATCCGCTATGACAGCGTGCATGGCGAAGGCACCGCGCAGGGTGGTATCGCTGGCCCCAACACCCGCGTCTCGGACGCGCTGGGCTCGGCGTTGATCCCCTCGCTGGTGCTGAACCCGACCGCCGAGAAGATCAACTATACCGATGGCTATGTCAGCTGGTCGGTCGGCGCGCTCTATGCGTTCAACAGCAAGACCAGCGTCTTCGCCCGCGCCAGCCGGGGCGGCCGCTTCAACGCCGACCGCCGTGTCCTGTCGGGCAATTTCAACGCCGACGGCTCGCTCAACAGCCAGGGGCAGGCGACCTCGGTCAACTATCTCAACCAGCAGGAAATCGGCCTGAAGCAGCGCGGCGGCATCTTCGGCGCGTCCTATTCGGTCGAGATCACCGGCTTCCGCTCGACGCTGACCGAGAACAACTACGACTTCACCCGGATCAACAACCCGGCGCCGAACAACAATCCGAACATCTCCAACGGCTATCGCTCGCTGGGTATCGAGTTCAGCAGCCGGGTGAGCTATGGCAATTTCCATCTGGCCGCCGATGCGACCTATGCGAATTCCAAGATCACCAGCAGCGCGACGCCGTCGTTGGTCGGCAAGAAGCCCGGCGGCCTGCCCGACTTCCTGTTCGTCGTGTCGCCCTCCTATGACGCCGGTCCCATCGCCTTCGGCGTCAGCGTGAACGGCCAGACCAGCACCAAGTCGGACGACTTCAACCTGTACACGATCAAGGGTTCGACCTTCGTCAACGGCTTCGTGACGGTGCGCCCGACCGAGCGGCTGGAACTGGGCCTGAACGTCAACAACCTGTTCGACAAGCTGGGCTTCCGTGGCGGCGGCGGGCTGTTCCCGATCCTGTCCTCGACGCAGGGCGTGTTCAACAATACCGCGCTGTA
This sequence comes from Sphingomonas sp. NCPPB 2930, assembly GCF_042867205.1. Classification (NCBI taxonomy): domain Bacteria; kingdom Pseudomonadati; phylum Pseudomonadota; class Alphaproteobacteria; order Sphingomonadales; family Sphingomonadaceae; genus Sphingomonas; species Sphingomonas sp. NCPPB 2930. Next base: position 80,899 of record NZ_JBHZQU010000001.1, on the reverse strand, counting down.
CGGGCGCACGGTGACGGGGTCGATCCGCTATCGTTTCTGACAAAGACTCTCCCTGGGGCGGGTGCCACTTGGCATCCGCCCCGCTTTTCGTTCAGGAGGCTGGCCATGACCGATCTGGCTCCACCCGCCCGCACCCTGAAGGACATCGCCCGGCTGGCAGGCGTGTCGCCCGGTACCGTCAGCCGCGCGCTGGCGGGCAAGAGCGTGGTCAATGCCGAGACGCGGCAGCGGATCGAGGCGCTGGCCGCCGAGCATAATTTCCAGATCAACCAGATGGCCCGTCGCCTGCGCGCCCAGCGAACCGGCGTCGTCGGGGTCGCCATCCCGCTGGGTCACGAGCGGCGGCAAAGGCTGTCCGACCCCTTCTTCATGACGCTGCTCGGCCATCTCGCCGACGAACTCGCGGCGCGCGACCATGACGTGATGCTGTCGCGGATCATCCCCGACGACGACGACTGGCTGTCGCGTATCGCCCGGTCGGGCATGGTCGACGGCGTGCTGCTGATCGGCCAGTCGGACCAGCTGGCGGTGATCGAGGCGGTGGCCGCGACCTATCGCCCGCTGGTCGTCTGGGGCAGCAGCCTGCCTGGCCAGCGCCATTGCGCGGTCGGGGTCGACAACCGGCTGGGCGGCCGGATGGCGGGCGAGCATCTGCTGGCCGCCGGGCGGCGTCGCATCGCCTTCATGGGTGAGGTCCGCACGCTGGAGCTGGAACAGCGCCATGCCGGGCTGTGCGATGCGCTGGCCGGGGCGGGGCTGGAGCCGCCGCTGCAATTCGACGTGGCGCTCGCGCCCGAGCTGATGCCCGACCAGATCGCCGCCAATCTGGCGCGGCTGCGCGAACGGGGGCAGACGGTCGATGGCATCGTCTGCGCCTCGGACATGATCGCGATGGCGACGATGGCGGAACTGGTGTCGTCCGGCCTGAGCGTGCCGGGCGATGTCGCGGTGACGGGGTTCGACGATCTACCGCTGGCCGAACGCGCCATTCCGCGCCTGACCACCATCCATCAGGACCTGCACGCCGGGGCCGAGGCGATGGTCGCCGCGCTGTTCGCACGGATGGAGGGGCGGGACGTCCCCGGCGTCGAAATGCCGCCGCGCCTGGTTGTCCGCGATTCCGCCTGACACGAAAAAAGGTGCGGCCCGCTGGGAGATCGGACCGCACCGTCAGGATGGGAGTACGCTTATGGGAAGGGACCGGCGCGGCCAGGGTTGCGCCCCGGTCCCTTCATGTCAGGCCAGCGTCAGGCCGACATCGACATTGCCCCGCGTGGCATTGGAGTAAGGGCAAATCTGGTGCGCGGCCTCGACCAGCTGCTCGGCCTGGGCCCGGTCGAGGCCGGGCAGGGCGATGGTCAGGTCGGTGGTGATGCCGAAACCACCCGCCGCGCGCGGCCCGATCCCGACCTTGGCGGACACCGACACATCGTCGGGCACCTTCACCTTCAGCTGCTGTCCGGCAACCTTCAGCGCGCCGATGAAGCAGGCCGAATAGCCCGCGGCGAACAGCTGCTCGGGATTGGTGCCCTCGCCGCCGGCGCCGCCCAATTCCCTGGGGGTCGACAGCTTCACGTCGAGCGTGCCGTCCTGCGTCCGGGCATGGCCGTCGCGACCGCCGGTGGCGCTGGCCTGGGTTTCATACTTCACGTCGATCGTCACGGTCGGTCTCCGATGGTTCGATAATCGTTATCGCGATACATATATGGCGTTGCGGTTCGGGCTTGTCCAGCGCTTCTTTTATCGCGATATGTATTTCCTGCTCAAACGGGAGATGGCGGATGTCGGCGCCCTGGCCGCTCGACGAACAACTGTGCTTCGCGCTTTACGCGGCCAATATGGCGATCCAGCGCACCTACAAGCCGCTGCTCGACCAGCTGGGGCTGACCTATCCGCAATATCTGGCGCTGCATGTGCTGTGGGAGGAGGACGGTCGCACGATCGGCGCGATCGCCCAGCGGCTGGCGCTGGAGTCCAGCACCGTCACCCCGCTGGTCAAGCGGCTGGAGGCGGCGGGGCTGGTGGCGCGCGAGCGCGATCCGCAGGACGAACGCCAGGTCCGCGTCCGCCTGACCCCCGGCGGGCAGGATCTGCGCGACCGATGCGGATGCCTGGGCGAGGAACTGATCGCGCGGGCGGGAATGCCGGTCGACGATCTGCGCGCGCTTCAGGCCGAGGTTCAGACGCTCCGCCGCGCGCTGGAGGCACGCGACGCGGGCGAGGCTTGATCCCCTACGATCCTGCGCCGTGCGAAGGGCGAGCCCGTCAGCTGGCCGCCCCCAGCGTGAAGACCACGCCCGGCGCATCCCGCAGGATCAGCGACAGCGATCCGTCTTTCAGCACCGGCACCGCCAGCCGCGCCGAGGTATAGCCCGCCGGGACGCTGACCGCGCCCGCCATGTCGGGCGTCGTCGCCGCCCGGTCGATCAGGAACAGGTCGCGTCCCTCCAGCTGGCATCCCTCCGCCTGGCACCGCACCGTATCGATCTGCGGCAGGCGGACCAGCGTCGCCAGCGGCACCCAGTCGCCCTTGATGCCGCCGCGCACCAGCCGGAAACGCAGCGGCCCGGCCGCCGCCGGACCCAGCCGCGCCGGATCGAGCGTCGCGACCGCGATGTCGGGCGAGGACAGGCGGACGTCGTGCCCGCCCTCCAGCGTGACGCTGGCGCTGCCGTCCGCGGTGGCCACCTCGATCGCGTCGCCGGGGGTCAGCCGCGACCCCTCGGCCGCGCGGATCGAGAAGGTCAGGCGGGCGGTGTCGGGCAATACCGTCTCGTCCCGCGTCGCCAGCGGCAGCCCGTGCGTGCCGTCCCTGGGGCTTAGGCTGCGCGCGGCGAGCGTGGCCGCCGGGCGCGGCGGCGCGGCGGTGATCGGCACCGACAGGGTACGGCCGTCGTTCAGACGGATCCGCGCACTCGTCCCCTCCGCCGCGCGCCCGTCGGCGGCGGTGGCGATCAGCCGGTCGGTATCGCCGTCGCGGGTCAGGCCGTCGGGCGACAGGCGAACGTCACCGATCTCGACCCCGGCAATCTCGTCCAGCCTTTGGCCGGTCAACGTGACGAAACGGTCCCCCTTGGCCAGGGTCACCGTGTCGATACGGCTGGCGGGCGAAAAGGCCCGGAGCGCGACGGTGCGGGGCGTGGCGGCGCCCACCTGCTGAATGTCCAGCGTGACGTCACCGGCGCGCGCACCCTTCATCGGCAGGGTGACGGTGATCGTGTCGGCGCCGCGCAGGGTGAAGGCGACCGGCTGTGCCGCGCCGCCGCTGCGCATGGTGACGCCGGTGACGCAGGCGGCGGCCGATCCGGTCAGCTCGACCGCATTGTCGCGCCCGACGACCAGGCTCTGTCCCGCATCGCTGGCGCGCCAGTCGCCGCCATCGGGGAATTGCAGCGTGAAGGACGGCCCCTCGAAGGGATCGAAACCCCAGTCGCCGTGCAGCCGCGCGGTCACCTTGCCCGACAGGCCGCCCTGCGGCAGCGGCTCGGCCAGGACATAGCCGCCGCGATCGGCGCGCGCACGCACGGGCAGGTCGAAGCGCTTGCCGTTTGCCATGATCAGCGACACCGCCATGTTGCGCGCAAATCCGGTCGAATAGATCAGCGGCGCACCCTCGACCGGCAGGACCAGCCCTGGCCGCGCCCCGCAAAGCGGCTGTTCCCCCGTCACGCGCAGTCGCGGCGGGCTGCCCGCGTCGATGGCGGGCATGGCGGCGACCAGCACCGATTTGGGCTTGGCGAAGGACGGCGCGGCGTTGAGCAGCAGCGACAGCCGGTCGCCGTCGCGCGTCGCCAATGTCGGCAGATAGCCGAACTGCGGATTGCCGAACGCGCCGAACACGCGGGCGATGTCGCGGATGACGCCGATATAGGGACTATAATAGCCCAGCCCCGCCTCGCGCGTGTAGCTCAGTTGCAACGCGAGGTCGGTCGGCGCACCGACCAGCGTGTCGGTCATCGAACTGCTGTGAATGTCCGCCAGCACCAGCGAGTCGCGGTTTTCGAGCAGACAGGCCGCCTGCAACTCGATCACCCGGGCCAGGCAGTCGGGGTTCAGCTTGATCGCCAGGCTGTTGGACAGCGCGGGAGCCAGGGTGCGCAGGAATTCGGGATGACTGTTCTCCTGCGCCCGGATCGCCGCGACGAAGGCGTTGAGACGCGAGCGGTCGAGCGAGGCCTGGTTGAGATCCTGTACCGCGCGGACGAACTCGCCCGGCCGGTCGCGCACCGCATCGACGATGGTGCCCGATGCGCCGCCGGTCTCGGGCACCAGGAACAGCGCCATCTGCCGCGCGCCCTTGGGGACGGTCAGGGTCAGGCGGCGATCCTTGTCCTTGGCCTTCCAGGTCTCGGCCGAATCGACCCAGTTCTTGGGCGGCGGATTGGTCGCGCCGCTCAGGAAGGCCGAGAACAGGATATAGTGCGCGCGCTGGTCGCCCGGCAGGTCGGCTTCGATCGCCAGCTTGTCGCCGGTCGCCAGGTTGGGCACCTCGGCGATGGGCAGGGTCCGGCCGCCGCGCGTGACCGTGATGCGCAGGCCGGGGCCCGGCAGGTCGAAGGGCGCGGGGTCGGCGGCGCAGACGGTGGCGGTGCCCAGACCGGCGGCGGCCAGCGCCAGCGCCAGGATGCGACGGGAAAAGCGGGGGCGGGGGGCGGGGAGCATGGCCGGGACTAATGCCCGTTCCACCGCCCCGATCAAGCCGTTCGCGGCAGATGACATGCGCGCGTCATCTGCCGCGATGGCACGGGGTCAGCCCTCGGCCTTCAGCTTGTCCGCCGTCCGCAGCTCGAAATCGCTGGCGTCGTGGCGTTCGCGCAGCTGTTCGGACGGCTCGCCGAAGGTCCGGTTGACCATCCGGCCGCGCTTGACCGCCGGTCGCTCGGCCAGTTCGCGCGCCCAGCGCTGGACATGGGTATAGTCCTGCACCTGCAGGAACTCGGCGGCATTGTAGAGGCTGCCCAGCACGACCTGCCCGTACCAGGGCCAGATCGCCATGTCGGCGATGCTGTAGGCGTCGCCCGCGACATAGGCATTGTCCGCAAGCTGGCGGTCCAGCACGTCGAGCTGGCGCTTGGCCTCCATCGCATAGCGGTTGATCGCATATTCGATCTTCACCGGCGCATAGGCATAGAAATGGCCGAAGCCGCCGCCCAGGAACGGCGCGCTACCCATCTGCCAGAACAGCCAGGACATGACCCGCGCCCTGGCCGCGGGATCGGTCGGCAGGAAGGTGCCGAAGCTCTCGGCCAGATGGGTCAGGATCGCGCCCGATTCGAAGATGGCGAGCGGCTCGGCGCCGCGCCGGTCGACCAGCGCGGGGATCTTGGAATTGGGGTTGATGTCGACAAAGCCGCTGCCGAACTGGTCGCCGTCCGCGATGCTGATCAGCCAGGCGTCATATTCCGCCTCCGAATATCCGGCCGCCAGCAGCTCCTCGAGCAGGATGGTGACCTTCACCCCGTTGGGCGTGCCCATCGAATAGAGCTGGAGCGGGTGACGGCCGACCGGCAGCTCCTTGTCGTGCGTCGCCCCGGCGATGGGCCGGTTGATCGAGGCGAACCGGCCGCCATTCTCCTTGTCCCAGGTCCAGATGGCGGGCGGGCTATAGGCGTCGTCACTCATGCGCGTCATGCTCCCTTTGCAGGTCCGGCGCGGCAGATGGGGCGGGGGCGGGGTTAAAACAACTGCCGCGTGACGTTTATTTCGGCAGGAGAACGAGCCGGTCGCGGCGGACGTACAGCAGTTCGTGCCGCCCTTCGCGCGGGACCGCCATCACCTGCCGATAGTCGCGGGCCAGCGCCCCGGCGATCAGCGCGTTCGTCGCGGCGTTCCACGGCGAGAAGGGGTCGTCCAGCGTCACGATCGCGGGCGGGCGGCGACGCAGGATGCGGGCCACCTCGGCCGTCTCGTCGATCCCGATCGCACCGCGCTCGGCTTCATAGGCCAGTGAGGAGGGGAAGGCATAGGCGGTCGGCACGCATCCGCCCGACAGGTGATAGAGGCTGGAATCGCCCGCAAAGACATAGGGGCATTCGCGCCCGTCGACCGCCGCCATCGCGCGCGCCATGCGGCGGATGCCGTCGCCCTCGGACGGATCGTTGGTCGCGGCGTGCAAGGCGAACAGCCCCGCGCCGATGACGGACACCGCGATCAGCGGCTTGCGCCCCATCGCGAAGGCCGGGGCGGCGGCGAGGCAGAGCGGGGCGATCAGCGGCAGCGCATAATGGTCGAAGAACGCCCCGATCATCGCGAAGGCGACGAGCGCGAAGCCCAGCCATATCCGGGTCAGCGTCAGCCCGACCGGCCCCGGCCCCTTGCGCCACGCCAGCACCGCACAGGCGATCAGCGGCAGCAACTGCCCGCCGATCCCCGCCAGCCGCCCGACGATCTTGGCGGCGGGATAGCCCCGGCGCAGCGTGATCGAGGTGAAATTGGCGAACCAGAAGGCGTCGAACGAGGCCGTGCCGTTCAGCCGGAAATGCAGCACGACCAGCGCGGTCGGCAACAGCCCCATCGCCATCCAGAGCAGCGCCGCCATCAGGACGGGCACCAGACCGGCCCGTGCGCGCCACAGATACCAGAGATGGGCCAGGCCGAAAAAGGCGCCCTCGACCAGCGGGGTATATTTGATCTGGATGGCGATCCCGGCCAGCAGGCAGGCGATCACCCCGCTGACCATGATGGCGCCGACCGCCCGACGCTCGGCCAGGCGTGGCAGGTCCAGCGTCAGGACCGCCGCCGCCATCATGGCGAGATTGTAGAAGACCGGCGACTGGCCGCTCCCGCCGCTGAGCAGCGGCAGCCAGAGGATATAGGCCGCCCCCGCTGCCAGCCCGGCGGGCCAGGCCAGCGCCATCCGCCGCGCCGCCAGCCAGATCAGCCAGCCGGTCGCCGCGACGCAGGCGGTGCCGACCAGCTGATAGGCGAGGAACCCGTCGCCGGGCAGCAGGCGGAACCCCGCGAACAGCAGGAACAGCCCCGGCGGCTTGCGATCCCACAGGTCGATATAGAGCCGCGCCCCATGGAGGATGCGGTCGCCGACCAGCAGGTAATATTGCTCGTCGACATGCGCGACCGGATTGCCGAAATCGCGGGCGCGGACCAGCACCGCAAAGACCAGCAGCGCGAGCGCGGCCCCGAGCGGCCGGTTCAGGAAGGCCGCGATGCCGGTCGCGTGGGGCGTGGCGGCGGAGCGGGGAAAGGAAGGCGTCATCAGGGGCTTGTCCGGGCAGGCGGGCATGGCCCGACCGGGCCGTTGCACCGCCGCCGCATGTCACCGATCGAGGCGCGCGCGCAAAGGAAATCGTGACGGTTCCCATCCGGATCAAAAATTTATGTTGGGCCATGTCCGGATGGCGGGCCCCGGCATCGTCCTAAGCCATGGAGCAACCAGGCGTCGGTCCGAAACGGTCGATCCGGTTGCGACGGGGGTGGGTTCGAATTTCTTGAGTGGGGTGGGTTGATGCTGCTCGATGCGGAAGGCGCGGCCTGGCGGAACGCCAGGGCCCGGGCCGATGCGGGGATGATCGAGGACAGGGTGGCCTATACGGCGCCCTGCTGGACCGTCGTCGTTCCCTTCTTCAACGAAGAGGCCGTTCTGGCCGCGACGCTGGAGAGTCTGGCGGCGCAGACGGTCCGGTTCCGGCTGGTCCTGGTCGACAACGGGTCGGTCGATGCCAGCGCGCGGATCGCGACCGAGACGTGCGAGCGGCTGGAGCTGGATCATGTCCTGCTGCATCAGGGGATGCCGGGCAAGATCAACGCGTTGCGGATGGGGCTGGACCATGTCCATACCCGCTTCGTCGCGACCTGCGATGCCGATACCTGGTATCCGCCGCATTATCTGGCGGAGGCGCAGCGGCTGCTGGAGCGGCCGGGCTGCGTCGTGGCGGGGGCCTATTTCATCGCGCCGGGCGACGGCGAGGCGGAGCGTCGGCGCGAGTCCGCCAATATCCGGCTCGCCGCGCGGATGCTGCCGCGTCAATGCCATGCGGGCGGCGCGGGCCAGGCTTTCCGGACCGAGGCGCTGAAGGCGGCGGGCGGGTTCGATCCGCGCCGCTGGAACTATGTGCTGGAGGATCACGAGGTCATCCACCGCGTCCTGCGCCACGGCACGATGCGCTATGCCGATGCGCTGTGGTGCGTCCCCTCCGACCGCGAGCGGGACCGGGAATCGATCCGCTGGACGCTGGTCGAGCGGCTGGTCTACAGCGCGGCGGCGCCGGTTGCGGGGGACTGGTTCTTCTATGACTTCCTCGCCCGGCGGCTGAAGGCGCGGGCGCTGACCACCGAACGGATGCGCGAACGCGCCTATCAGCATCTGGCAGGAGTGGTGGGTGAACCAGCTTATTCTGTGCGCTGACGATTTCGCCTTTTCCACCGAAGACAGTCTGGTCATCGCCGAGCTGCTCCGCACGGGCAAGCTGAACGCCACGAGCTGCATGACCGTCCGGCCCAACTGGATGGCGGACAGCGCGATGCTGCACGACGTGCCCGACACGGCGCAGATCGGGCTGCATCTGGTGCTGACCGAGGAAGCGCCGATCCACCCCAATGGCTTTACGCAAGGCGGGGTGATGCCGGGGATCGATCCGCTGACCCGGCTGGCGGCGCGCGGCAGGCTGGACCTTGCTGAAATCGCGCGCGAGGTCGAGGCGCAGTTCGACCGGTTCGAGACGGCGATGGGCCGCCCGCCCGCCTTTGTCGACGGGCATCAGCATTCGCACGCGCTGCCCGGCATTCGCCCCATCGTGCTGGCCACCGCCCGCCGCCGTGCGCCCCAGGCCTGGGTGCGGACCTGCGAGGATCGGGTCGCCGCTCTGTTCGGGCGGCCCTGGCGCGGCAAGGCGATCGGCAGCGCCTATCACTCTCGCGGGCTGCGGCGCGCGGCGGAGGCGGAAGGGCTGCGCTGCAATCGTGGTTTTGCGGGGCATTACGGCTTTGACGGCCGCTTCGCCGAGGCGTTGCCCCGTTTTCTCGACAAGGCGGGGGCGCTGCATCTGGTGATGTGTCATCCGGGGGCGGGCAAGCGGGCGGGCGATACGATCGCAGCGGCGCGGCGCGACGAGGCGGATGTCTTGCGTGCGGTTTCGGTTTCGGACATGGCAAGGGAGCATGGGCTGGCCTTCGCGGCCTGATATGAGGGTGTCCGGTTGGGTAGCGAGGCTTTGGAAAGCCAATTCCTGGAGGCGCGGCCCCTGCTGCGTCGCCTGTTGGCCGCCCGGCTCGGCTCGGTCGAGGAGGCCGAGGATGCCCTGCAGGACCTCTGGCTGCGGGTCGCGGCGCTGGAGGATGTCGAGATCGTCCAGCCGATTCCCTTCTTCTGCCGGATGGCGACCAACCTGGCGACCGACCGGCGGATCGCGGCCACACGGCGCGGATCGCGCGACGGCGCCTGGGAAGAGGTCCAGCCGCAGTCGGACGAATATGCCGATCCCGAACGGATCGTCGGCGCGCGCGACGAACTGGCGCGCGCCCATGCCTTGATCGCGGCCATGCCCGACCGGATGCGCGAGGCCTTCACCCTGTTCCGCTTCGAGGAGCAGCCGCAGCGCGTCATCGCCGAGCGGATGGGGGTGACGATCAGCGCGGTCGAGAAGCTGCTGCGGCGGGCCTATCATTATTTGCAGGAAAATCGTGAGGGCGGGGGTGCGGATCGGTTGAGCCGGTGTCGTCAACACGGTGAAGGGAGCAGGGGGGCGTGACGCGGGACGAACAGGCGATCGATTGGCACATCCGGCAGCGCACGATGGACGCGGCCGATTGGGAAGCCTTTGCCCAATGGCTGGAGGAAAGCCCGGCCAATGCGCGCGCCTATGACGCGGTGGCGATGGCCGACCATGTGCTGACCGCGCCCGCCATGGCCGAGCCGGTCGCGCCCCTGCCCGAGCCGGTCCTGGCCGAGCCGGTCGTGGAGATCGAATATGCACCGGCGGCCGCCAACGACAATGGGGGCTGGGGGCGCTGGTGGCTGATGGGCGGCGTCGCGGCGGCGGTCGCGCTGGTCGCGGGGCCGATGCTGATGACCGCGCGGCCCGATATCCGGATCGAGCAGACCGCGCCGGGCGAGCATCGCAGCATCGCGCTGAACGACGGAACGACGGTGGAGATGGCGGGGGGATCGCGTCTTCGCTTCGACCGGAACGATCCGCGCGTCGCCACGCTGGAAACCGGGCAGGCTCTGTTCCGCGTCCGCCATGATCCGTCGGCCCCCTTCGAGCTGCGTTCGGGCGACGTCACGATCCAGGATGTCGGGACCGTCTTCGATGTCCGCCGCACGGGGGCGCGGCTGGACGTGTCGGTCGCCGAAGGCGCGGTGTCGCTGGCGCCGAAGGGGCAGCGGATCGCGCTGGCGGCCGGGCAGGGGGCCAGCCTGGACGAAGCCGCGCATAGCCTGCGCCTGACGCGGGTCGATCCGGCCCAGGTCGGCGACTGGCGCGGCGGTACATTCGATTTCGATCGCGAGTCGGTGGGGGCGATTGCCGGACGATTGCAATCGGCCTATGGCGTGCGCATCGCGGTGGAGGGGCCCCTGAGCGATCGCAACGTCACCGGGGTGGTCCGGATGACGGGCGATGCCGATCGGGATGTTCCGCGGCTGGCGAAGCTGATCGGAGCGGAGTGGCGCCAAAGCGGTGGGAATTGGATTTTGCGGGCGTCGGAGGGGAATCGCTGACCATGGCCTGATGGCCCTGGCGACCCTTGCCATGCCCGCCGCCGCCCGCGCGCAGCCGCAGGACTATGGCGACGCGGCGACCGCCCCGCGCCGGATCGTGCTGGCCCCCGCGACGCTGGATTTCGCGCTGCGCGAACTGGCGCGGCAGGCCGGGATCACGATCGTCGCGACCGATGACCGGCTGAACCGCGTCCGCACCGCGACGCTCCATCTCACCGCCACCCCCGCCCGCGCGCTAGACCGGCTGTTGCGGGGCACCGGCTATCGCGCGGTGGCGATCGATCCGACCAGTTTCCGGGTCGTCGGGGCGCCGCGTATCGCGCGACCGGCGAAGATCGCGCATCCCAAAACCGTGCCTCCCCCCGCGACCAACGGGCAGGACATCATCGTCACCGCCAGCAAACAGGGCACGGCGCTGGCCCGCTATCCGGGCAGCGTTTCGGTGGTCGGGCGCGGTGTCACCCTGCCCGCCGGCTCGATCAACCTCAGCGACGTGGCGGCGCAGACCCCGATCCTCCAGACGACCGCGCTGGGGCCGGGGCGCAACAAGCTGTTCATCCGGGGCATCGCCGACAGCAGCTTCAACGGCGCGACCGAGTCGACCGCCAGCCTGTATCTGGACGATGTCCAGATCGCCTTTGCCGGGCCCGATCCGGGACTGAAACTCTATGACATCGGCTCGGTCGAGGTGGCCGAGGGGCCGCAAGGCGCGCTGCACGGCTCGGGGGCGATCGGCGGCATCATCCGGCTGACCTCCAACCCGGTGTCGCTCGATCGCGACGGCGGGCATGTCGAGATCGGCGGCGCCCTGACCGCGCATGGCGCACCCAGTGCGGATATGGCCCTGGTCGCCAATCTGGTGGCGATCCCGCAGACGCTGGGACTGCGTGTCGTCGGCTATCGCGGGGTAACGGGCGGCTATATCGACAATAGCCGCACGAAACGGACCGACATCAACCGGGTGCTGACCAATGGCGGCCGTGCGACGTTGCGCCTGGCCCCCGGCGACGGCTGGCGGGTGGAGCTGGGCGGCGGCGCCCAGTCGATCGTCGCGCGCGATGCGCAATATGTGACGCACGAGGACTCGCTGGTCACGCGTGCCGCGATTCCGCAACCGTCCTGGAGCGATATGAGCTTCGCCCGTATCCTCCTGTCCAAGGATTGGGCGAGCGGGCTGCAATTCGTCTCCGCCACCGGGCTGGTGGACGGCGCGTCGTTCGAGAATTTCGACGCCAGCGCGGTGGGGGCGGTCGAATCCTATCAGCTGTCGAGCGACAAGACGCTGTTCTCGCACGAAAGCCGTTTGTCGCGGCGCCTGCCCGGCGGGGGATCCTGGGTGGTCGGCATCAACGTGGTGTCGGACCAGTCGGTCATGGGGCGCTCGCTGACCATTCGCCAGGGCGTGCGGCCGGTGATCGGCGTGACCAACGTCACCCGCAGCGGCGCGATCTTCGGCGAGGCGACACATCCGGTGACACGGGCGCTCTGGGTGACGCTGGGCGGGCGCGTCACCCTCGCGCGGGTCGATGGCGAGCCGTCGATCACGCCGCGCAGCGGCCAATATGTCCGGGGGCGGTCGACCGCGCGGGTCGATCCGACCCTGGGCTTCACCTGGCAGCCGGGCGGCGACTGGACCCTGTTCGGCCGCTATCAATCGGGTTTCCGCACCGGCGGTCTGGCCGTGGCAGCGGGGGTCGGGCGGGTCGCCAATTTCGACCCCGATTCGATCGCGATGGTCGAGCTGGGCCTGCGCCATCTGCGACGCGGCGATACCGGCCTGTCCGCCTCGGTCAGCGTGTCGCGCGCCAATTGGCGATCGATCCAGGCCGATCTGTTAGGGCGCGGCGGCCAGCCCGCGACCAGCAATATCGGCGATGCACGGGTCGACGCGCTGGAGGGCTGGGCCGACTGGGTGCCGCAGCAGGACTGGCATATCAACGCCGCCCTGTTCCTGACCGACAACCGGGTGACGGGATCGACCGCGATGCTCAGCCGGGCGCGCAATCGGCGTCTGCCCGAGACGCCCAGCATATCGGCGCGGCTGGGGGTGATCCGCGACCTGCGGGTGGCGCCGGAGCTGACGCTGTCGGCGCGGGTCGATGCGGCCTTTGTCGGTCCCTCCGTGCTGGGGGTGGGCGACATGCTCGACGTGCGGCAGGGGGGATATGGCGTCGTCGATGCCGGGCTGACCGCGCGCCATGGTCGCTATGCGCTGGCGCTGACGGTCGACAATCTGCTCGACGAGCGCGGCAACCGCTTCGCCTTTGGCAACCCGATCCTGCTCGGGCGGCACAATGTCTCGACCCCGGTCAGGCCGCGGACGATGGGGTTGCGCCTGAGCGCCGACTTCTGATCGCCTCACGGCCATAGCGGGCAAAGCCTGCGAGGATATGGCGCAGACGAAAGGCGTGGAAATGTCGGATCTGCGGGACAGGCCCGGCGAACCGCGTCGCCAGGTTGCGCAGGTCGTCGCGGATCGTGCGGGCGATCCGGGCATCCCGCCATAAATGCTTGGCATACAGCGCCCCGTCGCCATAGCCATAGCCCGCCAGCAGCGCGACCACCTCGTGCGCGGCTTTCCGGCCGTGATGATGGTCCACGACGAAACCGGGATCGTACAGCACCGGAATATCCCGCCCCAGCGCGCGGAACAGGAAGTCGGTATCCTCGGCCGCGCGAAAGGGGGCGCCCGCGCCGAACCGCTCGTCGAACGCGCCGACCTTCTCGCGGATATCGGCGGTGAAGGCCAGGTTGGCGCCCATCACGAAGCCGCCGGGAAAGGCATCGCGGCCCGCGATCATCGGATGATCCTCCAGCTTGACCGTGACCGGCAGGTCGGACGGATCGCCCAGCAGGATACGCCCGCCGATGATGACCGGGCCAGGATGGCGCGCAAAGGCGTCGGCCAGCCGCCCGAAATAGTCGGCATGGAGCACGCAGTCGTCATCGGTCATCGCGATGATCCGCCCCCGCGCGGCCGCCATTGCGACGTTGCGCGCCCGCGCGAGCCCGGCGCGGGGTTCGACCAGCAGTCGGACCGCAAAAGCCTGTTCGGCGGCCCAGTGCCGGACCATCGCGGCGCTGTCGTCGGTGGACCCGTTGTCGACCACGATCACCTCCAGCCGCGTGGACCCCGCTGCCCTCGCGATCGAGGCGAGCGTGGCGGACAGGCTGTCGCGGCGATTGCGCGTGCAGATCAGCAGGCTGACGTCGATCATGCCGTCATCGCCGCACCGATCAGCGCCATCGCCTCGTCCGGGGTGGCGGCCTGACGAACCAGCGGTGAACCACGGGTCCATGCGCCGATATAGGCGGCGACCTTGCCATAGTCATTGTCGAGCACGACATGCGGCAGCCCGAGGAGCAGCGCCAGGATATGACCGTGCAGCCGATCGGTGACGACCTGCTCCCCGCGTGACAAAAGACGGAGCCCGCGCTCCACCCGCGCCCGCGCCCGTGCGGTGAAGTCGGCCTCGGTCGGGGGCGTCTCGTCCAGCCAGTCCAGCGCCACCGCATCCGGGCTTTGCCGCAACAGCCGGTCGTCCCGCGCGGCGCGTTCGGCATCGGTCCGTAACAGCATCAGGCTATGGCAGTCGGGCGCGCGGGGGCGCGGCAGCGGTCCGAGCCCGAAGGCGGAGTCGGGGGACAAGGCGACCGGACAATCGAAATGCCGCCGCGCCAGTTCCAGGCTGGCGGCATCGCGGACATGAAGGTGGAAGTCGCCATGCCCGGCGACCAGCGCGGCGAAACGGTCGCGATGGGCGGGATCGCGGAAATGGATCGACTGGGGTAGCTGGACGATGCGGCGATCGGGGAAATCGCGGATCAGGCTTTCGCGAAAATGCTGATGGTGCGGCCAGATATCGCCCAGATTGCCGCCGCCATGGATCAGGATCGGCCCGATCGGGCAGGCCGCGACGAAGGCGGCCGCATCGAAATCGTCCCAGCGCGACCTATAGGCCGGATCGCCCGCGCCGACCGCATGGAGCATGGCGATCTCGCCCAGCCAGATCGCGCTGTCGCCGACATTGGGATGGTCGGGAAAGTCGACCAGCGCATAGGGCTCGCCGGGCGCGACATGGTGGCGGTACAGGTCGCGCAACGCCGCCTGCTGCCGGGCGATGACATCCTCGCTCATGCGGCCCGCGTCACGCGCGCGGCGGCGCAGACCTCCGCATAGAGCGCCTCGCACCGGTCGAGCCAGCGGTCGCGCGCGAAATGGGTCTCGACCCGGTGGCGGGCGACCGTGCGGGGAATGGCCCTGGCCGTGTCGATCGCGCGGGCGAGCGCCTCCACATCGCCCGCCGGGGCCAGGCACCCCGCCTCACCGACGACTTCGGCCGCCGCGCCTTCGTCAAAGGCGGCGACGGGAAGGCCGCAGGCCATGGCCTCGATGGCGACCAGGCCGAAGGGCTCGTCCCAACAGGGGGTGAAGAGGAAGACCGAGGCCCGCCCGATTTCCCGCGCCAGCGCGGGGCCGTCGAGATGCCCGCCATAGCGGATGCCGTCGCCGAGCAGGGGCTCGACCGCCGCCCCCCAATAATCCGGGTCTTCGATGGCGCCGAACAGGGTGAGGGGGATGCCCGCCTTGCGCGCGGCGAGCGCGGCCAGATGCGGGCCCTTATTGGGGGTGATCCGGCCGCACCACACCGCCTCGCCATTGCCCTGCGCCACGAAGGGCCAGGCGGCGGGATCGATGGCGTTGTGCAGGACCGAGGCTTCGGGCGGTGCCCCCTGCGGCCACCAGGCGGCGAGCTGGCGCGCCGAGGTGACGGTCAGCCTGTGGGTCGGGCCTGGGCTGGCGGTGACGAAATAATGGAGCGCGTCATAGGGCGGCACGTGCAGCGAGGTGACGGTCGGCGTTGCGGCGGTGCGGCGCGGCTCCAGCGGGAAGCGGTGCAGGCTGTTATTGTGCACCACGTCGAACCCGCCGCGCGCGATCCGGTCGCAGGCGGCGGCGTAACCGGCATCGACATGCGCGATCAGCTCGGGCTTGCCGCGATGCTCGGCCCAGGGGAACACCGCCTCGTAATGGACGGGCAGCACCGGATCGAGCGTGAAGCGCGGGTCGCTGTCGCCGCTGGCGAACAGCACCACCTCATGCCCGCGCGCCGCCAGCCCCTCCGCCAGATACCAGCCATGCGCCTCCATGCCGCCGAGAAAGGGTTGGCGGATCGGCTGGCGGACATGGGCGAGCAGCGCGATCCTCATGCGGCGACGCGGGACCCGGCGGCGCGCTCCTCCAGCAGGCGGATGACGCTGGCGGTATTGGCATAGGGCTGGTGGCTCTGCTGCCCGGTCAGGGCGAGGTCGTCCTTGTCCGGGCGGCGCAGGATGCGGATCGGGCGGCCGGGCGTGTCGTCGATCAGCCCCATCAGGCGAAAGGCGTGCAGCCAGTGCCCCATGGTACGATAGCCCCATTTCGCCTCGAACAGCTCGGCATTGCGCACCACGCTGTCGATATGGTGGACCGGCGGCATGTGGTGCGGATGATATTGGTGATAGGCGAGCCCGCCCTTGATCCAGGCGATCGGCACCCCCGCCTTGTCCACCACCTTGCCGAAATCAGTGTCCTCGCCGCCATAGCCCGCATAGCGTTCGTCGAAGCCGCCGGTCGCCAGGAAGGTCGCGCGCCGCATCGCGAAGTTCAGCGACCAGAAGCAGCGATAATCGGCGCAGCGTTCGATCCCTTCGGGCGGGGGCCCTCGCCGGTCGGAATGGCGGACGGCGACGGCGGCGAAGTCCTCATAGCGCCATTCGCCCTGCGTCGCGCCGCCGGGCAGATACATCACCTCGCCCATCAACAGCCCGTCCATCTCATCGAGGCAGCGGTCGTAATCGGCCAGCAGATCGGGCGTCGGGATGCAGTCCATGTCGAGGAAGACGATCTTTTCGCCGACGCACGCCTTCGCCGCCGCGTTGCGCGCGGAGGCGAGCGGCAGGTGCGGGCCCGACACCATCATCTGGCGAATGGGAAAGGGCGCATCCGGCAAGTCATAGGGCGCGTCCTGAATGACCGCGACGATCAGTTCGGCGGGCATGGTCGTCTGGCGGCTAAGGCCGAGGACGACGTTGCGCAGATGATCGGGGCGGCCCCCGGCAAGCGTGACGACCGAGATCATGAATGGGCTCCGCTGGGGGTAGGGGTGGTAAGGGAAAGCTCGACCGGCCAGAGCCGCGCGGTAAGCGCCTCCAGCCAGTCGGCGGCATCCTGCGCGGGCGTGTCGGCGATCATCGCGCGCTGGAGCGCGGGGCGGTGGGTGGCGCGCGTCTCGGCCAGCGCCGCCGTCCACGCCTGGGCCGAGGAGGGCAGATGCGGGCGGACGCATGCCGCCCCCGCCGCCGCCAGCGCCTCGGCCTTGCGATGCTGCTCGTCGAAATAGCGCCATTCGGGAATGGCGAGCCACGGCCGGGCGGCGGCCAGGATCTGCTGGCAGGTGGTGTTGCCGGTCGAGGCGATGACCAGGTCGGCGGCGGCGACATGGTCGGCCGGATTGTCGACCCAGCCGCGATGCTCGATATTGCCGGGCTCGGTCGCGTGCCAGTCGCGCACGACCGGGCCGATGGTGATCCAGCGCGCGCCCGGACGGCTGCGCGCGCCGACGCCCAGCGGGGCCTGCGCGAAACCGCCGCCGCCGCCGCCGGAGAGGACGAGGATGACCTCCTCCTCCGCGCCGACGCCGATCCGCTGGCGCGCCAGCTCGCGCTCGGGCACGCGGGTGTCGACGCCCAGGCCACCCGCGAAACAGGTCTTGGCCAGCATCGCATCGTCCCATTCGGGCTGGGCCAGCGCCTCGTCGAACGCCGCGAGCAGCCCCGCCGCGCCGTCATAGGCCGCGCGGTGCCCCGCATCGCCCCGGTCGCCATGCTGCAGGACCTTCACATGCGGCACCGAGCAGATGCGCGACAGCTGCGCGATCTCCGCCGACACGTCGCAGATCATCAACGCGGGGTCGGCGCGGTCGAACCAGCCCGCGATCACCGCCATGGCATGGCGGATGCCCGGCCAGCCGAGCGGCGCGCAATGCAGCGTCTCGGGCGTCGGGACCGAGTCCATCGTGCCCGCCTCGGCCCCCGTCGGCTCGAACAGCGAGGGGATGACGATCAGCTCGACCTGCGGGGGGAGCGGCGGGAAGATGTCGTCGCGCGCGCAGAAGATGGTGGCCGGGCGTTCGGGCGGCAGCGCGTTCAGGATGGCGGCGCAGCGTTCGGCATGGCCGCGCCCCTGATGATGGACGAAATAACCGAAGGGCCGCATCACGCCGCGCTCGCACGCATCAGCATCGGCTCGGTCAGCCCCAGCCGCTCCAGCCCTTCCAGCACGCCATTGGCATGATGCCCGGCGACGCGCAGCAGCCCGTCGCGCGGGGCCAGCCCGTCCAGCTCGTCGCTGGCATTGCCGACGACGATGGCATGGCCGCACGCCTCCAGCATGTCGACATCGTTGCCGCTATCGCCCGCTGCGATGCAGGCGCCGACCGGCAGGTCCAGTCGCCGCGCATAGGCCGCGACCGCCGCCGCCTTTCCGCCCAGCGGCGCCAACACGTCGATCAGCCGCCCATGCGAATAGACGACCTTGGCGGCCAGCCCCTGTTCGGACAGGACGGCGCGGACCCGCGCGGCATCCTCGGCGGTGCCGAAGAAGCTGATCTTGTGCGGCCCCGCCGTGTCGCGCGGTTGCGGGCGCAGGCGCAGCGGCTTGAGCGCGGTCGCCACCGCCTTGCGGTTCCACCCCTCGTCCAGCCGCGCGGCATAGACCGGGCATTCCTGCCACCCGCGCTGCCCCTTCAGCATGATGCGGGTGCCGACATCGGTGATGAAGGCGTCGGGTTCGGGCAGGCCCCATTGCGACAGGATCATCCGCGCCATCGCGAAGGAGCGGCCCGTGGCGACGACGAAGGGCAGGTCGCTGCCCTGTCGCCACTGGGCAAAGCCATGGGCCCCCGCCGGACAGCCGGTCAGCGTGTGATCGATATCGCTGGCGAGCAGCCCCGGCGCGCGTGGCAGGCGGGCATAGAGCGCGACCGACTCCGCCGCATAGCGGCCCCAATCATAGCGCGCCGCGCCCTCGCGGCCCGCGCGGCTCATCGCGGCATGACGTTCGGGAGAGGCGATGATCGACAGGCAGGTTTCGGCGATGGCGGCCCCGTCGCGCGGATCGACCAGCAGGCCATGGCCCAGATGGGCGACGATCTCGCTGGGGCCGCCATGCCGGGTCGCGACCACCGGCACGCCGGCGGCGGCGGCCTCGATCAGGGTCAGCCCGAAGGGTTCGTGCAGCGCGGGATTGACGAAGACCCCCCCTTGCGCAGCGCGGTCGTACAGCGCGGCGACGTCATGTCCGTCATGCACAGGCGGCAGCGCGACATGACCGCGCAAGCCGGGCGCCTCGACCAGCGCCTGCAATTCCGCGAGGACCGCGCGTTCCTCGGCCGAGCCGGGGCCGTCATGCTGCCCGGCCAGGATGACCAGATTGGCCGCGCGCTGGAGCTTGGGAGAGGCGGCATAGGCGCGGGCCAGCGCGGCGAGGTTCTTCTTGGCGACCGGCCGGGCGATGGCGAGCACGATCGGTTTGGCCGGATCGTCGAGCCACTGGTCCAGCCGCGCGGCCAGCGACGGTCGCGACGACGGCCGCAGGTCGCGGCTGGGCACGCCGGGCGGGATGCAGTGGATGCGCCCCGAGACGGGCGTGTCATAGGCATGGACCTGCCGATCGGCCTCGTCGCGGGTCGACACGATGATCGCATCCGCCTGGGCGATCGCGGTCCGCTCGGCGGCGATACGGGCATCGAGCGCGGGGCAGGAGCCCTGATGCGTCTGCTTGTCGATGCCCAGCGCATGTGGGGTATAGACGAAGGGAATGGCGAAGCGGCGCCTTGCCTCGGCCGCGACGGCGGCGGCGTCGGAGAAATGCGCGTGGATGACGTCGGGAAGCCGGGGCAGCCGCGCGAGATGCGCGCAGAACGCCTCGGTAAAGGCGGACAGGTCCTCGGCCAGTGCTTCCTTTTCCAGATAGCCGCGATTGGCGGTCGCGATCCGGTCGATGGTCAGGCGGGGCGACAGGCGTTCGCTCGACAGGCCATGCTCGACCGCCAGACCCTCGCCCTCGAACAGCCGGGTGACGATCGAAACTTGATGCGTGTCAATATTGTCGGCCTGCGCGGCGGCGGCATCAAGAATATAGGCAATATGGCCGCCCGTATCGGCGGTGATACCATAATGGACAGGTGGCGATTTCAGGCACCCGCCAAGCGCCAGATGAACAATGATCAAGCTCGCCCCTTTCGTTATAGAGGGACAACGTCGGATATTTTGTTTGGCTCCCAGAACGATGATGGAAACATAAGCTAATTTTTATGGAGCAATGCGGCCCGGTGCCGATCTTGATATATATCTATATTACGGTCGTCAGCTGAGCGGTGGCTGGCCATTGGAGGCGCTCAGGCCGCCATCCACGGGCAGGTTGATGCCGGTGATGAACCGGGCGTCCTCGCTGGCCAGAAAGGCGATGGCCCCGGCGATATCGTCGGGCTCGGCCCCCCGGCCCATCGGGATGCGCGCCTCGAACCTGGCGATCAGCTCGGGCTGTTCCTTCATGCCCTCGGTCAGCGCGGTGTAGGTCAGCGACGGATTGACCGCATTGACGCGCACGCCGTTCGCCGCCTCGTCCATCGCCAGCGCGCGGGTGAAGTTGGTGACCGCCCCCTTGGCGGCACAATAGAAGCTGTGGTTCCAGTCGCCGCCCAGACCGGAGACGGAGGACATGTTGATGATGCACCCCTTCGCCGCGCGCAAGGGCGCGATCGCGGCGCGCGCCATCTGGACGACGCCGTACAGGTCGGTCTCGATGACCTTAGTGAAGGCCGAGAAATCGCCCTCGTCGAGCTTGCCGAGATGATCGATCCCGGCGTTGCTGACCAGGATGTCTACACGCCCGAACCGCTCGATCGCCAGCGCGACCAGCGCCTCGCAATCGGCCATTCTGGACACGTCGGTCGGCCGCGTCGCGACGGTCGCAGGGGCCAGCGCCTCGGCCAGCGTCGCCAGGCCGTCCTGATCCGTGTCGCCGAGGACGAGAGTCGCACCCTCTTGCGCGAAGCGGCGCGCGGCGCCTTCGCCGATGCCCGAGGCCGCGCCGGTGACGATCGCGATCTTGCCGTCGAAACGGGCCATGGCTGCATCTCCTGTCCTGTGCTCAGGCCCGGCTCAACCACCCGGACCCCGCACTGTTCCGCATGACGGGACAGGAGGACGCCCCGCCGCGCCGGATGGTCCGGCCGCGACGGGGCGCTGGGAGGCTCAGCGCTTGGTGAAGGCGCCGATCCCCGCAATCGCCAGATTGGCGGCGGGCTTGGACATTTCGGCAAAGCTCAGCCGCAGATAGCGGACCGGCCGGACACTGGTGAAGGGCAGGCGCTGGGTGGAAAGCGCATAGGCGATGTTGGAGAATTCGCCCGAACCCGCCGGGGTCCAGTTCTTGCCGTCGACGCTCGTCTCCGCGACATAGCCGCGCGGCGGGGCGGCATCGACCATCACCTGGCGCGAGGGAGTCAGGCTGAAGCCCGCCACATCGCGGACCTGGCCCATGTCGACGGTGACGCTGGCGGGCTTGCCCGGCGTCGGCGCGGGCTGGATCCAGATGGTCTTGGCGTCATTGTCGAGCAGCTTCTCCGCGCCCGGCGCACTTGCCGAGACGATCGTCCAGTCGGTGGTCGCCAGCACCGTGGGATCGCTCGACACGATGGCGGGGACGGGGACCGGCACGACGCTCCGGAACAGCGACACCTCGCTGATCGCCGGGCAGACCGGCGCGTCGACGATGCGCAGGCGGACCCGCTTGGCGGTGATCGGGGTGGGCAGGCGGATGATCCGCTGCGCGCTGATGCACTCATGCTCGGCAAGCTGCTGCCACTGGCCGTTCACCTCGGCATCGACCGCGAAGCGCGTGACCCGCACGCCGAGCGGCAGATATTCGCGGATGCGGATCAGGTCGAAGCTGCGGCCGGGCGGCAGGTCGAGCGTCAGGCTGGGGGTGGTCACGCCATCGGGGGCCGACCAATAGGTGTCGCGGTCGCCGTCGAGGACGCGGGCCGCCTCGAACCCCTTGCCGCGAACATGGCTGGCGCTCGCCACCGCCCCTTGCGCGAGGTCGGTCGCGAAGCTGGCGCGGATCGCATCGCCGAAGCTCTTCAGGATCTTGACGTCCTGATCGGGAATGCGGCCACGCCGGTCGGGCGGCAGGTTCAGGTTCATATTGGTGCCGCGCGCGACCGAGGTGTCGAAATAGCCGACGAGATTCTCAGGCGACCGGACCTTGGAGTCCTCGTCGGCGTGATAGAACCAGCCGGGCCGGATCGAGGTGTTGGTCTCGGCCGGCCACCACAGCGCGCCGCCGCGCACGCCCGAATTGCCCTCCGACTGGACGTAAGGGTGGTTGGGCATGGTCGGCCAGCAGGGATCGCCCGCAATGCCGTCCTCATTGCCGACCCAGCGAATGTCCGCGCCCAGCGGGTCGAAGGTGCACGCCATGGGCTGATATTGATGGACCAGCGCGATGATCGAGGGCCAGTTGTAATATTTGGGTGCATCGATCTGCCGCGTCTCGCGCGCGCCGCCATAATAGCCGTCGCCGCCATTCGCGCCGTCGAACCAGAATTCGAACAGCTCGCCATAACCGGTGCAGAGCTCGACCACCTGCTTGCGATAATAGTCGATATAGGCGGGGGTGCCATAATCGGCGCGGTTGCGGTCCCAGGGCGAGAGATAGATGCCGAACGCGATCCCGCCGCGCTTGCACGCATCCGACATCTCGCGGACGATATCGCCCTTGCCGTCCTTATAGGGCGAGTTGCGGATGCAATGCTCGGTCAGCTTGGTCGGCCACAGGCAGAAGCCGTCATGATGCTTCGCGGTCAGGATGATGCCCTTGAGGTTCCCCGCCTTGGCCGCCGCGACGATCTGGTCCGCGCTGAAGTCGGACGGGTTGAACATCTTGGGGTCTTCATCGCCGTAACCCCATTCCTTGTCGGTGAAGGTGTTCATGGCGAAGTGGACGAAGGCATATTGCTCGCGCTGGTGCCAGCGCCACTGACGCGCCGAGGGGACCGCGCCGTAGGGGGCGGGGGCACCGGCGCGCGCCTTGGCAAAAGCGGGCGTGGCGGACGCGACCAGGCCGGAGGCAAGGACGGCGCGGCGGGAGAAATCGATCATCTTCAACGTATCTCCGGGAGGGATCAGGCGGGCTTGTGGTCGAAGGACGGCGGCCGGTCCTTCGGATCGCGGCCGAAGGCGCGGTTCGGCCGCGCGCCCATGGTGAAGGACAGGGTGCCGCCCTTCGACAGGGTGGCATGGTCGATCCAGCTCTTCGTCCAGGGGCGGCCGTTCCAGGTCACCGACTGGACATAGGGCGTGTCGGGGCGATTGCCCTTCGCCTCGACGGTCAGCGTCCTGGTCCCGCCCAGTGACAGCCGCACCCGCTCGAACAGCGGACTGCCCAGGACATAGGCGCCGCTGACCGGATCGACCGGATAGAAGCCGAGCGCCGAGAACAGGAACCACGCGCTCATCTGGCCGCAATCGTCATTGCCGATGATGCCGTCGGGCGCGTTCTTGTACATCTCGGTCAGCAGGCGGCGAACCATCGCCTGCGTCTTCCACGGCGCGCCGACATAGGCGTACAGGTAGGCCGCGTGCTGGTCGGGCTCGTTGCCATGGGCATATTGGCCGACCAGACCCGAAATATCGGGCGGCGCATTCTTGGGCAGGGTCGAGGGCGCGTTGAACAGGCCGTCCAGCTTGGCCTCGAACTTGGCGTCCCCGCCCATGTGGCGGATCAGGCCGTACACGTCATGCTGGTTCAGGAACGTCGCCTGCCAGCCATTGGCCTCGGTATAGTCGCGCCACCAGGGCTTGGGCATGTGGCCGAGCTGGATCGGGTCGTAATCCTTCCACCAGCTGCCGTCGTTGAAGCGCGGTCGGGCAAAGCCGATCGCGCTATCGATGACGTTGCGCCAGTTGCCCGAACGCTTGAGCAGCCGCTGGGCCTCGGCGGTCTCGCCCGCGTGCCGCGCGATATGCGACGCGGCCCAGTCGTCATAGGCATATTCCTGCGTCCGGCTGACGCTTTCCCACCAGATGTCGGCGGGGACATAGCCCTTGGCGTCGTACAGGTCGCGGCCCTTGCTATTGTCCATGTCGGGCGCCGCGAAGTCGAAGCTGCGCTTGGCGATGCCGGGCCAGGCGGCGGCATAGTCGGCGGGAATGCCCTTCACCATCGCCTCGGCCATGATCGGCGTGCCGTGCCAGCCGATCATGATCCCCGTCTCCTTGCCCTGGAGCGTCCAGACCGGCGGGCCATAGGCGCTCTGCTGGGTCTGGCGGATGACGTCGTCGATCAGCTTCTTGGCCTGGGCGGGCTGGGTCAGGATCAGCCAGGGGTGCAGCGCGCGGTACGTGTCCCAGGTGGAGTAGGTGCTGTACGCGGACTGCCCCGCGGGCAGGGTATGAACCTGTCCGTCCAGTCCGACATAGCGGCCGTCCACGTCGGAGAAGAGCGTGGGCGCGATCAGCGTGTGGTAATTGGCGGAGGCCATGATGACCTGCTGGTCGCTGGTGCCGCCTTCGACATGGATGCCGAAGTTCTTATCCCACCAGCGCGCCACGGCGGCCTTGCGGGTGCGCTCGAAATCCCAGTGGTTGGCCTCGGCCGCCAGGTTCGCTTTCGCCCCGGCGACATCGACTGCCGAGATGCCGCACCGGATGAGGAGCGGGGCATCACCCAGTTCGTCGAAGAACAAGGCGGCCTTCAGGCGGTTGCCCTTGATGGCGGTGCCGTTCGCGGGCGCGTCGCCATCGCCGTAAAGCTGGATGCGGCTGGGCTTCTTCGACAGCTGCATCGCAAAGAAGATGCGCCGCCCCTTGGCCCAGCGGAATACGCGGCGCGTGCCGGTGATCGTGCCGTCGGGCTCGACGGTGATCTCGGCATCGGTGATCAGCGGCTTCTCGTCGCTCTTGTCGAGGACGAGGTGCGACAGGTCGACCAGGACATGGCCCGGCCCCTTGGGATAGGTGTAGCGGTGCCAGCCGGTCCGCTCCGTCACGGTCAGCTCGGCGAGCACGCCGGATTCCAGCTTGACGCGGTAATAACCGGCTTGCGCCTGTTCGTCCGAATAACGCTGGCGATAGCCCGCATCCGGGTCCGACAACGGCCCCGGCAACAGCTTCAGCTCGCCGCGCGTCGGCACGACCAGCACGTCGAGCATGTCGCCGATCCCGGTGCCCGACAAATGGGTGTGGCTGAACCCCATGATCGAGCTGTCGCCATGGTGATAGCCCGAGCAGGTGTCCCAGCGCTCGACATCGGTGTCGGGGCTCAGCTGCACCATGCCGAAGGGCAGGACCGCGCCCGGATAGGTATGGCCGTCGCCGCCCGTCCCGATGAACAGGTTCGGCAGAACGGGCGGGGTGTCGACGCGGGCGGCCAGCGTATCGAGCGGCAAGGTGGCGAGCGCGGTCCCGGCGAGGAGCGAGCGGCGAGTCAAAATCATGCGAACGTCTCCCGCAAAACTTCGGGCCGGGTGGCCGCGACATGGACGATCAGCTCGCCGAACAGGCCATTGGCCCAGGCGAACCAGTCGCGCGTGAACTTGGTGGGATCGTTGATATCGACCCCCTCGTGAATGAAGCCGGTATGGCCGTGCGACCGGCGGATCATCGCCAGGCTGTCGCGCAGCAAGGCCGGATCGGTTGAGGTCAGCGCACGGGTGATGACCGACATCGGCCAGACCTGGCCCGGCCCGGTATGCGGGCCGCCGATGCCGCTGATCGCGGAGCCCTCGAAATACCAGGGATTGTCCGTGCTCCAGCACGCCGCGAGCGTCCGCTGCCACAGCGGATCGGCCGGATCGACGCAGCCGAGATAGGCGAGGCCCGAGAGCGAGGGGACATTGGCATCGTCCATGAAGACGGCATTGCCATAGCCATCGACCTCATAGGCCCAGACCCGCTGCCCGTTGGGCAGCGTCATTGTGCCATGCTGCCGGAGCGCGGCCTCGACCTCGGCGGCCAGCGTGGTCGCATCCTGCGCCAGAGCGGGCTCGCCGACCGCGTTCGACAGCGCGGCGAGTTCGCGCAGCGTCGTCATCGCGAACAGATTGGCGGGCACGAACTGTTCGTACAGGCACGCATCGTCCGAAGGGCGGAAGCCCGAATGGATCATGCCGTTGGGACGGGTCGGCAGGCCATAGCCGCGATAGAGCGTCTCGGTCGGCTCGGGCGCGGAACGGCGGAAGCGATAGGGGCCCAGGCCGTCTTTGCGCTGCTGCTCGCGAAAGGTCTTCACGATCGACCGGGCCGAGGCCTTCCATTCCGCATCGAACGGCGCGGTGTCGCCCGTCTCGCGCCAATAGCCATATGCCAGCCGGATCGCGTAGCAGAGCGAGTCGATCTCCCACTTCCGCTCGGCGACGCCGGGCTTCATCTCGGTATCGTCGTGCAGCGCCCAGCTCAGGTTCGTCCTGGCGTTCGGGTCCTGCATGAAGGCATTGGCATAGGGGTCGATCAGGATCGACCGCGCCTGCCGTCCGATCAGCCCGCGGAACAGCCGCCCGAGCGCGGGATCGCGCTTCACCAGATGTAGATAGGGCCGCAGCTGCGCCGCCGAATCCCGCAGCCACAGGCAGGGAATGTCGCCGGTGATGACGAAGGCGTCCGGCTTGCCGTTCACCTCGCCCAGCGACAGCACGGTGGTGTCGAGCGTGTTGGGATAGCAGTTCCCGAACATCCAGCGGAGCTCGGGATCGGCGATCATCTTCGAGATGCGGGTGATCTCCGCCTCGACCGCCTTCGATACGAAGCGGCGCTCGGCGACCGGGGGACGCTTGCTGACGAAGCCGGGCGCGGCGGCGAAAGCGGGGGCGGCGGAGGTGGCGGCGAGGGCGGCGGCCCCCGCGATCAGTTCGCGACGGTTCGGGGTCATTTCGGCAGGTCCTGCGCCGCGCCGGTCACGGTGAACTGGGTCCACTGGCCCGCGCCGTCCCCCGGCTGACCGCCGCCGATATAGAGCTTGTACGTGCCCGGCAGGATGCGGCGGCTGCCGTCGCGCCACACCTGGCTCATCAGGCGCGGGTCGATGGTGAAGCGCGCCGTCCCCGCCTGGCCGGGCTTGAGCGGTATGCGGGTGAAGCCGACCAGTTGCCTCTGGAGCACGGGATCGGTCAGGACGAGCTTCTCGTCGGTGGCGGGCGGGACGAGATAGGCCTGCGCCACCTCTTCGCCGCTGCGCTGGCCGACATTGCGCAGCTGCACCGCGACCTCGACCGGCTGGCCCGCCGCGACGCTGGCGGTGACGGTCGGCTGGCCATAGTCGAACCGGGTATAGCTCAGGCCATGGCCGAAGCCCCAGGCGGGGGTGCCGGTGAAGTAGCGATAGGTCCGCTCCTTCATCCCGTAATCGGCAAAGGCGGGCAGGTCGGCGGTCGAGCGATAGACGGTGACCGGCAGGCGGCCCGACGGGTTCACGTCGCCCGCCAGGATTTCGGCCAGCGCGGTGCCGCCCTCGGTGCCCGGATAGAAGGCCGCCAGCGTGGCGGCGGGCTTGATGTCGCCCAGCGAGACGGCCGATCCCGAGACGATGACCGCAACCACGGGTTTGCCGGTCGCCTGGAGCGCGGCGAGCAGATTGCGCTGCGGCTCGGGCAGGACGATCTCGGTGCGGTCGCCGCCCGCAAAGCCGGGGACCGAGACGCCCAGCGCCTCGCCCTCCAGATCGGGCGACAGGCCGATGACCGCGACCAGCACGTCGGCGGTCCCGGCGACTTTCAGCGCCTCGGCCTGAAGCGCCTCGGCGGGGGGCAGCCATTGCAGGCGGAAGCCCTCGTCGCCGCCCTTATGGTCGATCTCGACACGGATGCGCCGGGGCGCGGTGCTGTCGATCACGGTCTCCAGGCCCTTGGCCCCGATCACACCATCGATGACCAGCTGGTCGTCGATCCACAGCTTGACCGGATCATGCGGCGGGCAGGCGTGCCAGCAGGCGGGGCCGTTGAGCTGGAGCTTGTACTGGCCCGGCCCCGGCGGGGTCAGCGTGCCGGTCCAGCGGCGGCGGAAGGGGGCGGTCTTGGTATAGTTGAAGTCGATGCGGGAATCCTGACCGGCGGCGCTCCACTGGCCGTTCGCGCCCATCGTCTCCACGGCCAGACCCGGCTTGCCGTTCGCCGACAAGGCGGTCTCGGGCACGTTGACGAACGCCCCCTCGGCCAGCACCGACCCTTGCGCATAGCGGATGTCACGGCCGAACTTGCGGCGGATTCCCTCCAGCGGCGTCACCGGATCGATCGCCGACCCGTGATAATTGCCCTCCAGCACGCCCAGATCGTCGGCATTGGCCCCGAACACCGCCAGCCGCTTGCCCTTGAGCGGCAGCAGGTCGCTCGGATTGTCGAGCAGGATGATGCCCTTGCGTGCCGTCTCCAGCGCCAGCGCGCGATGCGCGGGGGTGCCGAACTGGCTGGGCTTGATTGCGTTCCACGGCGAATCGACCGTCAGCATCCGCCGCACCGCCAGCGCGCGGGCGAGCGCGGTGTCGATCTCGCTTTCGGTGATCAGCCCGCGCTTCAGCGCCTCGGGCAGCGCGCGATAGGTGTTGCCGCAATTCAGGTCGGTCCCTGCGCGCAGCGCCGCCGCCGCCGCCGCGGGCGCGTCGGGCTGGGCATGGTGGAACATCCAGATATTGCCGACCGCGTCGCAATCCGACACGACGAGCCCGTTGAAGCCCCAGTCGGTGCGCAGCCGCTGGGTCAGCAGCATCGGATTGGCGCAGACCGGCGTGCCGTGGATCGCGTTATAGGCGCACATCAGCGACAGCGCCTTGCCCTCCGTCACCGTCGCGCGGAAGGCGGGCAGGTAGGTCGCCTCCAGATCACGCGGGGACACCATCACGTCGAAGCTGTCGCGTCCGCCCTCGGGGCCCGAATGGACCGCGAGATGCTTGACCGTCGCGATGACCTTGGGATGCTTCAGGTCAGGGCCCTGAAGGCCCCGCACGAAGGCGATGCCGATCCGGCTGGTGAGGAACGGGTCCTCGCCATAGGTTTCCTGGCCCCGGCCCCAGCGCGGATCGCGGAAGATGTTGATGTTGGGCGACCAGATGGTCAGCCCTTCGAACAGGCCGCGATCGGCGTTCAGCGGCTTGGTGTTGAACTTGGCGCGCGCCTCGACCGCGACGACATCGCCGACCTTCTGGATCAGCGCGGGGTCCCAGGTGGCGGCCATGCCCATCGCCTGCGGAAAGACGGTCGCCGGACCGTTGCGCGCGATGCCGTGCAGCCCCTCGCTCCACCAGTCGAAGGCGGGCAGGCCGAGCGCGGGTTCGGCCGGGGCCTCGTTGACCAGCTGCGCCGCCTTGCGTTCGACGGACAGCGACTGCGCGGCGGGGGGCAGGGCTGGGGCTGGGGCGGCGGCCTGACCGGCGGCGGCGAGGAGGAGGAACGGGATCACTGGGCGTCCTTCGGACCGAGGGTGTAGATGTTCAGCTCGCGCGCCAGGGTGGCCGCGTCCGCGTCGCTCTGGATGGTGAGCGTGATGCTCTCGCCGGGCAACAGGTCGAAGCCGTCGTCGGACGGCTCGGCGGCGGAAGTGCCGAAATTGACCTGTACCTGCCGCGCGAGATGGCGCGCGGTCAGCGTCAGCTGCTTGCCCGCCCAGCGTGCGGTGATGCCCGGCGCCGGATAGGCCATGTCGCGCGGCACCTTCCGCTCGACGATCTGGCGCGCGATCACCTTGTCCCCGTCGAACAGTTCGGCGACGGCATAGCTGCTCTCGGGCGCGGCACCGGCGAAGATCGTCGCATCGGGGATCGTCGCGACATCGCTGGCCGAGGCGGGGGCCATGGTCACGCTGCCCGATTGCGAGCCCAGCTTGCGGCCATCCATGCCATAGCCGGTGACGCGCCAGCCGAGCGGCTTGGGCGCCGTGGCGTCGGACACCAGCGCGATCCGGGTCGCGCCGGGCTTGGTCTCGGCCACGATCGTCTGGGGCGCGAAGAAGCGGCGCGCCTCGTGCTGGAGCATCTTGTCATGCCCGGTCCAGTCGATGCTGGACCAGCTGATCGCGGGCCAGCTGTCGTTGAGCTGCCAGTAGAGCGAACCCAGCGTCACCGGACGACAGGCGCGGTGATGGCGTGCGGCCAGGCCGATGGCGCGCGCCTGCATCGCCTGGCTCAGATAGACCAGATCGGCGAAATCGCGCGGGTCGCGCAGATTCTGCTTCAGGTAGAAGGTGATGCGGTCATTGCCTTCGCCCGCCAGGAACTTCTGGTGCGCCTTCATCACCGGGCTGTCGATGCGGAAGTCCGCCGGGTCGGCGAAGGTCGCGATGGTCGACAGGTCGGGGAAGGCCTGGAAGCCATATTCCGACATGAAGCGCGGGCAGCTGTCGGTGTAACGCTCGACCGGCTTGGAGCCCGACCAGACGTCCCAGAAATGGCGGTCGCCGTCCTTGTCGGTGTCGGTCGGCCCCTCATAATCGGTCGAGGGCGAGCCGGGCCAATAGGGGATGCCGGGCGAATTCTTGATGACGGCATCGCGCAGCACGCGGTCGAACAGCACCGCCATGCCGGTGCCGATCCGCTCCTGCTCGTCCGGGCCGACCGCCTTCTTGAACGCCTTGCGATCCGACCAGTTTTCCCAGCCCGACAGCACCTCGTTATTGCCCGCCCAGATGACCAGCGAGGGGTGCGACTGGAGCCGGGCGACCTGTTCCTCCGCCTCGATGCGGACATTTTCGCGGAACTTGGCGTCGGGGGGCGTCACGCTGCCGCCGAACATGAAGTCCTGCCAGACCATCAGGCCCAGCGCGTCGGCGGCGTCGTAGAAGCTGTCCTCGGGATAATAGCCGCCGCCCCAGATGCGGACCATGTTCATGTTCGCCTTGACCGCCTTTTCCAGCATCTGACGCTCGGTCGCGGCGGCGACGCGGGCGGGGAAGGCGTCGAAGGGGATGACGTTGCTGCCCTTGGCAAAGATGACGTTCCCGTTGATCCTCAGGCCGAAGCTGCCGTCCTTCCGGACCAACTCGACGGTGCGCAGCCCGGTGCGCTTCTCGACCGCATCGGCCCCGGCCAATACGGCCCCCACGGTATAGAGCGGATGCGCGCCGAAGCCGACCGGCTGCCAGCGTTGCGGCCGGGCGATCGAGACGGGGACGACCACGTCATTCTCGCCCGGCTGGAGCGCGACGTCGCGGCGGACGCGGATGCGGCGGCCGTCGGGGCCGGTGACGGTCACGTCCATCCGGCCGGTCTGCGCGCGGTCGGCCACCACCGAAGCGCGGGCGAGGATGCGCGCCTCGGCATCGGTCAGCGCCTCCTGCTCGATCCGCAGATTGTCGATCCGCGCGGCGTCCCACGCCTCCAGCCGGACCGAGCGCCAGATGCCGATATCGACGATGCGCGGTGCCCAGTCCCAGCCATATTGGTATTTGGGTTTACGGATATAGGGCGAGGTCTGCTTGCCCTTGGGCTCGTCGCCATAGGGGGAGTCATATTCGCCGGGCAGCGGGTTCTTCTCGGCCAGCACCATCGGCTGGAGCGTCCTGATCGGCGAGGCGAAGCTGACCACCACCTCGTTCGCGCCCGCCTTCAGCAGCGGCTTGGCATCCGCCCGCCAGCGGCGATGCGCATTGTCGGCCGACAGGAGCGGCTGGCCGTTGACCGTGACGGTCGCGAAAGTGTCGAGCCCGTCGAACACCAGGTCCAGATGATCGCGCCGCAGCATCTCGGGCGTGACGTCCAGCGTGGTGCGATATTGCCAGCCGGTCAGGCCCGCCCACTGGATGGGGGCCTCGTTCGCGCCCTTATAGGGATCGGGCACGATCTTCGCGGCGATCAGGTCCTGCTGCACGCTGCCCGGCACGGTGGCGGCCAGCCAGTCCGCCGCCTGCGGATGCGCACGCGCGGCGTCGGCGTTCCTGGGGTCGATCCGCACCTGCCAGCGGTCGAGCGTCGCCACCGTCTTGGGCGCGGCGAGCGCGGGGAAGGGCAAGGCGAGCGCGGCCAGGATCAGGCCGAGACGATGTTTCAAGACGATTTCCCCGGAAGCTGCATCGGTGCGCGGACCAAGCCCCGCACGGCAAAGGACATGGAACCAAAAGGCCGGACCCGGCCGGACCGGCGGCGGGCACGCGCGACGGCGGCGGACATGGTCCCCGCTCGCATCAGGCTCTTTCTCGCCATCCGTCACCCCCGCAATCCACCGGCTTGTCGCGTGCCGGTATTCTCATGGTATGTTTTGGTATCATGGCAAGGCGGGAAGGGGGCGTCCACCCATTTTCTGGGGGGATCGCGAACCGGGCGGTGATGCAACCGATTGACGGGTCAATGCGCCATGCCGAGCGCCAGCAATGCGACGATCCAGATCAGCAGAACGGCCGCCGCCATGACCCCGACGACCAGCGTCATCACCAGCCCCGCCAGCGGACCCAGGCCATAGGCGCCGCGAATCTGGAGGAAGAGATGCACGGGAAAGGCGAGCATCAGCAATCCCAGGCCGGGCAGATGCGCCAGCTTCGTCCAGAGGATCATGACGACCATCAGCAGGCTGACGAAGCTGAGCGAATAGGTGACGAAGACGGCATGGTCGAACATCGCCAGCCCGCGCTTCCACAGGAAGAACAGGCGCATGAACGGCATCGACAACAGGATCAGCGCCCAGGAGAATTTATAGCCGTTCGCCTCCATCTTGAAGAGGAGGAATTCGGGATCGCGAACCGCATGGGCGATCTTTTCGTCGAGCGATTTCCAGCCGGTGATGACCTGGGCCTCCTGCGTGCCATGGCCCGACGCGGCCCCGCCGCCGCCGCCCAGTGCCATGGCGGTGAATTCCAGATCATGCTGCCGCTTGACCAGGGTCGCGCGCTCGCCGTCGAGCGCCGCGGTATCGCGTTTCGCGGCGACGGCGTCGGCGCGTTGCCGGTCGATCGCCGCGATGCGACGCTTGGTCGTGGCGACCTCGGCGCGGAGCTCGGTCGCGGCCTCCTGCGTGCCGGGGGCGTGGAAGGTCGCGAACCCGCCCAGCACCGAATAAGCGATGTAGAGCAGGAAGACGCTGAACAGATACAGCGCCAGCGGCGACAGGAAGCGGCGACGCTCGCCCGCGATATAGCGGCGGGTCAACTCGCCGGGCCGGGTGACGAGCTTGGCCATGGTACGCCACACCTGTCCCTCGATATGCAGGACGCCGTGGCTGAAGTCGTGCCACCAGGCGCCCAGCGTTCGGTGGATATGCGCGGACTGGCCGCAGGCATGGCAGTAAGGACCGACCAGGCTTGCCCCGCAATTCAGGCACTTGTTCACGACGTCTGCGTGCATTCCACCCCCTGTCGATGCCGGACCCCGCCGACGAGACACGATAATTCGTCGCCCCGCGCAAGGGCAAAGATGCCGGGCTGCGCGGCCTCAGCCCTGCGTCGACAGGCGCGTGTCGATCAGGTCCAATTCCCGACCCAGACGTTGCGCGGTTTCCGACCCGATGGCCCGCGCGTTGAGCAGCTCGAACACCACCCGCCGCTCGGCACGGATCGCCGCCAGCCGCATCCGCCGCTCGACATCCTCCAGGCGGCGGGCGTCGGGATCGTCGTCGCCTTCCAGCGTGTCGATCCGGCTGCGATACCCGTCCATCAGGCGCGAGGCGATCTCGACATATTGGTCGGCATCCTCGCGCCCCTCGGCCATTTCGTGCTGGAAGCGTTCCAGCTCGGCGATCGCGGCCTTGGCGGCGGCGACGCGGGTGCGGTCGAGTTCGCTGATCCCGTCCTCGCTGGGCAGCGCCAGCCCGCGCAGCAGCAGCGGCAGGGTCAGGCTGGCGATCACCAGCGAACACAAGATGACCCCGCATGCCAGGAAGATCACCAGATCGCGCGCCGGAAAGGGCGTGCCGTCGTTCAGCGTCAGCGGCAGGGTCAGCGCACCCGCCAGGGTAATCGCCCCGCGCGCGCCCGCGACCGACATGGCGGTGATGACCCGGCGCGGCGGGCTGGTCCGGTTGGGCAGATGCCGCTCGCGGAACAGCGTCAGGCGCAGCGCGACCCAGGTCCACAGGAAACGCAGTCCCGCCAGCCCGGTGACGATCGCGACGACGTACAGCCCCAGCCACCAGGGGCTGAGATGGCCGGTCAGCATCACCGTGTCGCGCGCGCCGGCAAAGACCTGGGGCAGCTGCTCGCCGAGCAGCACGAAGATGATGCCGTTCAGCGTGAATTGCAGCATGTCCCACACCGCCTGCCGCCGGATGCGCGTCGCGGCCTTGGCGCCCGAGGAGACGTTGGTGAACGACATGGCGATGCCCGCCGCCGCCGCCGCCAGCACGCCCGAACTCTCGACATGCTCGGCGACCATATAGGCGGCGAAGGGGATCAGCAGGCTGACCAGGATGTTCGAGCCGCTATCGTCACCGAACCGCCGCGCGAAGACGCCCTTGGCGGTGACCGTGCCCCAGGCGATGGCGACGCCCAGCCCGACGCCCGACACCGCCATCCAGGCGAAGGTCAGCCCGGCATGGGCGAGCGAGAAGGTGCCGGTCAGCGCGGCGGCGACCGCAAAGCGCAGGCAGACCAGGCCCGAGGCATCGTTGAGCAGCGACTCCCCCTCCAATATGTGCATCATCCGCTTAGGGATCGGCGCCTTTTGCGCGATCGCCGACACCGCGATCGGATCGGTCGGCGACACGACGGCGGCGAGCGCGAAGGCCACCGCATAGGGCACGGCCGGGATCATCCAGTGGATGAACAGCCCCATGCCCAGCACCGTCAGGAACACCAGCCCCAAGGCCAGACCCAGCACCGCGCCCGCATCGCGAAACAGCTCGTCCTTGGGAATCCGCCAGCCATCGAGGAAGAGCAGCGGCGGCACGAACAGCAGGAAGAAGATCTCGGGATCGAGCTCGACCCGGATCTGCGCGATCCCGCCGATCACCGCGCCCAGCGCGATCTGGACCAGGGGGCGCGGCAGCGCGGAAGGCAGGATGCGCGAGACGACGCCGCTGATGACGACGGCGAGGAGAAGGAACAGGCTGAGCGTGACGACGTCCAATCGGGGACCTTTCGGGTGCAGCGGTTGGAGCGGCCGATGCGCGCCGAATGACGGACCGACCGAAGGATCAGCGATCGGCGGCCGATGGCCATGCCGAATCGCGCGAGTGGCGACCATGACATGGCGGGCAAGCCCGGTTCAACCCGTTAAACGGGGACGTCGGCCTGATCCATGTGCGATACCCGTCCGGAGGAGTCGGACGATCAGGCTGCCTCGCGCATCGTGCGGTCGATCCGTGCCAGCGCCGCCAGGAACTGCTCGGCGCTGCGCCGCCAGGAAAATTCCTGGCCGAATGCCGCACAGCTCGTCCGGTCGAGCGACAGCGCCTGCCCGATCGCCCGCTCCAGCGCCTCGTCCATCACCCCGACCTCCGGGTTCAGCACGTCGAGCGGCCCCTGTACCGGCAGGGCGGCGACCGGCGTGCCGCAGGCCAGCGCCTCGATCATGACCAGCCCGAAGGTATCGGTGCGGCTGGGGAAGACGAACACATCCGCCGCGCGGTAGATCGCCGCCAGGTCCTCGCCGAACTTCGCGCCCAGGAAATGGACGTCGGGATATTGGGTGGCCAGTGCGGCGCGCGCCGGGCCGTCGCCGACCACGACCCTGGTTCCCGGCATGTCGGTCGCGAGGAAGGCGGCGATATTCTTCTCGACCGCGACCCGCCCGGCATAGAGCTGCACCGGGCCGGGCAGGCCCGCGACGAAGCCATCGCGCGGGCCGTCCGGCCGGAACAAGGCGGTATCGACCCCGCGCCCCCAATGGCGGCTCTGGGGCAGGTCATGCGCGGCCAGCGTCGCGGCCACGCTGGGCGTCGAGGCGAGGATCGCGGTCGAGGGGGCGTGGAACCAACGGACATAGCGCCAGACGAATTCGGGATCGATCGCGCGTACCCGCGCGGCGACATACTCGGGGAACTGGGTGTGATAGGCGGTGGTGAAGGGCAGCCCCTGCGCCAGCGCCCAGCGCCGCGCCAGCAGACCCAGCGGCCCCTCGGTCGCGATATGGATGGCATCGGGCAGGAACTGGCCCAGCGTCCGCCCGACCACGCCGGGGCCCGGCAGCGCCAGCCGAATTTCGGGATAGGTCGGGCAGGGGACCGAGACATAGCGATCGGGCGAGACGATGCACAGCTCATGCCCCATCGCGCGCAGCTCGGCCGCGACCGATTGCAGGGTGCGGACCACACCATTGACCTGCGGGCTCCAGGCGTCGGTGACGATCGCGATGCGCATTCGGTGTGTCCTTCCCCGGTCAGGCGGCGATGGCGGCGGCGACCGGCTGGTTGCGGCGCGCCTCCATCTCGTCGCCCCAGTGCAGGATCTCCATCGTGCCGTCGAAATGCTCGACCAGCGCGGTGCAGCCCTCCACCCAATCACCGTCATTATAATAGGTGACGCCGTTGATGTCTCGGATCTCGGCAGTGTGGATATGGCCGCAAACCACGCCATCGACCCCGCGCGCACCCGCCGCATGGGCGACGACTTCCTCGAAATGCGAGATGAAGGCGACGGCGTTCTTCACCTTGGCCTTGGCGTGCTTGGACAGCGACCAATAGGGGCGCTTCATCCACCGCCGGACGATGTTCACCCAGCGATTGACCTCCATCAGCGCGGTATAGGCGAAGTCGCCGACATGGGCGAGCCAGCGATGCGCCAGCGTGATCGCGTCGAACTCGTCGCCGTGCAGTACCAGCAGGCGGCGGCCGTCCGCCGTCTCGTGGATCGCCTTGCGGCAGATGGCGATGCCGCCGAAATCCATGCCGCTGAACTGGCGGAAGATCTCGTCGTGGTTGCCGGGGATATAGACGACGCGGGTGCCGCGCTTGGCGCGTTTCAGCAGGCGCCAGACCACGTCGTTGTGCGCGGCGGGCCAGTAGAATTTCTTCTTCAGCCGCCAGCCGTCGATCATGTCACCGACCAGATACATGGTCTCGCTGTCGACATGGTCCAGAAAGTCGATCAGCATCTCCGCATTGCAGCCGCGCGTGCCGAGATGGACGTCCGAAATCCAGATCGTGCGATAGCGGCGGCGCGCCTGGCCTTCGGGTTCGGGGGTCGCCGGCGCGCGGGGGATGAAGTCGAGAATGGCGGCGTCTTCGTGCAGCGAGCCATCGATCGGAATGCTGGTCATCGGCATCGGCGTTCCCCCACGCTAGGCGTTGGGAATGTCATGCCCGTCATCTGTGACGTGCGCGTCGCAGATCGGTGACAGGCGCGCAGCATTTTGATGACTCGTTAAAGTCACCGATCGCGAAAAAGCCCGCCGATCCTGGATCGACGGGCCTTTCCGCATCGTAAAGACGGAGGCGGCTTTTAGAAGCGCACCGCCACCGACGCCGCATAGGTCCGGCCATTCTTGTAGAAGGCGGTCGGACGGTCGCGGGTCGCGTTATACTGGTAATAGGTCTCGTCGAGCAGGTTCTGCGCATTGACGGTCAGCGTGATCTCCTTGGTCAGGTTCACACCCGCCGAGAAGTCGAGCTGGCTGTACGGCGCCACCATTTCGCGCGAGTTCAGGCGGCCGATCGTGCGGAAATAGCTCGAGCGATAATTGTAGCTGAGCCGCGCCTGGAAGATCCCGCTCTCGAAATAGGGGATCACGTTGACGGTGTGCCGCGACAGATAGGGCAGGTTGAGCGACGCGCCGGTCGAGTCGACCGACGAGGTCGAGCTGTCCTGGTACGAATAGTTCGCCTGGATGCCGAAGCCGCCCCAGATTTCGGTCTGACCCGACACCAGCGCGCCGTTGACCTTCGCCTTGCCGCCGTTGATCGGCTGGTTGACGCTATAGGTCGTCAGACGGTTCTGTAGCGAGTTGAAGAACACCGCATTGGTGCGCGTGTTGATGATGTAGTTCGAGATGTCGCGACGGAAGAGTTCGACCGCGATCAGCGAGCCGGCGCGCGGATACCATTCCGCGGTCAGTTCGTAGTTGGTCGACTCATACGGCTTCAGGTTCGGATTGCCGCCGCCGCCATCGAGGGTGACGTCGTTGAGCGACGTCGCCGCCGCCAGATCCTGATAGCGCGGACGCGAGATCACCTGCGCGACCGAACCGCGAACCAGGAATTCGGGCGTGATCGAATAGGCGACGTTCACGCTGGGCAGGAACTTCAGGTAATCGGTGGTCGTGCTGGTTGGCACCGGCACCGGATTGACCGTGTTGGACAGCGTCAGCGCATAGTTGGACTTGTCGCGCGTATAGACCAGGCGACCACCGATATTGCCGCGCAGGCCGCCCTGTTCGAAATTGGCCTGGACATAGGAGGCGATGACCGTCTCGCGCACCTTGGTCGAGGCGCCGACCTTGTTGACCAGCGGGCTGTTGATCGACTTTGCGAGGATGTCGATCACGGCCTGGTCGGGCAGGTTCAGATATTTGGTGGCATTGCCCATGCCGCCGCTGCCGTCGAACACGCCATCGGGCGTGACGAGGGTGGTGACGCCCAGCTGGTTTACGGTCTGCGAGCTGGTCTTGTAGGTGTTGATGCCGCGCGCATCGACGCGGTTGACGTGATCGGTCACCCGGCTGCCCAGCAGGATCTGGGTGAACGGGCCGAAATTGACCGGGATGGTCGCGTCATAGCCGCCGAAGATGTCGCGGTCGGTCGTGACGCTGTAATCGAGGCCGCCGATCTGCGCGCCGTTCAGCTGCTGGCCGTTGATGACGACCGGGCGGCCCTCGATCTGGGCCGGATTGTTGTTCGGGTTGGTGAAGTAATTCGCCGGGTTGGTCAGGTCACCCGTGAAGTTCACCGTCGCCGAGGTCGGCGTGAAGGCATAGCTGAACGGCAGCTTGGTCTGCACGTTGAACAGATATTCGGGATTCTTGCCGCCGGTTGCCTTCGACCAGCCGCCCGCGAAGTTGATCTTCGTGCCGTCATCGCCTTCCCAGTCGGCGAAGAAGTTGAGGTTGTCGGTCTTCAGCTTGGTCTTGCGGACCAGCGTGTCGAGCTGGGCCGACTGGTTCGGCGCAGCGGCGAAGCTGGCCGAGTTGACCACGCCGTTGCTGACATTGGCGGTCTGCAGCACGCTGCCGGTCCAGGCGACCGGGATGGTGTACATCGACTGGCTGTAATTGTTGTAGTTGCCGTCGATGTGCAGCCCGTTCAGGGTCAGCGTCAGATTGTCGGCCGGGCGATACTGCACGGTGCCCGACACGCTGGCGCGCTCGCGGGTCTGCTGGAAATAGGCATAGTTGATGCCGAAGGGGGCGACCGCGTTGATCAGGTCTTCCTTCGACCCGCCGGTGATGGTGGCGTTCGGGTTCAGCAGGATGCCCTGGCCCGACGCGTCGCGACGCACGCTGCCGTCGCTGTTCTTCTGGAAGAAGTCCGCGCCGCTCTGATAGCCGAAGAACTCGACGCCCGCGCGGGTCAGGTTCTGCTTGTCATAGGTGGCGGCGACCAGGAAGCCGAAATTATTGGCTTCGTTGTGCCAGCTATACAGGCCCGATCCACGGATATTACCCTTTTCGGAACGGTCGTTATAGGTGTAGCCGCCCGAGGCGAAGACCGAATTGGCCGCCAGGTCGAGCGGACGGCGGGTGCGCACGATCACGGTGCCGCCCAGGCTGCCCTCTTCGATGCGGGGTTCGGGCGACTTGTAGACTTCGAGCCGGTCGACCAGTTCGGGGGCGAGCAGCGAATAGTTGAAGGTGCGGCTGGACGGGTCGTTGTCGTTGCCGCCCCAGTCGGCCGAGGCGAGCGCATGGCCGTCGAGCAGCATGCGGTTGAGCGCGGGATCGGTGCCCAGGATGGCGACCTTCTCACCCTCACCAAAGCGGCGGTCGATGCTGACGCCTGGAATGTGCGACAGCGATTCCGCGACATTGCGGTCGGGGAACTTGCCCACGTCCTCGGCGGTGATCACGTCGACGACGGCGTTGGCCTCGCGCTTGACGTTGATGGCGTTGCGAAGGCTCTGGCGGATGCCGGTGACCACGACGTCGCCATCGGTATCCGACTGGTCACTTCCGACTGCGGTCTGCGTCGGTGCCTGATTCGTGGTCTGTGCGAATGCGGTACCCTGAAGTCCGGCGAGCGCGGTCGCCGTCAGGATCATGCTGCGAAAGCTCAACATGTTCAAATCCCCCCAAATTCCCTCGCGCCATCCCGCGAATTGTGCCTGTTTCCGTCGCAGGGAGATGAATGGCGTCCTCCCTTGAAAGCATTTTTTATACTATATGCTTGACGACCAACGTGTAACCAAACTGACATTGGTCCGTAAACGGAAAAAATCAGGCCGATCCCGTCATGGGACCATTGGGCTGGCACATCGTGGGACATGCTGCTTAAATGGCAGGGTTCCGGTCGTTCCTGGGGAGGAGGACTGGCTATGGCTATCATGACGAGGGGATGCCCATGACGGCGATGCCGCGACCGCTTCTGGAAATCTGTGTCGATGATGCCGACGGCGTCGCGGCGGCCGTGGCGGGGGGCGCGGATCGGATCGAATTGTGCGGCGCGCTGGGGCTGGGCGGGCTGACCCCCTCGGCGGCGCTGGTCGCGCGGGCGGTGCGGTCGGGACTGCCGGTCCATGCGATGGTCCGTCCGCGCGAGGGCGATTTCCGTTACGACGCCGACGAGGTCGCGATGGCGACCGACGAGATCCGGCGGCTGATCGCCATGGGGGTCGCGGGGGTCGTGGTCGGGGCGATGGCCGATGACCGGTCGCTCGACCTGGATGTGCTGGCGGCCTGGCGGGATGCGGCGGACGGCGTGGCGATCGTGCTGCACCGCGCCGTCGATCTCGTCGCCGATCCGGTCGCGGCGGTCCATGCGGTCGCGGCCATCGGCTATGACCATATCCTGACCTCGGGCGGCGAAGCGACCGCCCAGGCCGGGGCCGAGACGATCGCGGCGATGGTCGCGGCGGCGGACGGGCGGTTGGCGGTTATCGCCGGATCGGGCGTTTCGGCCGACAATGCCGCCGCGCTGGTCGCGCGGACCGGCGTCGACGCGGTCCATGCCTCGGCCAGCGTCCGGCAGGATTGGGGGGATCCGCGGATCGCCGCCATGGGTTTTGGGGGCGGCGACCGGCGCCGGAC
Organism: Sphingomonas sp. NCPPB 2930; assembly: GCF_042867205.1. Taxonomy (NCBI): domain Bacteria; kingdom Pseudomonadati; phylum Pseudomonadota; class Alphaproteobacteria; order Sphingomonadales; family Sphingomonadaceae; genus Sphingomonas; species Sphingomonas sp. NCPPB 2930. The sequence goes on along the minus strand of NZ_JBHZQU010000001.1, from coordinate 40,094 downwards.
CAGCCCCGAAAAGATCGCGGCGTTGCGGCAGGCTATCGGAAGGAAATAACATCCAATGTATGCCAAATATAATACCTATTGCCCACATGGTCCTGCTGCGATAAGCCTTTGTGCGAAGCGGGGCGCGGCATGAGCGACGTCCGGGCAAAGGGGGATGGCGCGGCCATGACATTCTCGGCGCAGGTCGGCTCCTTCCGAAAGGGGAACCCCGCGCCACTGTACCTTCAGCTCCAGCAACTGCTGCGCGACGCCATCACCAGCAATGTCCTGGCCGAGGACGACGCGATCCCCGCCGAGCGCGATCTGGCGATCGAATATGACGTGTCGCGGATCACGGTGCGCAAGGCGATCGGCGGTCTGGTCGAAGAGGGGTTGCTGACCCGCAGGCGCGGTGCCGGGACCTTCGTCGCGGGCCGGGTGGAGAAGAGCTTCTCCAAGCTGTCCTCCTTCTCCGAGGACATGATCGCGCGCGGCCGCACGCCGAGCAGCCAGTGGGTCAGCCGCGCACCGGGCACGGTGACGCCCGAGGAGGCGCTGTCGCTGGGCCTGTCGCCGGGCGCGCCGGTCTATCGGTTCCAGCGGGTCCGCTTTGCCGACGAGGTGCCGATGGCGATCGAGGTTTCGACCATCGCCGGTTTCGCGCTCCCCTCGGTCGAGGCGGTCGACCGGTCGCTCTATGCGGCGCTGGAGCGGACCGGCAATCGGCCGATCCGCGCGCTCCAGCGGCTGCGCGCGGTGCCGTTCGGGGCGGACCATGCCAAGATGCTGGATGTCGATCCGGGCCATGCGGGCCTGTTGATCGAGCGCCGCGGATTTCTACGCGATGGACGGGCGGTGGAATATACCCAGTCCTTCTATCGCGGCGATGCCTATGATTTCGTCGCGGAGTTAACCGATGTCTGATGTGATGACCGCCGGTAGTGCGGGGACCAGCACCCTGATGGGAGCGGAAGCGGGGGAGGCGCCGCAGGCGATCGCCCGGCTGCTCGCGCGCAATGCGCCGACCGTCAAGGCGCTGGCCGAACGGCTGCGTGCCGCCCCGCCGCCGGTGATCGTCACGATCGCCCGTGGATCGTCGGATCACGCCGCGACCTACGGCAAATATATCCTGGAGACCAAGACCGGCGTGCCGGTGTCGTCTGCGGCGCCCTCGGTCGCGTCGATCTTCGAGACGCCGATGAAGGTGCAGGGCGCGCTGGTCATCGCCATCTCGCAGTCGGGGCGCAGCCCGGACCTGCTGGCGACGGTCGAGGCGTATCGCGCGGGCGGCGCGCATATCGTCGCGCTGGTCAATGACGAGGAATCGCCGCTGGCGACCGGCGCCGACACCTTCCTGCCGCTGTCGGCGGGGCCCGAAAAGGCCGTCGCCGCCACCAAGTCCTGCCTGACCGCGCTGGCCGGTCTGGCGCAGCTCGCCGCCGCCTGGGCGGGTGACGAGACGCTGGAAGCGGCGCTCGCCGAGCTGCCCGGTCAGGTCGAGCAGGCGCTGGGCCTCGACTGGTCCCCAGCGGTCGAGGGTCTGCGCGAACTCAGCCAGATGTTCGTGCTGGGTCGTGGCTATGGTTACGGCGTGGCGCAGGAAGCCGCGCTGAAGCTCAAGGAAACCTGCTCGATCCAGGCCGAGCCGTTCAGCGCCGCCGAGGTTCGCCACGGCCCGATGCGCATCGTCGAGCCCGGCTATTCGGTGCTGGGCTTCGCCACCTCGGACGTGGCGGGCGAGGATGTGAAGGCGGTCGCCGACCAGTTCGAGGCGCGGGGCGCAAAGCCGTTCGTCGCGGGGCAGGGCGGTGCGCTGCCCATGGTCGCCGGCCACCCCGCGCTGGAGCCGATTTCGATGCTCGCCAGCTTCTACCGCATGGTCGAGGCGCTGGCGCTCGCCCGTGGCATGGACCCCGACTCGCCGCCGCATCTGCAGAAAGTGACCCGCACGCTATGACCCGCTTCCGTTTCGTCAACGGCCATGTCGCGACCTCCGGCGGCGTCCTGCCGGGTGCGGAGATCGTCGTGGACGGCGATCGCATCGCGTCGATCGGCGCGGTCGAGGGTTCGGACGACACGATCGACCTGAACGGCGGCTGGGTCGTCCCCGGCTATATCGACACCCAGGTCAATGGCGGCGGCGGCGTGCTGTTCAACGACCGGCTGGACGTGGACGGCATCGCGACCATGGCGGCGGCGCATGCCGTCTATGGCACCACCGCGATGCTGCCGACCTTGGTCAGCGAAACCCCCGACAAGATCGCCCGCGCGCTCGACGCGATCGACGAGGCGATCGAGGCGAAGGTGCCGGGCGTCATCGGCATCCATGTCGAGGGGCCGGTGCTCAACCCGGCGCGCAAGGGCATCCACGATCCGACGCGGTTCCGCGATCTGGACGAGGAGATGATCGCCGTCCTGACCCGCCCGCGCCGTGGCAAGGTCATGCTGACCATCGCGCCCGAACGGGTGCCGGTCGACACGATCCGCCGTCTGGTCGAAGCGGGCGTGCTGGTCAGCGCCGGGCACACCGAGGCCAGCTATGAGCAGGCGATCGCGGCGTTCGATGTCGGGCTGTCCGGCATCACCCACCTCTACAACGCCATGCCCGCCATGCAGCAGCGCGTGCCGGGGCTGGCGGGCGCGACGCTCGACGATCCGCGCCCCTATTCGGGGCTGATCATCGACGGCTTCCACGTCTCCGCGCCGATGCTGCGGCTGGCGCTGAAGGCGCGACCGTTCGACAGGCTGATGCTGGTCACGGACGCCATGTCGTCGGTCGGCGCGGTCGAGAAGGACTTCGTCCTGCACGGCCGTCATATCGACGTGTCGGGTGGCAAGTGCACCTATACCGACGGCACGCTGGCGGGATCGGATCTCGACATGGGTTCGGCGGTCGCCAATGCGGTCGAGCAGCTGCGGATCACCGTCGACCAGGCCGCTGCGATGGCGGCGACCAACCCGGCGGCGTTCCTGGGCCTGTCGGACGAGCGGGGCGCACTCGGCATCGGCCTGCGCGCCGACTGGGTGGTGCTCGACGCCGCGCTCAAGCCCGTCGATACGCGGATCGCCGCATGACGGTTGCGCGCCGCGACCTTCTGCTGGGCAGCGCGGTGGTGGGGCTGGCGGGCGGCATTCCGTCCGCCCCGCTCTTCGCCGCCGATCGCCGCCCGGCGGACGGCGCGGGCGCGCTTCCCATGCCCGCTCCGGTGGACCGGCTGCCGCCCGCGCTGCCGGTGCAGGATGCGGGCCGGGTCCTGATGGATCGCGGCTGGCTGTTCCACGAGGGCGATGTCGAGCCCGCGCGGCTCGATACGCACAATGCGACCTATCTGTCGGTCAAGGCGGGCAATGCGCGCGGCGCGGCGGCGGTCGATTATGACGACAGCGACTGGCAGGCGGTCGACCTGCCGCACGACTGGGCCTCGTTCCAGCCCTTCGTGGAAACCGCCAATGTCGCGCAAGGCTATCGCCCGCGCGGGATCGGCTGGTATCGGCGCAGCTTCCGGCTGGACCCGGCCCTGCGCGGACGGCGGATCGAGCTGGAATTCGGCGGGATCGCGACCTTTGCGACCATCTGGGTCAATGGCAGCGTCGTTTCGCACAATTTCTCCGGTTACAACGCCGTCCGCATCGACCTGACCCCGTTCGCGCGGTTCGGCGACGAGGCCAATGTCGTGGCCGTCCGCGTCGACGCCGATGCGATGGAGGGCTGGTGGTATGAAGGCGCGGGCCTTTATCGCCATGTCTGGCTGGGCGACTATGCGCCCGTCTCGATCGCGACCGACGGCATCCATTGCGACCCGCGCAAGCGCGATGGCGGCTGGCGTGTCCCCGTCGCGGTGACGCTGACCAGCATTGTCGAAACCGACAGTCCCGTGACGGTCGAGGCGCGGCTGCTCGATCCGCAGGGCAAGGTGGTGGCGCAGGGCCAGGCCCAGGCGACCGTGCCGCCGCTGGACGAAGGGCATGCCGCGCTCGACCTGTCGGTGGCCGATCCGGCGCTCTGGTCGGTCGAGCGGCCGACGCTGTATACGGTCGAGGTGCGGTTGCTGCGCGACGGACAGGCGGCGGACGAGCGTCGCGTGCCGATCGGGTTCCGCACGATCCGCTTCGACGCGAACCGGGGCTTCTTCCTCAACGACCGGCCCGTCAAGCTGAAGGGCGTCTGCCTGCATCAGGATCATGCGGGCGTGGGCACGGCCCTTCCCGACGCGCTGATCGGCTGGCGGCTGGAGCGGCTGAAGGCGATGGGGTGCAACGCGGTGCGTTCCAGCCACAATGCGCCGACGCCCGAGCTGCTCGACTGGTGCGACCGGCTGGGCCTGCTGGTCATGAACGAGAACCGGCAGTTCAATCCGGCGCCCGAATATCGCGCGCAGCTGGAATGGCTGGTCCGGCGCGACCGCAACCATCCCTCGGTCATCCTGTGGTCGGTCTTCAACGAGGAACCGATGCAGGGCACCCCGGCGGGGGTCGAGATGGTCAGGCGCATGGCGCATTGGGTGCGCGCGCTGGACGACAGCCGCCCGGTGACGGCGGCGATGAACGGGGCCTTTTTCGATCCGGTCAACGTCGCGCAGGTCGTCGATGTGACCGGCTTCAACTATTATCAGGGCGATTACGACCGCTATCACCAGCTGAACCCGGCCAAGCCGATGACCAGCTCGGAGGATACCAGCGCGTTCATGACGCGCGGCGCGTTCGAGAGTGACCCGGCGCGCCACATCGCGTCGAGTTACGATATCGAGGCGGCAAGCTGGGGCGACACCCATCGCGGTGCGTGGAAGAAGATCGCCGATCGCCCCTTCGTCGCGGGCGGGTTCGTGTGGACTGGCTTCGACTATCATGGCGAGCCGACGCCCTATGAATGGCCGACCATCGCCAGCTTCTTCGGCATCCTGGACCTTTGCGGCTTTCCCAAGACCGCGTTCGACATCCACCGCGCCGCCTGGGTCGACGATGCCCCCGTCGTGGCGATCGCACCGCACTGGAGCTGGCCGGGACGCGAGGGCAGGCCGACCAAGGTCATGGTCCTGTCGAACGCCGAGCGCGTCGTCCTCCGCCTGAACGGCAAGACGGTGGGCGAGGGCGCGGTCGACCGGCTGATGGGCAATGAATGGACCATCCCCTATGCGCCGGGCCGGATCGAGGCGATCGCCTATCGCGGCGGGCGCGAGGTCGCGCGGGCCGCGCATGAGACGGTCGGCGTGCCGGTGGCGCTGCGCCTGACGCCCGCGCGCACCGTGATGGCGGGCGATACCGAGGATGCGCAGGCGATCACCATCGATGCGATCGACGCGCATGGACGCCATGTCCCGACCGCCAATCTGATGACCCGCTTCACGATCGACGGGGGCGCGATCATCGGTGTCGGCAATGGCGATCCCAACAGCCATGAGCCCGAAAAGGGCGATCTGCGCTCGCTGTTCAACGGGCTGGCCCAGATGATCGTGCGGCCCGACACCGGGCGCGGGCGGATCACCATCCGCGCGACGGCGGACGGGCTGAGGCCCGCCACCCTGCGGCTCGACCGGCTGGGCGTAACACCGCGCGCGCAGGTGCCGGTGCTGGCGGGGGACATGGACGTGCGCGACTGGCGGCGCTCGCCCCGGCTGGACGCCAAGCCTTCGCCCGACCTCGCGCCCGCCGCCAGCGACAATAATGGCTGGGCCTTTGTCCGGGCGGGAACGCCGACCCCGGCGGAGGGGGCGGGGTGGCGCGTCTATCGCACCGTCCTCATGCCCCGCCGCGCCGTCGCGGCGCGCGGCGGCACGTTGAGCTTCGCCTCGGTGGGCGGCATGGCCAGCCTGTGGGTCGACGGACGGCTGGTCGCCGAGAAGCGCGATCCCCGGCCGGGCCCGCTGACCGCCGCGCTGCCGGCCGGGTCGGGCAAGCGGACGATCGCGCTGATCGTCGCGGGACTGGGCAATATCGAAAGCGGTCTGCTGGGCCGGGTGACGATCCGTCCACGCTGATGCGGGGGACGGGCGATCGTCGCGGGGGAAGGAATGCAGTTTGGCAAAGAGTGACGTGCGATGAGTGACCTGACCATTTTTGCCCCGCTGGCGGGTTGGGTGATGCCGCTGGCGCAGGTGCCCGATCCGGTTTTCGCCGAGAAGATGCTGGGCGACGGCATCGCCATCGATCCGGTGAACGACGCGCTCTGCGCCCCGTGCGACGCCACGGTGCTGACCGTGCACGAGGCCGGGCATGCGGTGACGCTGCGCAGCACCGAGGGCTTCGAACTGATCTGCCATATCGGCATCGACACCGTGTCGCTGGGCGGCCAGGGGCTGACCCCGCAGGTGCAGGCGGGCGCCAAGGTGCTGGCGGGTCAGCCGCTGATCCGCTTCGACCTCGATTATCTCGTCCGCCACGCACCCGCCGTGGTGACGCCGGTCATCGTCGCGGACGCCACCCGCTACGGCGTCGAGCCGATCGCCACCGGGCTGGTCGCGGTCGGCGATCCGCTGCTGCGCGTCGTGCCGCTCGCTGCCGAGGCGCTGGTCGCCGAGGAGAGCGGGGAGACGCTGGTCGAGGAGATGACGGTCGCGTTGTCGCACGGCCTCCACGCCCGTCCCGCCGCCCGGCTGGTCGAGGCGGTCCGGCGGCACGAGGCGCGCGTCACCCTGTCGCATGGCGAGCGCAGCGCCTCGGGCTTGAGCGCGGTCGGCCTGCTGGGGCTGGGGCTGGGTCATGGCACGACGGTACGGATCGAGGCGAACGGCGCGCAGGCCGCCGCCGCTCTGGCCGAGGTCGTCGCCTTTCTGAGCGACGCGACGCCCGAGGAAACCCCGGTTGAGGCGCCCGAGCCCGCACGTGGCGAAGGGCCGGGCCTGGGCGGCGTACCCGCCGCGCCCGGCCTGGCGGTCGGGCCGATCCACCGGCTGACCCGCGCGGCGATTCCGGTCGAGACCGTCGCGGCAAGCGCCGAGGAAGAGCGCGCCAGGCTGACCGATGCGCTGGCACGGGTCCGCGAAGGGCTGGTGCTGGCGGCTGCGGCGGGCGGCGCGCGCGGCGGCGTGATGGCGGCGCATGGCGCCATGCTGGCCGATCCCACGCTGACCGAGGCCGCGCTAGCCGGGGTCGCGCGCGGCCTGAGTGCGGGCGTCGCCTGGCAGGAGGCGATCGCCGAGCAGGTCAAGGTGCTGGTGTCGAGCGGCGACCGCCGCATCGCCGAGCGCGCGGACGATCTGCGCGATCTGGAACGTCATGTCCTGGCGGCGCTGGCCGGGTTGCCGATCGAGGGGCCGAGCGTTCCCGCCGGGGCGATCCTGGTCGCCGAGGACCTGTTGCCCAGCCAGGTGGCGGCGCTGAATGCGGGCGTCGTCGCGGGTATCGCGCTGGTCAAGGGCGGCCCGACCTCGCACGCCGCGATCCTGGCGGCGGGCATGGGGCTGCCCATGGCGGTGGCGTTCGGCGATCCGCTCGCCGCGCTGGAGGATGGCCGGGTGATCGTGCTCGACGCCGATCGCGGGCTGATCGATCCCGAACCCGATGCCGACGCGCAGGGCCAGGCCCGCGACACCATCGCGCGCCGCAAGGCCGAGATGGAGGCGGCGCGCGCCGCGCAGGGGCCGTGCCGCATGGCGGACGGCACCCGGATCGAGATGTTCGCCAATCTGGGCTCGGTTGCCGATGCCGAGGCGGCGGTGGCCGAGGGGGCGGAAGGCTGCGGCCTGCTGCGCACCGAATTCCTGTTCCTGGAACGCGCGACCGCGCCGACCCGCGATGAACAGGCCCGCGATTACCAAGCGATCGCCGATGCGCTGGGCGACCGGCCGATGATCGTCCGGCTGCTCGATGTCGGTGGCGACAAGCCCGCACCCTATATGGACCTGCCCGTCGAGGAAAATCCGGCGCTGGGCCTGCGCGGCATTCGCGTGTCGCTTGCCGATCCGCAGCTTCTGGAGGATCAGGTCGGTGCGATCCTGGCGGTGCGCCAGCCCTGCCGGATCATGGCGCCGATGGTCGCCAGCCTGGCCGAGCTGGAGGCGGTTCGCGCCGTCGTCGAACGCCAGGGAGGCAAGGCCGAGGTCGGCGTCATGATCGAGACGCCCGCCGCCGCCATTTCCGCCGATATCCTCGCGCGCAAGGCCGACTTCTTCTCGATCGGCACCAACGACCTGACCCAATATACCCTGGCGATGGATCGCGGCAACGCGGCGGTGGCGGCGGGGGTCGACGGGCTTCATCCGGCCGTGCTGCGGCTGATCGGCACCACCTGCGAAGGCGCGGCCAAGCACGACACGCCGGTCGGCGTCTGCGGCTCGCTGGCCGCCGATCGTCTGGCCGTACCGATCCTGCTGGGGCTGGGCGTCACCGAATTGTCGGTGCCCCCCGCGCGGGTCGCCGCGATCAAGGCGCTGGTCGGCAAGCTGGACATGGTCCGCTGCCGCGCGGCCGCACTTCAGGCGACCGCCTTGCCCTCGGCGGCGGCGGTTCGCGCGCATATCACCACCATGCTTCAGGAGATCGGCGCATGAGCTCGCCCATGGCCTCGCTTCAGTCGCTCGGGCGGGCGCTGATGTTGCCCATCGCGGTCCTGCCGGTGGCGGGGCTGCTGCTCCGCCTGGGCCAGCCGGACATGCTGAACATCGCCTTCATGGCGAATGCGGGCAATGCGATCTTCGACAATCTGGGACTGCTCTTCGCGGTCGGCGTCGCCACCGCCTTTGCCCGCGACGGCAATGGCGCGGCGGCGCTGGCGGGGATCACCTGCTATCTCGTCACGATCAAGGGGGCCGAGACGCTGATCGTCCCGCCCGCCGGGACCGGCGCGGGGCTGGCCAAGGACATCGCGGCCACCGTCGAGACGGCCTGGCGGAGCAAGTCGGTCCATCGCTTCGACGTGCCGGTGGGGATCGTCGCCGGGTTGATCGGCGGCAGCTTCTACAACCGTTTTGCGACGATCAAGATGCCGGAATATCTGGCCTTTTTCGGTGGCCGTCGGTTCGTGCCGATCATTTCGGGCATTGTCGGCCTGGGACTGGCGGCGCTTCTGGGCGTCGCGTTCGGGCCGGTCAATACGGGCATCGATGCGATGAGCCAGGGCATCGTCCAGGCAGGCGGGCTGGGGCTGTTCGCGTTCGGCGTGCTGAACCGGCTGCTCGTCGTCACCGGGCTGCACCATATCCTGAACACCGTCGCCTATTTCGTGGTCGGCGACTATCAGGGCAAGACCGGCGATCTGACCCGCTTCTTCGCGGGCGATCCGACCGCGGGCGCGTTCATGAGCGGGTTCTTCCCGGTGATGATGTTCGGCCTGCCCGCCGCCTGTCTCGCCATGTATCACGAGGCGCTGCCCGAGCGGAAGAAGGCCGTCGGCGGCATGTTGTTCAGCCTGGCGCTGATGTCGTTCCTGACCGGCGTGACCGAGCCGATCGAGTTCAGCTTCATGTTCCTGGCGCCGGTCCTCTATGCCTTCCACGCGATCCTGACCGGCGTGTCGGAGGCGCTCATGAACGCGCTGGGCGTGCGGCTGGGCTATACCTTCTCGGCGGGCCTGTTCGACTATGTCATCAATTTCGGCAAGGCGACCAAGCCGCTGATGCTGATCCCGGTCGGCGCGGTCTATGCGCTGCTCTATTACGCGGTCTTCCGCTTCGCGATCCGCCGCTGGAACCTCCAGACGCCGGGCCGCGAGGCCGAGCCGATGGTGGAGAGCGGCGAGGCGACGGGCGATCAGCCGGTGGTCGAGGGCGGGCGCGGCGCGTCCTTCGTCGCGGCGATGGGCGGCGGCGCCAATCTCAGCGAGGTCGCGGCCTGCACCACCCGGCTCCGGCTGGTCGTCAACGACCCCGCACGGGTCGATGAGCCCGCGCTGAAGCGGCTGGGTGCGCGCGGCATCCTGCGCCCCTCCGCCAATGGCGTTCAGGTGGTGCTGGGTCCGGTCGCGGACACGGTCGCGATGGAGATGCGCGCCGCCATCCAGGCGGGCCATGGCCAGCCGGTCGCCGCGCCGGTCGCGATTGCGCCGGTCCCGGTTGCCCCGCCCCCCGCCGCCCCGGCGGCGGCCCCTGTGGCGAGCCTGCCCGACGCGCTGCTCGGCCTGCTGGGCGGGGCGGGCAATGTCCGTGCGGCCAGCCATCATGCGGGACGGTGGCGTGTCGAGCTGGCCGATCCGGCGCTCGTCGCATCGGCTCCGGTCGCGCCGGTGCGAGCCATCGCCCATGTCGAGCGGAACGTCGTTCACCTTCTGGTCGACTGACCGGCAGGTGAATTGAACGTTAATGATATTGCTGCGGCCTGACCAAAGGATGTAGATGCGAACACTCTGATGTCATGGCGAATCTGTCGGATCTTTCGGTCGGGTTGCGGTGGAGAGTGTGCTTGGTTACGTTAACAGAGGGCAGCTTGGACGATAAGCGGCTCTACCGCGCCCCCGCGCTCGAAAAGGGGCTCGACATTCTGGAGCTGCTGGCGGCCGAGGAACATCCGCTGACCATGAGCGGGATCGTCAACCGGCTGGGCCGGTCGACGGGCGAGCTGTTCCGGATGATCCAGGTGCTCGAGCATCGCGGTTATGTGTCGCAGGGGCCGGACGGCTATGTCATGACCTCGCGGCTGTTCCATCTGGGGTTGAAGCGTCCGCCGGTGCGCAGCCTGATGGAACAGTCGCTTCCTGAAATGCGGCTGCTCGCCGACACGATCGGCCAGTCCTGCTATCTCTCCGTTCCGTCGGGCGCGGCATCCTCGGTCATCGCGCGGATGGAGGCGTGTACGGCGGTCGGCTTCTCGGTCCGCGTCGGCTATCGTCGGCCGCTCTACGACACCCCGTCGGGCGTCCTCCTCTATGCCATGCAGCCCGAACAGACCCGGCGCGAATGGGAGGGGCTGTTCGACCCGCCGCTGTCGGAAGAGGCGCGCGCCCGGCTGGTGGCGCAGGCGGATGCGGTGCGCGAACAGGGTTTCGCCCGGGTCGACAGCCCCGATCTGGTCGGCATGGTCGAACTGGCGGCCCCGATCATGCGCGGCGATCAGGCCATGGCGGTCCTGGCGGTCCCCTTCATCCGCATCACCGACGCGCCCGTCGACGAGGCCGCCGCGCTGAATCATCTGCGCGCGACCGCCGACCGCATCACGAATCAGCTGATCGGCAACGACGCGCGCATCTGACCCGCGCGTCGATCCCCGTCCCCGCATCTTCGCGTGCAAAGCCGCTTGTCGCGACCGGGCCCGGCGGCGATAGAGCCGATGCCCGATTGAACAAAAGCATGGAGCCGGGCTTTACCGGGCTGCGGAGCTTGTCGGTCGGCCGCGTACAGGGGGAATAGGTGCTGCTGAAATATTATAAGGGATCGTTCCTCTTCACCGCGATCTGTCTGGCGATCGCGGCCTGGCTGGGCTTCGAGAGCACGGGCACGCTGGCGGGGACGCTGGGCATATTGTGGATCGTGCTGGTGCTCGGCGTGCTGGAGGTGTCGCTGTCGTTCGACAATGCGGTGGTCAATGCCACCGTGCTGCGCGACATGGACGACAAATGGCGGCGGCGCTTCCTGACCTGGGGTATCCTGATCGCGGTGTTCGGGATGCGGATCGTCTTCCCGCTCGCCATCGTCGCGATCGCCGCGCATATGGGGCCGGTCGAGGCGGTCAAGCTCGCCGCGGGCGATCCGGTCCGCTACGAACAGATCATCACCTCGGCCCATGTCGGGATTTCGGGGTTCGGCGGCAGCTTCCTGGCGATGGTCGGGCTGAACTTCTTCCTCGATGACGAGAAGGAGGACCATTGGCTCCCCGCGATCGAACGGCCGCTGGCGGCGCTGCGCGAGATTTCGGGACTGGCGATGGGGATCGTGCTGCTCGCGCTCTATGTCATCGGCCGTTTCATTCCCGCCGAGGAGGCGATGACCTTCCTGACCGCCGGGATCTTCGGCCTGCTGACCTATATCGCGGTCCATGCGGTCGGCGTGCTGCTGGAGGGCGATGGCGATGCGGCGACAGGCGCGGCGGCCAAGTCGGGCTTTGCCGCCTTCCTGTATCTGGAGGTGCTGGACGCCAGCTTCTCGTTCGACGGGGTGATCGGCGCCTTCGCCCTGTCGAACAATCTGTTCATCATCGCGCTGGGCCTGGGGATCGGGGCGATGTTCGTCCGGTCGATGACGATCATGCTGGTCGATCACGGCACGCTGACCCAGTATCGCTATCTGGAGCATGGCGCCTTCTATGCGATCCTGGCGCTGGCGGCGATCATGCTGTTGTCGGTGCGCTTCCATATCCCGGAGACGATCACCGGCCTGATCGGCGCGACGGTTATCGGCCTGTCCTTCTGGGCATCGGTGCGCAGCAACCGCAAGCATCCCGAACAGGCGCTGGCCTCCGCCGATCCGGTCAAGGGCACCGGGCGCTCGCCCGGCCACTGATCGCGCGCCGTCGTCGCGCAGGGGAACCGTTTCGCATCGCGAAGGATTTCCCCTGCGAATGGTTGGAGCGAGGGATCACGGCATGGCGGCAACTGCGATCGATGCCCTGCATCTGGACAAGGCCACGGCCGACCGTCCGCCCCTGACCGGCCTGTTCCTGAAGGAGCGCGGGCGCGACGTGATGACGGCGGACGACGTCGCCGCGCTGGAGTCCACGATCGATGAGGTGGTCGACCTGCCTGCGCGCCGGATCGTCATCCGCCGGGACGAGCGGGTCCGGCATAGCAGCCTGCTGCTCGAAGGGGTGATGTGCCGGTATATGGACGACCGGCACGGCAACCGACAGATCGTCGCCTTTCACGTGCCGGGCGATTTCGTCGACCTCCATGGCTTCGCGATGCGCTATCTCGACCATGAGGTGGCGACGCTGACCCGCGCCAAGGTGGCGCTGGCGGGCCATGACCGGCTGGACGAGATCGTCACGCATCGACCACGCCTGACGCGGCTATTGTGGTTCTCGACGCTGCTCGACGCGGCGATGCACCGCGAATGGGTGTTCCGGCTCGGCCGATTGGAGGCGGACGGACGCGTCGCGCATCTGTTCTGCGAGCTTCATGCGCGGCTCGCCATGGTCGATCTGGTGCGCGACGGGACGTTCCGCTTTCCGGTGACGCAGATCGATCTGGCCGAGGCGGCGGGGGTCACGCCGGTGCATCTGAACCGCGTGCTGCGGTCGCTGCGCGAGCGCGGGCTGATGACCTTTCGCAGCGGGGAGGTGCGGATGCTCGACATCGACGCGCTGGCGGCGCTGGCCGATTTCGATCCGGGCTATCTCTATGGCGGCGGCCCCAACATGATGGGTAAGGATATATGAGCGCGTCCCCCGGCCATTCCGGAATCCGATCCGATGCCGGACGGGCGACCGCAGAGGAGGGGCTGGTCATGCTCGACGGCCCCGATGGTGTCGCGGTCACGATGACGGCCGGAGCCGCGCGCCGGACGGGCGAGGCGTTGATCGCCGCTGCCGGGGTGGCGGAGGAGCAGAATCGGCGGCAAGGGTGATCCCGCGCGGAGGGATCGGGACTTTACCCCTTTGTTCAGGCGCTTATGGTGATGACTTCCGTGTCATGTCCGGGAGTTCCCATTGCGTCACCTGTCCCTCGCCCTTGTCCTGTCCACGCTGATGAGCCAAACCGCCATGGCTGCTCCCCCGCAGGCGGCGCAGGCGCCCGCCACCAATCCGCTGCTTTCCCCCTGGACCGGCCCCTATGGCGGGGTGCCGCCCTGGGACAAGGTGAGGCCCGAGCTGTTCCCCGCCGCGTTCGAGGCGGCGCTGGCCGAGCGCAGGCAAGAGTATGACCGGATCGCCAACGATCCCGCCAAGCCGAGCTTCGCCAACACCTTCGTGCCGATGCAGAATGCCGGACAGACGCTGAACCGCGTGATGACGCTGTTCGGGGTGATGACGGGCAATATGAACAATCCGGCCTATCAGGCGCTGGACCGCGAATGGTCGCCCAAATTGTCCAAGGCGTCGGACGAGATCACCTTCAACCCCAAGCTGTTCGCGCGGATCGAGGCGATCTACCGGACACGCGACACGAGCGGCCTCGACGCGCAGCAGAAGCGGCTCGTCACGCGCACCTATGACAGCTTCGTGCGGCAGGGGGCCAAGCTGACCCCGGCGCAGAAGGCCGAGCTGTCCGCCTTCAACCAGAATCTGGCGATCAATTTCAGCGAGTTCTCGCAGCGTCTGCTGGCGGACGAAGGCACCGCGATCATCGTCACCGACGAGGCGCGCCTTGCGGGCCTGCCCGACAGCGTGAAGGCGGTCGCCAAGGCGGCGGCGGCCGAGCGCGGGCAGCAGGGCTGGGCGATCGTCAACACCCGCTCGGCGGTCGATCCGGTGCTGACCTTCGCCACCGACCGGGCGCTGCGCGAGCAGGTGTGGCGCGCCTTCACCAAGCGCGGCGACAATGGCGACATCAACGATACGAAGGCGACCATCGCGCGTATCGTCCGCCTCCGCGCGAACCGGGCACACCTGCTGGGCTTCAAGACGCATGCCGACTGGCGGATGCAGGACACCATGGCCAAGACCCCGGCCGCCGCGATGGACCTGATGATGCGCGTCTGGCCCGCCGCCAAGGCGCGCGTGGCGGAAGAGGTCCGCGACATGCAGGTGATCGCGGATAAGGACGGCGCGAAGATCACCATCGAGCCCTGGGACTATCGCTTCTACCAGGAGAAGGTCCGCAAGAGCCGCTACGACCTCGATCAGGCCGAGTTGAAGCCCTATTTCGAGCTGAACAACATCATCCAGGGTTCGCTCTATGCCGCGAACCGGCTCTACGGGCTGGAGTTCAAGGAGATCACCGGCACGGTGCCCGTCTTCGAGCCGAACATGCGCGTTTGGCATGTGACGCGGAACGGCAAGGAGGTCGGCCTGTTCTATCGCGACGATTTCGCGCGGACCGGCAAGCGCTCCGGTGCCTGGGCCAACACCTATCGCGGCCAGCGCAACCTGCCGCCGGTGCAGAATGTGCTGTCGTCCAACAACAACAACTTCGCCAAGGGTGCGCCCGGCGAGCCGGTCCTCATCAGCCTGGACGATGCCGAGACGCTGTTCCACGAATTCGGCCACGCGATCCATGCGATGCTCCAGAACGTCACCTATCCGGGGCTGGCGGGCACGCCGCGCGACTTCGTCGAATATCCCAGCCAGGTGAACGAGCATTGGTTGCTGACCCGCGACGTGCTCGACAAATATGCCCGCCATTACAAGACCGGCCAGCCCATGCCGCAGGCGCTGCTCGACAAGATCAAGGCGTCGGAGACCTTCAACCAGGGCTTTGCGACGACCGAATATCTATCCTCGGCGATCGTCGACATGAAGCTGCACACCGTGCCCGACGGCGTGGTCGACCCGGCGGCGTTCGAGGCGACGACGCTGCGCGAGATCGGGATGCCGAGGGAGCTGGTGATGCGGCACCGCCTGCCGCAGTTCAATCACCTGTTCTCGTCGGATAGCTATTCGGCGGGCTATTACAGCTATCTGTGGTCGGAGACGATGGACGCCGACACCTTCGCGGCGTTCGAGGAAGCGGGCAGCCCGTGGGACAAGGCGACGGCGGACCGCTTTGCGCGGGTGCTGCTGTCGACGGGGAACGAGACCGACCGCGCCGAGGCCTATCGCGCGTTCCGGGGCCGCGACCCGGATGTGAACGCGCTGCTCAAGCAGCGGGGTTTCCCGACGAAGTAACGACCTAATCCTCCCCATCGTCAGATGGGGAGGGGGACCGCGCCCGAAGGGCGTGGTGGAGGGGCATGGCCGGTCCGTCCGCCCCTCCACCATCGCTGACGCGATGGTCCCCCTCCCCAAGCGAGCTTGGGGAGGATTGGGCTTACAGCGCCTTCAACCGGATCGCCTGGCCGCCGCCGGGGGCCAGCGACAGCGTCAGCGTGTCGCCCTTCTTCACCCGCCGGGTTTCGAACGCGATCGAGTGCCGCGCCTCGGTCGCATAGGTCGCGCCGGGGCCGTCCCTATAGACCTGTGCCTCATAGGACTTGCCCGGATCGAGGAAGTCGAGCGTCACGGTCAGCTCACGCGCATTCTCGTCGGTGATCGACCCGATATACCAGTCACGGCTCTTGCGGTCGCGCCGTGCGAAGGTGACGTAATCGCCGACCTCGCCGTTCAGCACGCGGCTGTCCTCCCAGTCCACCGGCACATCCGCGATGAAGCGGAAGGCTTCCGGATATTTCGCATAATTCTCCGGCGTATCGGCCGCCATCTGCACCGGCGAGTAGAGCACCACATACAGCGCCAGCTGCTTGGCGATGGTCGACTGGATCGGGCTGTTGTCGCTGCCCGTCAGGCTCAGCACGCCGGGCGTGAAGTCCATCGGCCCTTCGAGCATCCGGGTGAAGGCCAGGTTCGCCTCATGCTCGGGCGGGTTCTTGCCGGGCCAGGCGTTATATTCCATGCCCCGCGACCCCTCGCGCGCCAGCCAGTTGGGATAGGTGCGGCGGAGACCCGTGTCCTTGACCGGCTCGTGGCTGTCGATCGACACCTTGTTTTTGGCGGCGGCCTGAAGAACGCGGAGATGGTGGTTCACCATCCACTGGCCCTCATGCCATTCGCGGCTGACCGAGCCGTCCGGGTTCATCCGCTCGATCTGCCCGGCATCGGCGACATAGCCGGTCTTGACGACATGCTCGCCATGATCGGCGGCGAACTTGAACGCGGGGTCGAACTGGCTCTCATAATGGCTGACCGCGCCGCCGGTTTCGTGATGGCCGATCAGCGAGACGCCCTTGGATTTCGCATATTCCGCCAGCGCGTCCGCGTCGAAATCCTCCGCCGGGGTCGCGAACTGCATCGCCGAGCCATTGCCCGCCCAGTCGCCGTCCCAGCCGATATTCCACCCCTCGACTAGCACGCCGGGGATGCCGTATTTGGATGCGAAGTCGATATAGGTCTTCACATTAGCAGTCGTCGCGCCGTGGCGGGGCCCGCGTGCCCAGCTCCATTCGCCCTTGATCATCTTCCACCAGACGCCGACGAACTTGCCGGGCTTCACCCAGGATACGTCGCCCAGCCTGTTGGGCTCGTTCAGGTTGAGCATCAGGTGGCTCATATAGAGGCCGCCCGCATCGGGTGCGATCAGGAAGGTCCGCCACGGCGTCGTCCACGCGCCCGTCTTCACCACCTTGGGCGCGCCCGAGCCGGGGGTCAGGACCGCCTTGAACCCGTTCCCCTCGGTCTTCATCAGCCCCATGCTGGCATAGTCGACCAGCGCCGCCTCATGGATGGCGATGTGCGTGCCGTCGTCGAGCTTCATGGTGATCGGCGTCGCCGCCGTGCCGACCGCGGTAATGGGCGTGCGGTTGTAGAGATATTCCTCGCGGTTCCACAGGAAAGCGGGCTTCCACCAGGCGGTGCCGCCCTGCGCGATGTTGAACTCGGTCAGCTCCTCGGCGATGTTCGCCTTGGGCAAAGCCTGTTGCTCGGGAAATTCGTAGCGGAAGCCGACGCCGTCGTCCTGCACCCGGAACACCACGTCATAGCGGCGATGCAGCGCGCTCGATTCCATCAGGTGGACGCGCATCTCGCGGTGATTGTCGCGAATGGTGCGCCATTCGCCCCAGGGCTGGGTCCAGCTGGTGTCGGACTTGGCATGGGTGACGGCCTCGATCTTCAGCCCCCGCTCGATCTTGGGCGCGTCGGTGAACATCATGCCCAGCCGCGAGGGGGCGACGATCGTCTTGCCGCCCCTGGCGATCATATAGACCGCCCGACCGTCATTGTCGGTCGACACCTGCACGGTGATCTGCCCGTTCGGCGAGGTTTCGATCGCGTCGGGCTGTCCGGCGGGCTTGGCGAATTTGAACGTCTCGTTGACCGCCGGATCGGCTGGGCCGTTCTGGGCCTGCGCCGCTCCGGCGATCAGGCCGAGCCCCAAGGCGATGGTCGTCTTCATGCAGTCATCTCCCGGATCGCCGCCCCGAACGCGCCCAGGCGTTCGTCGGTGGCGTTATTGATCTGGACCAGCACCCGCTGCCCATGTGGCAGGGCGGCGGGAAGCTGGACAGGCGTGTCGCCCAGATTGAACAGGCAGAGCAGCTGCTGGTCGCCCTCGCGCCGCTCGAAGGCGAGCAGCTGGTCGTCGGCGTGCAACAGCGTCAGGTCGCCGACCGCCAGCGCAGGCGTATCGGCGCGCAAGCGGACGAGGCGGCGGGTGAGGTTCAGCAGCGAGTCCGGATCGCCATCCTGTCGGTTGACCGCCAGCGCGGCGTGATCCGGCCCGACCGGCAGCCAGGGCTCGGCATCCGAGAAGCCGCCATTGGCCGCATTGCTGCTCCACGGCATCGGCGTGCGCACCCCGTCGCGCGACAGGGTCAGCGGCCAGTTGGCGATGGCTTCCGGGTCGACCAGCCGCTCGAAGGGCACATCGACCTGGGTCAGCCCCAGCTCCTCGCCCTGATAGACAAAGGCATTGCCGCGCAGGGACAGGAGCAACAGCATCTTCATCCGCGCGAACGCGTCGCGATGCTCCGGCGTGGTCCAGCGCGACACGGCGCGCGGCGCGTCATGATTCTCGAACGCCCAGCTCGGCCAGCCCATGCCTGGCTCTGCGGGCCATTTCGCGACCGCCTCGGCGACGATGCGCGGGGTCAGTCGGTCGGCATAGAGGAAGTCGAAGCCATAGGCGGTGTTCAGCCGATGATCCCCAGCGGTGAACAGCTTCATCTCGCGGTCGGCCTCGTCGCCGCCGACCTCGGCCACGGTGAATCGGTCGCCATAGCCGTCCAGCGTGGCGCGGATCCGCTCCAGGAAGGGCACGATATCGGCATGGCTCTGGTTGTAGAGCTTCAGCTGAAAGTCGAACGGCCGGGTGCGCGTCTTGCCCGTGTCGGGTGCGGGCGGGTTATCGCGAAGGGTCGGCTCGTGCATCATGAAGTTGATCGCATCCAGCCGGAAGCCGTCCACGCCCCGATCCAGCCAGAAACGCGCGGTCGCCAGCAATTCGGCCTGCACGTCCGGGTGGTGGACGTGGAGCTGCGGCTGCTCCTTCAGGAAATTGTGCAGATAATATTGCCCGCGCCGCGCGTCCCAGGTCCAGGCGGGGCCGCCGAACACCGACTGCCAGTTGGACGGCGGCGAGCCGTCTGGCTTGGGATCGGCCCAGACATACCAGTCGGCGCGGGGATTGGTGCGGCTGGACCGGCTTTCGGTGAACCAGGGATGCTCGTCCGAGGTGTGGCTGTACACCTGGTCGATGACGACCTTCAGCCCCAGTTCGTGCGCGCGAGCGACCAGCGCGTCGAAATCGCGAAGTGTGCCGAAGATCGGATCGACGTCGCGATAATCGGCGACGTCATAGCCGAAATCCTTCATCGGCGAGGTGAAGAAGGGCGACAGCCAGATCGCATCGACGCCCAGGCTGGCGACATGGTCCAGCCGGGCGGTGATGCCGGGCAGGTCGCCGATGCCGTCGCCATTGCTGTCGGCAAAGCTGCGGGGGTAGATCTGATAGATCACCGCGCCCTTCCACCAGGGGCGCGGAGCGATGCGGGCAGTCTCGGTCATCAACGGGTCTCCGCCGCGCAGACGGCATAGCCGAAGGCGGGCAAGTCGAACATCAGGCTGCCGGGCGCGGCGGCCTTGGGGGCGCAGGGGCCAGCCATGGCAGTGAAACGTTGCGATGCCGTTTCGACCTGCACGGCCTGGGCGATGGGCTTGGCCGAGGTGTTGAAGGCGATCACATATTCGCGCCCCGTGGCGGGGTCGAAGCGCGATACGGCGAACAGCCCCGGTGCATCGCCGCGCGCGCGGATGACCTGCCGCCCCCGCGTCAAAGCTGGGTTGGCGGTGCGCAGGTGGGCAAGCGTGGCGATCTCACGATACAGCGGATGGCCGGGCACGAAGCTGTCGGTCGCGGTCGTCTTCGTCGTGCCGACCAGCCGGTTGTCGTTATAGCTGGCGACCTTGCTGGCGAACATGTCCTCGCGCGCATCCTGGTCGTTGCCGTCGCCCGCGAAACCCTGTTCGTCGCCCGAATAGATGGTCGGCACCCCGCGCAGGGTCAGCAGCATCGCATGGCCCAGTTCGACCCGCTTCAGGACTTCCTCGTCCGAAGCATTGGGGTTCGCCTGTCGGACGTCGCGCGCGAAGCGGCCATGATCGTGATTGCCGAGGAAGGTCGGCAATATGTCCGCCGTCGCCTCGCCCTTGGCATAGAGCACATCGCCCTCGAACAGATTGGACAATATGCGGGTCGGCTTGTTCTCCGCGACTGTCTGGATGACCGCGTTCATGAAGGCGAAGTCGAGGACCGCCGGATAGTCGGCGATCCTGGTCCAGCGCGCGAGCGTGCCCGGCTCCATCCCCGCCGTGACCTCACCGAAGATGTGGAAGTTCGGGATGCCCCTGGCCTTGGCCCGCGCCAGCATGGCGGGGACGAAGCGGCGCCAGAATTCGGAGTTCACATGCTTGGCGGTGTCGATGCGGAAGCCGTCGATCCCGAACCGGTCGATCCAGCCCCCGTAAATGTCGATCATCCCCGCAATGACGCGCGGATTCTCGGTGTAGAGATCGTCGAGCCCCGAGAAATCCCCCGTCGTCGAACTCTCGTCCTCGAAGCTCGTATTGCCGCGATTGTGATAATAGATCGGGTCGTTCAGCCAGGCGGGGGTCTTGGCGTTCTTCTCGCCTGCCGGGACATAGGGCGTATAGGCATAAGCGGGATCGGTCAGATGCGCGAAGTTCGCGGCGGTCTGCACATCGTCGCCCAGAAAGCCCGGATTGATCGGCTGACCATTCACCCCGCCGCGCCGCTGATAGGGCCAGGTCGCGCGGTCGCGATAGGGGCAGGGCGTGCCCTCGGCGCATTCCTTATACTGGATCACGTCGGCGGTGTGGTTGACGATGATGTCCATATAGACCTTCATCCCCCGGCCATGCGCGGCGGCGATGAAGGCACGCAGGTCCGTCTCGCTGCCCAGATGCGGGTCGACGGTCGTGAAGTCGGTGATCCAATATCCGTGATAGCCCGCGCTCTCCTGGCCCCTGGCCCCTTGCACGGCCTTGTTCTTGAAGATCGGCCCCAGCCAGATCGCGGTCGCGCCCAGCCCCTGGATATAGTCGAGCCGCTTGGTCAGCCCCTTCAGGTCGCCGCCATGGTAGAATCCCTTGTGCGTCGGATCGAAGCCGGTGGTCAGCGGCCCGCCCTTCAGCCCACCGCGATCATTGGCGGTGTCGCCATTCTCGAACCGGTCGGGCAGGACGAAATAGATCACCTCGTCCTGGGGCCGGCGCTGGCGATAATCCTGCGCGGCCAGCGGCGTGGCGGTGGCGAGCAAGGCGAGCAGCAGCGTCTTCATGGGCAGACCTTTGGAACGGGCGCGGCGCAATGCGCGGCGAGGAAGGCGTCGTGCGTCGGCAGCCGGGCGGCCACCTGCGCGGCATGACGCCGGGTGAGGGTGAGGAGGTCATCCAGCTCGTCCGCCGACAGCGCATCCGCCAGCGCATGATGGCCGGAGGGCGGGATGCCCTGACCGATCAGGACCTGGATCCAGGCGGGTTCGGCAAACAGCTCCTCGCCGTCGCGCAGCACGCGGCCGCTGGCGCGGAACAGGGCGATGCGGGCGGCCAGGCCGTCGGGCAAGGGCACCGCGCGCCGCTCGGTCCAGAAGGGCTCGGGCCGGGCATTGGCGTGGTAATGGAGGATCAGGAAGTCGCGGATTCCCCGCCATTCGACTTCGGTCAGGCGATTATAGGCGTCGAGCTCGACCGGCTGGAGTGTCGGCCCCGGCCAGAACTCCAGCAGCCGGGCGATGCCCGATTGGATCAGGTGGATGCTGGTCGATTCCAGCGGCTCCATAAACCCCGCCGCCAGGCCGAGCGCGACGCAATTGCCCACCCAGGCGCGCCGCCGCCGTCCGGTGGTGAAGCCGAGCAGGCGCGGCTCCCCCACCGCCTCGCCACGGAGCGCCGAGAGCAGCCGGTCGGCCGCCTCGTCGTCCGAGAGATGGCGGCTGTCATAGACCAGCCCGTTGCCGGTCCGATGCTGAAGCGGAATGCGCCAGCGCCAGCCCGCGCCATGCGCGATGGCGCGGGTATAAGGGGGCAGGGGGCTGGTCCGCTCGCCCGCCACCGCCAGCGCGCGATTGCAGGGGAGCAGTTCGGACCAGTCATCAAAGGGCTCGGCCAGCGTCTCGCCGATCAGCAGCGCGCGAAAGCCGGTACAGTCGATGAACAGGTCGCCCGCCTCGCGCCGGCCGTCCTCCAGCACGACATGATCGATCCGCCCGCCGGTATCGCGCGCGACCGAGGCGATCCTGCCCTCGATCCGCACCACGCCCGCCGCCTCGGCATGACGGCGGAGCAGCGCGGCATAGAGGCTGGCGTCGAAATGATAGGCCCAGGCCAGGCCGCTCGGCAGGTCGGGGCGGCCGGGATCGGGGGCGAAGCGGCCCGCCATCGCGGCCTGCGCACTGGCCATATGCCCCCAGAGCGAGGCCGGATTGGCCCCGCCGCCGCCACGCAGCCAGTAATGGTGGAAGGGCACCAGCCCCAGCGCCCGCCCGATGCTGCCGAACGCATGGAGATAGCCGCTGCCCGCACCCGACCAGCCCTCGAACCGGATACCCAGCTTGAAGCTGCCTTGGGTGGCGCGAAGGAATTGGGCCTCGTCCAGGCCCAGCATCTGGTTGAACAGGCGGATGCCGGGAATGGTCGCCTCGCCGACCCCGATGGTGCCGATCGCCTCGGACTCGATCAGGGTGATGCGGGCGGAGGCGGGCAGGAACCGCGCCAGCGCCGCCGCCGCCATCCATCCGGCGGTGCCGCCGCCGACGATCACCACCCGCTGCGTGACGGGGGCGGGCGCGATGGGGGCTGTCGAGGGGGCGGCGTCCATGCGGCGTCTCACGATACCCCGCGCCAGCCGAAGACCGGCGCGGGGCGAGGGGCATCAGAAGCGATAGGTAAACCCGGCGAGGAACCGGCGGCCATAGCTTTGATAGTCGATCACCTGATCGCGCTGTCCGCCATTGGTGGTGACGAACGGCGTGTCGGTCAGGTTCTGGCCCTGCAGGAACAGCGACAGGCCCTTGAACGTCCCCTCTTGGAAGTCATAGCCGATCTGCCCGTCGACGATCGTCTCGTCGATGGCGCGGCGGCGGACGCGGTTGGCGCCGAAGCCCGACAGCTCACCCACGAAGGTCGAGCGGTAGCGCACTGATCCGCGGATGTTCAGGCCCCATTTCTCGAAAAAGGCGGTGCCGTTCGCCACCCAGCGCGAATAGCCGGGAATATCCTCGGGCTCGCCGCCGGGCGTCGGCACGATCTCGGTCTTGGTGTACGACCCGCCACCCGTCAGGCCGAAACCGTCGAGGAAACTGGCCACCTGGCCGAGCGGCAGCGTGCCCGCCAGCTCGACGCCATAGATGGTCCCGCCCGAGCCGTTGATCGGCCGGGTGATGCGCCCCAGCGTCGGCGTGCCGACCGGCACGGCGGCGGGCAGGGGCAGGCCCGCATAGTCATAGGGCTGCTCAAGATTGTAAACGAAGCTCTTGAGATCCTTGTAGAAGCCCTGCGCCGCCAGATAGCCGCGCGTGCCGAAATACTTCTCGACCGTGACGTCGAACGAATTGGCGCGGATCGGGCGGAGATAGGGATTGCCGCCATTGCCGGAGATGATCCCCTGCGCCGCGTCGAAGCCATAGGACAGGGCGACGCGCATATCGTCGAAGCGCGGCCGCATCATCTGGCGCGCGGCGGCGACGCGGAACACCCAGTCGCTGGGCAGGCGCAGCGACAGGTTGGCGCTGGGCAGGATGTCCCAGTAATCGTCGCCCTGGACGATGCTGGTATAGCCCGATCCGTTATAGATCAGCCCGCGCGACTTCTGCTCGGTGCCGACCGCCTGCACGCCGATATTGCCGGTCAGCTCCGCCGCGCCGATCTGCGCGCGCAGGTCGGTCTGGAGATAGGCGGTCATCAGATGCTCGGTCGTGGTGTACGCCTTGGCGGGCACGTCCGGGCTGGTATTGGGGGTCAGCGTATAGACCCCGCCCGCCAGCAGCGCACGCGGATCATAGCTGAGCATCGGCCCCAGGCCCAGATAGGTCAGGTCGGTCGGCGTCTGGCGATATTGCTGGGGCAGCGGCGCGATGGTCGCCCCGTTCGGCAGCGTGACGAAGGATTCGTTGGGCGCCAGCGATTTGCTGTGGTCGGTATAGTTCAGGCCGAAGCGGATGGCGTGGACGATCGGCGTCTCGACCTCGCGCTCGATCTCGACGCGATATTGCTTGATCTGGTCGGTGATCTTGCGGTCGTTGAAATAGCCCGCCTGCCGCGTGGTGCCGCCCCAGCCCAGCGGATCGGTCAGCTGGATCAGATTGGGGTCGGAATAGTTCAGCGTCGGCTTGAAGACCGTGCCGGTGCGCCCCGTGGTGAAGCCGATCGTATCGGTCGCGCCGTTGCCCTGGCCGTATCCGGTGCCGCTATAGGTTTCCAGCGTCACCTCGTCGCGATCGGTGCGCGAATAGCTGAGGTCGATGAACGCGCTCCAGCCGTCATCGCCCTTATACTTGCCGTTATAGCCGAAGGAATAGAGCTTGGCCTTGCGCTGGAACGAGTCGTTGCGGACGACGCCCTCGACATTGTTGAACGTGCCCGAGGTGACGAGGCCGTTATTGACCACCGCATTGGTCAGCGTCGTGCCGCTGCCCCAGGCCAGCGGCAGCTCGATACCGCGCTTGATCTGATCGTCGTTGAAGTCGGAATAAAAGCCGTCGAGCGTGCTGGTGAAGGTGTCGCTCATTTTCCACTGGAGCGTGCCCGAAAGGCCCAGGCGCTTCAGCGTGGTCGAGGTGACATAGGATTTGGAGCCGCCGATGACATTGGCCGAGGCGCCGTTCACCGTGACCGGCGCATAGCCCCAGGCATTGCCTTCCTGAATCTGGTACGGCTCGTTCAGATAGCTGGCGGACAGCGCCACGCCGATCGTATCGTCGGCGAACTGGTCGACATAGGTGGCCGAGGCGCGATAGCCGAAGTCCTTCGATCCGGCATTCAGCTTGCCGATATCGGCATAGGTGCCGCGCGCGCCGACCGAGAAGACGCGCTTGCCATAGTCGAGCGGGCGGATGGTCTTCAGGTCGACCGTGCCCGACAGGCCCTGGCCGATCAGCCCGGCATTGGCGGTCTTGTAGATCAGCACCTGGTTGACGACTTCGGCGGGGTACTGGTCATATTCGACCGCGCGATTGTCGCCGGTCGAGGTCTGCTCGCGGCCGTTGAGGAGCGTCGTCGAGAAATCGGGTGCGAAGCCGCGGATCGAGATGGCGTTGGAGCGGCCGTTGACCCGCTGCGACGTGACGCCGGGCAGGCGGGCGATCGACTCCGCGATCGAGGCGTCGGGCAGCTTGCCGATATCTTCCGCCGAGACGGACTCGACGACGAGGTCGCGGTTCTTCTTCTCGGCGACGGCATTTTCCAGCGCGGCGCGGAAGCCGGTGACGACGATATCGCCCGAACCCACACCATCCTGCGTTTGGGGATCGGCGGCGGCTCCGTCATTGGGGGTGGCGGCGGTGGTGCTGGCGGCCGGATCGGCGGGCGTGGTCGCGACCTGCGCGAACACCGGTGCGGCGATGACCATGGCCAAAGTGCTGACGCCGAGCTTCAGGAACGAGCGCGCGGCATCGGCCGGCGCCACAGGGCGAATCGTCATGAAAATCCCCTCCAGGAAACCCCGTCTCTGTTCGACGAACGGGTATGGTTGTTACAGCCTCCATGAAATCGATGGCGCAAAATGCCAACAAAGCCGCATACGTATTCAATGCGGCCAGATCGGCCTGTTGCATTATTACGACAGGGTTGCTGCTTAACCGATGTGCGCAATGCCGGTATGCAGCAGGGAGAGGAGGAACCGCGCGTCTTGGTCGGCCAGAGAAAGCCCACATCGTTCGACATCGCGCAACTGGCGGGGGTGTCGCAGCCGACCGTCAGCCGAGCCCTGCGCGGCAGTCCTTCGGTGAGCGCGGCCACGCGCGCCCGGATCGAGGCGATCGCCAAGACGCTGAACTATACCGTCGACCGGGCCGCCTCCAACCTGCGCAGCGGGCAGACGCGGACGCTGGCGCTGTTGCTGTTCCGCGATCCCTCGCCGGGACGGACTCTGATCAATCCCTTTTTTCTCGGTATGTTGGGCTCGATCATGGAGAGCTGTGCCGAGGTCGGTTACGACCTGCTGGTCTCGTTCCAGAATGTCGAGAACAACTGGCAGGCCGATTATGAGGACAGCCACCGCGCCGACGGGCTGATCCTGCTGGGTTATGGCGACTATGCCGATTATCGCGAGCAGCTGGACCAGCTGGTGGCGCGCGGCACCCATTTCGTGCGCTGGGGATCGGTGACGCCGGACCAGCCGGGGTTGACCATCGGATGCGACAATCATGCGGGCGCGCTGGCCGCGACCCGGCATCTGATCGCCCAAGGCCGACGGCGTATCGCCTTTCTGGGCGACGCGACCGACCATTATCCCGAATTCCACGACCGCTATCGCGGCTATCGCGACGCGCTGGCCGAGGCGGACCTGCCTTGCGACCCCGCGCTTCAGGTCGGCGCGATCTCCAGCGAGGAGGAGGGCGAGCGCGCGGCGCGTTCGCTGCTGGCGCGGGGGCGGGCGTTCGACGGGATCATGGCGGCCAGCGACCTGATCGCGCTCGCCGCGATGCGCGTGCTGGCGGAGGCGGGGATGCGCGTGCCCGCCGATGTGTCGGTGGTCGGCTTCGACGATATTCCTGCCGCCAGCTTCGCGCACCCGCCGCTGACCACCGTGTTGCAGGACGCCTCCGCCGCCGGGCGATTGCTGGTCCGCGCGCTGCTGGCGGAGATTGCGGGCAAGCCGCGTGTCACCGCGCTGCTGCCCGCGACGCTGGTCGTGCGCGGATCAAGCATCCGGCCATAAAGACAAATAAAACAGATGATTGGGACAGGATATGGAGAAGCCGCGTCAGGGCTTTTGGGGCTTGTGGAACACCTCGTTCGGCTTTTTCGGCATCCAGATCGGCTTTGCCCTGCAAAATGCCAATGTCAGCCGCATCTTCCAGTCGCTGGGCACCGCCGAGAAGGACCTGGCGTTTCTGTGGATCGCGGCCCCGCTGACCGGGCTGCTCGTCCAGCCGGTGATCGGCCATTATAGCGACCGGACCTGGGGGCGTTTCGGGCGGCGGCGGCCCTATTTCCTGGCGGGGGCGGTGCTGGCGACGCTGGCGCTGGTGGGCATGCCCAATGCCGGTGGGCTGGTCGCGGCGGCGATGCTGCTATGGCTGCTCGACGCGTCGCTCAACGTCTCGATGGAGCCGTTCCGCGCCTTTGTCGGCGACATGCTGCCCGGTCGGCAGCGAACTGCGGGCTATGCCTTCCAGACCGGGTTCATCGGCGCGGGCGCGGTGCTGGGATCGCTGGCGCCGATGGTGCTGACCGATGTCTTCCATGTCGCCAATGTCGCCGGACCGGGCGAGCTGCCCCCCTCGGTGCGCTATGGCTTCTATATCGGCGCGGCGGCCCTGTTCGTCGCGGTGATGTGGACGGTCCTGACCACGCGCGAATATTCGCCCGAACAGATCGCCGCCTTTGCCGATGGCGATGCGCAACAGGCCAGCCATGGCGATGCCCCGCCGTCGCGCGGCATGGGGGCGGCGCCGCTCTGGATCGCGGCCGGGCTGGCGATCGTCGCAGGCGTCGGCTGGCTGGGGCTCGACAAGCCGGTCTATCTGCTGGGCGGCGGGTTGGTCGCCTTCGGCCTGGCGAAGATCGTCAGCGCCGCGCTGGTGCGCAGCGGGCGCGGCGGCAACGCGCTCAGCCAGATCCTCGCCGATCTCGCCGCGATGCCCGCGACGATGAAGCGGCTGGCGCTGGTCCAGTTCTTCACCTGGTCGGCGCTGTTCATCATGTGGATCTATACCACCCCGATCGTTGCCGATCGGGTATTCCATACCAGCGACCCGAGCAGCGCGGCGTTCAACGAGGGCGCGAACTGGGTCGGGGTGCTCTTCGCGGTCTATAGCGGGGTGGCGACGCTCTGGGCCTTTGTCCTGCCCCGGCTGGCGCGGGCGATCGGGCGGCGCAACACGCATGTCCTGGGGTTGCTGTGCGGCGCGGCGGGGTTCGCGTCGTTCCTGGTGATCCGCGATGCCTGGTGGCTGCTCGGCGCGATGGTGCTGGTGGGGATCGCCTGGGCGTCGATCCTGACCATGCCCTATGCGATCCTGTCGGCCGCGCTTCCGGCGGAAAAACTGGGTATCTACATGGGGTTGTTCAACATCTTTATCGTGCTGCCACAGCTGATCGTGTCGTCGGTGATGGGTGCGGTGGTCGGGCATTTCTTTCCCGGCAACCTGGTCTGGGCGATGGCGATCGCGGCGGGGGTCATGGCGCTGGCGGCGGCGGCGATGCTGCGGGTGGCGCGCGACGCCTGATCAGCGGGGCAGGGTGATCGTCGCCGCCAGCCCGCCCTCGGGCCGGTTGGCCAGGCGGATATCGCCCCCCGCCTCGCGCACGATCGACCGCGCCAGCGCCAGCCCCAGCCCGATCCCGCCGGTGTCGCGGTTGCGCGAATGCTCCAGCCGGATGAAGGGGTCGAACACCGTCTCCAGCTGGTCGACGGCGATGCCGGGGCCGCGATCGGCGACGATGATCGCGATCCGGTCGGGCAGCGCGTCGATGCGGACATCGGCGGAGTGGCCATATTTGACCGCATTCTCGATCAGGTTGCGCACCGCGCGCCGCATCAGCGAGGGCCGCAGCTTCAGCCGAAGCCGCCCGCGCTCCTCGAAGCTGACATCCTGGCCCAGGTCATGGAAATCGGCGACCACGGCATCGACCAGCGCGTTCAGGTCGACATCGGTTTCCGCCTCGCTGGGCCGCCCGACGCGTGCGAGCGAGAGGATGTCCTCCAGCGTCTTGTTCATCTCGGCGATGGTATCGGCCATGCGCAGCCGATCCTGTTCGTCCTCGACCGACTCGATCCGCACGCGGAGCGCCGCCAGCGGAGTGCGCAGGTCGTGGCCGATCGCGCCGAGCATCCGGTCCTTCTCCTCCAGCATCGCGCCGATCCGCAGGCGAAGGGCGTTGAACGCGGCGATCAGCGCCGACACGTCCAGCGGGCCCTGTTCGGGCATGGACTCGCCCTTCTCGCGCGGATCGAAGCCCTCTGCCGCGCGGGTCAGGTCGCGCAAGGGGCGCGAGATGCGTCGCCCGATCCAGAGGACGGGCAGCAGGATGACGCCGTAGAGGATCAGCGTCTGCGCGATCAGCCGCCAGACCAGGAACAGGCCGTCATGCGGCCAGAAGGATCGCGTGACCAGCCAGCCGCCGCCCTTGCGCTCGACCGCGATCAGCAATTCCTCGGCGGGGATGCGACGGCGGTCGCCCCGGCGGCGGGGCCAGTCGAAATCCTCCGGATTGAAGGGGCGCACGCCGGTCACCACCCGGACGACGGGATGGCCGGTCTCGGCAAGCCCGTCGCGGATCAGCGCCTCGACCTCCTTTACGCGCGGCAGGTTGGGGCGGATCGGATTGTTCGCCGAGGCCCGCACCCGCCCGCGATCGGGGGGAAGCGGCTTGCCGTTGGCGGCGCGCTCGATGGCGTCGTTCAGTCGCGCGATGGCGGGGCCGGAGGTCTGTTCGAGCTGAAGGCTGCGCCGCTCGCGCAGCAGCAGCGTGAAGCTGATCGCCTGCGCCACGAACAGCGCGATGGCGAGCAGCAGCGCCATCTGCCCCGCCAGCCGACGCGGCCAGAGCCGGACGGTCATCGGCGGGCGGTCACAGGCGGGTGACCTCGGCGGCCAGCGTATAGCCGCCGCCCCAGACCGTCTTGATGATCTCGGGGGATTTGGGATCGGTCTCGATCTTGCGGCGCAGGCGGCTGACCTGGTTGTCGATCGCGCGGTCGAAGGCGGCGGCCTCGCGCCCCTGGGTCAGGTCGAGCAGCTGGTCGCGGGTCAGCACCTGGCGCGGGCGGCTGACCAGCGCGAGGAGGAGGTTGTATTCGCCGGTCGACAGCATCACCGACACGCCCTCGCGATCGACCAGCGACCGCTCGCCCGATTTCAGCACCCAGCCGGCAAAGGCATAGGAGCCGCTGTCGGGCGCATGCAGCCGCGCCCCCCCGGATTGGGTCCGGCGCAGCACGACCTTGGCGCGGGTCGCCAGTTCGCGCGGGGAGAAGGGCTTCACAACATAATCGTCCGCGCCCATCTCCAGCCCGACGATGCGGTCGGTTTCCTCGGCGCGCGCGGTCAGCAGGATGACCGGCACCTCGCTGGTCGCGGCGATATGGCGGCACAGCGACAGGCCGTCCTCGCCGGGCATCATGATGTCGAGGATGACGAGGTCGATCGCATAGGCGGCCAGCCGCGTCCGGGCCGAGGCGGCATCGCCCGCCTGGGTCACGCGGAAACCCTGTTTGGTCAGATAGACGGCCAGCGGTTCGCGGATCGAACGCTCGTCGTCGACGAGCAGCAAATGCGGCGTATCGGACATGATCTCTGGGTCTAGCATGGCGGGCGCGGCTCGCAAGCGGGGCGACCGTTGGGAGAATCGGTCGCCCCGCCTGACGGCTCAGTGGTCCTGCGGCGCAGGCTGAGGGGGAGGGGGCAGGTCGCCCGGACGGTCATGGCCGAAGCGGCGGCCGCCGAAACGGGGCGCGGCGGCGCGTTCCGTCGCGTCGATCCTGCCGTCGTGATTGGTGTCCAGCCGGTCGAACATGGCGAGCGCGCGCGCCCGGAACGCATCGGCGGTGATCGGTCGCGGTGCGGGCCGGCCGGGGCGTTCGCCCTCGGGGCGCTCACCATGGGGGCGGGGCCCTTCGGGGCGGCGCTGCTGCCATTCGGCGCGACGCCGGGCGTGATAGGCCTGCATTTCCTCGGGCGTGACCGTGCCGTCATGATCGGCATCCATGTCGGCGAAGCGCCGGTCGGCGTCGGCGATGGCGGCGGCGCGGGTGATATTGCCGTTCGCGTCGGGACGCACCCCCATCATGCCGCCGGGCGATGGCGGCGGCATGTCGTCCTGCGCATAGGCGGCGGTGCTGCCGAGCAGCGCGGCGAAGGAAAGGCCGATCAGGGTCTTTCGCATGGCGGGAGCATTCCTTCTGGACGGAAGGGCCATTCCCTCCGGTCATGCCCCCTTGTCGCACCGTCCTGTCACCGGATCATGTCGCGCCCCCCGGTATATTGTCGCAAAATGTGCGGAAAGGGTGCGGCGTCAGTCCAGCAGCCGGTCGTCGAACAGGCCGTAGAGGATGGTCGAGGCATAGAGCGCGATCGCATGCGGCCGCTCCATGGTGCTGGCCCATTTGCGCATGTCGAAGGCGGCGTTCTGGAGCGCCATCAACGCCTGTGCGGCGATCAGCGCATCGACCGGGCGCATCGAGCCCTCGGCCACCCCGTCCATGATCGTCCCCGCATAGCGGCGTGCGATCCGGTTGGACCGTTCGACCATCGCGGCGCGCTCGTCCCCCGCCAGGCTGGACAGCGCCGAGGTGCGTAGCAGCGGCCCGCGCTCGGCGAACTGGATGTCGAGCAGCGTGGCGATCGCGCTCGACAGCCGGTGCCAATGGCTGCCCCCCGCCGCATCGGCCAGTTGCTGCGCGCCGGTGATC
Source organism: Sphingomonas sp. NCPPB 2930 (assembly GCF_042867205.1). Taxonomy (NCBI): domain Bacteria; kingdom Pseudomonadati; phylum Pseudomonadota; class Alphaproteobacteria; order Sphingomonadales; family Sphingomonadaceae; genus Sphingomonas; species Sphingomonas sp. NCPPB 2930. The sequence goes on along the minus strand of NZ_JBHZQU010000001.1, from coordinate 8,569 downwards.
GTGTCGAAGCTGCGGCGATAACAGGCGGCGACCAGATCGTCCTTGGCGTCGAGATGATGGTAGAAGCTGCCCTTGGTCACGTTCAGCTCGGACGCGATCCGCTGCACGCTGGCGCCACGATAGCCGAGTTGGTTGATGAGCCGCGTCGCCGCCAGCAGGAAAGCCTCGCGCCCCGGCTCCGACGCGCTGGCCCGGTGCTGTTCCAGGTCGAGCAGGGTGGGGCGCCAGGCCGATCCCCGTGCCGCGACGCCGTGGGTCAGCACGTCGAGCAGCCGTGCCTCCACCCGGTCATACTGGTCGGGTTCGTACCGGCCCAGCCATACGGGCAGCCAGAAGGTGTTTTCCAGCAGGACATGCGCCCGCGCGCCGTACAGGTCGGTATGCGCGCGGCTGGCGGGCGTACCCCACAGGCTGCGCGTGGCGCGGAAGACCTTCTGCCACCCGGCCATCAACCGGCCGCGAATGGGTTCCTCCATCGCGCGCAGGTCCGACAGCACGGCGAAGGGCGTTTCCTCGCCCCGTTCGATCCGCGCCAGCCGCGCCATGTTGATCGAGACATAGCGTGCGACCCGCGCCTGCGGCGTCGGCTCCTCGGCGGCGGTCGCCAGCATCTCCAGCAGCCGCTCGAGCGTGTTCTCGAACGCGGCGGCGGCCAGTTCCTCCTTGCGGCGGAAATAATAGGTGACGCTGGTGGTGTTCAGCCCGACGCGGCGCGCGACATCGGCGAAGGTCATGCCCTTGGCCGACTGTTCGTTGATCGCCTGCGCCGCCGCCGCCAGGATGGCGTCGCGCTTCTGGCGATAGCGTTCGGTATTCAGCCCTTCGCCGACGGGCATCGCGGTCATCGCGTCGAGTTCCTCATGGTCGTGTAATTGCCGATTAGAAGAAAAAGTGTCGCCGGTCATCGCCCTTCTTGCCGTTTCGCGGGGCAGGTGGGGCAGGGACGGCGGCGTTTCCAAAGATCGGGTATGTCCGGCGGGCCTTTAGTCGCGCAGCCGGATCAGCCCCTCCTGCGCGACGCTGGCGACCAGTCGGCCCTCGGCGGTGAAGATGCGCCCCCGGTTGAACCCGCGTGCATGGCCTGCCCAGGGGCTGTCGGTGGTGTAGAGCAGCCACTGGTCGGCGCGGAACGGCTCGTGCAGCCACAGCGCGTGGTCCAGGCTGGCGGTCTGCATATTGTCGATCAGCCAGTTCACCCCGTGCGGCAGCGTCGAGGTGCCGAGCAGCGCGAAGTCGCTGGCATAGGCCAGCACCGCGCGGTGCAGCGTCGGGTCGTCGCCGATCGGCGCCACCAGCCGGAACCAGATCGCCTGGGTCGGCTCGCGCGGTTCGGGCTGGAGCAACTGGCGCGGATCGACCGGGCGCAGCTCGATCGGGCGCGGTCGGCTGAGAAAGGCGCGGATCGGTGCGGGCACCCGGTCGCCCAGCGAGGCCAGGAGATCGCGTTCGGATGCCAGACTGTCCGGCATCGGGACATCGGGCATCGCATCCTGATGGTGCAGCCCGTCCTCGGGCGTCTGGAACGAGCAGGCGAGGTTGAGGATCGGCTTGCCCTTCTGCATCGCGATCACACGCCGCGTCGCGAAGCTGCGCCCCTCGAAATCCCGCTCGACCCGGTAGATGATCGGATAGCGTTCGTCCCCTGCGCGCATGAAATAGGCGTGGAGCGAATGCGCCGCGCGCGGGGCGTCGGTCGAGCGTTGTGCGGCCTGGAGCGCCTGCGCGATCACCTGTCCGCCGAAGACCCGGCCCTCGCCGCCCGGTCGGCGGGCGCCGCGATACAGATCGGTGTCGATCTCCTCGACGTCGAGCAGGGCGACCAGCCCCCTGGCAAGCGCTTCGGGGGAGGGGGCGGAGGGCTTGGCATGGTCCATCCGTCCTTGATGGATTCCGCTAACGTAAACGTCAATGGAGCGGCGGGCAAAAGATACTATCGCGCTCCTGGGGTGCCCGCTACACAGTTCGCGTCGACGAGAAGATCGGGAGATGGCGATGGAAGTCTTGAATGAAGATGGCGCCTCGGAGCGTGCCGAGCTGCACTTCCTGGCCGCGTTGACCGATGAATTGATGCGGCACCTGATGGATGCGGGTGTGTTGAACCGCACCCAGCTCCAGTCGATCGAGAATGCGGTCGCGGAGCGGACGGGCGGGATTCCCCGCGCCTGGTGACGGCGCCGCTGCCCTCCGCTGGCGGCAGGGCACGGACCCACGCGCGTCGCATGACACAAACGTCATGAAACGGCACGGTTAGCGGCTTTTCAGCTTGGGGAAAGCCGCTAACGTGACCGGATGAGTGACGCGCAAGATGACGAGGTCGGCTTGGGTCGGCCGGTCGGTGATTCGATCCTGGGGGTGCCGGTCGGCATGGGGCAGCGCGATGCGGTACGGATCGCGATGCGCCGCGACCGGCTGCTCGCCGGGCTGACCCTGACGGCGGGGGCGGGCTTCATCCTCGCGCTGCCGTTCGCGCTGAAGGAAGGGGCGGAGTTCTTCCTGCCGCTGACCACCGCGCTGGTCATCGCGATCGCGCTGGTGCCGATCCTGGAGTGGCTGGAGCGGCGTCGCGTGCCGTCGCCGCTCGCCGCGCTGCTGTGCGTCCTGCTGTTCCTGGTGGTCGCCAATATCGCGCTGGCGGCGATCGTGGTGCCCGCGACCGACTTCTTCCGCCTGCTGCCCAGCCGGATCGGGCGGATCCAGGACAATCTGGCGCCGCTGCTCGATCTCTATTCCAGCCTCGAACGCTATGTGAACAAGGCGCTGCGGCAGGTCGCCGCGACCCCGATCCGCCAGGCGCAGACGGCGGCCGTCTCGCCGCCCAGCTCGATCCTGGAGCTGGCGGCGACCTCCGCGCCGGGGCTGATCGTCCAGTTCCTCTTCGGCGTCCTCGTCGTCTTCTTCGTCCTGTCGGGCTGGACCCGGATGCGGCGCGAGACGATTCGTGGGCGGACGAGCTTCGACGGCGCGATGGCGACCGCGCGGGTGATCCAGGACGTGGTCGACGACGTGTCGGCCTATCTGGGCACCATCACCATCATCAACCTGGCGCTGGGCGGCGCGGTGGCGGGGGCACTGTCGCTGTTCGGCATGCCCTATCCGCTGATGTGGGGCGGCATCGTCGCGCTGCTCAACTATATCCCCTATTTCGGGCCGGTGATCGGCGCGCTGCTGCTGGCGGTGGGCGGGCTGATGACGTTCAGCGACATCTGGGTCGCGCTGGCGCCCCCCGCCATCATGTACGGCATGCATCTGGTGGAGGCGAATTTGATCACCCCGCTGATCGTCGGGCACCGCCTGACCATCAGTCCGATCCTGATCCTCGTCTCGCTCAGCTTCTGGGGATGGGTGTGGGGGACGCTGGGCGCATTGCTGGCGGTGCCGCTGCTCATCATCCTCCAGACCGTGCTCAAGGCGGCGGGCAAGCCCGACATTGCGGGCTTCCTGTTCGAGCATGGAACGCTCACCCATCTCGACCGCGACAGCGACCCGGCGGACGTTCCGCAAGAAAAATGAAATGATGCGTTGACAGGTCGGGAACGCTCGCCTAGTTGGCGCGCCTCGACGCTTTCAGCGGGTGTAGCTCAGTTGGTTAGAGCGCCGGCCTGTCACGCCGGAGGTCGCGGGTTCGAGCCCCGTCACTCGCGCCACTCTCCTCAGAGAATGGCTGAAAATATCGAAATCCCCTCTAGGGGCCGATGCCGATTTCGGTTGGCATCCCATGGCTTTCAAGCGGGTGTAGCTCAGTTGGTTAGAGCGCCGGCCTGTCACGCCGGAGGTCGCGGGTTCGAGCCCCGTCACTCGCGCCATCCTTCGGGATGGCGCTTTTGTTTTCAGCACAGACATTGCCGGTTTGGTTGTGAGCGCGGGGCATGCGCTTCGACCTCGCTCAGCGCGAACGGGCGTTGATTTTCGTGGCCGATGGCTTCCCGGAAAACCCGCCCCCTGCGCCCATCCCTCCGTTCAGCCTGAGCGAACGGGGTTGGGGAGCGAGGATGCGGTGGCAGGTGCAGGAGGCAGGGCTAGTTCCCTGGGGCCCCCTCAGCCCCGTCCCCCCTCCATCCAGCGCAGCAGCGGCTTCATCGGCGTGATCCACACGATCCCCGCGACGACATAGAAAAGCAGCTGCAACACCCAATGCCACCCCCCGACCACGCCGGACAGGCTGGCGACCAGCATCGCCCAGACCATGATGATCGCGACGATCAGCAGCATTCCGGCGGGTTTGCGCCAACTGGGGGTCATGGGACGATCCATTCCGATTCGGTGGCGATGGCGTGGAGCGGCGCGTCCCAGCTGTCGGGCGTCAGTCCCTTGACCTCCTGCGCGCTCCAGGCGATGCCGACCCGCCAGGCGTCGGGATGGGCCGCGAAGGCGCGGTCATAATGCCCGGCGCCCTGTCCCAGCCGATTGCCGCGCCGGTCGAAGCCGACCAGCGGCGTCACGATGATGTCGGGGGCGCATTCGGGGGCGTCGGGGGAGGGCTGGTAAAGCCCGAAGGCGCCGATGGCCAGATTCTGCCCCTGCGACCACCGCAGGAAGCGGATCGGGCTCGCCCGGTCGACCACATGGGGCAGGGCGATCGTTGCGCCTGCGTGTAGCGCCGCCTCGACCCACAGGGCCGGATCGGCCTCCGACCCCAGCGGGCGATAGGCCGCGACGATCAGGCCGGGCAGCAGCCGGTCGAGAAAGGGGCGCGCGACCGGCAGCAGGCCGGGGCCATGCGCGTCGCGAACCGCCCGCATCCTGGCGCGCAGGGCACGTTTGCCGGTCATGTCGGAAGAAAGCGGGTGGCGGGACCGCCATGGCCGTTTGCCGTAATATCCACTGACGCCCAATACGTCAGGTGGGGACCATGTACGTCGGACCAGGGTCCGGGCAGGGACAGCCCCCTTGGATGAAGAATAGCCTCAGGGATTATCGTGGCTCGTACCGGGCAGAGCCCGCCGCCGACCCATGTAGGCGAGGACTCCGCGTTACTCAAGGGCGGCCGTTCCCGGATCGCCCTTCTTCGTCCAGCGCATCGGCCAACCCCTCCAGCCGCTCGGCGATCCGCGCGAGCGCGGCCTCGCTGACCGCGGCCCCGGCGGGCGGGCGCCGCTCGGCCTCCTCCAGCGCGTCGGCCAGCATCAGCGAGACGAAGAGCAGCGCGCGTTCGCCATTATGCCCGCCCGAGGCGCGCAGCGCGGCCGACCAGCGCTGGTCGAGCATCTGGCCCAGCATCCGGACGCGCGCCTCGCCGCCGTCCTGGCAATAGACGGTGTGCGGACGGTCGCCGACCAGGATCGTCACCTCGGCCATCAGGCGGCGCTCCCCCGGCTGATCACATCGTCCAGCGCGGTGACCGCGTCGGCCATGCGCGCCTTCAGCGCGGCATGACGGCGGGCGAGCGCGTCTTCCTTGGCCGCGCGGGTGCGGATCGCCTGTTCGATCCGGGCGATCGCGCGGTCGATCCGCTCGACGGAGGAGAGGACATCGTCGACAATGGGTTCGGGCATGAATGCGGCTTAGCAGGATGGCTCCATGCGGCAACCCGGAATTGGATCGTCCGGGGCCGAGGGGCGGTTGACAGCGGCCCGATCGGCCCCGAAAGGCGAGCGCGAACGGTGGAATTCGGCGGCACGGGCCGCTACATCCCCCACCGAACCCGGGGCCGGGCGTCCAGCCATCGGCCCGACGTGAAAGACAGGAGATTGCTGGCATGACGGTCAAGGTTGCAATCAATGGCTTCGGCCGCATCGGCCGCCTGGTCGCGCGCGCCATCCTCGAGCGGGGCGGCGACGCGCTGGAACTCGTCGCGATCAACGATCTGGCCGATGCCAAGTCGAACGCCTGGCTGTTCAGCCGCGACAGCGTCCATGGCCGCTATCCGGGCGAGGTGTCGGCCGACGGCAACGACATCGTGATCGACGGCAAGCGCATCCGCGTCACCGCCGAGCGCGATCCGGCGAACCTGCCGCACAAGGAACTGGGCGTCGAGCTGGTCCTGGAGTGCACCGGCTTCTTCACCGACAAGGCGTCGTGCGAGAAGCACATCGCGGCGGGTGCGAAGAAGGTGCTGATCTCGGCCCCCGGCAAGAATGTCGACCTGACCGTCGTGTACGGCGTCAACCATGACAAGCTGGCCGCCGACCACACCATCGTCTCGAATGCCTCGTGCACCACCAACTGCCTGGCGCCGGTCGCCAAGGTGCTGAACGACGCGATCGGGATCGAGCGCGGCCTGATGACCACGGTCCACGCCTATACCAACGACCAGAAGATCCTCGACCAGATCCACCCCGATCTGCGCCGCGCCCGTGCCGCCGCCATGTCGATGATCCCGACCACCACGGGTGCTGCCCGCGCGGTGGGCGAGGTTCTGCCGGAACTGAAGGGTAAGCTGGACGGCTCGGCCATCCGCGTGCCGGTGCCCGACGTCAGCCTGGTCGACCTGACCTTCACCCCGGCGCGCGACACGACCAAGGAAGAGGTCAACGCGATCCTGAAGGCGGCGTCGGAAGACGGTCCGCTGAAGGGCGTGCTGGTCTTCTCGGACGAGCCGTTGGTGTCGATCGACCTGATGCACTCGCCGCAGTCCTCGACCGTCGACAGCCTGGAGACGGCGGTGATCGACGGCAAGCTGGTACGCGTCGTGTCGTGGTACGACAATGAATGGGGCTTCTCGAACCGCATGGTCGACACCGCGACCGCGATGGCGAAGTTCCTCTGATGACGACGGGGCGGGCGATGACCGGGCATCTGGCCGGCATCGCCCGCCATGCCGTACCGAAGGGGCCGATGGAGGTGATCGACACCGCCATCGTCACCCTGGCGGGCGGCGTCGAAGGCGATTGTCGCGGGCGGATCAAGCCCGGCGGGCGCGGGCGGCGTCAGGTGACGCTGATCGAGCGGACCGACTGGGACGCCGCACTTGCCGAGATCGACCGCGACATCCCCTGGCAGGCGCGCCGTGCGAACCTGCTGGTCGAGGGTTTCGACCTTCCCCAAATTCCGGGCACCCGGTTGCGTATCGGGCCCGTCCTTCTGGAAATCACCATGGAATGCGATCCGTGCCACCGCATGGACGCGATCGCCGACGGATTGCAGGCGGCCCTCAGGCCCGACTGGCGCGGTGGCGTATGCACCCGCGTGATCGAGGGCGGCACGATCCGCATCGGCGATAACATCAGGATTGAGGAATCATGACCAAGGCCTTCAAGACGCTCGACGATATGGGCGATGTCCAGGGCAAGCGCGTGCTGGTCCGCGAGGATCTGAACGTGCCGATGGCCGATGGCCGCGTGACCGACGACACCCGCCTGCGCGCGACGATCGCGACCGTGACCGAATTGGCCGACAAGGGCGCGATCGTCCTGGTCCTCGCCCATTTCGGCCGCCCCAAGGGGCAGCGTAATCCCGACTATTCGCTGGCGATGCTGACCCAGCCCTATAGCGACGTGCTGGGCCGTCCGGTCCGCTTCATCGACGATGTTGCGGGCGAGGCGGCGGAAGCGGCGGTCGCGACGCTGAACCCCGGCGATATCGCGATCCTGGAAAACACCCGTTTCCACGCTGGCGAAGAGAAGAACGATCCCGAGCTGGCGGCGCAGATCGCGAAGCTGGGCGACCTGTACGTCAACGACGCCTTCTCGGCGGCGCACCGCGCGCATGTCTCGACCGAGGGTCTGGCGCGCCAGCTTCCGGCCTTTGCGGGCCGCGCCATGGAGGCCGAACTCGACGCACTGGAAAAGGCGCTGGGCAATCCGCAGCATCCGGTCGCGGCGGTGGTCGGCGGGGCCAAGGTCTCGACCAAGCTCGCGGTCCTCAAGCATCTGGTCGGCAAGGTCGACCACCTCATCATCGGCGGCGGCATGGCCAACACCTTCCTCGCCGCGCGCGGAGTCGATGTGGGCAAGTCGCTGTGCGAGCATGACCTGACCGGCACCGCCGAGGAGATCCTCGACGCCGCCGACAAGGCGGGCTGCACCGTCCACCTGCCCTATGACGTGGTGGTCGCCAAGGAGTTCAAGCCGAACCCCGCGACGCGCACCGTCAACGTGCATGAGGTCGCCGCCGACGAGATGATCCTCGACCTCGGCCCCAATGCGGTCGAGGCGCTGGGCGATGTGCTCAAGAACTGCCGCACGCTCGTCTGGAACGGTCCGCTCGGCGCGTTCGAGACGCCGCCCTTCGACATGGCGACCGTCGCCCTCGCCAAGACGGCGGCGGCGCTGACCCAGGATGGCAGCCTCGTCTCGGTTGCAGGTGGTGGCGACACCGTCGCCGCGCTGAACCAGGCGGGCGTGGGGAGGCAGTTCAGCTTCGTCTCGACCGCGGGCGGCGCGTTCCTGGAATGGATGGAAGGGCAGGACCTGCCGGGCGTCGCCGCGCTGATCTCGTAACCTCGATCCTCCCCTGCAAGGGGAGGTGGCAGGCCGAAGGCCTGACGGAGGGGTGTCAGCGCCAACGAGAGTGCGACACCCCTCCACCAGCTTCGCTGGTCCCCCTCCCCTTGCAGGGGGAGTGTTTACCCCGGACTCTGCAGGCGTTTTCTGGCGAGGAATATGTCGAGGGTGATCTCGAGCATGTTTTG